>CACOMD010000005.1 GCA_902628235.1 uncultured Prochlorococcus sp. | reverse complement strand
TAAGAAATTTAATGATGAATTTTTAAAGTTCAAAATAATATCAAGAGGTATAAATTTAAGAAATCTTAAATACAGTATTTTTGATAAAAATGTAAATCTTAAAAATGGATTTTTGAAATCAAATCTCTCATTTTATAGCTCTTCAGAAAAAAAATATTGTAAGGGTAAATTATCAATCTATGATCTAAATTTATTTTCAAATAATCTTAACCAAATTATTAATTCACCTTTTTTAGGTGTTAGTTGCAAAAATAATATATTATTAGGTAATATCGCCCAAGCAAATTATGGTAATTTAGTTACAAATATAAACTTTAATATACCTTTAGTAAATGATATTAATAATATTAATATAGATGGTGAATTAGGATATATTAATAGTATTAATCCAGAAATAAAATTTTTAGGAAATATTCCTTATAGCTTTAAGAAAAATGGAATAATATTTGGTGATTTAGATACTAGCTTTGATTTAAATAGAACTCAGTTATCTAATCTAAATGTATTTAGAAATAAAGGTATAAGAGGCTTTATTACAGCAAGCGGTAAGATAAATGGTCAATTAAATAAACTAAAAACTATAATAAACTTTAGTGTAGATTATCCACACTATAAAGGTATAAGAATTAGGGAGATATGGGATGGGGAAATAATAAATCAAAATATAGGTTATTTATTAAAAATGAATAATAGATATTCTCCTATACCTTCATTTTTATCAATAAAAGTAGATTCAAATTTAAAATTGGAAAATTTAGAATTTAGTAGACTATTTGATTCTAATAAAGGTTATTTTAATATTATTAGAAAAAATAATAACTATAAATGGACAGCAAATAATTTCCCTCTTAATGAATTAGAATTATCTTTGCAAAATAATGATTTTGATAGGGTTGATGGAACTATAAATGGATCAGGTTTAATTGTTAATGAAACATCAACTTCTAAAGGTAGATTTTCTTTAAGTTTAGGGAAATATAAAAATATTAAACTAGCTAATTCATTATTTGATTTTTCCTTTGAAGAAAATAGTTTAAAAATAAATTCATCATTATTTCCTATCGATGGAGGAATGATTGACTTAATTTATAAATCTAAAAGTAAAAAATTTATTTCTATTGATTTTATAAATATAAGTACTGATTGGACTGCTTTAACTCTCCTAGATATTTTTGATTTCAACAAAAATAAAATAAAATCTAATGGCAGCTCAAAAGATCTTAAATTATTAGAGATTTCAAATAATCAAAAAACAGTAGATGAACAACTTAATTTTTTAAAAAATTCTCTAACTTCTAAAGCGATTTCAATTAATAAAAAAAGAGTTAATAAATTTCTTGAGGAGTTTGAAGGTCGTTATAATTCATCAATTGATATATATGGAGATAGTATATCTAACTATAAAATTAAAAGTAATTTAGATGGATATTTAATAGAAAAAAATAATCCAATTAATTCTGTAAAAAATAGTTTTTCAATGGATCTAAATGGTGGTTTACTTCGTAATAATGGACTTTTAAAAATCACTAACCTACCTTTAAATCTAGCTAATTTATTTTTTAAGAAAACTAAAGATTTTAAAGGTAATTTAGATATAAATCTTGTATATAACCTAACAGAGCAAAATTTCTTTAGTGTTATTTCTTCTAATAAGACTTCTATAAATAATTTTAATATTACGCTTGATAAAACTTTTATAAGTTATAAAGATTCACTCTTTAATGTTGATATGTCTTTATGGTTAAATAAGTCTGCTGAATTTATAAGTCTTACAGGTAATATCCCTATAAATAATGAAAATGAAATAGATTTGAAATTAAAAGGTAATCAAAGATTTCTTGAGTTGATTGGTAATTTATCTAATGAAAGTTTTATATTTAAAAATGGTGATGCTAACCTCAGGATGCTAATCAAAGGAGGATTAAAAAAACCAATTGCAAATGGATTTTTATTTATTCAGAATGGAGAAGTAGATATATTAAACAATAATTTAAATAATATTAATGCAACTTTGATATTTGATTTTGATCAAGTTGAGTTCAAGAATTTTAATGCTTCAAGTAATAAAGTTGGCAAAATTTCTTTAAATGGTTCATTGCCTTTTTATAGGGAATTAGATAATAATAAATCTATAAATTTTATTTCTGAAAGCTTTCAATTAGTTGGTAATAATATCGATTTTGAATTTGACTCAGATATTTTTATTAAAGGATCGATTTCTCGCCCATTTATTTCTGGTAAGGTTGGATTGAAAAATGGCTATATTAATTTTAAAACTGTTAATGGAAATGATAATACTAGCTCCAAAGTAATTAATAAAAATAATCTTAATAAATCTTGGCCTGAACTTTATTGGTCTAGAGATAAAGAAATCGAAATAATATCTAATGAATCAATATTAAATAGAAATCTTTTTGAAGAAAATCTGCCGCAATTCCTTGGAAATATTACTTTTGATAATTTATATTTGAAACTTGGACAGGATTTTAGAGTTGAATATGGAACTATTTTAAAAGCTTATCTAGATACAAGAATTGATGTGAACTTAAATGGAAATATAAAAAACAATTTAAATGCTCGCGGATTAATTGATATCGAAAAAGGAAGAGCTAATCTTTACACTACTCCATTTAAATTAGATAAAAATCAAGATAATTATATTCTTTTCGCCTCTAGAAATGGAATAACTCCTTATTTAGATTTTTCTTTAACGAGTAAGGTTCCTGATACCATTATTCCCATTAGCCAAAATAATAGGGATATTAATATTTCAAATGATTTAAATACACTTGATAATACTAATAGTTTTAATGCTTTTGGAATTGGTAATACAAGATTTATTAAAATAGAAGCTTCATATAAAGGATTTTTAGATCAATTATCATTCGAAGATGAAAATCAGATGATTCAATTAAGGAGCACACCAAGTTATACAAGATCTCAAATTATTGGACTAATAGGTGGTAATTCTGCCAATTTAATTAATAGAGCTTTTATATCACAACTAAATGGAGCAGATGGAATTACTGAAAGATTGCAATTATCTTTATATCCAGCTTTGATAAGTAGTTCTGAATCTGCAAAAAATATTTTTTCAAGCGAAAACTTAGAAATAAATGAGAATCAAGATAATTCTGATAATCAAGGTACCTCATCACAAGCTTGGATAGCTGAGATAGGACTCGATATAACAGATGGTTTGAATTTTGCAATTCAAACAACACCCGATAGAGATGATATTCCACCTTTATGGATTTTAACTTTACAAGCGAATGAATATCTAGAGATACTTGGATCTTTTGACTCCAATGGGGA
The DNA here is from genome assembly GCA_902628235.1 of uncultured Prochlorococcus sp. Lineage (GTDB taxonomy): Bacteria > Cyanobacteriota > Cyanobacteriia > PCC-6307 > Cyanobiaceae > Prochlorococcus_A. The sequence continues at coordinate 64,024 of CACOMD010000005.1, read as the reverse complement.
TTGGAAAAGTCAAGTACAATTATTTTTTAGATATTAATTGGAAATGTTTAAAGAATCCTTATTTTCAATTATTATTAGGCTTTAGAGTATAAAATTTTATGAAAGATAAGATTGAAATTTCTATACCTAATATAGAACTTAAAGAAAAAGCTTTAAAAGTTAGAAAAGCAGCATTAAAAATTTGCCAGGCCTCAAATGAACAAAGGAAAAATGCTCTTAAACATATGGCAGATTCTTTAGTTGATAATTCTGACGAAATATTAGAGGCAAATGATCAAGATTTTAATGTCGCTAAAAAGAAAGGAATTTCTCAATCTTTATTATCAAGATTAAAATTATCAAAAGAGAAATTTCTACATGGTATTGATGGCGTAAGAAATGTAAGTGATCTCCCAGATCCTGTAGGGCAGTTGCAAATTAATAAAAAGCTTGCTTCAGGCTTAATCTTGCAAAGAAAGACTGTTCCAATTGGTGTTATTGGAGTAATATTTGAATCTAGACCAGATGCATTCATACAAATCAGTTCATTAGCTTTAAGATCAGGTAATGCTGCGATACTCAAAGGGGGGAGTGAAGCGAACCAAACTAATAAAGCAATATTTAATGCATTACAGTCTGGACTTAATAAATCATCTCTTGATGAAAATTCTCTTTGTTTATTAACCAGCAGAAAAGATAGTATGTCGATGTTGCATCTAGATAAAGATATAAGTTTGATAATCCCAAGAGGAAGTAATGAACTCGTAAAGTTCATTCAGTCAAATACAAGAATTCCAGTCTTAGGTCATGCGGATGGTATATGCCATCTTTATATTGATAATGAAAGTAATATTAATTTGGGAATCAAAGTTGCTTTAGATAGTAAGATTCAATATCCTGCTGCTTGTAACGCAATAGAAACTTTATTAATTCATAAGGATATAGCGGAAGAGTTTTTATCGAAAGCAATACCAATATTTAGCTCAAAAGAAATCGAATTAAGAGGGGATGCCAAGTCAGTATCTTTGGGAGTTAAATTATCTGCAGAGTCTCATGACTGGAGTACAGAATATCTTGATTTGATTTTGTCAATAAAGATTGTAGATGATTTGAATGATGCGATTGATCATATACAAACTTTTGGATCTAAACATACTGATGGAATTATCACAGAAAATTCTAATACCGCATCTTTATTTATGAATGCAGTAGATAGTGCTGGGGTTTATCATAATTGTTCCACAAGATTTGCGGATGGATTTCGATATGGATTTGGAGCTGAGGTAGGAATCAGTACTCAATCATTGCCACCAAGAGGACCAGTTGGTTTAGAGGGATTAGTTACATATAAATATTTTTTAACAGGCGAAGGTCATATTGTTGATGATTTTGCCTCAGGCAAGGCGAATTTTATACATGAAGATCAATGAAAAAAAACTTCTTAAAAATTGAAAAAATTGAATTATGGGCAAGAGTCGGAGTCTTAGAGAAAGAGAGAAAATTTGGTCAATTGTTTAATTTAGATATTCTTTTATGGTCAGATTTTGATGAATGTAGTGAGAATGATGATATAAAAAAAACTTTAGATTACTCTTTAATAATCCATAAAGTGAAATCTCATTCAAAAAATTTTTCTTGTTTTACTATTGAGAAATATTCTGATGAAATTATAAAAATAATACAAAGAGGATTTAATCCGGATCGAATAAAAATTATTTTAACTAAGTGCGAGCCACCTATTGAGGGTTTTAATGGTAAGGTATCAATCGTGAAATTTTTCGAAAAGTAATAAATATGGAATCAAATAATAGGCCAATTGTTTTGATACATGGATTATGGAATACTTCAGATATTTTCAAATCCTTGACAAGGAAATTAGATCGATACAACATCGATTATTTTGCTCCTACACTTCGGCATGATTTTGGTAAGGTTTCAATTATTGATTTAACTAAATTTTTAAATGAATTGATAATTAGTAAGTATGGATTTGATGAGGAAATTGATTTATTAGGTTTTTCAATGGGTGGGATTATTGGAAGTTATTGGTTAAAGTATTTTGAGGGAAATAAAAGAATAAAAAAGTTTATTAGCGTTGGATCTCCTCATAAAGGCACATTAACTGCACAAATAATTCCTGATTTTCCTTTAAAAGGAATCTCGGAAATGAAAATAAACAGTAAATTATTAAAAGATCTTTATTCTTCAAATGACTTTCTAGAAAATGTAAATTGTATAAGTTTTTTTACAAATTGGGATTTAATGGTTTTCCCAGGTTGGAAAGCTTATTTGCCTAAAGGTAATAAATACTCGTTAAATATTTTTAAACATAAAAATTTGATGAAAAACGAATATGCTATAAATGAAATTGTAAAAAAAATAATAAATTAATTTATAAACCCAAATGTCTTATTAAGGGATCAGTTTTTGGTTCTCTACCCCTAAATAATTTAAAGATTTCTAATGGAGGCAAACTTCCTCCTAGACTCAAAACGGTATTTTTAAATTTTTTCCCAATATCTTTAATTTTTTGATCATTTTCTAATCCAGCTTCTTCAAACATAGAAAATGCATCAGCACTTAAAACCTCAGCCCACTTATAAGAGTAATATCCTGCCGAATATCCTCCTGCAAAAATGTGACTAAAACAGCAAAGAAACTTATCCTCATTAATAGGTGGAATTATAGTCGTATTTTTTGCGATATCTCTTCTAATCTCATCAGAATTTAATTCTTGATAAGAAGATAAATTGCTGTGCAACCTTAAATCAGTTATTGCGAAATGTAGCTGCCTTAAAGTACTCATTCCACAATTAAAAGTTCTATTAGCGCATAGTTTCTTATAATCTTCTTCAGGTAACTTCTCGCCAGTTTTATAGTGTTTAGCAATGTTTAGCAAGGTTTCCTTATCAAAGCACCAATTCTCCATGAATTGACTTGGAAGTTCAACTGCATCCCATTCAACATTATTTATTCCCGCAGCTTGAGGTAAATCTATTGTTGTGAGCATATGCTGTAGTCCGTGACCAAATTCATGAAATAACGTCTGAACCTCCTCGAAACTCATTAAGCTTGGCTTATTCTTTGAGGGAGGCGTTTGATTGCATACGAGATAGGCTACAGGAACGATATGATTTCCTTCTGAATCAATATTTTTATTTAAACATTCATCCATCCAAGCTCCACCTCTTTTAGACTCCGGACGTGAAAATGGATCTAAATAAAATGAGGCGATTTTATTATTGGAATTATTATAAATATTAAAGAAAAGAACATCTTCATTCCAAACAGGTGCCTCTCCATTTGCTTCAATAACTTTAATATCAAAGAGCTTTTCGCATAGCCTAAATAATCCTTTCAAAACATCTTCGAGTGGAAACCATGGTCTTAAGGCTTCTTGATCTAAATTAAGTTTTTCCTTTCTTAAAAGTTCAGACCAATAACTTATATCCCAAGGCTGTATCTGATTATCAGCATTAAATCCGTTTGCATGAGCAAAGTTATTTAAATTCTTTAACTCCATTTCAGCGGCCTTGAAAGAAGGCTCTCTTAATTCCTCTAAAAGCTTTTCTACATTATCTGTATTACTAGCCATTTTGGTTGACAAACTTAATTCAGCCCAACTTTCATATCCTAAAAGTTTTGATTGTTTAGTTCTTAGAGTTAGAATCTCTTCAATAATTTGATTGTTATTTTCATTGCCATTCGAAGCTCTACTTACAAAAGCTTTATATAGTTTTTCTCTTAAAGAGCTATCTTCTGCGTAACTCATAAAGGCTGTATAAGTTGGAATGTCTAGGCTCAATTTCCAAGGGCCATCTTGTGGTTCAACGTTGCCCTCTTTTTTTAAATGTTTTTGGGCAGATAAAGCCATTAATTCAAGAACTCTTTCTGGCAAACCTTTTATTTGAGATTTACTCTCTAAAATTAAAAACCATTTATTTGTAGCATCAAGAACATTATTACTAAATTTTGTAGATAATTCTCCTAATCTTTCTGATATTGCATTGTATTCTTTTTGATCAGATTCATTTAAAGAAATACCACTATGTTCCATATCAATAATTTCTTTATCTAAAATTCTGTTTCTAGTCAAATCCAGATTATTAGCTTCTCTCAGTATTTTTAAAGCTTTGTAGATTATTTTACTTTGACCAAACTTATTTCCAAGATTTATTACATTTGGAAGAAATTTTGCGTAAACTTCTCTTAATTGCTCAGAATTCTTAACTGAATTTAAATGACTAATAACTCCCCAACTCCACCTAAGTTCTTCATTTATCTTATTAAGAGGATTCATTACCTTGACCCAATCTAAATTTTCATTAATTATTAATGAAGCAAATTCGGTTTCAATGTCGTTAAAATCTGAATTTAATTTCTCAAGTAAAACTGGAAATTCCTTTTCAATTCTTTGAGTAGTAAATTGGTTAAAATTAGGCAATCCCTCACATTTAAAGAGGACTTTATCAACAACATCAGCAGTCATATTATTCAATTAAAGGTTGGAATTATTCCAACTAATTTAGCTAAAGTTAGCTGCTGACTGAGAGCATTGGTTGAAGATTCGTATAAATTAATTGCAACTTTTGGCCAAAAACCTATCAGAAGAGTTGGTAATAATAAGCTTAAACCTATGGTGAGTTCTCTACCGTTCATCTCTGCAACCGTTGCAAGTGCAGGTATCCTTGGCCCAAAAAATACTCTCCTACACATAGACAATAGATATATAGGTGTAAGTACAAGTCCGATCGCCGCTATAAGGATGGTTATGGATCTAAATAAAGAAGTAAAGCCTTCCTGACTTGTAATACCTAAAAATACTGTTATTTCACTAATAAATCCGCTCATTCCTGGTAAAGCAAGTGAGGCTAGGGAACTTGCCAAAAAGAATGCAAATGTAATTGGTAAAACTTTTGCCAAGCCACCCATATTTGGAATTGAGAGCGTATTTGTTCTTTCATAAAAGGAACCTGTAACGAAAAACATTGCTGCAGCTATCAAACCATGACTAATCATTTGCAGCATAGCTCCACTTATACCTAAGGCATCTACAGCCCCTATTCCAAGTAAAACAAATCCCATATGGCTAACTGAACTACATGCAATTCTTCTTTTGACATTATCTTGTGCAAATGCATTTAAGGCTCCATAAATAATGTTTATGATTCCTAATATTATTAATGCTGGGGCAAGTTGAAGATGAACCTCTGGCAAAATTTGAACATTAAATCTTAATAACGCATAGCCTCCCATCTTAAGCAAAACTCCAGCTAATAACATTGAGACTGGGGCATTGGCTTCCCCGTGGGCATCAGGGAGCCAGGTATGTAATGGAAATATTGGTAACTTCACTCCAAAGCCAATTAAAAAACCAAAATAGGATAATAAAGCAAGATTACCAGTAACTTTCTTACTTGTTATTTCACTTATATTTAAAGTAAATGTATCTCCACTTAAAGAAAGAGCAAGACCGCTAATGAGTATTAAAAGTGAAGCAAGTGCTGTATATAGAATGAATTTTGTGGCCGCATATAATCTTTTTTTACCACCCCAAATAGCTATCAATAGATAAACAGGAACTAATTCTAATTCCCAAGCTAAGAAAAATAATAAAAAATCTTGAGAAAGAAAAACCATTCCCTGCGCTGATGCTTGTATGAGAAGAAGGCCAAAATATAAATTTGATTTTTTCTTGACTTTCCAACTTGCAGCAGCTGATAAAAAAGTTATTAATCCACTTAATACAATTAATGGTGCGGATAGACCATCAACTCCTAATGACCACTCTAATCCTATAGAAGGTAACCAAGTAACTCTCTCTACTAATTGAAGGGAGCTATTGTTAGGATCATATTTCTTGAATAAAACTGCAACAATAAGTAAAAAATCTACGAATAAAAATGCTAAAGATATATTTCTTGGTCTTGAATTATCTTCTCCTTCTTTGGATTCTAAAAATGGCAAGATAAGAGCACCTACTAAGGGTAGTAGTACAATCGCAGATAGCCATGGAAAAGAATTTAAATTCATTTTATAATGAACAATTTAGTTATTCTACTAAAGATGTATACAGGTTGAGACTATAACACTTTATTGCTCTAAGTAAAACTACTCAGAAAAAGATGAGTTGTAATTGCTTCCTGATGTTTGAATATTTAAAAAAGGTGCCCTACTGGCTACTCCAGCTTTTTCCCACGCTTTCACCATCGCCTGACTTATAACTTTTCCGTATTCATTTTTGCATAAAGCTAAAATGCTTGGACCCGCACCACTTATTGCACAACCAAGAGCACCAGCTTCTAGTGCGGCCTCTTTAACCTCCAACCCCCCTTTAATTAGTTTCCATCGATAAGGCTCATGTAATTTATCAAACATGCCTTCTTTTATTAATTCAGAATTCCCTGTCTTTAATCCATTAAGTAACAATGTTAAAGCGCCCATATTTATAACTGCATCAGAGATTGGCACATTTTTAGGCATAACTCTTCTTGCTTCACTGGTGCTTAATCTTATTGCGGGAATAGCCACTACTGCTTTGATTGAATTATGCCACTCACATCTCACAATTCTCCATCTATCAGAGGAAGATTTTGCAGTAAGGCAGAGTCCTCCCAATAGAGATGGCACTACATTATCTGGATGACCCTCTATATCTATAGCTAATTCTAAAAGCTTTTCCTTTGACAAAGGAGAATCCATTATTGCATTTGCTCCAATTAGACCAGCCACTATTGCAGTAGCACTACTACCTAATCCCCTGGCTGGAGGTACTGCAAGTTTTACTCTTGCTTCCAAAGCAAAAGGCGAAACATTTGCACTTTCCCAGACCTTTTGAGCAGCTCTAAATACCAAGTTCTCTGGACCACCTCTAAGGTGATTACCATCAGTGCTTTCCATAATTAAATCAAATCTATCTCCTCCTCCATCAATTCTTGTGAATACAAACTCATTTTTGAGATCAAGTGCAGCTCCTAAACAATCAAAACCTGGACCCAAGTTAGCAGTAGTTGATGGGACTGATACGTTAACTTTTTTACCTACTTCTGGAATAGTCATTGTCAAAAATCTATTTATATTGAATATTTAATAGTGATTTCGCTCTGCAAGCAGCGCTATGTAATCCAAACTCCTCATCTAAAATAATTCTTATAGGTATTGTTTTTACAATATCTTTTAATCTCCCTTTATTTGAAAATTGTTTCAAAAAAGAATCTGAAATAAAGTTCTTGAAATGTTTTGGGGCAGTACCTCCTGATATCCATAAGCCTCCAAAACAGAGTTCATGTATTGCTAAATCTCCAATAAATGAAGAATAAACATTAAACCATAATGTTTCTATTTCTGCCATTAAAGAATCACCTGCCTTCGCTAGTTGACAGATTTTTCCTGCTAAACTTTTTTCAATAATTTTTGAATCTTTAGCTTCCTCTAAATACTTGTTAAATGGATGATCTCTAATATCTTCTTTAGATAATTTCCATTTGGCAATGTTCGATAAACCCTCTCCACTAATAATTCTTTCATAAGAGACTCTCTCAATATTTAAGTAACTCTTTACCCATCGCTTTAGTTCCCACTCATCATGAGTTTTAGGGGCAAATTCAATATGGCCTCCCTCGCTAGGTAATACTAAAATGTTTGTTTTTGAAATGATACCTCTAGAAATTCCTAATCCAGTTCCTGCACCAACAATAGTGTGGTAACCCTCAAACTTATTATTTTTATTTGTATTATTTTGTAGTGTCTTAAATTGATTACTTTTTAAATATGGTATCCCATAAATTAAAACAGCAAAATCATTGATTAATTCAACTTTTTCAAAGTGAAAATCATTTTTTAATTTTAATTCGCTTATCTCCCAATTTAAGTTAGTAATTTTTGCACTATTTTTTTCTATAGGCCCTGCTATTCCAAAACAAGCTATCTTTGGAAAATATTTATTTTTACATTTATTTTTTAGAAAATCTTTAGTTATTGCATATATTGATTCCCACTCTGCAGATAAATATCTTTCTTTTGTAATTAATTTTGGAGGAGAATCTTTATTAACCTCTTCGTAAATAGCTATCAGTACTTTTGTTCCTCCTAAATCGCAAGCAAGAAAATTCATTTATTAAAACTTATTCTATCCTTCCTTTCTTTTTAATTAATTCATCCATTAATTTGTATAAATCAATCAAATTTAAAATTCCTAAATTTGTACCATCTAAGGCTCTTAAAGAAACTGAATCAATTTCTTGTTCTTTGTCGCCAACAACAGCAATTAATGGAATTCTACTAATTGTAGCCTCTCTAATCTTGTAACCTATCTTCTCATTTCTAATATCAACTTTTGATCGATATCCCTTTAAATTCAATAAATGATTAAATTTCTGACATTTATCTTTATTTCTATCAGTAATACTTAATAAAATAATTTGATAAGGAGCTAGCCATAAAGGAAATTTGGCTTCATATTGTTCAATTAAGATTCCAATAAATCTTTCAAAAGATCCTAAAATTGCTCTGTGTAACATTACAGGACTTTTCTTCTGATTGTTGATATCTACAAAAGTTGCATCAAGTCTTATGGGCATGGAGAAGTCAACTTGAATAGTTCCACATTGCCAGACTCTATTAAGACAATCTTTTAGTGAGAATTCAATTTTTGGTCCATAAAAAGCTCCTTCTCCAGGCTGCAGTTCCCATTCGAGATTCTTATTATTTAAAGCCATCTTAAGTGCCTCCTCTGATTTATCCCAAATCTCCTTGCTACCAACTCTCTTTTCAGGACGCGTTGATAATTTGATAATTATTTCATCAAAACCAAAGGTTCTATAAACTTCGAAAACGAGATCAATGAAATTAGATACCTCCTCTTGCATTTGTTCTTCTGTACAGAAAATATGAGCATCATCCTGAGTGAAATTTCTGACTCTCATCAAACCATGTAAGGCACCAGAAGGTTCATTTCTATGACAGGAGCCGAATTCAGCTAGACGAATAGGTAAATCTTTATAACTTTTTAATCCTTGATTAAATACTTGGATATGGCATGGGCAGTTCATTGGCTTAATCGCATATGTTCTATTCTCAGATGCTGTTGTAAACATATCTTCTCTAAATTTTTCCCAATGACCTGATTTTTCCCAAAGGGATTTATCAACTGCTTGTGGAGTTTTTATTTCTAGATAGTTATTTTTTTTAAGTATTTCTCGTATGTAATTCTCCAAAACTTGGTAAATTATCCATCCATTGGGATGCCAAAAAATCATACCTGGAGATTCTTCTTGTATGTGAAAAAGTGAATGTTTTTTTCCCAGCTTTCTATGATCTCTTTTTTCCGCTTCTTCTATTCTTGTTAAATAATCTTTAAGTTCTTTCTCTTTAGCCCATGCAGTACCATAAATTCTTTGTAATGATTCATTTTCACTATTTCCCCTCCAATATGCACCCGATAATTTAAGTAACTTAAAGTGTCGCAGATGTCTTGTATTTGGAACATGAGGACCTCTACACATATCAATATACTCTTCATGCTTATAGAGATTAATCAGACCTTTATCATCTATGTCTTCAATTATTCTTAATTTAAAAGTCTCATCTCTTTCTTCAAAAGTTTTAATAGCTTCTTTCTTGGAAACTTGTAAAATTTTCACATCATAATTTGTTTTTATTAATTTATTTATTCTGTCTTCTATTTTTATTAAATCCTCAGGAGTAAAACGATATTCTGAAGAGATATCGTAATAAAAGCCATCTTCAATAACAGGTCCGATAGCCATTTTTATATTTGGGTAAATTTGTTTTACTGCATGACCTATGAGATGTGCAAAGGAATGTCTAATAATCTCAATGCCCTCTTTATCTTTTGATGTAATTATTACAACTTTGGAATCATTTTTAATGGGTAGTGTTGCATCAAGCAAAATGCCATTTACTTTTCCCGCAATTGTTGCTTTAGCTAATCCTGCTCCAATACTTTGGGCAATTTCTAGAATTGTTACCGAATGATCAAAGACCTTTTGGGTCCCATCAGGCAGCGTGATTACTGGCATGAATTATTTCCCCATTTCAAAGAATCCAAGTTTTGATTTAACTCTCTTAAGAGTTTTTTGTGCTAATTCATTAGCCCTCTCCTTCCCTTCAATGAGAATATTATTCAATTGATGTGGATCATTAATTAAAATTTTATATTTTTCTTGAATAGGTGAAAGGGATTCAATAACTTGTTCTGTAATTAATTTTTTAAATGTACCCCATCCAGTTTCAGAAAACTCATTCTCGCATTGAGAAATTTCCTTTCCTGATAATATTGAATAAATCATTAGCAGATTTCTGGATTCAGGTCTTTCAGGATTATTAAATTCTAACCCAATATAACTATCGCTCTTTGCTCTTTTTATTTTTTTCGAGATTATTTCAGGCGTATCTAGCAAATTAATTCTACTACCTTCATTAGGATCACTTTTACTCATCTTTCTAGAACCATCAATTAAACTCATAATTTTTGATCCATTTTTCATAATTATTGGTTGAGGAATTTTCAGAATATCTTTCTCTTTACTAAATTTGGCATTAATTCTTTGTTGTGCAATATCTCTAGCTAGTTCAAGATGTTGTTTTTGATCTTCTCCTACTGGGACGTAGTCGGCATCGTATAGAAGAATATCTGCAGCCATTAGTATAGGATAGTCAAATAATCCAATAGAAACATTATTACCCTGTTGAATGGATTTTTCTTTAAATTGAATCATCCTTTCCATCCAATTAATTGGAGTCATGCAGTTTAAGATCCAGCAAAGCTCAGAATGAGCAGGTATATGGCTTTGTACAAAAATAGAACATATATTAGGATCTATTCCACAAGCAACATATAAAGCGGCAGTAGAAAGAGTATTTTGGGTTAGTTCTTTTGGATTATGTTCAGCGGTAATTGCATGCAAATCAACGACACAGAGGAATGTCTCATATTGTTCTTGAAGTGTTACCCAATTTCTAATAGCCCCTAACCAATTCCCAAGATGCAGTTCACCAGTTGGTTGAACTCCTGAAAGAATTCTTTTTTTATTTTTCATCTACATTTTCATTATTATCTTTATTCTCTATTATTTGGGGCTTTTTTTCTGGCCTTGCAAAAGGATTAGCCGCATTTATTGAGGATATTTCTTTTTTTTCAAAGTTATTAACTTTTTGGAGAGAATTTCTATTATTAGTTGCTATTTTAGTAATCTCTTCTTTCAGATTCTCATTCTTTATTAATTCGCTCAACGTGCGTACGGAGAAACCTAGTACAGCAACAGTAGACTTAAGTTGAAATATTTCTTGTATAGTTTTTACTGATTTCATTTCATTGTCACTTAATCTTATTCTAAAGCCACCTGATTCTCTTTTCCCTCCATATCTATTTCTATAATTATTGTTATCATTATTTCTAAAGTTTCTTTGCCCCTGGCTATTTTCGTAATTTGAATTGGTCATTTACTTACTATTTAAATTTCATGAATTAATAATTTAGCATCAAAATATGCAAGAAGTCTTTAAATTATTCTAATAATTTAGCCTTTCCAAAAAATTAAATAATTTAAACAAGCTTTTTTTCATTTTAAATATGCATTAAACTAATAAAAGATATGAAAAGTATTTTGATTAATATAAGTAAGGCAAATTTATTTAAAAATTTTTTTAAATTTCCAAAGGCAAATATTCTTTTTACTTTTTTAGTTTTTGGATTTAGTGAATGGATTATTAGTGACTTATTCAATTTTTCGGGAGGTAATTTAGGATTTATTCTTTTATGTATTGGAGGATATTTTTACTTTAAATCTGATAAACCTAAATTTAATGAGCCAAAGGATTTAAATGGCTGGGTCAAGTTATGTAATGAGGATTTAGATTCTCTTAGTGAATTAGAAGAAAAAAATAATTTGGAGAAAAAAACAAATCTTAGAAAAAATTTGCTTTTAAATATTCTTGAAAATCATGAGAAACAATTAATTACAGTAATAGGAGATGAATGCAGTCTGTTTTATGAAAGTTTAATTAAAAAATATTTTAAAGAAGGTACTTACACATTAAACATAATACAAAATTTACCATCTACTTCTAATGAGGAGGAATTAAACAGTAAAATTTTTCAGAATGATATTGTGCTTTATCATTTAACTCCTCCTCTTTCTGCTAAAAGTCTTTTATGGCTCAATAAACTTCCCAAAGATATAAGGTTTTGGCTAATGACTTCATCACCTATTAATAATTTTGAAAAAGAACATATAGAAGAATTGAAACATGAAATTCCTTTACAACTTAAACAAAAAATTTTGGAAATTGATTTAAGAAACATTTTTATTAGTAATCTTCCTTTGGCTTTTAGAATTAATTCTCTTACACCAAAGATTACGATAGAAGCTACTAAGAAAAGGCTTTTGAGAGAATTACATTCTAAATGGCAAGCAGAAATTGAGGTAATTAGAAGAATTAAGTTAAAAGAAATTCAGACAAAAAATCAATTTATCGTAGCAGCCTCTGTCTTCGCATCTCCAGTCCCTTCTATAGATGTTTTATCAATGACTGTCTTAAATGCTTTAATGATTAATGAAATAAAGTCAATTTGGGGATGCACATGGTCACCCGAAATTTTAGAAAAGATTTCAAAAGAAATTCTTAAAACGGCTATAACTCTGGGAGTTGTTGAGTGGAGTGGTCAAACTCTGTTAGGGATCTCTAAGTTCCATGGTCCTAATTGGTTCGTTGCAGGCTCATTTCAGGCGGCAAGTGCTGCATATCTCACAAGAGTTGTGTCTCGATCTTTAGCTGATTTTATGGCAATTAATAAAGGTGTATCTGAATCTGATCTTGAAAATATAATTTCTAATAATGAAAAAATTGTAGAAAATGCATTCAAAAGTGAGAAAATTAATTGGCAATCATTTTTGGGTGACTTACAAAATTCTCTAAATTTAAAATTTTCTTAAGTATTAATTTATGAAAAAAAATATTTTATTTATTTTATCTGGTTTATTATTATTGTTCCCATTGACAGCTTGTAAAAAAAATAATGAAATTAGTAATTTAAATTTCAATCAAGGTAATAAATTAATTAAGCAAAATAATATTATTAAAAAAGAAAAAAAGTTACTTTTGGTTAGCTTTACAATCCTTGAAGACATAGTAAAAAATATTGTTGGTAATGAATACAATGTGGAGTCAATTACTAAGCCTGGAATGGAGGTCCATGGTTATCAAGTTACTCCAAGTGATCTTGTTAGAGGTTCAAAAGCGGTCATTTTTATACAAAACGGGTTTGGTTTTGAATTATGGGCAGAAAAATTTGTTACTAATTTAAATGTTGAGAGAATTACTATCGCAAATAATTTAGAACCAATATTTATTAATGAAGATATATACAAAGGGAAACCAAATCCTCATGCATGGATTTCGCCTAAAAGAGGAATTTTATATGTAGATATCTTATTAGAAGAGCTATCTAAATTAGATCCCAAGAACAAAGAAAAATTTAAAAGAAATGCTCAAAACTTTAAAAATAAGATAAAAAAAATAGATGAAGATTTTTCACTTTTTCTTAATACATTGCAGAAAAGTAAAAGGTATCTAGTAAGTTGTGAAGGAGCATTTTCATACCTAACAAATGACTATGATTTAAAGGAAGCATATCTATGGCCAGTAAATGCAGAAAGTCAAATTACTCCGAAAAGGATGGCGAGAGTGATTAATTTAGTTAAAGAGAAACAAATTCCAGCTGTATTCTGTGAAAGTACAGTAAGTTCAGAATCTCAAGAATCTGTTGCCAAAGAAACTGGAGCTTTTTTTGGTGGTAATTTATATGTCGATTCTTTATCTAAAAAAAATGGTCCTGCAGAAAATTACTTGGAGATGCTTGAATATAATCTTGGTACAATAAAAAATGGTTTTAATTCAAGTTTAAAAAATTAAAAAATGAAATCAATGGAATTTGAAAAATATAGAATTGAAGCCGAAAATATTTGCGTTGATTACAATGGCAAAGTTGCATTATACGATGCAACTTTAAGATTAAAAGCTGGACAAATATGCGGATTAGTAGGGATGAATGGAGCTGGTAAAACAACTTTCTTTAATGCTTTAACAGGATTCGTAAATCTTTCAAAAGGGAAAATTAGAATAAATGGTGAAACACTTAAAACTTCTCAAAAAGATCAAGCAGTTGCTTATGTTCCACAAAATGAGGGAATTGATGCTGATTTTCCTGTGAATGTTTGGGATATCGTTATGATGGGCAGATACGGTTCAATGAATATCTTTAGATCACCGAGAGAATCTGATATTCAAGCTGTTAAAAATGCTATTGAAAGAGTTGATCTTGTTGATTATTCATTTACACCAATTGGTAATTTATCAGGAGGTCAGAGAAAAAGAACTTTCTTAGCTAGAGCTATCGCACAGAGAGCTTCAATACTATTATTGGATGAACCATTTGCAGGCGTTGATATTAGGACCGAAAAACTTATCTCAGAATTATTTATCCAATTTAAAAACGAAGGTAAAACAATCTTACTTTCAACTCATGATATGATTCATGTCCGGGAATTTTGCGATTTAGTTCTCTTAATAAATAAAACAGTTGTTGCATATGGTGATACATCAGAAGTATTCACTCCTGAAAACATAACTAGTACATTTGGAGGAATGTCTCCAGATTTTTTGTTTGGTCCTGAATCTTAATTTTCTCATAAGTAAATGGATGTATCTTTTTTAACTATCGATATAAATTCATTTATTTTTGAGCCAATTGCTCATGAATTCATGAGAAAAGCTATTTTGATAAGCATTTTGATAACTTCTGTTTGTGGTTTGCTTTCAAGCTTTTTAACTTTAAAAGGATGGGCTCTTATGGGAGATGCTGTTTCTCATGCAGTAATGCCTGGAGTTGTTGTGGCTTATGCGATAGGGATACCATTATCTATAGGTGCTTTTGTTTTTGGAGTCGGTTCTGTCGCTCTCATAGGATTTATTAAACACAAATCAAGGATTAAAGAAGATACTGTAATAGGCTTAGTTTTTACTGGTTTTTTTGCGCTTGGAATTGTCCTGATCTCTAAAATAACAAGTGAGATTGACTTAATGCATATTTTATATGGAACACCATTAGGAATACCATTATCAGATGTAAAGCAGACTATTTTTATCTCTTTTTTAGTTGTATTTCTTTTATCAATATTTAGGAAAGATTTAATGTTGTACTGCTTCGATCCAAGGCATGCAAAAACTATAGGAATAAATGTTTCCTTTTTACATTATCTGTTGCTTACATGCTTATCTCTAGCAGCAGTTGTGGGCTTACAAGCAGTTGGTATTGTTTTAGTTGTTGCTATGCTCATTACTCCTGGAGCTACAGCATATTTACTTACCGATAAATTTGATGAGTTGTCGATAATATCTATTTTAAGTAGTATTATTTCAAGTTTAATAGGAATTTATTTAAGCTATTGGTTAGATATTGCTCCTGGTGGGTCAATCGTCTTAGTTCAAACATTCATTTTTCTATTCGCATTTTTATTTGCCCCAAGATATGGAATCTTTAAAGTTAAACAACTATTATCATCTTCTAAATAACAGATGATAGAAAAAGATAAAATCTGGCCATGGTGGCCTTTATTTCCCCTCTATCCATATGGATCAAAAAAAACAATTATTAATGAATTAATCCCTGAACAGATTTGGTCTATAGAGCAAATTCAAGGAATTTATTATGTAGCTGTTCCAGTAAGAATGACCGTAATTAAGGTTAATGAGGGTCTAATGATCCTTAATCCATTGCCGCCCACAATTGAATTAATCAATCAATTAAATGAAATAATCTTTAAACATGGTCCTATTAAGGCGATTGTTTTGCCCACAGCCTCAGGATTGGAACACAAAATAGGATTACCTCCATTAGCAAGAATTTTTAATCAATCAGAAATTTGGCTATGTCCTGGACAATGGAGTTTTCCTATTAATTTACCCTTGGATTTTATAGGTATACCCTCTAAAAGAACTAAAATTTTGTTTCAGGATGGATTGCCCTTTGAGTATTGTTGTAAATGGACATCTCTTGGACCAATTAATTTAGGATTAGGTAGATTTCAAGAAATAAGTTGTTTCCATGAACCTACTGGATCACTACATGTCACTGATGCAATAGTTGGTATTGAAAGTAATCCTCCTAAAATATTTGATTATGATCCATCTCCTTTATTATTTCATTCAAGAGAACGAGGTGATGAGCTTTTAGTAGATTCACCCGAAAAAAGAAAAAAAGGATGGGCAAGATTAGTTTTGTTCGCCTCTTATTTGAGGCCAAGTAAACTTAAGATCCCTTCTTTGAATCATATTTTTAAATATTCTTTTAAAAAAGGACTAAGAAATAAAAAATCACATTTTGGTATTTATCCATTTCTCTGGGATAAAGATTGGGAAGAATCGAAGGCAGTTATTATTGGAGATAATTCTCCAAAGATACAAATTGCCCCAGTCTTACAAAGACTTATTTTCCCAAGATCAAAAGAACTACTCTCTAGTTGGTTGAATGCAGTTAAAGACTTTAAGGGCATGAAATACTTAATATCTGCTCATTACTCATCACCTCTAGAATTTTCTGAAATAGATTGTCAAAAAATTATTGACAATATAAATTCTGATGAATGGAATAGTTTGAATGAAGATAATAAATTTCTTTATAATTTTTATGAGAGACTATATAAGATTGGGATTATTCCTGAGAATATTGATATCTAATTTATCTATTCAGGTTCTACAGACATATTTTCATCATTTATTAGAGTTTGTTCTAATTCTTTTCTCTGCTCCATTTGTCTTAAAAAATAACCAGTCATCATAGCTGATGAAAGTAAGTTAGCTATATTGTCTTTAGAGCAAGTTACTTTAACATCAAATTGATCTGAAGGAAGCATTCCCAATAAACCTTGGACGTTATGTCTTATTATCTCTTGAATATCTTCACTAGCAGATTTAGCAACTCTCTGAAGTACCTCTGGAGATTGTTTTTGAAGATACTGAATTAAATCATTACCCTCATTAGGATCATTGTTTTCAGTAGCAAGGAATTCAGGATTAAACATTTATTTTCCTCTTACTTATAAACAATACAATAGCACGATGAAGTATATATTTTTTATTAAGCTGCAGGGAAATAAATAGGTCCAAAATGATTTAAAGGCCAATACCTTAAGAAAGCTCTTCCAATAATTTTCTCATATGGTAACGGACCCCAAACGTGAGAATCTAAACTATTATTTCTATTATCTCCCATTACCCATAAGCTATATTCAGGAACTATTACTGGTCCTATTGAATAATTTATATTCTTATCAGTTATAAATTTGTTTTGTTTTTCATCATTTACATATAGATTCCCATCTTTAACTTCAATTTTGTCACCTGGAAGCCCAATAACTCTTTTAATTAATGCTATATCTGAATCATAACCAGCTTTAATAAGTGTTTCAGGTGGTTTAAAAACAACAATATTATCTTTTAAATTAATAAGATTATTCTTTAAGTTAATTTTCGTGCTTAGTTTTTCTACTAAAATTTTATCTTGAATTTGTAGAGTAGGTAGCATAGAACCTGAAGGTATCCATCTTGGTTCAATTACTTGCCATCGTATAATTAATGCAATAATTACCCAAATTATGAGGTTCTTAAAATCCTTCAATAATGAAGTTGATTTTTTTGAAGAATTTGTCATTTTTAATTAAAGATTTTTTAAGTGATGAAAGTATCTTTGAAATATATATAAATTATGACATCATCGATAGAATTCCAAAATTTTTTTAGAAGCTTTCAACTTTTAAATCTTTTTGTAGATATGGGTATAAGTCATTTTATATTATGTCCTGGAAGTAGATCGGCTCCCTTAGCAATTGCTGCAGGTGAACTTTTTAAAATAGGAAAAATAAAATTAATTAATTCTTTAGATGAAAGATCAGCAGGATTTCATGCTTTAGGAATATCAACAGCTTCTGCAAGTAATGTTATTGTAATAACTACTTCTGGAACTGCTGTTGCTAACTTATTACCTTCTGCTGTTGAGGCTGATAGATCTTGTATTAATATCCTTTATTTAACTGCAGATAGACCATTAAGATTAAAAGATTGCGGCGCTAACCAAACTGTAAATCAAGAAGAATTTTTATCATCTGCTTGTAAATTATCATTAAGTACTAACTTGAATGGATTACATAAAACAAGTGATTCAGAAATTAAGAATTTAATAAGTTTAATTTCTAGAGAAAACTTACTCAGGCCTGGCCCAATTCATTTAAATATTCCTTTTGAAAAACCTTTATTAATTTCAAATAATAATAAAAAAGAGGTTTTAAAAATATTCGATAAAGAATATGTAAATAAAAATATTAGTTTTTCTGCAAATGAAATAAAGAATGAAAGCTGTGAGATTTTGGATAAAATAATCAAACAAATTAATCTTGATCTTTCAGGGTTAATTATAGTTGGCCCATATAGAGGTTCAACAAAGGATTTATTAGAGTTTAATATGTCCTTAGAAATAATCCAAAAGTTAACAGGATGGCCTGTCTTTGCAGATCCCGTATCTGGCATCAATTCTTCATTAAGAGGGCTTGTTGATCACTGGGAGATAATTATTTCCAGAAGTAAAATATCACTTAATTTTGATCAGTTATTAAGAATTGGACCTATGTCTTCTTCAAATGTTTTAGAGGAATTCTTAGTAAGTTTTGATGGCCCTCATTTTTTGATTAAAGAAAAAGACTCAAGAGATTTAGATCCTGTTAAAAAAGCTATAGAATATCAATTTGGTTTAAATAAATTTGTAAACCAATTATTGGATAAAAAAGATATTACTCAAATAACAAATAAAACTTTAATGCCAATTACTAATGAGTTAATAGATAATGGTAAAAGAATAAAAAAACTAATAAAAAAATATGTATTAATAAATGATCATATTACTGAGTTATCCATAGCAAATTTAGTACCAGAAATTTGGCCTAAAAATAATCCAATAATGATTTCAGCAAGTAGTCCTATTAGAGATTGGCTAACATTCTCAGGGAAAGAAGTATTTTCTAGAAGATGTTTTAGTTTTAGAGGGGCTTCAGGAATTGATGGAACTTTATCTATCGCTCAAGGAATAGCACGTATTATGGATCCCCTCCTACTAGTGACCGGAGATCTTTCTTTTTTGCATGATATTAATGGATGGCTTAATCAAGATGCAAAAGATATTAATTTAAAAATTTTGCTTATAGATAATCATGGAGGAAATATTTTCAACAGACTTTATAAAAATAATCTTACGAAATTAGAAATTGAAAATTTATTTTTAATGAAAAGTTCTGTTAATTGGAAAAAACTTGCGGAAGCGCATGAAATCCCTTATACAAATATATTCAGCCTTGAGAAATTAAAAGAAGCTTTTCAATGGAGCCTATCTATTCAAAAATCTGTAATAATAAGAGTTGATATCAATACTAATTATGAAATTAAGCAAAGAGAAGATCTATTTAAATATATTTTTGATAATTAATCTTTAAAAAATAAATGGATTATTTATCAATTAATGCAAAAGTTGAATGGGTGAAACAGGGATCCTATGAAGATATTTTATTTTATAAATCTGCAGATGGGATAGCAAAAATTGCTATAAATAGGCCTGAGAAAAGGAATGCTTTTCGTCCAAAAACAATTGATGAACTTATTGATGCATTTATTAACGTTAAATATGATGAAAAAATAGGAGTTGTTCTTTTCACTGGTGAAGGCCCTGATAATAAAGGAGTTTTTTCATTCTGTGCTGGAGGTGATCAAGGAATTAGAGGAGAAAATGGTTATCTAGATCAAAATGGTAAACAAAAATTAAATGTTCTTGAATTACAGAGGATCATTAGAAGTCTTCCTAAAGTAGTTATTGCCCTTGTTTCTGGATTCGCGATTGGAGGAGGTCAGATCCTTCAGTTAATTTGTGATTTAAGTATTGCTGCGGATAATGCAATCTTTGGTCAATCGGGTCCAAAAGTAGGGAGTTTTGACGGCGGATTCGGATCAAGTTATCTTGCTCGTGTAGTTGGCCAGAGAAAAGCTAAAGAAATTTGGTTCTTATGTCGAAAATATTCTGCTAAGGAGGCTTTAGAAATGGGCTTAATAAATGCAATTACAAAAAATGAAAATTTGGAAGCTGAAGGTGTAATCTGGGCTAGGGAAATTCTTTGTAATAGTCCTACCTCTATTCGAATCCTGAAGGCCTCATTCAATGCTGAGAACGATGGGATGGCAGGTATTCAAGAATTATCTGGGTATGCTACACAATTATTTTATGGAACTTCAGAAGCGCAAGAGGGAAGAGATGCTTTTCTTGAGAAACGAAATCCAGATTATTCAGATTATGGATGGTCCCCTTGATCGTTTATTATTTTGCAATGAAAAGTAATTCAAAATATTAAATGCGAATACTATTTGCTGCTGCAGAATGCGCCCCTATGATTAAAGTTGGAGGTATGGGTGATGTTGTAGGTTCTCTACCTCCTTCTCTAATAAATCTAGGCCACGATGTAAGAGTGATAATTCCAGGCTATGGAAAATTATGGAGTATGTTAAAAGTCACTAAGGAACCATTATTTAGAGCTCAAACAATGGGTGCGGACTTTTCTGTATATGAGGCTGCTCATCCTACTCATGCCTATAAGATTTATTTGGTTGCACATCCTTCATTTGATTCAGAAAGAATTTATGGAGGAGAAGATGAAGATTGGAGATTTACTTTTTTTGCAAGTGCAACTGCAGAATTTGCTTGGAATTGCTGGAAACCTCAAGTTCTTCATTGTCATGATTGGCATACAGGGATGATTCCTGTATGGATGCATCAAGATCCTGAAATAAGTACGGTATTTACAATACATAATCTTAAATATCAGGGTCCTTGGAGATGGAAACTAGAGAAAATGACTTGGTGCCCTTGGTATATGCATGGTGATCATACAATGGCTGCTGCTATGTTGTATTCTGACAGAGTGAATGCTGTATCACCTACTTATGCCGATGAAATTAAAACTAATGAGTATGGAGAGAGTTTAGATGGGCTTTTAAATTACATATCTGGAAAATTAAGAGGAATTTTAAATGGTATAGATCTTGATGATTGGAATCCTTCAATTGATAAGTCTTTGCCTTCTAATTTTGATATTAATAATCTGGAGGGTCGTTATGAAAATAAAAGAGTATTACAAAAAGAGATGGGTTTAGATATTGATAGAAATAAATTTTTATTGGGAATGGTTGGAAGATTAGTTGATCAGAAAGGTGTTGATCTCCTATTACAAGTTTCTAAAAGATTGCTCGCTTATACAGATTCTCAAATAGCAGTATTGGGTACCGGCGATCGTTATTTAGAATCTGGGTTATGGCAATTAGCAGTCGATCATCCCGGTCGTTTTGCTGTGTATCTTACCTATGATGATGCTCTTTCCAGGCTCATTTATGGGGGTTCAGATGCATTTTTGATGCCAAGTCGATTTGAACCTTGTGGAATAAGTCAACTACTTGCTATGAGGTATGGATCAATCCCAATTGTTAGAAGAGTGGGTGGTTTAGTAGATACTGTTTTGCCTCATGACCCAGAAAATGATCTAGGGACAGGTTTTTGTTTTGATAGATTCGAGCCAATTGATTTTTACACTGCACTCGTACGTGCTTGGGAAGCCTTCAGACATAAAAAAAGTTGGAGATCACTTCAAAAAAGAGCTATGGGGAAAGAGTTCAGCTGGGAAAGATCAGCATTAGAATATGAAATTATGTATAAAGATGTATGTGGAATAAAAGAGCCATCACCTGATATCGTTGAAATTGAAAAATTTTCATACGGTCAATCGGCAGATCCATCACTTAAGAAATCTTAGAATTTTGATGTAAATGAAATTCTCAACAAGTGAGATTAATCAAATTTTGGGTAATATAAATATTAATGGCTCAGTAAAGAGTAAATTTTTCTTCAGAAAAGTTTCTATAGACAGTAGAACAATTTCTCCAGAAGACTTATTTATTGCCCTAAAAGGTGAAAAATTTGATGGGCATGATTTTCTAAAAAACGTTTTTAAAATTGGAGTTAAAGCAGTTGTTATAAATCAAGGGAGACAAAATCTTGTTCCTAAAAATTGTCCATTTTGGGTGGTCGCTGATACTAAAGAAGCTTTTCAGAATTTAGCCTTAATTAAAAGGAGGAAATTAAAAATTCCAGTTATTGCAATTACAGGTTCAGTTGGCAAAACAACTACTAAAGAAATGACATTAGAAGTTTTAAAAAGTTATGGGAAGATAAAAGTCTCAGAGAAAAATAATAATAATGAAATAGGTGTAGGTCTTACCATACATTCATGTGAAGAGTCAGATGATTTATTAGTATTAGAAATGGGTATGAGAGGAAGAGGACAGATAGAAATTTTATCAAAATTTTCTGAACCTAATATCGCAGTTATCACTAATGTTGGGAGTTCACACATAGGAATATTGGGTTCAAGAGATTCTATCGCCAAAGCAAAATGTGAGATTACTCAGCATCTAAATCCAGAGGGGGCAGTAATAATTCCTGATGGGGATCCTCTTTTAGATGAAAATTTAAGGAAAATTTGGAACGGCAAAGTTATTAAAGTAAAATTAGAAAAAAATAGAGAAAATATAAAATTAAATTCCTTCAGCGATAACGTTATTTTAGGTTTTTACGATAGTTCTAAAAATATAATTCAAATTGAAAAAAAATTTTTTGAAATATCTTTTAAAGGAATTCATAATGCATTAAATTTTCTTTATGTATATGCAATATCCAAAGAATTAAGTTTAAATTTTGAGAAATATAATAAATTTAAATTTAGAAGTACAGATGGGAGGAACAATGTTATAAATACAAACAAATTATTAATAATGGATGAATCGTATAACGCTTCTCCAGAGTCTGTTAAAGCTTGTCTTAAACTACTACTTGATTATCCAGGAAGGCATTTCTTTATTTTTGGAAGTATGAAGGAATTAGGAAATAAATCTGAACAATATCATAGAGAAATTTTCAAATTAATAAATATTTCAGATATTCAGAGATGTATATTTATTTGCGATAAAGAATTAGAAATTAAAATTAGAAAATATTGGCAAATAAGTGAGAAAATCTTAATCGTAAATAGAATTGATAATATTAATACTATGATTAATGAAATGACAATTAAAGGTGATGTTTTATTGGTTAAAGGTAGTAGATACTGGCAATTAGATAAATTAATTCCTCATTTCAATTAAATTTTTTCCAGTTCTTTATATTTAATTGTTTTACTCTGGAGATAGCTAAGGAATCACTTTTGACATCTTTATTAATAACTGATCCAGCACCAATTGTTACTGCATTCCCAAGAGTTATTGGAGCTATTAAAACTGAATTAGAGCCAATACTACAATATTCACCTATGTTTGTGACATTCTTTTTAGTACCATCATAATTTGCTGTAATTGATCCAGCTCCAACATTTGTAAACTTGCCAATATTGGTATCACCTATATAGCTTAGATGATTTACTTTTACTGATTGAGATATATGACTATTTTTAATTTCGACGAAATTACCAACTTTGCTATTAGAAGAAATCGTAGAGCCTGGTCTTATATGACTATAAGGACCTATGTTTACATTATCCATTATTTCAGAATTAAAGATAGTCGAATTAACTACTTTACTATTTTTTTTGATTGAGGTGTTTTCTAGAAATGTATTTGGCCCAATAATGCAATTATCAGAAATTTTGGAAAATCCTCTAATGTGAGAATTTGCTTCAATAATCACATCTCTTCCAATTTCAGATTCTTCACTTACTGATGAGCTCTCTGGATTTAAAAAAGTCACGCCATTTAGCATATGCTTTTTTTTAATTTTTTTTTGCATAATTTCCTCGCACTTAGCTAAGTCAATCCTATTATTAATTCCTAGTATTTCTTCTTCATCAAGAATTTCATAAGAAATTGCTTTCTTTAAAAGTGAAATAGTATCTGTAATATAAAATTCTTTTTGATTATTATTTGATTCTAAATTATCTATAATTTTATTTAACCTTTCCCAATTGAAACAGTATATTCCTGCATTAATTAGCTTGTGTTTTTTTTCATTTAAGCTGCAGTCTTTTTCCTCTACAATCTTTTCAATAAAGTTATCTTTTTTAAAAACTCTGCCATATCCAATTGGATTTTCTTTTTCAGTTGTAATCAAAGAAACATCTGCGTCCCTCAATGAATGAACTTTTAATAGTTCTTTTAATGATTCTGTTTTTATAAGTGGGACATCGCCATTTAGGATTAGTAAGTTACCTTTAAATTTATTAAATTTCTTTGATAATACCTGTACAGCATGCCCTGTACCTAATTGAGGTTCTTGTAAAACTATTTCTACTTTTCTATCATTTAATATTGACTCTTTAACTAACTCGGGTTTATGACCAATTACAACAAATATTTTGTCTGGATTAAGTTTTTTAGAAGTATTTATAATCCTATTTAAAAGAGTTTTACCTGAGAGTCTATGTAGTACTTTTGGTAAATTGCTTGCCATTCTGGTGCCTTTCCCTGCGGCAAGTATCGCAATAGCTAGCATAAATTCTTTTTCTTCTTTTACATAAATTTAACTATTAGATGTTATTTATGCCATCTCCCATTTCTTTCTCCATAGATTTGTATCTAAAAGGTTAGAAAATTGTTGCTCTTTTTTCCTGATTTCTAAAATTTCTTTTGATAACATTTCTCCTGATGGATCTCTATAAGGAATAGATGCCTTTGTATTTAGATGTTCAATTTCCATCTCTGATAAATAAGTAATGTATGGATTATCTTGTTGATTATTAAAAGTTGCTAATGTTCCATTACTCCAATGATTTTTTTTTGAACAAGTTGGAATTATTTTAAATAAGTTAAAACCTAGATTTTGCAAAGATTTTCTTACGGCTGCTGATGAAGTATATGTTATTAAGTATCCTTCATATTTAATTTTATTTTTTAATTTCGAAAGAAATTCATAAGACCATATCTCAGGACATTTTTGAGGCGAAAAACCATCTAAAAAAATTAAATCAAAATTAACTCCTTTTGGTAAATTTAATATTTCTTTTCTTGCATCTCCTACTATTAATTCGCAATCAAATTTCTTATTTTTATAAAAACCTCTTAAATTTAAGGAAGTTAGAATTTCAATTACTTCTGGGTTCCATAAGCTATTAAATTTTTTGTCAGTTAAAGCATAATCTAATGGTCTTTTATCAATCTCTAATCCATACCAATTTAAAGTTGATAAATCTTTTATTAGATTTTCAAAAAGCAAAGCTGAATTATATCCAATCCCAAAACATATATCCAAAACATTTATTGATTTATTTTGAAATCTTTTAAGTATGGAGGGATTAATAAATTTACTTTTTGTTTCATAATATGCTCCTGCTATGCTGTGAAAATTTTCATTAAATTTTTCACTTCTCAAAGACATGCTCCCGTCTTTAGTAATCACCTTAATTAAATTATTCAATTATTAAAAATTAAAGTAAAGATTCCAAATCATTCCAAAATCTTGGATATGAAACATTAGAGGCTTCATATCTAAATATTTTAGAGGATCCTTTCGCTAATAAAGCGGCAATAGCTAAACTCATTGCAACTCTGTGATCTGTCTCACTATCAACATCTGCACCAATAAATTTAGAATTACCATTAATTACTAGTCCATCATGTTTCTCTTCAATAGTTGCTCCAAATTTTTTTAGCTGCCTAGCCATAACTTTTAGACGATCTGTTTCTTTGACTCTTAATTCAGATGCATCATTAATATGTGAAATACCCTCGCAGAAACAAGCAGCAACGGAAAGTATGGGTATTTCATCAATTAATTTTGGAAGAATATCTCCTCGAATTGTAAAAGGCTTAAGTTCATTGGCTGTTTTTACATGAATGTTGCCAATCATTTCTCCAGCTATAGTAGATTTTCCATCAATTTTGTAATTGCATCCCATCATATCCATTACTTTTAATATTCCAACTCTTGTAGGATTAAGTCCTACATTCTTGATAGTAATGTTTGAATTTGGAATAATAGAAGCTGCTATCATCCAAAAAGAGGCTGAACTTATATCTCCAGGAATTAATATTTTTTGACCTTTTAAGGATCTGCCTGGATTTATAACGACGTTTCTACCTAATTCTCCTCTAATCTTAATATCTGCGCCAAAGGCGTTCAGCATCCTTTCTGTATGGTCTCTTGATGAGGCTGGTTCAATAACTGAAGTTGGCCCTGTAGCAGTTAATCCTGCGAGTAGGATAGCAGACTTAACTTGTGCACTCGCTACTGGGGTTCCAATTACGCAACCTTTAAGGTTTGTACCTGAAATTGATATGGGGGCTTTATTTCCCCCTTCTCTTCCAAATAATTTCCCACCCATCATTCTTAAAGGCTTGCAGACTCTTCCCATAGGTCTTTCGATAAGAGAGTTATCACCATTTAGAATGAAATTCTTATCTTTTTGACCAGCTAATAGCCCCATAATTAAACGCATTGTTGTACCAGAATTTCCACAGTCAAGAATCTCTTTAGGTTCTTCATATCCTTCAAGCCCCCTACCAATTACTTCAAAAGTCTCTCCTTCAATAATATTTTGAATTTTAACTCCTAAATTCCTCAGACAGTTTGCGGTTGATATTGGGTCTTCTGAATTTAAAAAACCACTAATGGTTGTTACCCCTTCTGCAATACTTCCTAAAATTAGAGCTCTATGTGATATTGATTTATCTCCAGGGACTTCAACAACGCCTTGCAAACTTCCACCACCTTCTATTGCTCGATATTTATTCATAATGCTTTGAATTTAAGGTAGTCAAAAGTTAATGTAATTTATATATTATCAATTAAGTACTTAGGAATTTATTGTAATCAATGCAAAATTAAATAAATTTAAATCTATTTAATTTCTTTTTTATTTACTTATAATATTTTTATTTTATTGAGTTTTTCAGTTTGAATTTAAATCTTACTTATTATCACGTTGCCTCTGATGTTCCAGAAAATAAAACAGATATAGCAGTTGTTATTGATGTACTGAGAGCAACTACTACAATCGCTTGGGCCCTGAAAAATGGTGCTGATTCTGTAGAGGTTTTTGCTGATTTGGATTTGTTGAGAGAAAAAGCATTAAAATGGGCTCCTGAAAAAAGGGTTATGTTAGCTGAACGTGGTGGTAAGAAAATAGATGGATTCGATTTAGGTAATTCGCCTTTAACAGTGACAAAAAAAATTGTTGAAGGTAAAAGATTATTTATGAGTACTACTAATGGTACAAAAGCTCTTCAAAAAGTTGAGAATAGTCAATTTCTCTTCCCAATGGCATTAACAAATAGGAAATCAGTTGCAGATAGAATAATTTCCTTAAATAAAAGTAATATATTAATTCTTGGTAGTGGATGGGAAGGAAATTATTCCTTAGAGGATTCATTAGCGGCTGGTGCACTTGCTGATTATCTAATAAAATCTCACAACACAAAAGTTAATATTGTTAATGATGAATTAAATGCGGCTTTAGCTTTGTGGCACTTTTGGAAAGATGATGTATTAAAATGTCTTAAGACAGCTACTCATGGTAAAAGATTGGCGAGCATTGGAGATTATGAAGATGATTTTAAATGCTGCTCTCAAATTGATTGCTTAGATATTGTTCCCACACAAGTTGAAAGAGGGGTCATTCGAGCCTTTTAAATGATTTTATTATTTCTGGAGTTAAAACATTGACTGATTTCCTTGTCGCAGCATTACAAATAACAAGTACTTCTAATGTTGATTCTAATTTTGCAGAAGCTGAGGAACAAATTGAATTAGCGACAAGAAGAGGTGCTGAATTAATAGGGTTACCTGAAAATTTTGCATTTTTGGGAGATGATTCTGAAAAACTTAAATTATCTGGCGAGTTATCTGTTAAATGCGCTAATTTTCTCAAAACGATGTCGCAAAGATATCAAGTTTTTCTTTTGGGAGGTGGATATCCTGTCCCTGCAGGAGATAATTCTCATATACTTAATAGATCTGCTTTATATGGAAAAGATGGTTTGATAATCGGTCAATACGATAAAATTCATCTTTTTGATGTAGATCTACCTGATGGAAATTTATATAAAGAGTCATCAACTATTTTATCAGGAGAAGAGAAGCCACCTATTATTGATATCCCTGGTTTATGTAAGGTTGGATTATCAATTTGTTACGATGTAAGATTCCCTGAGCTTTATCGCTATCTCTCGGACAACGGAGCAGAATTATTAATGATACCTGCTGCTTTCACTGCTTTTACAGGTAAGGATCATTGGCAAATTCTACTTCAAGCAAGAGCAATCGAAAATACTGCTTACGTAGTTGCACCTGCACAGACTGGTATTCATTATGGAAGAAGACAGAGTCACGGTCATGCAATGGTTATTGATCCTTGGGGGACTGTTCTCTCAGATGCAGGTAAAACTCAAGGTGCCGCTATTGCACCTGCTGATAAGGCAAGAGTAAAAAAAATTAGAGAACAAATGCCTAGTTTAAAACATAGAAAAAAAAATATATTTGCAAAATAATGGGTAAAGTAAATAGTTATTTTACTAGATTTTTACCTCTAATTTTTCTTCTAAATAGTACATGTCTACCTGTTTCATCTTCTAGTGCACTAGCCGCTTGGTCCCTCAAGTCAAATGGAGTTTTAGAACTGAGAACCAAAAAAAATGCATATTTAAAAGCTTATTATCAAAAAGCTAATCAACTCTATGGTGATAGGTTCTGGGTTGATTTTAAGGGAGAATTACTTAATCCAAGAACAATAAAAGGAAATGGACCTGTAAAAGAAATTAGATTAGGAAAGCCTATTAGCGGCATAACTAGATTAGTTATTGAATTTGCGCCTCAAAAAAGTATTAATCCCTATCAATTAAAGTTGATCGGCGTAGATGAAAATAAGTGGAAAATAAAACTCACTTCTTTTCCACTAAATTCTTTTAGGACAATGAAGGAAGGGAATGTCTCAAAAACTTCTGTTTCATTTCCTAAAAAACAAGAGTTAAGAAGCTTAAGAGATATCGATTTGCGTATTGCAGATCTTCCTAATATTAAAAGAAATAAATATTCTGTAGTTATTGACCCTGGACATGGCGGTCCAGATTCTGGAGCTGTGGGAATAGATGGTTTAAAAGAAACTGATATTGTTTTGGATGTCTCAAAGATTGTTACCAAATTGCTCCAGGAAAAAGGTATTAGTGTGAAGATGACCAGAAATAAAGAGGTAGATGTAGATTTGTCCCCTAGGGTTGCTCTAGCAAATAAAATAAATTCAGATATTTTCGTTAGTATTCACGCAAATGCTTCAAGAGGAAAAAAAAGAAATATAAATGGAATTGAGACTTTTTATTACTCTGGATGGAAAGGAAGACTTTTAGCTGAGAAAATACAAAAAGAGATATTAAAAGTTTCTCCAGGTAGTCCTGATAGAGGAGTCAGGAGAGGGAGATATTTTGTAATTAAAAAAACTAATATGCCTGCAGTTCTTGCAGAGATAGGTTTTGTTACGGGTAGATTAGATGCAAGAAGGCTTGAAAAGAAAATTCATAGAAGAAGAGTTGCTTTTGCAATAGCTAAAGGTATTCTTGAATATTTTAAGAGAGTAGGTTGAAAATAAGATTAGGAATATTTGATAGTGGTATTGGAGGCTTTAGTGTTTTAAACTCACTCCTTTCAACAAGAACAGATGTTGATGTTATTTATTTAGCGGATATTGCTAGAAATCCATATGGAGAAAAAAGTGATATTGAGATTAGAAATATCGCAATTCAAATATCAAATTGGTTTAAAGAAAAAGACCTTGATGCACTTTTAATTGCTTGCAATACAACAAATGCTTGTGCTTTAGATCTTGTGAAGAATACTTTAAAGATACCTTGTTTTGATTTAATAACTTCCGTTTCTGAGACTATTACATCTAATTCAATTGGCATACTCGCAACAACTGCAACTGTTAAATCATCTTTTTATAAAATTATTATTAACAAAATAAATCCAGAAGTCAAAGTCTTCCAGCAATCATGTCCAAAATTTGTATCTGAAATAGAAAAAAATTCTATTGATTATAAAAAAATAAATTACCTCGCAGATTTATATTTAAGGCCTTTAATAAAAGAGAATGTTAATGAAATAATCCTAGGATGTAGTCATTATCCATTGATAGCTGAAATTCTAAGAAAAAAAATAGCGTCAGATATAAAAATTATTGATCCTTCAATAGCTCTTATAAATAACTTAAATAAATTTTTTAATCCAATAGAAAAATTTTATAATAGTAATAAATATGACAATGTAGAATTTTTTGCTACTGGAAAGATTGACGAATTTTCTATCAAAGTGACAAATTGGTTAAAAATTAATAAAAAAATTACTTTAGTTAACCTACGGAGAGAGGCATGATTCCTTTAGTATGTAGTGGAGGTAAATATGAAGACAGTAACAGAGCTATTACAACCAGTTGAGAAAGATCTTGAAGATCTTGTCTTAGAGTTGAAAAATTTAATTGGGGCTGGACACCCTATATTACAAGCTGCTGCAGAGCATTTATTTTCTGCAGGGGGAAAAAGGTTAAGACCAGGCATTGTTTTATTAATTTCAAAAGCTATTTCAGTTGATTCTTCTTTATCAACAAAACATAAAAGATTGGCAGAAATAACTGAGATGATTCATACAGCATCATTAGTTCATGATGATGTAGTTGATGAATCTTCTATGAGAAGAGGAGTTGAGACAGTTCATAGTAGATTTAATACGAGGGTCGCTGTTCTTGCTGGAGATTTTTTGTTCGCTCAATCTAGTTGGCATTTAGCAAATTTGGATAACGTTGATGTAGTTAAATTATTGAGTAGAGTGATTATGGATTTAGCTGAGGGAGAAATTAAGCAAAATTTAAATAGATATGATTCTGGTCAGACTTTTTCAAAATATATAAATAAAAGTTATTGCAAAACAGCATCACTTATAGCTAATAGTTGCAAAGCAGCAGGTGTTTTAAGTGAAATTAGTGGTGATAAATTGGAGATGCTTTATGAATTTGGAAAAAATATTGGTTTAGCATTTCAAGTAGTAGATGATATTTTAGATTTCACAGGAAATGATAAACAGTTAGGAAAACCAGCCGTAAGTGATCTTGCAAGTGGCTATTTAACAGCTCCAGTTTTATATGCCTTAGAGGAGAATAAAAATTTATCCGTTTTAATTAATAGAGAATTAGCAGAAAAAGATGATTTAAATGATGCATTAGAAATAATTATGAGTTCTGGTGCCATCAAGAAATCAAGGATATTGGCTGAAGATTTTGCTACTCATTCAAAAGATGCAATTTTATGGCTACCTGAATCAGAGTATAAAAGGGCACTAATGGCATTACCTGAATTTGTATTGAGTCGTCTTTACTAGAGAAATAAATATATTTATTTAAATACCGTTAAATTTTTGTTGGAAATTTTAATATTTTTGCTTCAATTTAATTAATACAAAAAAAAATGAAACTTAACAAAAAAAATTCAATAAATAATATTCTTGAAGAAAATAGGATTTTCCCTCCATCAAAAGAGTTTTCTAAAAATGCTTTAATCAAAAACTTTAAAGAATTAATTGATTTAAAACAAGCGGCAAAAAAAGATTCAATAAAATTTTGGGACGATTATGCTAAATCTGAAATAGATTGGTTTGAGCCATATCAGACTGTTTTAGATGATAAAAATGCTCCTTTTTTTAACTGGTTTCCAGAAGGTAAACTTAATATTTCATATAATTGCTTAGATAGGCATATAAAAAATGGTCTTGCAGATAAAACAGCTTTGATATGGCAAGGGGAACCTGGTGATGATAAAAAATTTACCTATAGCGAGCTCCTTAAAGAAGTTTGTAAATCATCTAATGGACTTAAATCAATAGGAGTAAAGAAAGGTGATTTGGTTTGTATTTATATGCCAATGATACCTGAAGCTATGTTTGCAATGCTTGCTTGTGCAAGAATTGGAGCCCAGCACTCAGTCGTTTTTGGAGGCTTCTCTTCTGAATCCTTGAAAGATAGATTGATTGATGGAAATGCAAAGTTTGTAATTACAGCAGATGGCGGTTATCGAAAAGATAAAGAAATTCAATTAAAGAAGGCAGTCGATTTAGCTCTTGAAGCTGGTGCAAATGAAATAGTTGAAAAGGTTATTGTTGTACAAAGAATCAAAAAAGAAATTTATATGGATCCATCTAGAGATTTGTGGTGGCATGAATTGTTGAAAAATCAAGATGAGTGGTGTGAGCCAGAAATAATGAATAGTGAAGATAGATTATTTGTACTATATACTTCAGGTTCAACAGGAAAACCTAAAGGTGTAGTTCACACTACTGCAGGTTATAATTTATGGTCACATTTAACTTTTAAATGGGTTTTTGATATAAAAAATGACGATATATATTGGTGTACTGCTGATGTAGGTTGGATAACGGGACATTCCTATATAGTTTACGGTCCTTTATCAAATGGAGCTACAACTTTAATGTATGAAGGAGTTCCAAGAGCCTCTAATCTTGGGGCTTTTTGGGAAGTTATTCAAAAATATAAAGTATCTATTTTTTATACTGCTCCAACTGCTATAAGATCTTTCATGAAGTCTGGGCGAGAAATTCCAGACAAATATGATCTTTCAAGTTTGAGGCTTTTGGGAACAGTGGGAGAACCTATTAATCCTGAAGCTTGGGTTTGGTATAAGAATGTAATAGGTAATGATAAATGTCCAATTGTTGATACCTGGTGGCAAACAGAAACTGGAGGGATAATGGTAAGTCCTATTCCTGGGGCTGTTGATGCTAAGCCTGGCTCAGCTACTTTTCCACTTCCAGGTATAGAAGTTTCAATTGTGAATAAAGAAGGTGAAGAAGTAACTTCAAATGAGGGAGGATATTTAATAATTAAGAAACCTTGGCCAGGAATGATGCGAACTATTCATGGTGACCCAGATAGGTTTAAAAAAAATTATTGGGAATTTTTCCCTTTGAAGGATAAAAATTACGTTTATTTCGCAGGAGATGGTGCACGTATTGATAGTGATGGGTATTTATGGATAATGGGAAGAGTTGATGATGTTATAAGTGTTTCTGGTCATAGACTTGGCACTATGGAAATAGAATCAGCATTAGTAAGTCATGAATCGGTTGCAGAAGCTGCAGTGGTTGGTAGAAAAGATACTATTAAAGGGGAATCTATAGTTGCCTTTGTTTCTCTAGAGAAAAATTTTCAGAAATCTTTAAATTTGATTAATGACTTAAAGCAGCATGTTGTTAATGAGATTGGAATAATCGCTAAGCCTGAGAAAATTATCATTTCTGACTCACTTCCGAAGACTAGAAGTGGAAAAATTATGAGACGAATTTTACGATCTTTAGCTTCAGGAGAAAAAGTAAGTGGTGATATTAGTACTTTAGAAGATAGTTCAGTGTTGGAAAAATTGAAAGAAGATACTTAAGTAAAATTATCTATTAAATTAGAAATTTTTTCGATTGTTTTTTTCTTTAGATTATCATCAGCCCATTTGCCAAGTAAGTCTTCTCTTAAACCTGCACTAGCAATTAAAGTATGATTACCTTTCATTAATAATCCTTTGCTAAGGTCATTTTCTCTGAGTCTTAATGTCGAGAGAAGAGATTCAGTTTGATCTAAATTATCATCATCAAACTTTATCAGTAAATTTTTATTCTGGATATATGAATTGTTAATAATTTTTAGCGTTCTCTTTGGGCTGGGACTGAATTCACTTCTAAATTCAAATTTTTGTGACATATTTTTTAAAAGAGGAATTGAATTATTTGCAGAAAAGTTATTAAAACTTATAGATATAAATTTTTCGCAATTCCTTCCTCCATCTGGACTTATTAGGTGAATTTTACATCCTAAACTGTGACCTATTCTTACTGTCTTAAGCTCTTTATTAAGTCTCTTAAAGAGGCTTCTTTTGCAGCTTTTTAAATCTTTTAATGCGTTATAAGATATTTCTTGATGATCAAACTGAGGGATATATCGATATGCATGGACTGCATAATTTTTTTTTAGTAAATTTTCAATAAATCTTTTATATGTGAAATCAGGTCTAGTCGCTAAATAACTTCCACCAATAAATTCAATAATTTTTTTAGGATTTGATGGCCAATAACAATTTGTATTAAATTGGAATTTTTTGAAGATCATTTACTTTTCAAATTTACTGGGATTTGATTATCGTGAAGTTAAAAAATATTTTCCTAGATTATTTAATTAATATTAATTTAAAAGAAATTTTTACTAAATGCGTCAATATAAAATTAGTAATTTATGCATTAAAGTTGGAAAATTTTAGTAACAATAATTTAGATCAACTTGATTTCCTTAACAAAAATTTTAAGAAAATATCTAATAAAAATAGGTTAATTCAATCAGATAATTTGATTATTGATACTCATCCCAATAAAAAATCTATTGAATCAATTCTCATATTAGATACCGAAACTACTGGATTAGATGAAAATAATGATGAAGTCATTGAGATAGGTTGTATCCTCTTTAATGTTCCTTTCAAATCGGTTCTTTCACAATTATCTTTTTTATTGCCAGTAGAGTCAAATGCTGCTGAATTTATTAATGGAATATCTGTGGATGTTTCAAATGTTAACCAACCCTGGAAAGAGGGTGTTCAATTCTTTTTAAAACTTGTTGAAACCAGTGATTTTATAGTTGCTCATAATGCTGCTTTTGATAAGAAATGGTTCGGGAAAGATAATTTACCTTTTCTAAACAAAAAATGGATATGTAGTTTAGAAGATATAAATTGGTCATTTAAAAAAAATATCAAAAGTAGACCATCCGTCACAGATCTAGCATTAGGTTTTAATATTCCAGTGTGGAATTTGCATAGGGCTTTAGCTGACTGTTTTTATATTTCAGAGGTATTTAAGAAAATTGATAATCTTGAAGAAATTTTACTAAAAGCTACCGAACCTAAATATTTGTATAAAGCAATAGTTAGTTATGAGGATAGATCATTGGCTAAAAATGCTGGTTTCAGATGGAATAGCCCTGTTCAGGGGGCATGGACTAGGAAATTGTCTGAAACGGAAGCAACAGAATTAGACTTTAAAGTTGAAATATTAAATTGATATATTTTTTATATATATTTAATGAGAATTACATGGCATCCACTTATCTCCCATCTTATGAGCCCCCTCGCACCCAATTGTTTTAGCTCTATTTTCTGCATCTATTCTATTTTCAAAAAGTATACTTGTTTGTTTTGAATTCGATTCCCTCTTAAGGAGAGATTTATTCTCTAAATTATGATTATGAGTCCCTCCTCTAGGTGAGTATTCCCAAACCCCCATTGTGGTAATACCAGAAGAGATTATTCCCATCCCTACAATAGATAAATTTAAAATACCCATTGCAACTGCTCCAAAAGAAAAAACACCCATTGGAACAATTCCTATACTTACAACACCCATTGGAACAATACCAATAGAAATTATTCCAAGTGGTGCTATGCCAAAAGCAATTTTTTTGGGTTTTGTTCCACAATGTTGAATATCTGATGTTTTATCTTTTTCCAAAATTTACAAGATTCTTAAGTTAAAATTACTACATGACGAGTACTACTAAGCTTTATTCTTTACTCAAAATTAAAATCTTGAATTATTTATTATCTTGAATAACTTAAAAAATCTCAGAGGAACCACAGATCTTCTTCCTGAACAATTGAAGAAATGGCAAAATGTTGAAAATATTATAAAAGATCAATTATCAAGAGCAAATGTGAAGGAAATAAGAACCCCTATCATTGAGATGACAGAACTATTTATAAGAAGTATTGGAGAAGGTACGGATGTAGTTAACAAAGAAATGTATACATTTCTAGATAGAGGTGAAAGATCGTGCACACTTCGCCCTGAGGGTACTGCCTCAGTAGCTAGAGCACTTATTAATAATGGTAATTTAAAAGGAACTTTTAATAAATTATGGTATATGGGGCCAATGTTTAGATATGAAAGGCCACAGGCAGGGAGGCAACGGCAGTTTCATCAGTTAGGAGTAGAATTCATAGGATATGAATCTCCTAATAGTGATATCAAAATTATCACTCTAGCTTGGGACATATTGCAAAAATTAGGTATAAGTGAATTAAATTTAGAAATAAATAGTCTTGGAGATAGAACTGATAGAGAGAATTATAAAATAGCTTTTTTAAAATGGCTTAAAGATAACTTTGATGATCTTGATCAAGACTCAAAGGCAAGAATAAATAAAAATCCCCTAAGGATACTGGATACAAAAAATCCTGATACGCAGAGACTTTTAGAAAATGCCCCAAAATTAAATCAATTTTTATCTGAAAAAAGCTTAGAAAGATATTCATTTATAAAGAACCAGCTCGAATTTTTAAAAATTCCTTTTGTTGAAAATCTTAAATTGGTTAGAGGGTTAGATTATTACAGTCATACCGCTTTTGAAATTACAAGTAGTGCCTTGGGATCTCAAGCGACTGTTTGTGGAGGGGGGAGATATGATGATCTTATTGATCAAATGGGAGGTGATAAAACACCCGCTATTGGTTTCGCAATTGGATTAGAAAGATTGATATTAATAGCTGGGACAAGTTTAGAGAAAGGCAGAGATCCAGATATTTATATTGTTAATAAGGGCCAATTAGCAGAATCGCTCGCAATAGCTTTATCAAGGATATTAAGTAATTTTGATCTCATAACAGAATTAGATTTAAGTGGATCTTCTTTCTCAAGGCAATTTAAAAAAGCTAATAAATGTAATGCAAAAAGTGTTGTAGTTATTGGAGATGAAGAGGCTAAGAAAAATGAATTTTCAATAAAATTATTTAATAACAGTATTGAAAATAATAATGAGTTGAAAATATCAATAGAAGATAATGCTAAGTTAGAAGAATGGATTTTAAAAAATCTAAATTTAAATATTTCCGCTAAAAAATGAGAATTAAGTTATCAATAGCTAAG
Source organism: uncultured Prochlorococcus sp. (assembly GCA_902628235.1). GTDB lineage: Bacteria > Cyanobacteriota > Cyanobacteriia > PCC-6307 > Cyanobiaceae > Prochlorococcus_A. Next base: position 26,946 of record CACOMD010000005.1, on the reverse strand, counting down.
TTATTTACCTATATAAAGGTTAATTACTTTAATAAAATATTAAAAAAAAGAAATGGATTAAAATTTAATAAAAATAATTTAAATTCTTGGATGAATTTAACTAAAAAAGAAAGATTTAATTTGTATAAAAGAGATTCTATGATTTATTCAATAGACAGAAAGAATTTATTAAAACAAATTAGAAATGAATACAAAAATACTATTGAGGAAAATTAATTTTTAATTGTGGAAATTTATTGGAGTTCAAAAAAAACAATCAATGGATTAAAACACTTTGTTGTTATCAATCAATACGAATTAAATAAGAAAGTTTATTTAGATTTTGTATCTGTTTTAGATGAATCAATTAGTTTTACAATTTCTAAAAAAGTTCTTGAGGAATCAAGCCAATGGATAAAAGGTTGGAATAATCTTGAAAATGATATTGATATTAAAGAATATCTAGAATTCAAATCATCAATAAGAGAATATAAAACCAATAAAATTATTCTTAATGAAACCTCTACATTTAATATTTCTTAATTGATTAATTTAAGAGCAAAAGCGTTTAATAAGAAGACTTTATAAATTTTTTTTGAAATGAATTTCTTAAAGGTACTTCCTTGACGCATAAATAAGCGTTATCAAGGTATATCAATATATCAGAAAATAATGTTAGAAAATGTATGGTATCCATGTCACTTGGCAGCAGAGAAGCTTGGAATAAGAGAAAGTCAATTATCCGAATTAAGAGAGTATGTACATTTTAAACCTGGAATCCATTGGAGAAGTTCTCCTTTGGGACAAATAAAACCTTGGAGTCCTGACGCTATTTACAATGTTAATGCTTGTAAAAAAGTTATTAATAAATATAATTTATTAAAAATTAATCAAATTGCTGCTTAATTTAGTTATCAAATTTTAATTTGTAAAAATTATAATAATTATTCTATTAGATTTTCATTTTTGCAATCGATTAGTGTATTTTGCAATATTGGATATAAATTAATCATATTAATATACTGCTCTGATCTTCTATAACTCTCGGCAGCCTTTTTATAGTGACCTTCAGATTTCATTATGAGTGAAATTTTTTCTGAAGGGTTTTGAGAAATAGTCATTAAGATTTTATATCCTACACCCTTTTTAATAATTGTTTTTCGATGAGGCAATGTGAAAATTGTTTTATTACACGAAAAATTATTAATGTCAGCATTAAGAGATTTTAAAAAATTTTTTTTATTTTTTTACTTTTTATTGCCTCATTCATAAATTAGTAAAACCTAGATATATCAATGTAAATGTCCAAATTTAATTAAAAATATTTCTATTTTTTTTTGATTAAATTATTAATAGAGCATTAATAACCTTTACAATTTTGTTATTAATTAAACTCTTTGATTGAATATAAAGTATTCTCAGTACGTTTAAGCTAATCACTTCCTAAATGCAAACCTATGGAAATCCAGATGTCACCTATGGATGGTGGGCTGGTAATTCAGGTGTAGCAAATCGCTCAGGTAAATTCATTGCAGCTCACGTAGCACATGCTGGATTAATCGTTTTCTGGGCAGGAGCTTTCACCCTATTTGAACTTTCACGATTCGACCCTAGTGTACCTATGGGCAATCAACCTCTTATCGTTCTTCCACACTTAGCAACCCTTGGAATAGGGTTTGATGCTAATGGTGTTGCGATGGGAGATACTAAACCTGTTATCGCAGTAGCAATTGTTCACCTTGTTTCTTCAATGGTACTAGCTGCTGGTGGTCTTCTTCATTCTCTACTCCTTCCAGGAAATTTAGAGGATTCAGAAATTGGCAGAGCAAGAAAATTCAATATTGAATGGGATAATCCTGACAAATTGACATTTATTCTTGGTCATCACTTAATCATTCTCGGATTTGCTGTAATTGCATTTGTTGAATGGGCAAGAGTTCACGGAATATATGATCCTGCTATTGGTTCTGTTAGACAGGTTGAATATGAATTAAATCTTGCTAAAATTTGGAATCATCAAACAGACTTTTTGACTATCGATAGTTTAGAAGAAGTTATGGGTGGTCATGCTTTCTTAGCCTTTGTTGAGATCACTGGTGGCGCATGGCATATAGCTACTAAACAGGTTGGAGAATTTACTAAGTTCAAAGGTAAAGGTCTTCTTTCTGCTGAAGCTGTTTTATCATGGTCACTTGCAGGTATTGGCTGGATGGCAATTGTAGCTGCTTTCTGGAGTGCTTCAAATACAACTGTTTATCCAACTGAATTCTTTGGAGAGCCACTTGAATTGAAGTTTAGTATTTCTCCTTACTGGATTGATACTGTTGACTTGCCAGATGGTGAATATACTTCAAGAGCTTGGTTAGCTAATGTGCATTACTACTTCGGTTTCTTCTTTATTCAGGGACACCTATGGCATGCGCTGAGAGCACTTGGCTTTGACTTTAAGAGAGTAACAAATGCTATTAGTAACATTGATAGTGCTACAGTTACACTTAAAGATTAATTAAGTAAAAATTTCTACTAAAAAAAGCCCCAACAGGATTGGGGCTTTTTTATTTGAAATTTTTTCTTATTTAAATTAAATTTATAAAATAAAGAACTGAATTTGAGAAATCTTGTCAATGGAGAATAGTAATATTTTTTCAGATTCTATATTTGTAAGTATTACTGGATTATTAATAATAGGCTTTTTATTAATTTTTGGTAGAAGATTGAAATTTGCTATTCAATTAGAAAGATTTGGACTACCAATCGCTGTTATTTGTGGAATCTTTGGAATACTAATCGGTCCATATGGAATATTTAATTTTTTAACTAAAGAAACTACTGCTATTTGGGAAGAGTCTTTAACTCCGCTTCTATCAATCGTATTTGCAACTTTAATGCTAGGAAGATCTATCCCAGATATTAAGGGTTTGTTAAAGCCAATTGGGAATCAATTTTTACTGGCTTTAGCTTTGGGCTTTGGACAATTCTTTGTTGGAGGATTAGTTGTCAAATTTCTTTTGCCAGAATCTTTAAAAGTTAATCCGCTTATGGGTTGTTTAATTGAAGTTGGCTTTGAAGGTGGTCATGGTGCTGCAGCTATAATTGGTAATAGTTTTAATAAGTTAGGATTTCCAGAAGGTTTAGATCTAGGTTTGGCTATGGCAACTATGGGTTTATTATCCTCTTCATTAATTGGAAGCTTATTTATTCTTCTAGGTAAGATTTTTAAAATAACTAAACAGACTGAATTTATAGAAAGTAAGGATAATAAAGATTTACAATTTAACTTCAATATTTATGATGATTTAAGAACACTTTTTGTAAATGTAGGATTTGCTGGATTAGCAATATTAATAGGCGTTTTGTTTATAAAAGCCATAAGACTTTCTTCAAATATTTTTGGAGATTTCTCAAAGGAAGTTATATATTCTTTACCAGTTTTCCCATTAATACTAATTGGTTCCTTATTAATAAGATATGTTCTTGAAAAGACTAATAAAACTGCTTTTATTTCGCAAATTCTTCAAAGGGAGATGGGTATATTATCTACAGATTTGCTGATATTTTCAGCTATGGCTAGTTTAAATTTATCAATAGTTATGAAGAATCTCACTATTATACTTTTGCTTACTATTTTTGGTCTTTTTTGGAATATTTTATGTATTGCTTTTTTTTCATACTTTGTTTTTGATGATTTTTGGTTTGAAAAAGGATTAGTAGAATTCGGCAATTCAACCGGTGTCGTTGCCTCCGGTTTATTACTTTTAAGATTGGCAGACCCTAATAATCTTTCAAAAACTTTGCCGATATTTACATCTAAACAACTGTTTGCGCAATTATTATTATCTGGAGGATTTTTTACAGTTTTATCGCCATTCTTGTTATCAAGAATTGGATTAACTTATTGGACTGAAATATGTGGAGTTATATCGCTCCTTATAGTCATTATTGCATTCTTTTTAAATAATAAATTAACAGTTTTATTTAAATAATAAAATTAATAAACTTAAGGTTAGTAAATTTATAAAGTAAGAATTAAATGCAAAATAGTCCTTATGATATTCCACCTCAAGAAAGTAAAGAAAAATGGTTTAGAAGTCATTTACTAGGTAGAGAAGTGGAATTAGGAGATTTATATAGTCTAATTCCAAATGAACTTGATCTTTTGATGGCAGAAACTGCTGAGATAAGAAGTGATATAGAGGGTAAAGATAAAAATATAGGTAAATACAGAACAGCTGGTTATTTCCTTGAGTTGGCAAAAATAATTGAGAAAAGGAGATTATCAGAAATCTAAATTTTTTGGAAAAGTTTCTACTAATGAACCTGATCCCCAAACACTATATTTGTGCATTACGAATTTATAGTTTTCATGTTTAAAGAAATAATCAAACCAAGATTCTATGGGCTCTTCAAAATAATCTAAAATTTTTTTACTATCGCATGCAATTTTAAATTGTCTGACGAATGGCCAAATACACCAATCAGCTATTGATTCTTGATCACCGATGAGCCATCTATTTTCATAAGATTGACTTAGAGAAATATTCAATTTCTTTAAAAATTCTTGTGACTTTTTGAAATGATACTCCTTTTTATTTGGATTAAACCTCGAATCATACTTAAATCTATCTAAATGATATTTAAATATATGATCATTTTCATGAATAATTTCTAAAATTATTTCTCTATAACTTTTATTAAAATATTTTTCCATATAATTCTGAGGTGAATTTTTCAATGCCCAAATAATAATATCAAGACTTTCTTCAATCACCTTTCCATTATTTAAAATAAGTAAAGGTACAGTTTTTGTGACTGAATTTTGCATTAATTCTGAAGGTTTATTTTTTAAGTCAATTTCTCTTATCTCTACTTCTAGCCCACACATTTTTATGGCCCATCTCGCTCTAATAGCAAAAGGACATCTGCGAAATGAAAATAAGATATGTTTATTCATTTTATGAAAAAGATATATTTTTTGAAATTGTTAGTATTATTTAAAAAGAAGTAAATTTTATCATAATAAAAAAATGTCGGGTTATGTTTACCTAATAAGAGTTGGTGATCTTTATAGGATTGATAAAACAGATAATCTTCAAAAAAAAATAAAAAAATTAAATCCTGATGAACTATTATTTTCAATTCTCACAAAAGAACCTGAAACACTTAAAGCTAGACTATTAAGAAAGTATAGGTATCAAAGAATTCCTGAGACTGGCTATCTTCGTCTCTCTAAAAGACAATTATTAGATTGTCAAAAACAATTTGAGCTAAGAGGAAATCTTCCGCATACCCTAGATGCAGAAGTATCAATAAGTTTATTTGCTTCCTCACTGTTATTTCTCTCTTCTTTTCTACTGTTCAATTATTTAAATTTAGGTTTTTTAAATTCTTTTGGTTATTCTTTTATCTTTGGATCAGTACCTATGATAATTCTCTTCATAACTGGTAGCTTCGGAGGTTATTTCGCTGAAGATATTTCTTTATTCTCACTAATCACAAATAGGATTAAAGCATTATTTATAGCTTTAGCTATGCTTTCAATTTCTTACACTATTATTAACGCTACTTAAATTTCTAAATTGCAATTTATTTTTATCTCAAAAGGGACAGATTGTTTGGGAAGTTTTAAAAGGGTAGAACATATTTCAGATATATCTTCAGGTTGACTCATATCTAATTTATCAATAGTTTTTACCCCCTGAGCCATTTTTGTGTTTACCCAACCTGGACAAATTGTTGTAACCCTAATTCCTCTTTCCCATCCTACATTTCTCATGGTTTGACATATACTCATAAGCGCAAATTTAGAACAAGAATAAGCAGCTAAATCTCCTTTAGATCTTTTACCACTCATTGAGACTATTGAAATTATCCTTCCATTTTTTGATGAAGAAAGATATTCCCAAGATAATCTTGCAAGTTCCCATACAGCTAAAAAGTTTATTTTCATTGTTTTATCTATTTCATCCAAATCATCATCTTTGCATAAAAACGGTACTTTAGATAAAATCCCTGCAGAATTAATTAAAGTATCAAAACTGCCAAATGACTTTACAGTCTTTGATATCCAATTTTTAGAAGAATTTTTATCTAAAGCATCATATTTATTTAAAATTAATTGATCTTTAGGCCAATTACGAGGATCAATAATGCTACCTTCTAAAGATTCTAAATCTCTTATGCCAACGCTAACTCTATTTCCCTCCTTAAGTTGTTTGTGAGCTATTTTTAAACCTATTCCACTACTTGCGCCGCTTATTAATATTGTTCTCATCAAATCTATATATTAGGAAAGATAATTTTAAACAACATTTTTAATTCTCTACCTCTCATAATCATCAATCCTTTTTTCACACTCCAGGGAGCCTTAAGAAACATTATCCACATTGCATTTACTATTTCTTTCAATGATAAAGTATCAGTAAGAAATCCATACCATTGATTCTTAGGTAATTGAAAAAAACTTTCGAAAAATTCTCTTAGTAGTTTCTCATCAAATCTCATCAATTTTTCTAAACCGAATTGATATAAAGATTTTTTCCTAATTAATTCAGTAGGCCATAAACTTTCCCATCCCTTTTTTGCTATTAACATAGTTGGAAGGTTTTTATCTTGCATTGCATCAGATATCGCTTTAGCAACTAAAGGGGCTCTTCTTAAAACATTTCCTATTAAATATCCTGAGGCCGGATGAACCATTGAAGCAGCTCCCCCATAACCAAGAATAGGTTGTTTAAAATCAGGTATTGGCATATTCATAGGCAAAAATAATCCTAATTCCTCATGCTGTTTGCTTGTTATTTCTATATCTCTATATGCAAGTCTTTTTTCTAAACGACCTTTTAAGTCATCCATCGTTAATGGATTAACGAGACCAAGCTGTGTCTCTTCAAGAAAATATTTCCCATCTCCCATGTCCATAGCATATAAAAAAGTAGGAGGTTCTTTTTTCTGTGTCTCACTTAAGTGATCACTCCTATAGTCCATCAATACAAATTGATCTTTTTCGAGTGGTGGTTTACTAAAATTGCCTACTACTCCATAACAAGTTTGAACTGCTAGAGGTTCATTTGATTTTAATTTCAAAAAGATTGGATCATATCCTGTCGCATCTATAACAAGTCTTGCAGAATAAACTTTCCCATCGTCAGTTGTAACTGTACTTTTATGTTGCTCAAAATTAATTTTATTTGCAAATCCTTGATGCCAATTTATTAATGAATTATTGCATTCATTTAACCAATAGGAATGTAGTTTCTTTTTATCAAATAATCCATAGTCTAATAGATGCTGTGTTGGCTTATTTTCAAAATCATGTTCCTTTAATGATCCATTGCCAAAAAAACTTACTGTATTTTTCCACCTATGTTCTAGTAAATTTTCTAAACCGAGTTGATCTACCTCATTTCCCCAAATACCATATGTATTTGGCCAAGGTTCATCTGGCCCCTTAGGAGAAAGCACATCTACTTTTAAACTCTCTTTCCCTAAAGCCGATGCAATTGCCATACCTGCGGGTCCCGCCCCAAGAACAAGTACATCTGGCAACTCTTTGGTAGTCATTTATTTAAACTTTAGAGTGATGGGTTTTAAATAAAAAGATTTAGTTAGAAACTCTTTTTATAAACTTTTTATTTAAATAAGAAGAAGTTTATACTAATAAAAAAAAATAAATATATGCGTTATGGCAGCTCTGTTTTAACAATAATTTATATGGCTACATTTGAATAAATATTTTTATATAAACTTAATTTATTAAATCGCTTATTAACTTATTAATTTAATGACTAATAATTCTCCTGTTTTTAATCAATTTGGTAAGAATATTTTTATAACTGGTGCTAATTCAGGTATAGGATTTTATTCAGTAATAAAATTTTTAGATACTAAAAATTATTTATATGTTCCTATAAGATCAAAAATTAGAAAAGATTTATTCATAAATGATTTAAAAAATTTTTATAGCGAAAGTCACCTGAACAAATATTTAAAAATAATTAGTGATATTGACTTGGCGAATCTTGAAAATATATCTAATTTAGAAAAATTTTTTGTAAATGAAAATGTAAAATTTGATATTTTTATACTAAATGCTGGTTTGCAATATACTGGGGCTTTATATCCAAAAGTTTCAAAGCAAGGCATTGAATTAACATTTGCTGTAAATCATCTTGCTCATTTTTACATAATAAATCTTTTAAATTCAATAATTAACGATTCATCAGAATCAAGAATTATTATTACTTCTTCAGATGTTCATAATCCAAAAAGTTCTGGAGGTAATATTGGAGAGAAAGCAGGATTGAATAATTTAAATAATATAAAAGAAGAAGTTATGGGCAATTTTAAAAATTTTAATGCAGATAAATTATATAAAAATAGCAAATTATGTAATATTTTATTTGCCAAAGAATTGATAAATAGATTAAGAATACAAAAAAGAAAAATCTCTGTAATTACTTGGGCTCCAGGATTAGTTTTCCCTGATAAAGGTCTAGGTTTTTTTAGGTATAGCAGCAAATTTAATAAGTCTGGATATCTTATATTTTCAACAATCGCTAATAAATTATTAGGAATTTCGGAAAGTGTCCAAGATGCAGGAAGTTTACTCTATAAAATTGCAATGGATAAAAATTATAATAATATTGAATACCTACACTTAAGTAATCAGCTTATTTCTTTTAGAAAACATAAATTAAGTGTTACTGATGTTAGCGAGGAGGCCTCAGATCCAGAATTAGCAACCAAGCTATGGGAATTTAGTACCGATTTGTGTAATTCATTTGGAGTTGCCCCTATCAATTTGTAAAGTTTGAGTTGGAAAAGCAAATTCAATATTATTTAATTTAAATTCTTCCATAATCTTTAAATTAATATTTTGCTGTGCTTCCATAGCAGCGAAGTAATTATTTGTGGGGATATAGTAAACAAGTTCAAAATTTAAACTGAAATCTCCAAAGTCTGTAAAATGACACCTATCAAATGTTGCATTATCTGTTTTACTAACAATATTTTTAAGAATCAATGGAATTCTCTTCATAATTTCTGGAGATGTTTCATAAACGACACCCAATTTATGCACTAACCTTCTTTTTTTCATCTGAGCATAATTTGCAATTATTCCATTGGTAAGAGAACTATTACTCATAACAATTATTTCTCCGTTTATACTTCTAATTCTTGATGACCTAACACCTACTCTCTCAACCATTCCTAATACTCCATCAGCTTTAATAAACTCACCTTTTTGAAAGGGTTTATCTAGAAGAATTGTTATATATTCAAAAAACTCTTGGACAGGATCTTTTAATGCCAATCCAGCTCCAATTCCTCCTGCACTCAGTAAAGCCCATATTGCCGTCATTTGTACACCTATATTTTGTAAATAAAATATTGACCCAATAGTCCATGTAAATGCTTTTGTTAAAGGTGTTAAGGAGGATATCATTGAACTTAATGAAGAGTCATTTATTTTACTGGTAGCTTCAGAAAGTAATCTTATTAATATTTTGTTTAATGCTTTTATGATAATTATCAGGATCAATAATTTTTTGATATTAAGTAAAACTGATATGAAGGTAATATCGCTAACTGATAAATAATCAATTGTAAAATAAGTTGATAAAAGAATTCCAATAGGTTTTATTGTGCTATTTAGAGACTCAAAAATAAAGTCATCAAAATTAGTTTTTGTTCTTTTTGTTATCCTCTTAAAAAATATTTTTGAGATTTTTGCTATTAATATTGTTGAAACAATCCCCGCTAAGAATATTAATAAAGCGTAAAAGATTTTCTCACTGAATATTTGCATTTAAATTAGCAATAGAGTTATATTTTGATTCTAAAATATATAAAAAAACAAACCAGTTTTTAATTTAATTGTTTTTAATAATATTACTTATATTTTTAAATTCAATTCTTGATGAAGTCTCGCATAATTCAAAAATAATTGATTCAGAGGTTGATATAATGGCTCCTTCTGATTGCATCCTCTTAACAGCAATATCATGATCTATTGTTTTCCTACTACTCATTGAATCTGCCACAATATAAACTTTAAAATTGCTTTTTAAAAAACCTAATACACTTTGTTGTATGCATATATGAGTTTCAAATCCGCAGATTATTAATTGTTTTATTTTATTTAATGATAATTCATTATTTAATTTTTGATTATTTGCAACACTAAAATCCATTTTTTCAAATACTTTAAAATCCGTTTTTGGTAAAAGTTTTTCAACTGTTGATCCTAACTTAAGTGGATTTTGTTCAGAAATATAAATATTTTCACCTAGAATTTCATAAGCTTTTAGTAGCTTATAAATATTTTCTAATATTAAATCTTTATTTTTGATTGGATTAATTATTTTAGCTTGTGCGTCCATTATTAATAGAGCTGTTTGTCTTTTTGAAATTTGTTTAATAAAGTTATTCATATAAGAAATTTATTATTTCATATAAAATATACTGTTAAAAACTTCAAATTAAAATTTAATTTTTCTTGTGAAAATATTTATAAAGGTTAATATAAAGAAAAACTTAATCATAAATTGCAAGTCGTTTCAAAATATTTAGTTATAAGAAATCCTCTTGGATCTGGCTTACATCAAGAAGGAAAAAGATTAACCAAGCAAAGATTAAAAGTACTAAATTTATTTGAAAATATTGGACCAGGTAATCACTTAAGTGCTGAAGAAGTTCATTCAGAATTAAAAGACTTAAATTCAAAAGTTTCTCTTGCAACTATTTATAGAACTTTAAGGCTTCTCGTCCAAATGGGATATCTTCATGAAAGAGAATTAAGTGAAGGGGGCCATAGATACGAATTATTAAGTAATGATTTCCCGGATCATCATCATTTAATATGTATTAAATGCGGAAGAACTGAAGAGTTTGAAAGTGATCAAGTTTTAGAGGCGGGTAGAAAAGCTGCGAGTATTAAAGGTTTTAAATTAATAGAGTCATCATTTAAAGTTAAAGCCATTTGTCCAAATTGTTTATAGATTTGATTTCAACTTAAGCTTCCACCACAGCTCGAACCAGCACCTGCGGTACATGCAAAACAGTGATTTTTTGCTGCAATTGGATAATTAAATGATGATGTGTAATTTAAAAGTTCATAAAGATTCTTTGGTCCACTTTCACTTTTTAATTTTAGTTGTTGATTAAAATCGCAATCATAAATCTGACCTTCCCAATCAATACTTAAAGTTTTTTTACACATTAAACTTTTTAAATTTTGTTGATTAAAATTTTTTGCAAGTAATTCAAAATATTTTTCAAGCTCCCCAGTCATTTTTAAGAAGTCCGCATACCTATTAATAGGCATATTTGTTATTGTATAGAGTTTATTAAAAGTAATTTTATATTTCTCAAATAAAACCTTTTTATAGTCTTTTTCTAATTTGTCTTGAGCAGGGGGTAATGTAGGATTTATAGGATTGTATACTAAATTTAATTCAAGTTCTGTATTATCTTTTCCATATCCTAAGTTATTTAAGATTTTGATCGCATTAATACTTTTATCAAAAACACCTGAACCTCTTTGTCTCTCAACATTTTCTTTTTCATAGCATGGTAATGAAGCTGTTATGGTGACTTTATTTTCAGCTAAAAAATTAGGTAAGTCTTCATAACCTTTTTCAAAGAAAATTGTTAAATTGCACCTATCTATAATATTTATATCTTGATTCTTGAGACTTAATACAAGTTTCTTAAAATTAGGGTTCATCTCTGGTGCTCCACCAGTTATATCTAATGTTTTTATGTTCAATTTTTTTATTATCTTTGGTATTAAATCTAAAATTTCTTCTGACATCATTTCGGTTCTACTTGGACTAGAGTTCACATGACAATGCTTGCAAGCTTGATTACATTTATATCCAATATTAATTTGTAAAGTATCTATAGATTCCTTTTTTATATTCGGGAATGAAGTTTTCATGAAATATCTATTTACTTTTAAAGTGTCAATAAAAATTAAATTCGTCAATAAATATAAAAATTTTAATTTTTTATTAGATATCTTTTATGAGCTATTTTTGTAAACCAATTTATATATTCTTCTGGCCCATCCTGGAAAATAATGTCAAATTTCAAGCTATCATATTTATCTGTAATTCCTTTAAGACCAGTTTCTTTTGTTGATGGTCTGAATACTTCTCCATAGCTGCTATCAACAAAAATTATATTATTTTTAATTCCAAATTCATAACCTAACAATTGAATAAATTCTAAAAAAGATCTGTCACTTCCACCTCTTGAAAAAGAATTACTCTTTTTAATTTGATTAGAAGTAATAGTATCTCCTACTCCAATTATTAATGGCATATCCTTAGGTTGGATATATTTTTTGCAGAAAGCTATCTTCTCACTTTTCTCGATTGGTGCATCTCTAAAATTAAAATTTTCTCCAAATGGTTTTTTACCTTTTCTATCTCCAATGAATTTATTTAATAAACACAATACACCTGCATCTTTTTGTGCACCTTTTAAAAGTAATTGAATATCAGTTGAACCAATATCATTGTTCTTTGATTCTTTTAATATTTCAATTCCATTTTTTGATCCTAGATTTGGCGATATGTGGAGAAAAAATGAATTTCTTAATCCCCTAGATTCCCCTATAGAGATTATTTCATTCATCATTTTTTGAAAATATCTTTGAATTTTTATCTTTTTAAGATTATTTTCTGATATTTCAAAAAGGCTATTGAAGTTTATTGTTGGAGAAAATCTTGTATCACAAATTGATTTTCTCATATGGGTATTAATTAAATTATCATCCATTTTGGGAAATAGTTCTTTAACAATTAATCTAAATTTGGGGCGCATTATTTGAGGCACATTAGCTAAAAAATCTAATTCTTCTTTTGAAATTCCTTCGGAATTTATCTCGCCTTTATTATCTTGATATTCAACACCGCATGCTGCTAAACCTCTTAAATAAAGTCCATCTTGTTTAGGTTTAAACTTATTACCTAAAGATCTTTCAATTATTCTATTAACTCCCCTTTCACCCTCATGTTCTCCGCATGTAAGAACAAAGAATTCTTTATCTAACTTTTTCGCAGCAAATATATATTCTTTATTTAATTTTCTAGTCATTGGATCCTTTACGAGAGGAATACAAACGCCATCTATGTCCTGTATAAATAAGATATTTTGTGAAGATAATATTATTTTATCTAAACTTATAGTATTGCTTTTAATTTTCATCTAAAAATATTTTTATCTTTTTGAAGATTGCATTAATTCAAAATAAATTTGATTATTTTTTTTGATTATAACAATTTACTATGCAAATTTATTTCATATAGTGATTTTTGTACGATAATTAAAAGAAAAGTTTTTTAAGTATATTTCTGAGACTTTACTATGGAAAATAAATTTTTTTATGGAAAAATTGATAAATTTTCATTTGATTCATTTTTACAAAATATAAATAAAAGAAAAGTAGGTTTTTATAGTGTTGGCTTATATCCAGCTTCTTTAGCTTATAACTGCGCAATGCATTCTAAAGAACTGAATATTTTATTAGCTCCTCGTCCGGGTAGAGAATTGTTTGGTGCTTTCTCAGAAGATGTCTTATCAAATATGGAGCCAAAAATTATTGAGAAAATTGTAAAAATGGCTTCTCCTGTAAATCAAGGAAGCCAAGATAAATATAATACTCTTGAGAGTCTTATCTTAAATTGTGAGATTGTTATTCTTGCTTCAAATAGCAACCATATTCAAGATGATATTGAATTAGCAATTAAATTAAAAGAGGATCTAGGTAGGGAGAATATAGTTCTTACCTGCCTAGTGGGCTCATTTTGTATGGATAAAAGTAATAATAAGCCTTTTATATTGTGTGAAAAATATCCTGATTTAGCTTTTTTTACAGGCTTTCATCGGCATGGTGCTCTTAGGAATAGGAAGGATTCATTCAGTGCTAATTTTTGTCATCCAGATTCTTTAACATCATTTTTAGGAACCCAAATATTAAATAATCTATCGCCTAAAATTAGAGTTTCAGCCGGTGTTCATAATATTGAATGTCAATATATAAAAGCAATTAAAAATATATCATCAATTTTTGCTGGATTTGTAAATAAATATCATTCAGATAAGCCTGGAATGTTACCTACGATAAATACCGTTTTATTAAGTCAATGTTTTGATCAGGCTGCAAGTATTTCAACTTTTGTAAGGTCTAAAATTAATTTATCAGATCAATTTATTTCACTTAAAGAGTTAGGTTATGGAGTAGATAGCATAAAAGCAATTGAGATCAATAAAGATATAAATCAAGAGAAAGGAGACTTTACTTTTTCTCAACTAAATGCTGTTACCGCTGATGTACTTGGAAGTATGTCCTTACCAGTTGAAGGAAAGCCAACAAGAAATTTTCAGGCGGGTCAAGTTTTATCTGAAATGATTTTAAAACTTAAAAGATGTCCAAATGACATTGATGAGTTTATTAATTGGTGCGAAAGATTTTGTCTAAGTAAAGGTGATCTGGAGGGTTTAAAGTCTTTAAAATTTTGGCCTTATATTTATGAGAAATATTTTCTTGTCAATCATAATTGTTCTATGATTAATCTTATTTATATATGCTTTTATGCCAATTATGAAGAGAAAAAATATGTTTATGAAGTGCTTACCGATGAAGAAGAAATTATAAATTATTGTCAGGAATCAGTTAAACCATACATTATCTATAAAATTTGTAAAAATAGTTCTGAAGATTTTAAGAATAATGATGTAAATATATTGACTAAAAATCAGATAAAGATTTCTTTAAAGAATAATCGTAACGAAGAAAAATATTTAAAAGTAATGAAGATAGTAGATAAATATTTTAAGAATTAATGTTTTTCCAATTTATCCTATTAGTTAAATTTATTTACTTCTAACCATTGAAGGGGTAAAATTCTATTGAATTTAGGAAATTTTTTGAACAAAGAATCATCACATCGATCTCATGAACTAAAGGCAATTGGTTGGAATATAGAAGATGTTACTAGATATGAGGAATTATGGGAGTATAGCCAGAGATGGGGATTAATAAATTTGGAAAGAGAGGATAGACAGTTTCTTAAGAAAGCTGAAAAGCTTATTCCTAAACTTCAACCTAAGAAAACATCAAATAAAAAGTCTATTGAAGAAAAATCATATTATTTATGGTTAAATTTCTACTTAAATAAATTAAAGATATTTAGTGATTTATATGTTCCAAAAAATATGTTTAGTGTTTGGGAGATATTGATAGGGGAAGAATTAAATTTATTAAAAAAATATAATCCAGTCATGGGTTTGCCAGATGCAATTAAAGCAAAAGAACTTTATAAAGTTAGGGCGATTCTCTTACAAAATTCTTTTGATAATTATGAAGCCAAAAATTGTGATAAGTTGTTTGATTTTGATATAGAAAAGATTTCTTCAGAAGAAGAAGCTATTGGTAAGAGTTGGAAATCTTTGATTGAAAGTGATTCTTCCCAAAAAAATCAATTTCCTATATTAAACAAAAAGAATGCAGAAGAAATTAAAATTGAAGTTTTGAAAAATTTAGAGGAATTTATGATTAGTAATTATCCCTCTTTAAAAGATAATTTATAAAGATTTAGCCATATTAGATTTTTATTTATTAAATATTTAGCTAGATATAAATAAGAAAGTTTTTTTTATTTTGAGCAATCAAAAATTCGAGACACTTCAGCTACATGCTGGACAAGATCCTGACCCAACTACTAACTCAAGAGCTGTTCCAATTTATCAAACTAGTTCTTATGTTTTTAACAATGCAGAGCACGGTGCAAATTTATTTGGGTTAAAAGAATTTGGGAATATCTATACAAGATTAATGAATCCAACCACGGATGTTTTTGAAAAGAGAATGGCTGCTTTAGAAGGAGGCATGGCTGCATTAGCTACTTCATCAGGTCAGGCTGCTCAATTTGTTTCAATAGCAAACTGTATGACAGCTGGTGATAATTTTATTTCTACTTCTTTTTTGTATGGTGGCACCTATAACCAATTTAAGGTGCAATTTCCTAGGTTGGGAATTGATGTTAAATTCGCAGATGGTGATAATGTAGAAAGTTTTAAATCTCAAATTAATGATAGGACTAAAGCAATATATGTTGAATCAATGGGTAATCCAAGATTCAATATCCCTGATTTTGAAGGACTTGCTAAGTTGGCTCGCGACAATGGTATTCCTCTAATAGTAGATAATACTCTGGGTGCTGGAGGTGCTTTAATTAAACCTATAGAACATGGGGCAGATATCGTCGTTGAAAGTGCCACTAAATGGATTGGTGGACATGGTACTAGTATTGGGGGCGTAATAGTAGATGCTGGTACTTTTGATTGGGGGAATGGGAAGTTTCCATTAATGAGTGATCCAAGCGATGCATATCATGGTTTAATCCATTGGGATGCTTTTGGTTTTGGTAGTGATATTTGTAAATCATTAGGTGTTCCTGATAATAGAAATATTGCATTTGCATTAAGAGCAAGGCTTGAATGCCTTAGAGATTGGGGACCTGCTCAAAGTCCATTCAATTCGTTTTTATTAATTCAAGGTCTAGAAACTTTAAGTTTGAGGATTGAAAGACAGGCTTCAAATGCAATGGAATTAGCGAAATGGCTAGATGCACATAGCTTGGTTTCAAATGTTAATTATCCCGGATTAGAAAATGATCCTTATCATGAGAGGGCAAAAAAATATACTACGGGAAGGGGACTAGGATGTATGCTTATGTTCTCTCTTAATGGTGGTTATGAAGATGCTGTTAAATTTATAGATTCTCTTAAATTAGCTAGTCATCTAGCAAATGTTGGAGATTCTAAAACTTTAGTTATTCATCCTGCTTCAACTACTCATCAGCAATTATCCGAAGAGGAGCAAATCTCAGCTGGAGTAACACCAACTATGGTTAGAGTTTCAGTGGGTATAGAGCATATTGATGATATAAAGGAAGATTTTGAACAAGCAATGAAAAATATTGGTTAGTTAAAAAAATTTAGTGGCATTAATAATACCAAGTAATTATCACAAGATTCGTGATGTTGAAAAAAATCACATTTCTTGGATTGAACCAGAATTAGCCGAAAGACAAGATATTCGGCCTTTAAGAATTGGCATTTTGAATATAATGCCACTTGGTAAACAGTATGAATTTAATCTCTTACATCCTTTAGGCCTATCGCCCTTGCAGATTGAACCTATTTGGATAAGGTTAAAAACTCATTCATATAAAACCTGGGATATTGATCATTTGAATAATCATTATTTGAGCTGGGAAGAAGCAAATGATAAGCAGTTTTTAGATGGACTTATTATTACTGGTGCACCTGTTGAACATCTTGATTTTGAAGAAGTAAAGTATTGGAAAGAATTAGTAATCATAGTAAATCAGGCTAGAAAAATTTGTGCGAATACCCTAGGACTGTGTTGGGCAGGCTTCGCATTGGCCTACTTAGAAGGGGTGAATAAGAAGATTTTTGAAAAAAAATTATTTGGAGTTTACTCATTAAAAAGTTTAGTCCCAGGACATCCTTTAATGGGGACACAGGATGATGAATTTATTTGTCCTCAAAGTAGATTCGCTGGCTTACCTGATTTCGAAATGGAAAAAGCACAAAAGGAAGGTAAATTAAATTTGTTGGCTCATGGAGATAAGGTTGGATATACCATTTTTGAAACTACTGATCAAAAACAGCTTATTCATCTTGGGCATCCTGAATATACAGTTCATAGAATAATTAGTGAAATTAATAGAGATAGAAAGAAAGGTGACGTTCCACCTCCTGAGAACTTTGATGTAAATGTATCAAAAACTTCTTGGAGATCTCATAGGAATTTGTTATTTCAGCAATGGCTTTGGTTCTGTTATCAAAAAGTCAGTTTAAAAGGTAAATAATTTAATGATTAAATTCCATACCTCCTAGTCTCTCAAATAAATTTAAGCTTTCTTTATTTAATCCAATTATCTCAACTTTTGATCCACCATTTTTAAATTTCCTTATGATTTGATCAAGTGCAACTACACCACTTTGATCCCAAATGTGAGCAGAGGTCATATCAATAATAATTTCTTCTGGATGTTCATATAAATCAAAACCTTGCAGGAAGTACATCTTACTAACAAAAAATAGCTGACCTTTAACCCTGTAAATAATTTTATTCTGCTCATTTTTACTCCTTTTAACGGATATAACTTTTGCTACTTTTCTGCTGAAAAGAATTGCTGCCAAAGCAACACCTGCAATTACTCCTAATGCTAAATTATGTGGCTTAGTAAGCATAGTAACTGAAAATGTTGTGACCATAACAGCAATATCACTCTTTGGTATTTTTCGAATATTTCTTAAACCATTTATATCTGCAGTACTAATTGAGATAGTTATCATTACAGCAACCAATGCAGCCATTGGAATTGATCCTATCCATGACTTGAAAATTAAAATCATTAACAATAAAGATAAACCGGAAGAAAGTGTAGATAATCTTGTTTTTCCTCCATTCTCAGAATTCATAACGGATTGGCCAACAAGAGCGCATCCTGCCATTCCTCCAAAAATTGAAGCTACAATATTTGCTATCCCTTGACCTCTTGCCTCTTTATTTTTGTTAGAACTACTATCATTAGCATCATCCAAAATATCTTGTGTTAAAAAAGTTTCCATTAATCCTACTAATGAAATAGCGAGCGAAGTTGGAAGAATAATACCCAAAGTATTCATATTAAATGGGACTTTACCATTCTCTATTAAACCAAAAGGTAATGAAATGGAAGGGAAGCCATTTGGTAATGTACCTAAGTCGCTAACTTTTGGAATGTCAAGTTTAAAAAGTAAACTTATTAGTGTAATTACAATAATTGCAATTAATTGAGAAGGTATAACTTTCGTTATCTTTGGAACTCCATAAATGATTATTAATCCTAAAATTACAAGTATCCAAACGGTTGGTATCTGCCCAGCGACTGGATATCTTGAAATATTCTCAATTCCTAAATCACTCGTTTCTTTTACACCTATACCGAGTTGAGGCAATTGAGCTTGAAAAATAAGTAGTGCTAGAGCATTTACAAACCCACTTAATACTCCAGATGGCACAAATCTCATTTGATATGCCAATCTTAAATATCCCCATGTGATTTGTAATATACCTGTTAATAATCCAGCTGCAATTAAGTAGGATAAACCTACCCCAGGGCCTTGAGATTCTCCATAAGCAACAAGCCCTGTCATTAGCAAAGCTGTTGATCCTGTTACAGAGGTTATCATTCCTCTCCTTCCACCAAATAAAGCAATTGTTATTGATAAGCAAAATGCTCCATATAAACCAACTTTCGGATCAACACCTGCAATTCCAGAAAAAGCTATAGCTTCAGGAATCATTGCAAAAGCAACAACTATACCTGAGAGAATATTTGATTTTGGATCTCCAAACCAATTTCTTGATAAATAATTCTTTAAATCTGCCATATTGAATTTATCTATTAGAAAAATTTACTCTATAAAGGTGGCAAAATGTTTGTAGGATCATAAAACTTCTTTAAAAGTTTTAAATCTTTTAATTTATCACCAAAAGCAAGATTCATTTCTTCTTTATGAGAATGAAGATGATTATGTATTTGCGCCAAATGTATATATGGGAAAAATCTTTTTAATTTATCCCAAGATTGATTCATCCAAGTTAGTGCTAAATTCTTATCTTCGTAATTATTCTTTTCCCATGAGGCATAAATCCATGGTTTCCATGCACATTCTCTATGTATAAAAAGGCTAGAAGAATTATTATTTTTATTTGAATTACAACCCATTTGTTGTGATGCAACATAACATGATTTATTTGGTTTTAAGAAATTAATTTCTTTAAGTATTGATATAAAATCTTTTACATTATTTTTTAAATCATTACCTAATAAACTAATTACTTCAGAATGGTTATTTGAATTTAATTCAAAAAGATTTAATTCTTTCGGAAAAAATCTAACATCATTAAAACTTTTGTAGTTTCTTATTTTTAAAGATGAGTATTTTTTAAAATCGACTGTATATTTTTCAGCTAATATTTTATCTTTTTCTGTTTTTATTTCTGAAACAATATAAATATATATCTGATCAGAGAAAATCCATTGAGTACTCATATTTTTGGGAAATTCTTCTGACTTTATTATTAATTCTTCTAATTCATTTTTATTAATAAAACCCTCAAAAATTTTTATTGGGTAGGATTTAAAAGTCTTAAGACCAATTTCAGTTACTATTGTAAAAAATGGAGCGGCTCCCTTTATACCCTCCATAATTTTAAGTTCTTTTTCTTCAATTATTTTTTCGTTATTTAGTGAGAAATATTCACCATTACCAAAAAATCCTTTTACTGAAATAACACTATCAATTGCTAAACCATATCGCCTGCTTAAAGGACTTATTCCTCCTGTAAGAATATATCCTATCCCTGGAAGAGTTGATAAACCAATTGGAAAAGTTCTATTAAATTTATCTAAATTTCTTAATAAATCATCCATCAAAACACCTCCCCCAATATTAATAATGCCTGTTTCTTTATCGAATTTAATTTGGTTATAGTTTTTTCTTAGATCAACAGTAATATAATTATCCTTTGCACAACCAGAAGTAGTTCCACCGCTACAAATGCATAAATATTCTTTATTAGTAGAATCTTTCTTGATTTTTTCAAAAAAACTTTTGTCTATTTCGTAAATAATTTTTTTAATTTTTGCGTCATTAGAATTTGAGTTTGGTACTATAAATAAATTTGATTTATCTATCATTATTTAGCGTGATTATTTATATAATAATATTAATACTACGAATAAATTGGATACTCTAAATTCAAAATTAAATAATGATATAGGCATATTAATTTGTGGTCATGGGAGTAGGAATAAACTTGCATTAGAAGAATTTAAATATTTGACAAAATGTATTCAAAAAAGATTCCCTTTATTTAATGTTGAATATGGTTTTTTAGAATTTGCAAAACCCTCACTAATCGATGGGTTAGAAAAATTAAAAATAAAATCTGTAAAAAAAATTATTGCAATTCCTGCAATGTTATTTGCAGCTGGACATGTTAAAAATGATATTCCAAGTGTTTTAATGTCTTACGCTAACAAAAATGGTATTGAAATTAATTATGGGAGAGAACTAGGGATTAACAATCTAATGATAAGTGCAGCCTGTGAGAGAGTTAGAGAAGTATTCAAAGAAAATACAAATATTATTCCTTCTGATTCTGTTTTAGTTGTTGTTGGTAGAGGATCTTCTGATCCAGATGCCAATTCAAACGTAGCAAAAATAACAAGGATGATTGTAGAAGGAGTAGGACTTGGATGGGGTGAAACAGTCTTTTCCGGAGTTACTTTTCCATTGGTAGAACCAGGGTTGAATCATGTTGTTAAACTTGGATATAAAAATATAATTTTGTTCCCATATTTTCTTTTTACAGGAGTTTTAGTCAGTAGAATAAAAAGGCAAAAAGATGCAGTTGCAGGAGTAAATCCAAATGTTTCCTTCTTTGATGCGAAATATCTGTCTTCCCATCCTCGAGTAATTGATACTTTTGTCGAGAGAATCGATGAAATATTAAAAAATGAGGATAATTCTTCTCCAAACTGCTCTTTATGTAAATATAGGTCTAATCTTTTTGGGTTTGAAAAAGAAGTTGGCTTAATACAAGAGAGTCATCATGATCATGTTGAGGGCTTAGGAATTAGTTGTGAGCTTTGTGAGGCAGAGTGTAGTGGAGCTTGTGAAATTGAAATCATATCCTCCTATTCAACCAAAAAAGATATATCGAAAAATAATAACTCTGATGAAATAGAAAATCATCATCATCATCATCATGAAGTTTATCCAAATGCTAATCACCCATTAGGGCCTGTAACTCTTCAATCAACAAATAAAGTTAAACATTAAGAAATTCAGTTGAATATTGCCGAATCATCTGTCTCTTTCTTACTCGTGTCTTAATAGACTTATAGATCATAAGTATTGCTTATCAGTATTAATAAATTGTTTATTCATTGTTTTTCCACAAAATAGATTTATTTTTCCACGTCCATATCCACAGTGATCTTGTAAGGGATTGATTTTTATAAAGATAACTTCACTTCCTAATTATTGTTGACAATTTAAAATTTTTCTATCTAAAAATATAAATTTGATGTGTAAAATTTTAAATCTCCAATATGACATGAGTCTCACTTAATAATTAATTAATGTTGTGTTTTGACAGTATTTAAAAAATATATGATTATTGTTTTGAACTAAGAGATTTATTCAAATGGATTTAAATACTTTTGAAAAGAATGTAGAAAATACTTATTCATGTAATCCTCGATTATCTGTTTCTTTAGAAACAGAATTATCTGAAAGTCTTTATAGAAGTATGAAGGATTTTGTTATAAAAAATCCTAAATGGGACCAATATCAACTTATTAATTCAGCCATAGCAACTTTTCTAGTTCAAAATGGATGTGGCGATAGTCAAGTTACAGAAATGTATTTAAATCAGCTTTTTAATCCTTAAGCAAGCTCTTCTACTTAATGCCATCATTGTTAGAGTAGGACTCTGCCAAGATGAAGTTGGCCAGCAAGCTCCATCTAAAACGAAAACATTCTTGCATCTCCAAAGTCTATTCCATTTATCTAAGACACTATCATCTTCCTTTAAACCCATAGGTGCTCCTCCAACTTCATGTATATAGTAACCAGGAGGAGGTATATCCCCTGAAAGAGCGATAGAATTATTTTCAAGCAAATTTAAAAGTGGAATATTTAGCAAAGTTTTTAAATCCTTAACTTTACCTCCCGAATAATTAATTGCTTTCACCATGGTATTTGACATATGTTTAATCATTTTGTGCTCATTATCACTCCATTCAAATTCAATATTAGGGATGGGAATATCCCATTCATCTGTTTGATTGGAAAGCTTAACCCTGTTCTCTTTACGAGGTAACACTTCGCCATGAGATATAAGAAAGCCAATAGATTTATTCTCTTCTTTTTTTAAAAAAGTAGGGATGCCTAATCTATCAATAGCACCCCAAATCCCGTAGCCCCTGAAGAAGTCAATATCGTCTGGTAATTGTGTTCCGAATGGGATAAAAAAACTACCTGCTCCTGAAAGAGGTGCTTGATTAAATGATTTATTTGGATAATTATTTGTACGAGGAATAGAAAAAAATTTACTTACAGAGACATGATCCATAATATATCTACCAAGTTTTCCTGAGGTATCGATAAATCCAGAATCACACGACTCTTTTTCTGAATTTAAAAGAATTCTAAGAGTTGAAATTGTAGATGCGCATAATAAGATTAATTCGCAATTTAAATCCTTTTTAAGTCCATTATTGGTATTAATTATTCTAATTGAGGTAGCCATTTCAGTTTCTTTATTTGTTTGAAACGACTCCACAAGATGATTGGGAAGTATTTGTACGTTGCCTGTTTTAAGAGCTCTTTTAAGTGAACTTCCTAAGCTTGAGGATTTTGGCCAGTCTTCCTCCTTAATAGAAGCATTTTTATCAAATCCTCTCGACTGCACAAAGGGATAGTTTAATTTTGATGAAATTTTTTCACCAAAAATCAGCTCACTTTCGGTTAGAGGTACTTCGCCAATGTAATGCCCATTAGGAATTTGTTCTAAATTATCTTTTTTGCCAAATATTTGGGAGGATTTTTCTACATAATCGTAATGAGGAGATAATTCACCATATGTGATTGGCCAGTTTGCTCCAAAACCATCTTTATCAGCTGGTTTAAAATCGCTCGGAGAAAGTCTTAGTGTAATTCCGCCCCAAGTAAGAGATCTGCCACCAACTTGTTTTCCTTGTGTCCATAGAAAAGGTTTATCTTCTGGATAGGTATAAGGATATTTTTTTTCATTGCCATATAGATCTGGATTGTTTTTCCAATAACCTGGATGTTGAATTTGATTTTTATGTTTTTTTGATATGAACCCAAATGCTCTTTTAAAAGTGTCAAGTGGCTCCTTGGAGTAAGCTTCTTCTCTTTTTAAAAATGGTCCAGCCTCTATCATTAGAACTTTTATTCCTTGTTCAGCTAATGTAAGAGCAGCCATTCCCCCAGTGGCACCTGTTCCAACAATTATTGCATCGTATGGATTTAAATCCAAAATTTGGCAGATATTATTTTATTGATACAATATAGCACTACTTAAAATCCAAACTTCAAGAATTGTTCAATAGAAGTTAGAATTGTTTTAGTACTTTTTAAGATTAAAATGAGGTTCTTCGTTCTCTTATATTTAACCTTAAGTCTTTTATTCCCGAGAGCCTCTTTCGCTGCACTAGATTACGGAAAACAATCTCTATTAGGCGTAGACTTTTCTGGATCTGATTTGCAAGGAGCTACTTTTTATTTAACTGATTTGCAAGACGCAAATCTTTCAGACTGCAATTTGGAGGGAGCTAGTTTATATGGAGCTAAACTAAAAAATACAAATTTAAGTAATTCAAACTTGAGAGAAGTTACCTTAGACTCCGCAAACCTTGAAGGAACAGACTTAACTAACACAAATTTAGAAGACTCTTTTGCTTTCAGTGCTCAGTTTCAAGATGTTAAAATAAATGGAGCAGATTTTACAAATGTATATCTCACAAAAGATGTTTTAAGAGAATTTTGCAAAAAAGCAGATGGAATAAATTCTTTTACAAATAGAAAAACAATAGATACTTTAGATTGCGGTTGATTTTAATTAACTGCGTAAAGTATCTTCTTCTTTATAATTCTATGTTTATAAAGAGATCTGCCTATAGGCCAACCAAGAGTATGCAAATGTCTCATTAGTAATTCAGAATATTTATAGTATCTATTATTTAAAATTAAAAGTCCAAGATCCTCTAATGTTCTTTTTAAGGTGCTTAGTTCCTTTAAGGAACCTTTTTTTTTGTCTAGCAAAATGAATTTTTCATCCATTAATATATTTTCTAGAATTTTATTGCTTTGAGTAAATCCAACTTCAATTAGATTTGAATTATCGGAATAAAGTGTATAAATAAAACCATCCTTTAAACCATTTCTTTTAAATATGAATTTCTCACCAAGTGAGGAATTATTAAAAATTTTATATTTTTTTTGTAAGTATTTTTTCAACATGAATTTAATTTTTATTTTGGGCAGACTCATATTTATCAAGTAAATTATTAACTTCTGCTAAGGCAATTCTTTTTTTGCAAGCAGAATCATATCTACTGGTAGCAATTGAAGGTATGCTACCTTTACTTTTCATTTCTCTTAAACCCGTTTCAAGACATTGAAATGCAACACTTGACAAGTCTCTTCCTTCTGCTGCTGCCCATACCTTTAAAAGATAATTAATATTCGATGGGACTGAGATTTGCAACTTATTTGAGTTTGAAGCATTTAAAGAAATATTATCTAGGCTTATTTCCTTTGAAGAAAGATTTTCTTTTACTTTCTTCTTAAGAACTTTTACTTTTCCAAAGATATCTTCCTTATTTTGTAGTCCTCTTTCTATCTCAAAAAATTCTTCTTCTGAATCAATAAGGGCTTCCAGAGCCCATTTGGCATCCTCTTCTTGAATCGAGGTATTTTTAAGCCATTCTTCTCTGTAGTAAGACCAATTCTTGGGCATAATTTCGTTTCTATAAATATATCCTAATAATATCTATATAGATTGTCTACAGATTGTTTCTAGATTGAATAAAGAATTAATAAAAGGTTTTAGTTCGCTATTTATTTAAAGAATTGGTTAGAACTTTAAAAAATTTATACTTAGAAATTCTTAATCTATAAATATCTAATTAAAAGGTTAGTATTAAGTAGGTTTTCAAGAATTAATTGACTTCAATCTTACAAAGAATTTCCTCTATACTCATTTACACTATTCCCTTAAAGGCTGTGTTACCTTTTGGGTCGATTTTTTTTTATAAATTCGCTTATTTAAAATTAATCTTTTATATTACTTTGCCAATCGCAATAATTGAAAACAGCCTACCTTTTGGAGGCTTATTATTATTTTTAATTTTATTTGCTGGAGTTGTTAGAAATCCAAATGTACCTTATTTTGTCAGATTCAATGGATGCCAAGCTTTACTTTTAGATATAGCTCTTATTTTATTCTCATATTTACTAAGGATTGTCCCGATTGCTGAAATAGGTTTGTTTTTATTTATTTTGACTTTAGCAATATTTATATTTTGTTTAATTCAATGTATTTCTGGAATTGAACCTGAAATACCACTAATTAGTAAATCAGCGAGAATGCAAATATATTAATTATTTATCTAAAAAATAATAAAATTTAAATTATATTTCTTGAAATCTTTTTTTTGATCTATTTAATACAAGATAAAACGTTAAAACACTTAATGTTCCTGAGGGACCTATAAAAATATGCCAAATTTGATTAGCACTTAATGAAAGTTTTATCCCCAAAAAAGTTGTTAAAAATATCCCAAAAATTGGGTAAGCGATAAATATCCAGTCTTTAAATTTTCTTTGCCAATTAATAATTAAAAATATACTTATCAAAACTTGAAAAGCTAGTGTAAGAGATTTTCCAAAAATCCAGTAAGAGACTATAGCTAAAATACAAGTTAGTAGATTTGTCAGTATTAAATACTTATTTTTTATTGTTGATATAGATAAAAATGTTAAGCCTATTGATAGCAATGAATAAAAAAGCCAATTAAAGAATGATGAATGATCTATATATATCCATTCTGTTTGAGTATGATCAATCATCTCAAACATAGAAGCTAATCCTAATGAAACAAAACCCCAAGAAATTAATTTAAAATTTTTAATGTGATTAAGCTTATTTATAGATATTATTCCTATGAATATTGGAATTAGGATCGCTTGTAAATGTGCTAAAACAATAATCAATTTTAAAATCATCTATTTTATCTGTTAAAGATCAATTTTAATAGGATTTATTTAATTATCTCA
>CACOMD010000004.1 GCA_902628235.1 uncultured Prochlorococcus sp. | reverse complement strand
ATTAATTTAAACTTAAAAAAATTTTTATTAACGTGAGTAGGATTAAACAAAGAGAATTAATTAAAAAAGTTTTAAAGAATTCAGGTTATGTAAAACTTGAAAGAAATGTATATCATCACTCAAAAAGCAATTTTAAAGATAGTTTATATGTAGATAATTTTGGATTCAATGGAATATTTTTCAAAAAACTCAATTTGATTCTCAAACATCATTACCTTTAACAGAATCAAGATTAGTAAATTGTAGTGAATGGGATCTTAATAAATTATATGGAAAACTGGTTTTGGAATTAGGATCAGGGGCTGGTAGATTTACGGAGATTTTTTAAAAATATGGAGCTATTGTTGTTTCCTTAGAATTATCAACAGCAATTTATTCAAATGCTGAGAATAATCGAAATGAAGATCTTTTTGCAATAAGGTAATCACTTATTGAATTTGAATTAAAAGATTTATTATTTGATTATGTTTTTTGCTATGGAGTAGCTCAACATCTACCTAATCCTGAAGATGCATATTTCAAGTCATGCAAATTTATAAAACCTAATTCTGTACAACTAACTATCGATCATTATTTAAGAAGATTAGATGAACATATTCCTTTATTTCTATACAATTCAAAATATCTTTGGAGAGTTATTACAAAAAGACTAAATATAAATATTTTATATAAATCATTAGAAAAATTAATTTATGTATTATTAACTATTGATATAATTTTAAAAAAATTATTTCCTAAAAAATTATATAATTTTTTAAAATTAATTATTCCATTACCTATAGCCAATTATTATGGAGAAAAACATATATCACAAAGTTTTAGAAACTTATATATGTTATGTTTATTGGATACTTTTGATAGATTAAGTGCTAAATATGATGAGCCATGGACAAAAAAAAGACTTATCAAATTTTCAAAAAAATTACCATTATCATCTGTTCAAATTAAAATAAAAACAGATAATGCTAATGGTCTTATATTAAATGGATATGCTCTAAAAGATAGTTAATCAATATTAATCTCATTCAAATAATAAAGTAGACCATTCAGGGACTAACCTTTTAACAATCTTAAAACATTCAATTTTATTCATTTCTTTTATTTGTATTTCTAAATCTTTTAATTCGTTGAGTAATTTATCTTTTTGCATAGACCTTTCATTCGCTTTAAATATTAAAGGGTGTGATGTTGGTTCAGATTCTCCATCTATAAGAAGCTCTTCAAATAGTTTCTCTCCAGCTCTAATCCCACTTATTTCTATAGGAATATCACCATTTGGATTATTCTTATCTTTAAGTGTTAATCCACTAAGAGTAATTAATTGTTTCGCAAGATCTAATATCTTTACTGGTTCACCCATATTGAGTAGAAAAACATCACCTCCTTTTGAAAGAAAAGCAGATTGAATTACTAGTTGTGCTGCTTCAGGTATAGTCATAAAATAACGAGTCATTTCTTCATGAGTTAAAGTGATTGGACCTCCTTTAGCTATTTGTTCTCTAAATAATGGAATTACTGAACCTGATGAACCTAATACATTTCCAAATCTAACCATAGAGTATAGAGTTTCTTCTTTGTCTTTATTTTTCTCTGAAAGAGAAAAGGCTTTAATTATCAATTCAGATATCCTTTTAGATACACCCATAATATTTGTTGGCCTTATTGCTTTATCTGTGGAGATAAGAATTACTTGTTTTACAGTTGTCTTTTCTGATGCTTCACAAATATATAAGGTTGTATAAATATTATTTAATAATCCCTCAAGCGGATTTAATTCTACTAATGGAACATGCTTATAAGCTGCTGCATGAAAAACAATTTCAATCCCTTCATTTTGGAAAATATTATATATTTTTTCTTTATTTATTGCATTACATAAAAAAGATTTAATTTTAATATTTTTATCATTTAGATTTTTAAGATCCTCGTAAATATTATATAAATTTGGTTCACTATTATCAATTAAAATAATTGCTTCAGGACTTAATGTGAGAATTTGTTTTGATAGTTCGCTTCCTATTGAGCCTCCTGCACCAGTGATACATATAACCTTATTTTTTATTCCTGGACCAAAAAGAGATTTTATAGGCTGAGCTTTCTCTCTCCCAAGCAGATCCTCTAGAGGGATTGGTTTTAAAGTATTAATTTTTGCTCTGCCAGAAGTTAAATCATCTATTGAAGGTACCTCTAAAATTGGTATATTATATTTTTTTAGGTTTCTTAGGATTCTCTTTTTATTAGTTGTATTAAGGGATGGGATTGCGAATAATATCTTGTCAATTTTTGATTTTATATAATCTAGTCTTGAGGGCGAATTAATTGGCACTCCATCTAAAAATCTATTCCATAGTTCTTTATTCTCGTCTAAAAAACTTACTATATTATATTTATTTTCAAATTTAAGAGATGCTGCTAACTGAGCGCCTGCACTTCCTGCTCCAAAAATAATTACATTACTTAACTTCGTATTGTTTTTAGTGAAGTAGGAACTTGTAAGTAAATCTTTTATTAAAAATTTTGATAAACCTATTGACAGTGATGTAAAAATCCAAAGCAAAATAGAGAAACGTAAATCTAAAAAAAATTTAAATGAAAATAAATTGATAAAATTTATTATTAGTATGATAATTAAATTTCTTGTGAAAATCCTATAAAAATTTGTCAAATTTAAATATCTTGTTAGACTTTTATATTGTCCTGAGAATATGTAAATGGGTGCAATAATTAAATTAAAAAAATTAAAAATAAGAATGTTTTCAAAGTATGAAATATTACTTTTAGAATTTACAAGTAAAAAAAGACTAACAAAAATAGATGATTGAAATAAAATTAAGTCTACTGAAAGTAAAACTAATCTTCTAATAAAGAAATGATTTTTAAAAAAATTTATGATTAATAACTTTTTATCTTCCAGCATGCATTCTTTTTTTCTTTTATTTTATTTTTATTAGATTAACAATTATTTATCGAGATTAATTATAGGTTTCATATTTAATTAATATTTTTAAACTTAACAGCTACAAATCTATCTAAAAGAAAACCAATTAAAATTTCAACTAGAGAAACTACTAACAAAAAATTTAAGTTTCCTAAAAAATACGATAAAGTTAGTAATATAATTCCAAATATATAAATTAAAGAGATACTAGAATGTTTCATTCCTGCTTGATGTAATCTCTGATATAGATGAAGTTTATGAGCCTTGAAGATATTTTGTTTGTTAAATAGTCTCATTAAAATACAACTTATTGCATCCGCGAATAAAGGTGTAAAAATTATTATGTATGCAAATGTTTTTGAGAAAGAAGTTTCTTGTAAAATTAGACCAACATAAACTGCCCCAAGAAATGTACTGCCAATATCTCCCATAAATAATTTTGCAGGGTGCCAATTAAATATTAGAAAAGCACAAATTCCCCCAATTAATCCATAAAAAGATAATGATAAAGAATTATTGAATGCAAATGTTATTAAAATTATTAGGAAAGATCCAGCAATTAAACCATCTATTCCATCAAGAAAATTTATAAAATTAATAATTGCTAATGATATGAATAGAAGAGATATAAAACATAAGCATAGTATAATGATTGATTGATTATCGAACTTGGAAAGGAGATTTATAATAAAAACTGATGAAGTGAATATTTGAGATGCAAACCTATATTTAATTGGTAAATTAATAAAATCATCAATGAAACTTACAATTATTATTGGTAAAGTTATTAATGGAATGAAGTATTTAAATGAAATTCCATATTGGCTAATTTCTAATAAACAGAAAACTAGAGTTATAAATATAAATCCTAATCCTCCCCCTGTTGGAGTACTTTTAATATGTGAACTTCTTTTATTAGGTTTATCAAGTAAATATTGAGAAAAGTTGGATAAAAATAATTTATAGAAGCAAAATGTAGATAAAAAAGAAATCAGAAATATAAATATTAATATATTGGTTTTAATCATTTCTTTTTTTAAAGTTTGTAATTTCTATATTCAAACCTTCTTCAATAGATATTGGATTATACATTAAAATTTCTTTTGCAATTTCGTTAGAGAAATTTTTGTTTTCATTGAGTCTTTGAATTTGTTCTGATTTAACAGGTAAATAAATATGAAACATTTTTTCAATAAAATTTAGAATAAAGATAAATGGTGATTTAGGAAGGAATAATTTAAAAATTCTTTTATTCAAATTAGAGCCAATAATATCAATAATTTCAATAAATGTTTTAAAATCTTTTCCTGAGATATTGATAGCTTTAAATTTAGACCTTTTGTTATTAATTACTTCAATTATGACCCAGGCAAGATCTTTAACAAAAACTGGTTGTTGCAGATATTTACCATTCCCGAAGATTGGAAAAAATCTAAATTTATCAACAAATTTGATTAATCTAATCATATTTCTATCTTGTTCTGTTCCATATATCATTGTAGGTCTTATTATTGTCCAAGCCAATTCACTTTCTTTTATAAGATTTTCAGAATCTATACGAATTTTTTTTGATTTTGCATTTAAAGAAGTAAATATAGCTGTTGAACTAATAAATACTACCCTCTTTACTTTTGCTTTAATGCAACTTTTTATTATCACTGGAACTGCACCAAATCCTATTGAAGTAAGATTTATAAGTGATTTACATCCTGATAGAGATTTAGTTAAATTTTTTTTACTTAATACATCAGTTTCAATAGTCTTTATTCCTCTTTTAATAAACCATTTTTTGCTTTTACCTGGCTTTATTGAAGCTTTAAAAGGTATTCCCCTTTTTAATAATTCTTGGCAAACAAATTTGCCAGTAAATCCTTCAGCTCCAGTTACTAATATTGGAAAATAATTTTCCATTAGAAATAATTACTTTTAAGAACTATATTAAATTTTTTATTTATGATATCCCTTGAATAAATTGTTTCTGCTAATTCTCTTGCTCTTTTTCCCATATTTAATCTATCTTTTCTTGGTAAATAAAAAAGTTTTAATATAGCATTAGAAAGCTCATTAGGATTCTCAGATACACATGTTACTCCTAAATTATTTTTTAATACTTCATTGTTTATAGACCCAGGAATATTAGTTATTACTGGTCTTCCAATAGCATACGCATCGTAAAGTTTATTTGGTGAGATCCCATATCTAAAAACGGGGATATTTTTAAGAGTAACTAATATAGAGTCTGCATTTTTAATAAAATTTGGAATATCTTTTTTTGGGATTGGATCCAGAAAAGTTATGTTTTTTTGATTTCTTGAAAGCTCCATAAGTCTATTTTTATCTGGCCCATCTCCTATAAAAATAAATTTTATAGGAAATTCTTTAATTAACTTAGCTGCTTCTAAGACTGTAAAAAGATCGTTTGATTCGCCATGTGCGCCAGTATAAATTATTGTAAAAGGTCTTTGAAAATTAAATCCATTATTTTCTTCAGGTAATTCTGAAAATTGAAATAATTTTAAGTCAGGACCATTTGGCAGCCAAGAAATTTTTTTACCACCTCTTTCTTTTATATAATCAATTGAATCTTTTGATAAAACAATTATATGATCAGAAAACTTGTAAGTAATTTTTTCTATCAATTTTAAACAAAAAATTAAAAATTTATTTTTTTTAATACCTGGCTGATCAATTAATACTTGTGGCCAAAGATCTCTTACTTCAAAAATAAATGGAACTCTTAAAAACTTTGCAAATATTAATGATAAAAATGATGCTGGAAGTTGAGGTGAGCTCGCAATGATAATATTAACTCTTTTTTTAGAGGAAATTATTTTTACTAAAAATATTATTATTAGATGTAAGCAAAAAGTTAACATATTTACAATTCTCTTAAAATTATTTTTTTTATAACTTGAAACTCTTAGCCAATTCCATTTTATACCTTTTATATTTTCAGTTTTAATTAATTGATATTTTCTAAGTTTCTTAAATTTTCTCTCAGATAAATTATAGTCAGATGCAAATAACTCAACTTCCCAACCGTTTTTTATTAAAGATTTAGCGATTTCATATTGCCTAGTATGTCCTGCAAAGTCAGGAATATTTGCAAATTGATTAATCATCCATACTAATGGCATTATTTCAGAAATATGTTTTTTGATAAGTGTAGTTCACTTCTTAAAGTATATTCACCAGGACTAAATTTTCCAATATAATATAAACTTTTTCTTTTAATTCTTTCGCCAAATTTGGAAGCATACCAAGTATTAATAATATTAGATTTGACATTTAGACATAAATAATTTTTATCAATAATATTTTTAAAGACTTCAAAATTCACTAGTGGACCAGGGTGCCAAATTTGCTTCCAATAAATTGATTTATTACATTTTATAGTCTCAATGCATGTAAGAGAAAGATCATCTTCATTTTCAATTTTTAATTCTATTTGTCTTTGATACGAAGTATTTATTTTTTTAAACCCATCATGAATACCTTTTACCCAATATAAAGAATTATTTTTTATTCCTGATTCTCTTAAAATAATTTTTGCTTTTCTTCCAGCTCTAAAATTCCCCCAAACTTCTACAGGCTCAATCCATCTAAATTTATTATTTTTTGAATAAATATTTGACACTTGCAATACATTATGACCTGCGCCTGATCTTTCATAACTTCTAATTTTATTTTTTTCATATGAACTTGTCCCTAACTCAGCAATTACTGGTTTGCCATCATAAAATAAATCAAAACTAAGTAAGTCAGAGTGAACATGTGCAGGTAAATTTCTTGGACAAGGTTCTCCACATTTAATAATGAATTCCCATTTTTTATTTGGCCTAAATAAAATCCAACCTGTTTGCTTTAGATCTGTATATCTAGATATATTTTCTATCTTTGTTTGAGTATTTAAAAAGTTATTATTTTTAGATGTAAAAAGAGACCTTAAACCCGATAAATTTTTTCCTTTTTTTATCTTTAAAACATCTTCGGAGAAATCAATTATAGTAGAAATTTTAGGAGAGCCATCTAATGGACTATCATTAAATCTAGGGAATAAATTATTTCCTATCTTAACTTTTACAGCCCATTTGTACATTAGATTTATTTTATTAGTTAACCAAGAAGGGACATTATATTGAGCAATCCTCAAACTGGAAACAACCTCAAGCAACCTATCTAAAATTAATAGATGATATGATGCTGATCTCTCTTCATGCCCTCCATCTAGAAGTATTTGCTTGTCTAATTCTTTTTTTAGAAAATTAAGAGAATTTTTAAAAATAACAATTGAATCTTTATCTTTGAATTGAATTGAACAAATTAAAAGTGAAGTCAAATTTTCTAATAAATGATTACCTCCGTAGCACTTCTCTTTATTTTTATAAAGCCATATCATTTGTTCCCAAAGAGAAACTATTCTTTTTTTAGTTGCTAGATTAGGACAACATCTAAATAACCATATCCAATTTCTTGTTCTTAATGAAATTGTATAACTATTCCAAGCATTACCTTTGCCAATTTGATTATTATCAATCCAATTATCAATAATATTTCCAATATAAAAAGAATCACTTCCCCAAATCGATTTATCAATTGCTTTATCTAACCATTCTCTTGCCCAGTTAAAATAATGTAAATTAAAATTCCACAATGTACTTTGTGATTTATTATTCCAATCATATGGAAAATAAATTTTTCTTTTTTCATTAAGGAATTTAAAATAAAAAATCTTTTTATTATTCTCGTAAAATTTTGGTGGATAAAGACTTAATTGAAAATCTAAAAAGAGTTCTTTATCCCAAATAATATTTTTTTTATTATAGAAAAATAATTTATCTAGAATTATTGAAGGTGTTATAAAATAAAAAATCTTTTTTATTTCAAATATTAATCTATAAATAATTTTTATAAAGCCAACATCTATCAGAGTTATAAGAAATATTCTCATTTTTTCAAATAACAGAAATCTATAAAATTATATTTTTCAAAATTAATTGAGTTAAATATATCATGATCTACTAATCTTACTAATAAATCTGAATCTGTTAAAACATTTTTTAAATTATAAATAAAGTTTTCTTCATTAAGTTCATTATTTGGTTCACAAGCAATAGTTTTAAATCCCTCTTCTTTCAAACTATTAAAAATTTTTAAAGCGGGAGATTCTCTTAAGTCTCCAACATTAGGTTTATAGGACAAACCAAGTATACCAATAACTGGTTTTTTATTAGAGGTAGATTTTATTTTAGAATACTCTTTTTTGATTATTTCTTTGCACCAAAATGTTTTATTTTGATTTACTTTCCTCGCAGACTGAATAAGTAGAGAAATCTCAGGAAATTTTGCAGCTATAAAATATGGATCTACCGCTATGCAATGTCCTCCAACTCCGCATCCTGGTTTTAAAATATTTACTCTGGGATGAGCATTTGCTATATCTATCAGCTCCCTGGTATTTATATTCTCTTCATTACAAATAATAGATATTTCATTTGCAAAAGCAATATTAATATCCCTATATGAATTCTCAGTTAATTTAACTAGTTCAGCAGTTTTTGAATCTGTTATTCTAATTTCTCCTTTGCAGAAGACTTTATAAAATTTCTTAGCAGCGATAGAGGACTCTTTATTAATTCCTCCTATTACTCTATTGTTATTTATCAGCTCATTTATGATATTTCCAGGTAATACTCTCTCTGGACAATATGCAAGCTTAAGGTTTGTTCTATCTAATTTAGTTTTTTTTATAATAAGATTAAATATTTTTTCACTAGTACCTACAGGCGAAGTAGATTCTATAATTATTAAGCTATTCGGTTCGCAGACTTTCGAAATCATTTCAGCTGCTTTTTCTACATATTCAATATTTGGGAAAGGAATATTATTAATTTGTGAATCTTTATCCTTAAAAAATGGAGTTGGTACTGCAATTAAAAAAATATCTGCTGATATTGGATTGATTTGAGGAATAAATTGATTATTATCAATATTCTTTGTTAGTAATTTATTTATTTGAGGTTCTTTTATATGCGTTTTTTTGTTTTTTAATGAATGCACTATCTTTTCATTTGTATCAACACCAAAAACCTTAAAGCCGTTATCTGCTAATAATAGTGAAGTAGGGAGGCCTATATAACCTAGACCAAAAACACAAACTTTTATTTTTTTCATAAATTTAAAAGACTAAATATTTTTTCATGCACTTCAAATATCTCTTCTATTGGTATAGGACTATCTTTCATATCTTTTACTGAACTTAAAAATTGTTTAACGCATTCATCTTGACCTTTCATTTGTCTATAACTTTTCCTATTTTGAATTGGAAAACCCCATGATTTACATTTTAAAAAATTATCTAATTTATATATCGAGTTATCTGCAAATACTTCTAATCTTTCTTTAGGAAAAGCTTTATTTCCATTTGAGAAATAGTGAATTGTTCCAATTGAACCATCTTCAAATTTTAGGTTTAGAGAAAATATATCTGGGCAAGTCTTATTATCTAATGCTTCTGTTAGCGAAATATTTGAAATCCTTCTGCCTACTAGATAACGTAATAAATCAACAAAATGACAGGCTTCTCCAATTAATCTTCCTCCTCCTAATGACTTGTTTTGAGTCCAATGATTAACATCTATCGAACCAGAATTACAAGTATAAATAAATGCCTTTGGCTTCTTTATATTATCTAACTTATCCTTAAGATCTTTTATGAATGGAGAAAATCTTCTATTAAAGCCGACCATAAGAATTTTACTTCCATCATAATTTTTTTTAATTTCTTTAAGTTCTTTAGTATTAATGCATAATGGTTTCTCTACGAAAACATGCTTACCCGCAATAAGGGCACTATTTATTAATTCAGCATGGCTTTCATGCCTTGTACAAATTACAATTATCTCAGATTCATTATCTTTTATTGTTTCATCGATATCGGTTGATGCTTTTGCAAATTTATATTTTTTACCAAGTAAACAGGGCTTTGTCCCATTATTAGATGCTAATGTTATTAGTGCTGACTTATTTTTAAAAAAAGTAGGAATTAGAATTTTTTCAGCATAGTTTCCACATCCAATAAAACTTAGTTTTGGGCCTTTATTATTTATTAAAGATATAAATTTATTTTTTTTATTTTTGTTTAATTTAATAGTTTTATCATTTAGATCACTTTTAGAATCGTATTTCAACAATATTCCAATTGCCTGAGAATTTTCTTCTAAA
This sequence comes from uncultured Prochlorococcus sp., assembly GCA_902628235.1. Classification (GTDB taxonomy): domain Bacteria; phylum Cyanobacteriota; class Cyanobacteriia; order PCC-6307; family Cyanobiaceae; genus Prochlorococcus_A. Next base: position 59,491 of record CACOMD010000004.1, on the reverse strand, counting down.
AAATTATATGCATCTAAAGCTTTATTAAATTCATAACTTTTTGTAATCATTTTGTTGGTTTTTATAAAACCCTTTGACATCGCATTTAAAACAGCTTCAAAATTTCTTTGTTCAGTCCAACGCACGTAACCGATAGGATAATCTATACCTTCATCCTCATAATTTGGATCATATCTGCCAGGTCCATAAGAGCAACTTACCTTAAAAGTTAATTCCTTCTTATAAAATTGATTTCTATTTAAATCTAAACCACTAATCCCAACTAAAATTATTCTCCCTTTCTTTCTGGATGCATTAGCAGCTAATTCAATTGGTTTATTTGATTTGGTAGAGGCCGTTATAATTACACCATCTAATCCGATATCAGAAGTATTAGAAAGACACCATTTTAGAGGATCTTTTTTATCATCGAGGACAAAAGTTTTTACTCCAAAATCTTGAGCTAATTTACATTTATTTTTGTCAGGATCCAAACCAAGAACATTGCAACCATGTGCTTTTAAAATTTGAGCTGTTAATAATCCTATTATTCCCAAACCACTAACGAGAAATGTTTCTCCAAAAAGAGGATTTGCTAATCTTATTCCGTTAAGTCCAATTGCACTTAAAACTGTAAAAACAGCATTATCATCAGAAACATTATCTGGGATTTTAGCGCAAAGATTATATGGTACCAAATTATATTCAGAATGAGACCCATTTGAAACAACTCTATCTCCTACTTGAAAACCTTTAGTACCTTCTCCTACTGCTACAACTACACCAACATTTGAATAACCCATATTAATTGATTGCTCAAGTTTATTTTTAACTGAATCAAAAGTTGCTAAGGCACCATCAGTAGACAATTTATTCAAAACCTCTTTGACTTTCTCAGGTTGTTGAAAAGCTTTTTGAAATATATTTGCCTTACCAAATTCTATAAGCATCCTTTCTGTTCCTGAAGATAATAGTGAAATTGATGATCTAATTAAAATATTTTTCGATTTTATTTTTGGTATTGGAACTTCTAATAGGAATGTTGAGCCGTCTTTAAATGAATTTAGAAGGGTTTTCATATGTTAATTCTCCTTTGTTAATAAAAATTCTTCTATAACCTCTGCAAATTCTAAATCTTTCTTAGAGTGTATATCAATAACAGAATGGTAGCTATCATAAGTAATTATTTTAGGATTATCTCCTATTCTCCTTCCAGATAAGAAAACCTCAGGTCTTGCTGCTAAAGCGATTCCAGTATCTTCTCTTAAAATAGGTTTTTTAAACTGTCTTGGGACTGAAGATTCCTCTTCTGGGGTTATTTTATATGGTTTGTTTTCATGAATCATCCAATAGTTTTTATGCGTGGAGAAAGCAGCAAAAGCTGAATCTTTTGAATCATCTATCAACAAGCTTTCGATACATTTGTCAATGATATCTCTTGGTCTGAAGGGCTCGGTTATTTGAAGATATACAAAAAGTTCTGGAAGATCTTTTTGAGAAAGAAGTTTATTCGCAATATTCTGAAGTACAGAGTCACTTGAAGCTAAATCATCAGCAAGGTATTCTTCTCTATCAAAAACAATCACATCTAGCATTAATGCTTGTTTTTTTATTTCTTCGTTATCAGTTGATACGATGATTTTATTTATAAACTTAGAATTTTTCGCATCCTTAATAGTTCTCTCTAAAAGAGAAATACCATTTAGTTTAGCAATGTTCTTTTTTATTAATCCTTTAGATCCTCCTCTCGCGAGGAGGATAGCATAAATATTATTCATTTTTTGTCAAAGAATTTCATTAATGAGTTATGAGCTTCAGTTCCCAATCTTATAGTATGAAGAATGTTATTAGTTGGATTAAAAAATATATTTGAATCCTCAGTAATTAACTTACCTTGACGAGTAATAAAGTTTCTTGATAATGAACCTTGACCAAGCAATAGTTTCCTATGGATCTGCTTCTCTTTTAAATGTACTAAGTCATTATTCAAAATTTTAAGATTTTCATTTTCATTTTTAATCACTATACCGGTTTTATCTTCAAAAGCAGGAATAATTGAATCATATCCTTTTTCACAGGCAATCCTTATATTATCTTTTAGGTCAATCTTCATACTATGAAAGTAATCTAAATTTAAATAAAAAGTATAATCAATAATATTATTCTTTTCGGCCTTCTTTACAATTTCAGATAAACATTTTTCTAGCGAATCTTGATGTTTTATGTGATAAATAAGATTTAATTCTAAATTACTATCAATTTCATAATCCTCTGATTCATTCTCAGGAATTATTAATGCAATGAATAATTCTAACTCAGATTTTTTTAAATTTTTAATACAATTTTTTATTCTTTCTTTATTTAACTTGAATTTCTTAGCAGATATAACACAGAGAACTTTTTGGTTCTCAGGGAGCATACTATTTGGAAGAATTGAACCATAAGGAAAAAACTTTTTTCTGATAATATCTACTGTACTAATTGATCTTGAAGTATTATCTTTATTTTGATGAATTCCATGATGATGAAAAACAATGCTTTTAGCGCAGTATCGAATTGAGAATCCTCTTGACTGTTGTTCATGAGCCCATATTCTATCCTCAATGTTAGAGAGTTCTTCATTAAATTTTGATGATTTCCAACTGTCATATCTTATTAGACTACTGCCATTATGGAAAAAACTATCAGATTTTTGAGTTCTTGATTCGCTACTAAATGTAATAAATAAATCTCTAGAATCACTTGGGTTTGAAAATGGAAGTGGTACCTGCCTGCTATAAGTACCTGAAATATTAATATCTTTTTCAAGTTCATCCACCATCTCTTTAAGCCATTTGTTATTACAAGGAATACAATGAGCAGATAAGATCGCTATATATTTTGCATATGAAATACTTATTCCTAAATTTATAGCTTTACCAGGGCTATATTTCTCAATATTTATAATTTTTTTTACACCAAGCTTTTTTGCAATCTCAACGGATCTATCAGTACTATTATTATCAACTAAGATTATCTCAACATTTTCTAAATTCTGACTCTTGACAGCCTCAATTGAATGTCTTAACCAGATTTCCTCATTATGCGATCTTATGATCACAGAAACTAAATTTCTACTTCCCATTTAAGCATCCCATCGCCCAATGTAATTATCATGCATATCTTGCTCTATTGATTGATAGTCTAAACCGCAATTGGTTTTCATACTTATTAAGTTTTTTTCAAATTCACATAAAGTTTTCATTTCACTTGGTGATAGTGCAAATTTATTATCTCTTCCCGGTAATGACTTATCAGTTGTAAAGTGTTTTTCTATATATGAGGCTCCTAATGTTAAAGCAGCAATTGCATCATTTATTCCATCAAAATGTCCACTGTAACCAACATCTATGAAATACTTTTTTAATGAGTTAATTCTTGGTAGATTAACATTTTCAACTGGGCAAGGATAAGCTGAAACACAATGCATTACTGTTGTTATTTCAGGTATTATATTTTCTCTAAGGAAATTTAAATCTTCTCTATTACAACATCCAGTACTTATAAAAACTCTCTCAAAATTTTGTGAGAATGCCCATTTTATTAATGATTTATTTGTAGCTTCAGTACTGGGAATCTTTATTGATTTTAAATTGAGAGGTTTAATTTTATCCGTATCTTTTATAGAGAATATCGAAACTAAAAATTTTATATCAATTTCTTCGCAATAGTTTTTTAGACTTATTAGGTCACTTTGTGTTAATTCTGCAGATTCATAAATTTCTCTTCTGCCATCTCCATCCCAAGAACCATCTTTCAAATTTTTAACGCTCCAGACTTGAAATTTAGCATATTCGCAACCTGAATTTTTTGCTTCTAAGATCATATTTTTTGCTAAAGATATATCTCCCATATGATTCCAACCTATTTCAGCAATAATCATAATAAATTCAATTTAACTAGATACTTAATATTAAACATTTGAAAAAAGATATTCTTTTATAAATAATAATTTGTAAAAATATTTAAGGCTATTTTATTTGCTTAGATATTTCTTCATAAATAATTTTAGAGAAGTTAAGAGGTGATGTAGATCCACATATCTTATTAATTGAATTAAAAACCCCATCTTCATTTTTAGTATTTAACTCTGAGATTTTCTTTGTTAAATTATCCTTTTCATTAATATAAGAAAATAATTTATAATTTTTAATTGATTCGCCATAATTTAATTTTTCTAAATCATACATTCTGGTTCCAAATAGTTTCAACCCTAAATAAATCGGTACTAGACTAATACTTGAAGGCTCAGTTATGCATCCTTCTACTTTGTGAATAGTATTAAAAAAATCTTCATTTTCTACTATCTCAATATGTTTATTAAGAGATCTACTGATCTTTTTAATTTCTTCTTTTGTTGAAATATGTAATTTAAATTTAATATGTTTTCCAAATTTTTTAAAGTAACTTTTTATCTTCATTAAATAAATAAAGTAATCATTTGGATGTTTTAGTAGCATTCCTCTACTTCTTGATCCGCTACCTAAGTATAAAAGCTCGTTTGAAGTATATTTAAATTTACTGTTTTTTAAGAAATTACCAAATCTGAATAAATCAGGAACTCCAACTATATGAATATTCGAACCCTTGAATTTTTTTTCAGCATGAAATTTATCATAATAATTATAAACAAATACTGTATTAACAGCTTTATCTAAGGACTTTCTGGGCTCTAACTTACCAATTAATTTATTAAACTCTTCTTTTAAAAAAGAGATCAATATTTTAAATTTATTATTATTAATAATTAATGCTTTAGCATATTGAGGTAAAGCATTAATTAGATAATTATAACTTCTACTAAATATCCACTTTGTATATTCAATTAAATTCTTTTTTGATAAAGTTCTTTGTGAATTATAATCTTGTGCACTCCATAATCCTGGATATGTTAGAAATGTTTTTATATTATATTTAAGGGCATATAAATTACAAGCTCTCATTATTAGCGGATCAATTGAAAGATATAAAATTGCAATTGGTTTGAAATTATTAATTGCCTTATCAATTTTATAATGAAAATATTTCATGTCATAGCATTTTATTCTATTAACTTCGGTTATCAATTCTTTTTTAATTTCATCGCCATATGATCCAAAATGTAATAGAACAATATTAATATTATCATCTAGAAAAAGTCGAGATAGCTCTTTATAGTGGTGTGAACCTTTTGTCCAAACATCAAAAAATATAATAGTTTTTTCTTTCATATTTTGATCAAATGGAATTCCAAATTTATAGTAACCAAAAATTATCTTTTAGATTAGTGAAATAATGATTTTTAACTTTTTTGATATAGGTTTATAAATACTTCATTTTAGGTTATTTTATGTATATAGTAATTTGGATATGAATAAGAATCAAAATCTTTTTATAAATAAAGATCAAATGCTTAAAGAGGCAATTAAAATTTTGGAAAATAACTATAATAAAATTTTAATTGTTATAGATTCAAAAAATAAATTAGTTGGAACTATTACAGATGGAGATATAAGAAGAAGATTAATTAGGAATGATAATATTAATATTTCCTGTGGTGAATTAGCAAATAAAAATTGTATTTACACCTATAGTAAACAAGATGTTCAAAAATTAACTCTTGCTAAAAGAAAAAGGATTACAATTATTCCTTTACTAGATAAAAATAAAAAAGTTATTGATTATGTTGAAATCGAAAGTCCTCAGCGTGAAATAAAAAATTCCGTAGTAATAATGGCAGGAGGTTTTGGTAAAAGATTAAGACCTTTGACAAATAATATTCCAAAACCACTTTTAAAAGTTGGAAATAAAACTATATTAAGGAGAATTACAGATAAGTTTTCAAATGAGGGTTTTATTAATTTCATAATTTCTGTTGGATATTTAAGTAAAAAAATTATTAATTATTATAAAAAAGAAGATAAAAGTATTAATCCTAAATTTATCAATGAAGAGACTCCTTTAGGTACTGCTGGCCCATTGGAATTCTTATCAAAAATTAACGATATTGTTTATCCAATAGTAGTTACAAATGGTGATATTATTTGTGATGAATATATTTGGCCAATTTTGGAATATGCAGAAGAAAATAATATAGATGGAATTATGTTATGTAGAGAAGAATGTAATAATGTCCCATATGGAGTAGTAGAGACTGATCATGATTCAAATTTTTTAAGTATTACAGAAAAACCTGAATATAAATATTTAGTAAATGGAGGCATTTATATACTTTCATCAAGGTTAATAAGCTTAATAAAAAAAGAGGAAAATATAGATATGCCTTCTCTTTTTTTAAGAGCTAAATTAAAAAATTATGTTATCAAAGTTTTTAATCTAAAAGGGTATTGGATTGATGTAGGTAGATTGGATAACTTACAATCTGCAGATCAAAAATTTAATTAAATTTTTATTGAATATAAGAATTTATTTTATTAGAGATATATTTAACTTCTTCCTCAGATAAATTTGACGATGAGGGAAGTACTATTACGTTTTTATAGATATTTGAACATATTTCCTGGGATGATCTTGGACATTTAATATAAGGAGGTTGAAGGAAAATAGGTCTCCAGTAGTGTCTTATATTAATATTATTAATTTGCATGTATTTTAAAAAATCATCAATATTGAAACCTGAAAATAGATTATTGAATGAAATTGCGTTTAACCAGTTTGAGGACTTAGAATTTTTACCTGATAAAAAGAAATTTATTTTTGGATTATTTAAATATTTCTTGTATTGATTTGAAATTTGAAGTTTTCTTTCTAAGATTGTTTTAAAATTTTCTATTTGAGCTAAGCCAACTGCGGCATGTAAATTTGAGATCCTATAATTAAAACCTATTTGATCATGAATATAATTAGAGGTTAATCTTGCCGTAGAAGCAAGATGTTTTACTCTCTCAACGATTTTTCTGTCATTGGAAAAAAACATTCCTCCCCCACCAGAAGTAATTATTTTATTACCATTAAAAGATACAATTCCACTATTAACAGTTAATCCAAGTTTTTTGTTTTTGTATAAGGAACCTAAACCACCAGCAGCATCAGCAATGATATTTAAATTATATTTTTTACCTAATTTTATTATTTCTTCTAATTCAGGTGCATATCCAAAAACATGGACAGGAACTATACCAAAAACTCTAAGATTTAATTCTTTATGAAATATCTGGCCATCTTTCATAAATGTTTTTGAAGCAATTTCTTCCTCAACTAAATTAAAGTCAAGCGTTAAAGATTCAGGTAGTACATCCATAATCCAAGGAACTCCGCCGCAATCAGAGATTGCATTCGCAGTCGCTATAAATGTGTAACTAGGAATTATAACTAAATCGTCTCGTTTTATTCCTGAAGCAATAAGAGCTAATTTAAGAGCACTAGTTCCACTATTAGTAGTAGTTATTTGATCTGGCTTTAAACCGATAGTGTTAGCAAGTTTATTTTCGAATTGATTTACAAAAGGACCTATTGAAGATACATAATTAGACTTTATACATTCTTCAAGATAATTTTTCTCATTTCCACTTAAAAAAGGGATTGATACTTCGATAGTTTTTTTACTCAAGATACTCTTTTTTGTGTTTAATATACCACTGATAGGTCTCTGCTAATGCTATATCTAAATCAGTTCTTTCTTTGAGTTCAGTTAAGGTATCTAATTTACTTGTATTGGGACATCTCCTTATAGGAGAGCCAATTGTATCCTCTAATTTAATAACTCTTATATCTTCTCTACCTGTTATTTTGATAATCTTTTTTGCAAGGTCAATCATTCTTATTTCAGGTTTTTGAGTACCTAAGTTAAATATTTCTGAATCATTTAAGCAATTCTTTATTAAAATCATTTTTATTTGTTCAACCGCATCTTTTATAAAACAAAATGTTCTTTGATGCGTTGGTGAATAAACCCCAAGAGAACCTCCTTTTTTGGTAGATTGTATTTTTTTTATTAATTGAGGAATAACATGTTTCATACCCATTCTTGGACCAAATAAATTATGTGGTCTAAGAATTATTGATTGAAAATTTGATGCCAAACACATTGCTTCACCATAAATCTTTGAAAGCATATATGAAGTTCTTGGAGATTTCAAATCAGGTAGAATTAAAAGAGAATTTTCAGGAGTAGGGAATTGAAGTTGATAATTAAATAATGTACCTGCATAAACCTCACTAGTGGATGCAAAAAATAAGGTCGGTTTTTTGTCAAATTGATTTATATAATTAATAATATTATTCAACATTAAAATATTTTTTGAAAGTACTTTATTAGGATTATTTATTACATTATCAACCCCTAAAATTGCTGCAAAATGAAAAATATAATCATAATCTTTTGATAGAGAATCCAATCCTTTCTGATCTAAAAGATCAATAACTTTATAGGATATATAATCAGATTCTAATAAATTTTTAAAATCATTATCAAAACCATTAATTGGTTTTATATCGATCAATGTTACATTAAATTCTAAATCCTTTAACACATTTGCAAGTTGAAAGCCGAGGAAGCCAAAACCACCAGTTATTAATATTTTCATAAATCACCTCTACCAATAATTTTAAGATTTATATTTTTATTTTTAATTTTTTGAATATTATTCTCACTTAATATATTGTTGGCATCTAAAAATAATCCTTTAAAATTTTTCAACCAGTTAAGAATATTAAGCTCTCTATAAAAATTATGCGATACAGTTAGTACTATTCCGCTAAATAATTCTGCCTTTGGCAATTTTTTCAAATATCCCAACTCAGAAGAAATTTCTTCTTTTACTAAAGGATCATGAGAATTAATAGAATATTTATTTTTTAAGAAATATTTTGCAAGATCTATACTTGCACTATTTCTAATATCGCCAACTTGATCTCTATAACTTAAGCCAAGTATAAGTATCTTTTTATTCAAATTATGTTCTTTAATATAATTATTTGTGATTTCATATGTACGAAATGGCATTAAGTTATTAATTTCAATTGCTTTTTTAGTAATTGGAAACTCACCACTAAAATTTTTAAAAAAATGATTTTTTGAAACATATCCCATTAAAGGATCTTTAGTTAAACAATATCCTCCAACTCCAAGTCCAGGATTTCTAATATTTGAATGAGTTGGTCTTATCTTTATAGCATTTAAAACTTCAAAAAGGTTAACTCCAATATTCTCTGCGAATATACCCCATTCTTCAATAAAAGCTATATTTATTGCCCTATAGCTATTTTCTAAAACTTTCGATAATTCCGAAGCATTACAAGAAGATAATTTTTGGAGAGGATACTTTTCGGTATTTATAATAGTTGATAGAAATTTCTCACAAGATATTTCAGATTCCTTATCTATTCCAGAGTAAACTCTCCAAAAATTAATTATTGATGAAAGATATTCAGGTCCAGGCATTACTCTTTCATAGGAATGAGCAAGTTTTGGATTAATTTCTTTATCAAATCTTTTTTCAAATTCTTTCACCAAAATAGGATAAATTAACTTTTCAGTAGTTCCAGGTGGAATTGTAGTCTCAATGACAACTAGAGTATCTTTTTTTATATTTTGACCAATTGTTTTAATTGCATTCTTAAAATTATCAAAATCGATATTTGAAAACTCTCCTTTTATTGACACATCTAAATTAATATCAACTATTACATAGTCAGCTTTTTTAAAATAATTAGTATTTGTTGTGGCTTTAAAATTTTTTGCCTTTAAAACATCAAAATATGCATTTTCTAACTCCTTATCATTACAACTAATTGGGAATTCCCCATCGTTAATTTCCTTTATTTTCTTCCTTCCTATTCTATTATCTAAATCTACTCCAATCACTTGATATAAGGGCTTTTGGGTATTTATATTCTTTGCTGATGCAACTGCTATTGCCATGGCAAACCCAACAAACCCGAGACCTTGTATACAGACTGTTTTTGTCATGTCGAATAAAAGCTTTTAGTATTTTTACTCATCAATTTATTAAGTAAATAAATCTTAACTCCTTAAATTCTAATATATATAGATTACATAAAATTTTTGTTTACATTTGAAAACCAAATCTTAAAAATATAATCAACTAGTTAAGTACTAATATTTGAAAAGTTATAATAATTAGATGGAAAGATTTTTAAAAAAGAAATTTCTGATTTCATTTATTTTAGGTACAAGACCAGAGCTAATTAAATTAGCACCATTAATAATTGAGTTTAAAAAAAATAGATGTATTAATACTAGGGTTATTTTTACAGGCCAACATAGGGAAATGTTACAACAAGTGTTAGAAATATTTCAAATTAAACCCGATAAAGATCTTGATATTATGCAACCTAAACAATCTCTAGAGTATATTACATGTGAAACTATAAAATCTATTTCTTATGAGCTGAGGAGCCATAAGCCAGATTTAGTAATATTACAAGGAGATACTACTACTGCTTTTTCATCCGCCTTAGCAGCTTTTTATCAAATGATTCCAATTGTTCATGTTGAGGCAGGTCTTAGAACCGATAATATTTTGGAACCATTCCCTGAAGAGGTTAATAGAAGATTGATTTCACAAATATCAACTTTAAATTTTGCCCCAACTGATATTTCGAAAAGAAATTTGGAATTATCTGGTATTAAAAATATTTTTGTAACTGGTAATACCATAATTGATGCTATTGAACTTGTAAAAGATAAATTAAAACCATTCAAAATTAAAAATAAAAATAATATAGATAAATTAATTTTGATGACTGTACATCGAAGAGAAAATCTTGGGGATAAGTTATTATCTATCATTCAAGCAATTAAAAAAACTTTACTTGATCATAAAAATATTGGTTTTTTTATTCCTATGCACTTGAATCCTCTAGTCAGGGATACCCTTATTGAATATTTAGGAAAACATGAAAGAGTTTTTTTATCAGAACCTTTGGATTACTTATCTCTTTTAAGTGTTATGAAGAGTTCTTACTTCGTTTTGACTGATTCAGGAGGAATTCAAGAAGAGGCACCTTCTTTGGGTAAACCTGTTTTAGTAATAAGAAATACTACTGAAAGATTAGAGGGTATTAAATCAGGAAATGCAAAATTAATTGGTACAAATGCTAAAAAAATTTCTTTTGAAATAGATAATTTATTGAGAGACAAAAAATTATATAAAAAAATGTCCAAAGCTCAAAATCCATATGGAGATGGTACGGCAAGTAAGAAAATTTTAAATTATTGTTTAAATTTTTTAAATAAAGAATAGTTATTCTATTCTGACAAGTCTTCAATAACTTTAGTAGTAGTATATATTCCTAAGAATGGAGAGGTAACCTCTGTTAATACTTCATTTAAAATATTTATTCCATTTTTACCAATATAAACTATATCACCATTTTTAAGTATTGGATTTTTAAGAGAACCTCTTTGAGCATTAGGTCTATATCTAAATTTTCTTTTTTCAATTGTTCCATCAGAATTATATCTCATGAAATTTATTTTTCCTTTTAAGAATTTAGCACCACCTGCAAGGTTTATAGAATCATTTAAGGTCGAATTATTAGACGCTACAACTAATCCTGGATTATTGACTCTCCCAAGAACATATACATTAAGAAATTGTGGGTTAAGGTTTGATTTTACTGCTCTTAATAATTCGTTTGTAATTTGATTTTCGCTTTTCTTTATTCTTATAACATCGCCATCTAAAATTCTTATATTTTGATTTACATTTCCATTATTTAATAATTCAATAAAGTTAACGTTTGTTTTGATTTTTCCTCCACCATTGCTAATTGAATTTTTCCTAATTATTTCGATTGATGATAAATCAGAATAGTTGGTTATACCTCCAGCAGCTTTTATAGCATCGAAAACGGTAGGGTAAGCGTTGCCAGGATTGGATAAATAACCCTTCTCAGAGATGGAAGACCTCATATTAATGCTATTGTTAGGTTCCGTTATGTTTAAAGGCCTATTAAGGTTATTCATTGATCCTTCAGGATCGCTAAACCTATTAATATTTTCTAATGAAAAACTCTCTTGACTAAATGTTCTTAATTTTTCGGAATTATTATTTGAAATATTGGAACTATCTAAAATATACATGCCTGGATAATTAACTTCCCCATCTACAAATACATTTACTGCTCTATAATTTAAAACATAAATTTCAGCTTCTGGCTTAATAAGTATCTCAGAATAACTTTGATTTAAAAGATTGGTTAATTCTATTGTTGTTAAACCAGCTATATAAACTCTGTCTATATTAGGAAGAGTTATAGTTCCACCAACATCAATTGTATAAATATTAGTTAGTTCAGGAGATTGCTTATTTAAGCTTATTAGAATCATATCTCCAGGACCTAATATATATTCACTATCAGGTTTTTGTTTTAAATATTCTAGTGTGATAGGTAAATTTTCTGAATCATTAGCTTTAAGAATTTGAGATGTTTCAAATAAACAAAAAGTAAATAAACCTAATGGCAGTAATTTAAATAACTTTGATTTAAAAATGGTTGTAATTTTAGTTTTTTTGAACATAGTTACTTATCAATTATTGAGTTATAAATAAAAATATAAAAGTTTTATTATTAACTAATTTAATAATTTTACTAATTTCTTCTAAATCTTTTCTTCTAATGTTTCCACTTTCAGATAGAAATATTTTCCAAATAGATTCGTCTTTATAGTCAATTTTTGATAAATCTTTTATTTGCGACTCTAATTTATTTTCTTTAAATTTTTGTAGAAAATATTTTTGAATTTCATTTCTGACATTTCCCAAGGGTATTACTTCTATATTCTTGATTTTTTTATTATATTTAATGTTATTAATAATTAGATTAATTGATAGATCAAAATTATCAATATTATTAAAAGATAATTCATATAAATTTTTTATATTAAATTTGTTTTCTAATATATCAGATTTAAAAATTAGATCATCTTTCTTTTCTTTAATAAAACTTACAACTATTCCTAATATAAAGCTACCAAAAAATGCGTAAAGCATATAAAGGCCCCTTGGCGGACCTACTGGTTTTGGAAGGACTGTAGGAGATGTTATTAAGTCCCAAGTTTTAGAATTCTCTTGTTTATTTAACAATGTAACTGCCATTTGATTCTTTAATTGTTTTAGTGTTTCATCATTTTGACTTGTCTCGAATAGTAACTCTTTATATTTTAACAAAACTTCTATAGGCCTTTTTAGGGACTCTTGAACTGCTACTTGAGTTTTTTTGCTTGCTTCTAAATAATCAAGTAACCTACTCTTACTTAATTTACGCAACTTAAATAATTGTTCTTTATAAAATTTTATTGTTGAATCTTCTTTTTTATATACAGCTTCTAATTTTGCTATTTTACTATCTAGCATCATAATTTCCAATTTTAAATCAGGGTTTATTTTGTTTAATTGTTGAAGAATATAAACAAATTCTCCAGAATTTTCATCAATAGAAGAAATTTGTTTTTTAAGACTTTCTATTTTTTTTATATTATTTAGAGATTCTATTCTTGCTAGTTCAATATCTTGTGATTTGAAAACTTCTGCACCAATATTATTAAATTCAATTAATGATGATAACTCTGTACCAATTACTCTATCAGATAAAGTATTTGTTGGAGAAGTATTTAAATTTAAAATAATGTCATTTTTATTTGCATATATTTCCAAATTCTTCAGTGAATCTTTTGTCTTTTCCTCAAATATATTTATTTGATCATTTAAATATTTAATTGTTTCATTAAGAGTTTTAGATTTTTTAGTATTGGAATAATCTTGATATACTTTTGATATTTTATTTAAAACAGGAATGATAATATCTTTATCAGTATCTTGATATTTAAGATTTAGAACCGATGTCCCTTCAATTAATTTAATTTTTAGACTATTTTTATTCCAACTATTGTAATTCCATGAATTAAAATCACTTGATTTCATTGATTTTTGCTTTTTCACAAATTCAAAGATTGGAAGTAAAACTGAGGGACTTTTTAGTATTTCAATTTGCGTTTTAAGTTTATTATTAGATGATGATAGTACATTTGAAATACCTCCAATCCCTGCATTTGATAATGATCCTGTTAACCCCTTAATAGATTGATTTTTACCTTCTTCAATAACTATATCAAAAGATCCTTGCCATTTATCCTTAGCACTATAGATTTTAAAACTTGAAACTAAGACTACACTAGTAGTAATAAACACTATAAGCTTAAGGTTTCTTTTGACCAATCTATAAATATCTCTTAAATCTAACTCAAGATCTTTTTCAATTTGATTATAATCTTTAGTATCTTTTTGGTTCATTAATGTATATTATTCTTTATTTATAATTATTAATAATTTTAGCATTGTGATTGTTGGGTATCAAATAAAAATTTCAAGTTAATTTTTTTTAAAGTTTAATTATATAAAATGAAAATTTTTATTACTTTAATTTATATTAATCTAAAAAAGTTAAATATAATAATTAAATAATAAATGCCTTTAGAAATTAAATTAAAAAAAATAATAATATTAGTAAATATGTCTTCAATTAAAGTTGGAGGAGGTCTTCAAGCTTCAATAACTTTTCTTGAATATATTTTGCAGAATAAAAGTAAATACTCAGATGTAGAATTTATTTTCATTATTACAAAAGAAATCCAAAAGCAAATAGTTAATTTGGATTTTCTTAAATATTATGTGGTTGATAAATCACCAGCAAATCTTTTTAAAGGCTTTTTTATTAGGAAATTTATAAAAAAAATCGAATCTGAGATAAATCCAAATATAGTATATTCAATAGGTTTCCCATCTTATATTAATTTCAAAAATCCTGAGATAGGTAGGTATACCAATCCTTTTGAAATCTGCAATTCAGAAATAGCATTTAGACAACTTAATATTATTGAAAAAATTAAAAGAAAGATTTTAACTTTTTATAGAATATTTTATGCAAGTAATGCAACTTTTTTTGAGACACAAACAGAAACAGCAAAATCTGGAATAATTAAAAAATTTAAAGTTAATGAGAAGAAAATTTTAGTCTCCCCTAATACATTAAATAAAAGGTTCATAATGCAAAAAGATTCTTATAGAAAAAAAAATAACATAATTAAAAGAATATTTTGTCTTTCAGCAGCTCATAAGCATAAAAATCTGGATCTTATTCCCTTAGTTGCTAAAGAGCTTAGAAATAAAAAAAATTTTAAATATAAATTCTTTATTACACTTCCAAATGAAAGTTTGTTATTAAGAAAAATTTTAAAAAAGTCTTATAAGCTTGGTGTTCAGGATCAAATTGTAAATTTAGGGCCTTTGAACTTAGATGAAGTATTTAATGAATACAAAAAAGCAGATTGCCTTTTTCTGCCAACTTTATTAGAGATCTTTTCTGCTAGTTATATAGAAGCTATGTCTATGGGTACTCCAATAGTTACAACAAAAATGGATTTTTCTAAGGAGATTTGTGGTGATGCAGCACTTTATTTCAAGCCTGCTAGCTACAGAGATGCTGCTTCAAAATTAGAGAAATTATTCTCTAATGAATCTATTAAAACAAAACTTATAAGTATGGGATTTGAACAACTTAAAAAATTTCCAACACAAAATAGTAAATTTGAAAGTCTTATTGATTACATAATAAAATGTGCGTATAATTAAAAAAAATTTTTTACATAATTTAAATTTATAAAATTTCAATAAATATGTGTGGTTTTCTAGGTTTTTATAAAAAGGATGGAGTTAATAAAGAAGATATAAAAAATGTTAAACGATCGATTAAATCGATTTCATATAGAGGTCCTGATGCTTCCGGAATAAATATAGTTGAAAATTTAATTTTATCTCACTGTCGTCTCTCCATAATAGATCTAGATAAACGTTCAAACCAGCCTATGATTGATGGAAAAAATGGGAATATTATTATTTTTAATGGAGAGATTTATAACTTTGAGTATCTGAGAAAAAATTTGAGAAAAAAAAGAATAGAATTCTTAACTAATTCAGATACTGAGGTTTTATTGAAAGGTTATGCTTTTTACGGAGTAAATTTTATTAATAAATTAGAGGGAATGTTTGCACTTGCTATATATGATAAAGAATTAAATAGGTTAATACTATCAAGAGACTTATCTGGGGAAAAACCATTATATTATTACCATAATCAAGGTCAATTTATTTTTTCATCAGAAATTAAATCACTTCTTCCTTTGATCAACCAAAAATTAAATATTGATGAAAAAGAATTGAGTTATTTTCTGAAAAATGGTCATAGTTCCTTTAATAATACAATAATTCAAGACCTTAAGCAGATAGAACCTGGTCATATAATCCACTTTGATCAAAGATTAAATAAAATAAAAACTTTAAAGAATTTTAATTTAAGAAATTTTATAATAAATGATGAAAATAAAAGGGGGAATTTGGTAGATGATATATATATACTTTTAAAAAATAGCATTAAACATCAGTTAATTTCTGATGTTCCTATTGGAACTTTATTAAGTGGAGGTTTAGACTCTAGTATCATAACTACAATTACTGCAAAGTTAAATCCAGATATAAATGCCTTCTCAGTAAGATTTCCAGATGGAGAGAATTCTAAAGATATAGAGATCTCAAGAAATCTAGCAAATAACTTAGGAATTAAGCATCAAATTATTGATGCTTTTAAACCAAGTTTTCATGAAATAATTGCATTACTGGAAAATATGGATTACCCAAGTGGAGATCCTGCTATAATCCCAACTTATTTACTTTGTAAATCTGTTAAAAGATATTGTAAGGTAGCTATTGGTGGTGATGGTGCAGATGAGTTATTTGGTGGCTATAAACATATAAATAGGTCAATTAAATTAGCAAAAACTAGAAAACTTTTGGGTAAAAATATTACTACGATTTTTATAAAGGCACTTCATCGATTTAAATTAATAGAAAAAAATAAGTTTGAAAAATCCATTCTTATTTCTGAAAAAAAAATACCCTTGTTCCCTAGTTTGTTAACAAACGAAGATTTAAATAATTATGTCAATTTTGATTTAATATTAACTTCTAATAATATAGGTAAATGGGAAAATATCAAAAAGATGCATTTAGAATTACTAATTTATGATCTTCAAAATTTTTTACCAAATAATATTTTATTTAAATCTGATAGAATTAGTATGCTATCTAGTTTAGAACTAAGAAATCCTTATTTAGATTTTTCTATAATAAAATATATGCTCAACAACTATAATTTGTTTATAAAAAATGGATATTTAAATAATAAAATTTTGCTTAAAAAGTTGGCTTTAGAAAAACTTTCCTTAAATTTTTTTAAAAATAAAAAACTTGGTTTCCTACCTCCAATAAATAAATATTTTTATGAAAAAATTGATCGAGAATATATTTATGAATATATTTCTGAAAATAATTATCTAGAATTTAATAATAATTTTTTGTTTAAAAAAATTAAAGAATCATCAAAATCAACTAGGTCTGCAATTCAGATTTTTGAATTATTAAGCCTTACAGCTTGGTTAAAGAATAACTATATTTATTTAAATCCGATAAAAGTTTAATTATTTAAATATTAAATTTAATTATGAAGATAAAAGATCCTAATGTATTAATAACTGGAGCAGCAGGTTTTATTGGTTCTCAACTTGCATTGAAATTTCTTCAAAATGGTAATAATGTCATGGGGATTGATAATTTGAATGATTATTATTCAGTTGAATTAAAAAAAACAAGACTTTCAAATATACTCGAAAAATCAAAGAATTACTCTGGCAAATGGAATTTTAAAAAAGTATCTTTAGAAAATTACTCAGATTTAAAAATTATTTTTTCTAAATTTGTACCTGATATCGTAGTAAATTTAGCTGCTCAAGCTGGAGTAAGATATTCTATTGAAAATCCATTCTCTTATATTCAAAGTAATATTGTTGGATTTACAAATCTCCTTGAATGTTGTAGAAAATATGAAGTCTCAAATCTGGTTTATGCATCAAGTAGTTCTGTTTATGGGGGGAATAAAAATCTCCCTTACAACGAAAAACAAGGAGTTAATCATCCTGTAAGTTTATATGCTGCTACAAAAAAATCTAATGAGTTAATAGCACATTCTTATAGTCATCTCTACAAAATTCCTGCTATTGGATTAAGATATTTCACCGTTTATGGACCTTGGGGAAGGCCTGATATGGCTCCTATGATATTTGCTAAATCTATTTTAGAAAGTAAAAAAATATCTATTTTTAATTATGGAAAGATGCAAAGAGACTTCACATATATAGAAGATATAGTTGAAGGGACATTTAGATGTTGTTTTAAGCCAGCAAAACCATCCACTAAATTTGATCATTTAAGTCCTAATCCTGCAGTGTCTTTTGCTCCTCATATGCTTTTTAATATTGGAAATTCAAAACCTATTGAATTAATGTATTTTATTGAATTATTAGAGAAGTCTCTTGGAGCAAGAGCCATTAAGGATTTTCAACCTTTACAACCAGGAGATGTTCTATCAACAGCTGCTGATACAAAATCTCTTGAAAATTGGATTCAATTCACTCCTAAAACTTCAATAGAATCTGGGGTAGATAAATTCATAAAATGGTTCAAATTTTATTATAAATATTGAATTTTTAAATCAAAATTAATTAGGAGAATTTTATTATCTTTACTAAATTATCGAAAACATAATTTTACTTAAATATAAAAAAATATATATACTTTGATAATAAAAAATTTTTTATTTATTAATTTAATAAATAATTTTTATAATCAGTTATGGTCTGTTTAATGCCTTCATCTAAATTTATTTTTGCTGACCATCCAAGTGAATGGATTTTAGATATATTTAACTTCTTTCTTGGAGTCCCATCTGGTTTACTTAGATCCCAATTGATGTTTCCATTATATTTAAAAAAAGATGCAATTTTTATTGCAAGATCTTTTATGGATATTTCCTTTCCAGTCCCAATATTTAGCCAATAAAGAGGATTTCCATTATCATCTTTCGGTGAATTGACATCTTTAGTATTCCAATTTTCTAATGCAAATATACATCCATCTGCTAAATCATCTACATGTAAAAATTCTCTAAAAGGGCTTCCACTGCCCCAACAATTAACCGATTCATTTAAATCATTTTTAGCTTTATGGAATTTTCTTATGAGAGAAGGAATAACATGACTGTTGTTCTGGTGATAATTATCTCCTGGACCATATAAATTTGTTGGCATTAAACAAATACTATTAAAATCGTATTGTTCATTTAGTGATTGGCATAATTTAATGCCTGCAATTTTTGCAAGTGCATATGATTCATTAGTTTTTTCAAGTTTACCTGTCATCAGATATTCTTCCTTTATAGGTTGTTTCGCAAATTTTGGATATATACAGCTACTCCCAAGAAATAAAAGCTTTTTAACCTTAAACTTATGAGAAATACTTATTAAATTATTTTGGATAGTTAAGTTCTCTAAAAGAAATTCTGTGGGCATCGTTTTGTTAGCAATTATGCCGCCTACTTTCGCCGCCGCAATAATTACTATCGAAGGGGTATTAGCTTTAAACCATCTAAAAGTTTCTTCATAATCAAGATAATTTATTTCATTCCTTGAAGGACTAAATATTTCTCCACCTTTGTTTTTTTTTCCATAACCTTCTCTTTTTAGAGATCTGCAAATAGCACTACCAACCATTCCTTTCGCACCAGCAACAAGTATTTTATCTGAGAAATTAATATCTTTTGTCATTTAATTTTGTAAACCAATTTTTTAATAACCTTTTTCTTTAAGATGAAGTTCTTTTTTTGCTTCTTTTATATCATTTGAAATCATTTCAGAGATCATGTCCTCTAAAGATATTGTTGGATGCCAACCTAATTTTTCTCTAGCTTTACTATAGTCTCCAAGCAACTCATTGACTTCAGTTGGTCTATAGTATCTTGAATCTATACGTATTACTATTTCATTATTATCGGCTCTTCTTCCTATCTCATTTTCTTTCTCTCCTTCCCAAATTATCGACTGAGATGAATTTGGATTATTCCAGCCTATTATTAAAGCACTTATTTCAATAAATTTTCTTACAGTTTCCATTCTCCCAGTGGCTATTACAAAATCTTCTGGAAAATCTTGTTGAAGCATTAACCATTTCATTTTTACATAATCTTTGGCGTGACCCCAATCTCTTTTAGAATCCAAATTCCCTAAAAATAAACAATTATCTAAACCTAATGATATTCTTGCCAAACCTCTAGTAATTTTTCTGGTTACAAATGTTTCTCCCCTCCTTGGGCTCTCATGATTGAATAAAATCCCATTACATGCATAAATTCCATATGCCTCCCTATAATTAACTGTTATCCAGTATGCATAAAGTTTTGAAACTGCATAAGGACTTCTTGGATAGAAAGGAGTAGTTTCTTTTTGTGGTGATTCCTGAATTAAGCCATAAAGTTCACTCGTACTCGCTTGGTAAAATTTAGTTTTTTTTGTTAAATTTAATATTTTTATAGCCTCAAGAATTCTTAATGTTCCTAGTGCATCACTGTTTGCAGTATATTCTGGGCTTTCAAAACTTACCGCTACATGACTTTGAGCTCCTAAATTATAAATTTCGTTTGGCTTTACTTTTTGAATAATTCTTATTAAATTTGTACTGTCTGTAAGATCTCCATAATGAAGAAAAAACTTTTGATCGTTTACATGTGGATCTTGGTATATGTGTTCTATTCTAGAATCATTAAAGCTGCTGGAGCGTCTTTTAATACCATGAACTTCGTAACCTTTTGCTAATAAAAATTCAGCTAGATAACTACCATCTTGACCAGTTATACCTGAAATTAAGGCAATCTTAGTTCTATCTTTCATAATCTTTATAGTCTAAAATGAAGTTTTAAAAAAGTAAACATGGCCATAATATTAGTTACTGGAGGAGCTGGTTTTATAGGAAGTCACGCATGTTTAAGATTATTGGAAACAGGCAATGAAATAATAAGTTTAGATTCTTATGTCAATAGTTCTAAAAATGTTTTCAAAGCAATAAATAAGATTTGCGAATTAAAAGGCATCAATCATGAGTTAATAAAGATTTATGAATGCGACATCCTAGATAAAAAATCTGTTGAGGATATTTTTCAAAATTCAATAAATAATAATAAAGAAATACAGGGAGTAATTCATTTCGCTGGTTTAAAGTCAGTAAAAGAATCTGAGGCTAATCCTCACAAATACTGGGAAGTCAATTTCGGTGGGACATTAAATTTGCTTAAAGTAATGAAAAATTTTAATTGTAGGAAGTTGGTTTTTAGTAGTAGTGCAACAATATATGGAGAAACCAATAAATTTCCTATAGCTGAGGATTCCCAAATAAAACCTATTAATCCATATGGAAAAACAAAAGCTGCAGTTGAACAACTTTTGTTGGATATATATAATTCTGAACCTAATAAATGGAGTATTACAAATTTAAGGTATTTTAATCCAGTGGGATCTCATCATAGCGGTTTAATCGGAGAAGATCCTAAAGGAGTGCCTAATAATCTCTTCCCTATTATCTGCAAAGTTGCTAACGGTGAAATCGAAAAGTTAGAAATATATGGTTGTGATTGGCCCACAATAGATGGAACTGGTATCCGTGACTATATCCATATTGAGGATTTAGTAGAGGGTCATAAAAAAGCTTTAGAACTTATGTTCTCAGAAAAAAAAACAAGTTATAGATGCATAAATTTAGGATGTGGTCATGGAGTAAGTGTTCTTGAAATGGTTAAAACTTTTGAAAAAGCTAATAATTGCAGAATCAAGAAAGTTTTTGAACCAAGAAGAGAAGGAGATGTCGCAAAAACATATGCAGATATAAGTCTTGCAAAAAAGATTCTAGGGTGGAAACCTAAAAGATCTTTATATGATGTTTGTAAGGATGGATGGAAATGGGCAAAAACTAATCCTAATGGATACTAAATTATTGATTAATAAAAAATAAATATTAAAAAATTAATTAAAAATATATTTTTTAATTTAAAAAAAATACTCTTTATTATTTTAATCTGCCATATATATCTTCAAATCTCACAATATCATCCTCACCAACATAAGAGCCGCTTTGTACTTCAATAAGTTTAAGGTTAATTTTACCAGGATTAGAAAGTCTATGTTTCGAGCCTAAAGGAATATAGATACTTTGATTTTCATATAAGACTAATTCTTTATCATCTAACTCTACTTTTGCAGTACCACTAACAATAATCCAATGCTCGGATCTATGATGATGCATCTGTAGAGATAATTTTTCTCCAGGTTTTACTTGTATCAATTTTACTTGCCATTTGCTATCTTCAACAACTGAAAGATAATTGCCCCAAGGTCTATAAACTTTTGAATGAGTTTTTCCTTCAGGTATTTTATTTTTTTTTAGTTGATTTACTATATTTTTAATCTTTTGAGATGATTTTTTATTAGAAATTAAAATTGAATCTCTTGTTTCAATAATAATTAAATCATTTAAATCAATTCCTACTACTAATCTATCCTCACTTCTAAGATAAGAATTTTTTGTATTCTCAAGAAGAACTTTTCCTTCTATATGATTACCATTAGTATCTTTTTTTGAGTTCTCCCATATTACGTCCCAACTACCTACATCACTCCAACCTGCATCTAAAGGAATTACTATTCCCTTCGATGTCTTTTCCATGACTGCGATATCAATTGATACATCATCACATTTTTCAAAAGAAGCTTTATCTAATCGTTGAAAATCAAGGTCAAGTATACTTTTATTAATAGCATTTTGGCAGCACAATAAAATTTCTGGAGAAAATTTCTTTATCTCTTTAATAATTTCTACAGATTTAAACATAAATATTCCACTATTCCAAGTGTATCTATTATCTTTTATTAATTTTTGTGCAGTTTCTTTATCAGGTTTTTCTATAAAACTTTCAATTTCAAAACCCTCTATATTTTTTCCAAAGTGCTTTGTCGCTTTTATATATCCATAGCCAGTCTCGGGTGATGATGGTACAACACCAAAGGTTACTAATTTATTCATCTCTGCAAATCTTAAACCCATATTAATAACAGTTAAAAATTGGTTATTTTTTTTTATTTCATGGTCCGAAGATAGAACTAATAAAGTTGGATCATCTTCAATTTCAAGAGACTTCAATGCTGCTAAAATAATTGCAGGCGCAGTATTCCTTCCAAAAGGTTCCAGCAATATTATGAAGTCTTGAATATTAAGTTCTCGCATTTGTTCCGCTACAATAAATCTATGTTCTTCATTACAAACTAATATTGGTGTTTTTAGATTTTTTAGAGTGGAAATTCTTTTGATAGTATTTTGTAATAGGCTATACTTATCCTCTTTTTTTAATGATAAAAATTGCTTTGGATAACTTTCTCTAGATAAGGGCCAAAGTCGAGAACCTGATCCTCCGCACAAAATTACAGGTATAATTGTACTAATTTTCATAATTTATTTATCTCACGAGTAACATATTAAACATACCTTAACTTATAAATTTATTTAAAAAATAATTAAATTTAGACCTTTCAATTTTCGTATGAATTACATCAAAAATTGATTTAATTAAAGGTTTATTTTTTGTGAACATATAACACCAAAGTCTTTCCATATAATGACCTTCTATAGGGTTTTTATTTTTACTAAGAATATCTAATAATTCCTGATAAAAAGAAATATCATGTAATAATATATTTTCTTTTTTAACTGCAAAACATCCACTATATGATGTAGCAACGAATATCGGAATATTAGGAAATAAATTTTTTGAGAAATTTCTAAAGCCAATACTTGATCTTGATATCTCATTACTTTCCCATTGTTTTTTGTACCTAATATCTTTTTCAATATTTACATTCCAAGCCCAATGAAAAGGTCCAAGTAGTCCATATCGACTTGTTTCATATCCATATTTATTTATCCTTTTTAAATAGTGATTTGGGTTTTGATAAACCATACAATTTAAATCATCAATTCTTCCTTGAAGAAAAATGTTTATTTCATCTAAATGATAATAATTTTTAACGATATGATATAACCAAGTGTGTGACTCTCTTCCTTTGTTATCTAGATTTATAATTTTATAATCGAGTTCATCTTTTAATTTTTCACCTTTATTATATACAATAATTTTAAAGTCTTTATAATTCTTTAACCAACTAATATCTTCATCAAATCTTGAAATTATAAGAGCTTTATCCATCTGTTATCATTAATTTATTTTAAATATTATACCTTATGTATCATTTTGAAAGAGGTAAAATATTAATTGTTGGAGCGGGTCTATCAGGTTGTACTTTAGGAAGAATATTAGCTGAAAATTCTTTTAAAGTAGTGATTATTGAGAAGAGAAATCATATCGCAGGAAATATATTCGATAATCTTAATTTTAATAATGAAAGAATTCATAAATATGGACCTCATCTTTTGCATTGCAGTAATAATTCAAAGGCATTAAAATTTTTAAGCAGGTTTACTGAATGGGTAAAATATGAACACAAAGTTAGAGCACTATTAAGTGATGGGAGAACTACGCCTCTTCCAATTAATAAATTAACAATTGAGAATATTTTTGGTAAATCATTTGCTAATGAGCAAGTTACTATGAAATTTTTAGACAAGATTAGAAATAAGGATTTGATTCCAAAAAATGCAGATGAACTTTTTGAATCTTCGGTGGGCAATAAATTAGCAAATATATTTTTTAGACCTTATACAAAAAAAATGTGGGGAGTTAATCCTAAGGAACTTTCGATAAATATTGGTGCAAGATTACCAGTAAGAACAAATGAAGATTGTAGATATTTTAATGATTCATTTCAAGCATTACCAAAGTATGGATACACAGCAATGGTAGAGAAAATGATAAATCATGAAAATATTGAGGTGAATTTAAATACACCATATAAGAAAGGAATGGAATTAAAATATTTTCATTCTTTTTTGAGTATACCAATTGATGAATATTATGATTTTAAGTTTGGTCACCTTCCATATAGATCAGTTTTATTTGAAGATAGATTAGAGTGTGGTAATGATCTTGAAGCACCTGTTATAAATTTTACTGATAATTCGCCTTACACTAGAAAAACACAATGGAATTTATTTCCTAATTGTTTAAATGTTAAAGGTGATTTAAAAACAATAACTTATGAAAAACCCTGCTCTTTGGATGTTAATCCAGGAGAATACTATTATCCTGTCCAAACTGCAAATTCAAAAGAAATTTTTAACTCATATAAGAATTTATCTAGAAATCATAAATCAATTACATTTATAGGCAGAACAGGACTATTTAAATATATAGATATGATTCCAGCTGTTGAAATTCATATACGTCTCGCAAATAGATTTATAAAAAAAATAAATAATTTAAAGTAAAAATGAGTTTATTTAAAACAAAAATCCTACTAATTTCTTCTTCAGCTAAAACTGGTGGTGGACCCTCACATATTTTCCTTTTGGAAGAACTTTTGAAAGATCAATTTGATTTTTATTTGGCAATGCCATTATTTAGTCAAAAAAACAAAATATTTGATAATAATAAATATTTGGCAATTGCTGAAAGAAAAATCTCGATATCTGATATTATAAGATTAATAAAATTCTCTAGAAAAAATTCAATAGATATTATTCATGCTCATGGAAAAGGTGCAGGTTTAATAGCAAGAGTAATTAAAATATTTTTAAATAAACCATTAATATATACTTTCCATGGAATGCCCACACTTTCTTTTTCTGGGGTAAAGAAACTTTTATATATACTTTATGAAAATATAACTGGCTGGATTGATGATGAAAAAGTTTTTGTTTCTATAAGTGAGAAAATTCAAGCAAAGAATTTGAAAATAATTATTGGAAAAAATAATTCTATTATTAATAATTCAACTAAGAAAATGCCTAAAATTAGATTTAATAAAGAAAAAAATAATTCAAGAATTGGAATCAGTAATGATAAAAGCAATGTAATTTCTATTTCTAGATTGGTATATGAAAAAAATATTTTTGAAATTTTTAAAATAGCTAAAAAATTTCAAATATATAATTTCATTGTTTTAGGTGATGGATATCTTTTAGATAAAGCAAAAAATTATCTTAAAACTAATAATATAAATAATGTTTATTTATTTGGAAACACAATAGATATTTTTAAATACTTATACGAGTCAGATTTATTTCTTTCAACTTCGTTAAATGAAGGACATCCTATTAGTGTTTTAGAGGCAATGTCGATTGGATTGCCTATAGTTGCATCAAAAGTTACTGGTAATATAGATACAATAAAGAATGGATTCTCTGGTTTCTTTTATGAATTAGGAGATGTAAATAGAGCAGGTTATTTTATTGAAAAAATTTTAGAAAATAATGATCTTAAATTAGAAATTTCAAGCAATTCATTTTTAACTCATAGGAAAATATTTACTACAAATAAAATGAAAGAAGAATATATTTTACTTTACAGAAAATATGAGTAATGTTTAAAAAAATTAAATTTTTTTCATATTAATTTCTATTTAGGTCTTTGATAATTAGTAAATTTTATATCTTATCTTTTGACTTTTTCTATATCTTAAAAGATATAAATTTTTAAAAATCAATCGATTCATTGTTTACTAATTCTCTAAAGCTTTTTGATTTTATTAAGAGTTCATTATATTTTCCAAAAGCTGTGACCTCACCATTTTTAAATTCATAAATACAGTCGCATAGTTTAATTGTTGAGATTCTATGAGCAATAAAAATAAAAGTAAATTTTTTACTTAAATTACTTATAGCCTTTATTAGGTTAGATTCTGTTTTATTATCTAAGGCACTGGTCGCTTCATCCATTACTATTACTTTTGTATTTCTATAAAATGCTCTTGCAATAGCAATTCTTTGTCTTTGTCCACCTGAAAGTCTAATTCCATTTTCACCAACCTTTGTTTTTAGACCTTTGGGCAAGCTATATATTAATTCATCAATTTGTGCTGCTTTAATTGATTCCCAAACTTTATTTTCGTCTATTTCTTTTTTGCTTAAACCATATGCGACGTTCGACAATATATCACTATTTAATAAATTTATTGATTGTGGAACATATGAGCATAATGATTGCCAAGATTGAATTTCAGAAAATTTAATAGGTTTATTATCAATAAGCAAATTGCCAGATAATGGTCTTAATAGACATAGTATTTGATTCGCAGTTGTTGTTTTTCCACTTCCTGTTTTTCCAACAAAAGCAATTTTCTGACCAATTGGTATTGTTATATTTATATTTTTAAGTGCAAACTCATCAGTATTTGGATATTTATAAGATAGATTTTGTAAAATTATATTTTTTTTGGGAATTTGTAATTTCTTTTGCTTATGTTTAATTATTTGATTGAAATTATTTCTTTTCTCTTCTAATTCAATAATACTTAACGCCTCTTCAACATCTGGTATTCCAGCTCTTAAGTCTGTTATCCCTCTAAAAAGGTCTTGTAAAGGTGGTGTTAATTTTAATGATGCAACTGCAATAGTAGCTAAAAATGGAACTATTTCTAATAAATTTGTAGGGTTATTTTTTGAAAATAGAGGGAAAAGACCAATTGAAAATATGAGTGTTATGCCTAATGGCTCTATTAAAGCTCGAGGCAATTCTGGATAGGTTTCTGCCTTCCAAAGAAAAGGGAAAGCAATTTTTCCTGCTTTATTATGTCTTTCCTGAAAGAATTTTTCTGATCCTGACAAATGAACATCTACTATTGTCTTTATTGATTCTGTCATTACTTTGTTAATTTCTGATTCTAAATTTATTCTTTCTTTTGCAGCTTTTCTAATAAAAGGTGTTACTAATAAAGATATTCCTAAATATCCAATTACTAAGCTAATCATTAGATATAGTGCTGTAATTTTTGCGAAACTTATAATTCCTATAAAAATGAAAGAAACTATGAATAATCCACTAACTATTTGTAGTATTGGCCTTATTAATTTCTCAGAAACTCTTGATATATTAAGTAAAATCTTTGAAGATAAATCTTCACTATTATCAGTTAGAAAAAATTCATAGTTTTGTGTTAGAACATTTTTTTGAGCAATATTTGATAAATCTAAAAAAACAGATGCCCTCAATCTTTCCTGTTTAGCTCTAAGGATTATTTTAGAAACTGAAGCGATCCAATTAAGTATTACGTAGGCTGCAATTAGTAAAATAGCTTTTGTTAATGGGTCATTGGTTATGTCATCTGAAAAAGGTATAGAAGGTTTATTCTCTTGACCAACGACAACTGTGAATACTCTTGAAACTAAACCTAGTACAAGAAGATCAATTAATCCAGTAATTACTGCAATTGGTAAAAGAGTCAATAAAGATTTTCTTCTTTTCAAAGAAAGTTTTTTTAAAAGCCTCTGAACAAGTCTAAATGTTTTACTCGCCATGATTATATGCAATCATAAATTAAAATTATTTTATGAGTTGATGTCCAGTTTATATATTGTTCCAAATTTATTTAAATTATATTTATTAGTAGGCACCTCTGTCTAATGGAAATAATATAACCCCAAATGTTCTAATGAAGATCTTAATATCCATTAAAATATTATAATTTTCTACATAAAATAAATCCAGCATGACACGTTTTTTGTAAGTAAGATTGTTTCTTCCACTAACTTGCCATAAACCTGTTATTCCTGGTTTTACTGATAAAACTTTACTCAAATTTTTTCCATATTTTATTTTTTCATCTACTACTATTGGTCTTGGCCCAATAATACTCATTTCATCTTTTAAGACATTAATAAATTGAGGCAATTCGTCTAGGCTTGTTTTCCTGAGTAATTTTCCAATAATTGTTATTCTTGGATCATTTTTTATTTTATGTGTTTCTTCAAACTCTCTTTTAAGATTATCATCTTTTATCAATAGATTTTTAAGAATATCTTTTGCTTCAGGATGCATAGTTCTGAACTTTATACATTTAAAAGTAATATTATTTTTACCTATTCTTTCTTGTAAAAAAAATATAGGACCTCTTGAACTTAATTTTATTAATAAAGCAATTATTAGAAATAATGGTAAAGTAACTATTAAAATCAATAAAGAAAATAATAAATCAAGAAATTTTTTAATTGATTTGTAAAACTTTAAACTTATATTTCTTATTAAATTTCTCATAAGTAAATTAATTTTTTGATTTAATTAAATTTGGTTTCACCTAAAGTTTTGTAGTAAAAATTTCCCAAGCTTTATTAATTGCAAAATCAAATTTATTAATAAAGTTTTCAATACTAAATCTGTTAGAATATTCATTCAATGTTTGAGGATTAAATTTACTCCAAGCCTTTGTGTCTTCAAACCAACTTATAGTATCGATGATATCTTCAGATGTCTGTTTTTTAAAAAGTAATCCATTTTGAACTTTCCCTTCACTATTTTTATTTAAACAATTCACTGTATCTAAAATTCCTCCATTACCATAAGCAATTATAGGAGCACCTGATGCCATTGCTTCAACAGGTGCGATACCAAAGTCTTCAATTCCTGCATAAACAAATGCTCTGCACCTAGACATATAATTTGCAACTTCTTTATCAGATATTTTTTTAAGGAACTTTATATTAGGCTTAGAGATTTTCTCTAGTTTTAATCTTTCGGGTCCATCTCCAATTATTATCAAAGGTAGATTTAAATTATTAAAGGCTTTTATTAATAAATCAATTCTTTTGTTAGGTACAAGTCTATTTACACTGATATAAAAATTATCCCTTGACTTATTACAATTAAATCTTTTTATGTCTACAGGAGGATGTATTACTTCAGATTCTAAGCCCCAATATTTTTTTATTCTTTTTGAAGTAAAGTTAGAATTCGCAATTATATAATCCAATCTTTGAGAGCTATAGAAATCCCATTCTCTTAATTTGTAAAGAATATATCTTAAGGGGATTTCAAATCCCAATTTTGATAATAAAGATCTTTTTAGATAAATGTTCATTTGATCCCAAGCATATCGCATAGGTGTATGTATGTAACTAATATGTAACTGTTCAGGAGAAGTAAGTACCCCTTTGGCTAATGCATGACTTGAACTTATAATTAAATCATATTTTCTCAGATCAAATTGTTCTATTGCATAGGGAAGAAAAGGTAGATAGCTTTGCACATTTGTTTTCCCAAATGGTAATGATTGAATAAAACTCGTTATTATTTTGCTCTCTTTTAAATATTTCTTATTAACAATTTCAATATTTGATATTAAAGAAAAAATATCAGGAGTAGTATATTTTTCATTTAATAAGTCATTAAGAATAAATGTGACTTTTTCTGATCCTCCAAGAGATTTTTGAATAAACCAATCATGAACAATAGCTATCTTTGAATCTTTTATATTCATAAAAGTTTTTAACCTTAATTAATTTTAAATTATTAATGGTATTTTTAAGATGATTTAATTTATAAATAAAGTAAAACTCTATATGCATTTATTAATTTAAAAATAAAAAAATTATAAAATATAAAACTTAAAGGAAGAAAATAATTATCTTTAGATAATTATTTCTAATTATATGTTAATTACTCTAATCTATTTAATAAGGTTTTATAATCTCTCTCTAAAATAATATTTTTAAGACCTGCTATTAAAATCCAACAAATTATACTTATTCTTCCATCGAAATATTGTATATCAGCAAGTTGAGATATAAGAAAGAAAAATAAGGCAGACCAAAATGCTCTATCAAAATATGAAATATTGATTTGAAGTGTTTCGGAAAATATTTTCTTCATTGATAAACAAAGAATAATGCTGATACTAATAAAAAGGATAATTGTTGCAGGTAAACCGTAACTAAGTGATAATTCAAGCAGAAGATTGTGTGAATGGCCTTTCCAAAAATTTGTATTTGAGAAAAATATTTCTGTAAAGGACCCAGCTCCAAATCCAAAGAAAGGATTTTTTTTAATAATTTCAATTGCACTTTTGTAAATTTCTATCCTTGTTATGTCAAGATCTACATAGTGTGTGCTATCAAATTGTTTTAATATTTGTCCAGGTAATAAATTCCTAAAGTTATTTTGTAATTCGCCGTAAAAGATTGGAGAAAATACAAAAAATAAAATTAGTAGCATGAATGTTAATATTGGCAAAATCAATTTGATTCCTTTCTTTCCTAAAACTATTGGAATTGAAGTAAATAATCCAATCCAGGCATTTCTCGAAAAAGTTAAAAATGCAGTAAAACCTGTAGATATAAGAAAACTAAAAGCGATAGTTTTCTTAAACAAATTATTTGATTTTTCAAAGAATAATGCTAAACAAAATGGCCAAACAAAATTAAGCCAGGATCCTGCATAATTTTGATTACTAAATAAGCCACTTAATCCTCCAGGTATTTGAATTGGTCTTTGATACCAAATAATAAGACCATAAAGTGTTTCAAATGGACCAGTCCAATTTAAAAAGTATTGGCCAAAACCAGTAATTAATACAGGAAAAGTTCCTGCTATTAAAATTAATGAAAATGATCTTCTTTTGGACTTAGTATTAATATATGGCTGGGCTGCCCAAAAAACCCAAATAAAAGGAATCCAATTTCCTAAACCAATTAATGATAACTTTGGATCCCAAATTTGATCATAATTATTTTCAAAAAGATAATTTTGTAAAATTGCGCTAGATATTATCAATAATCCGAATAAAAGAAATGGTAAATTCCAATAATCTTTTAAAAAAGAATCTTTTCTAAAAATACTAGATAATATAAATGCTGTTATTAAAAAGAAAATACCAATTGTCAACGTTGATGGTAAAAAAAATATACCCAACAGAAAAAGGAGATAACCATAATCCTCTATAGTTTTCTCTTTAAGAGAATAAATTGGTATTTTTCTCATGTATATTAAGTCTTTTCTCTGAAACTAACGCTTCCTGCAGGATTCGAACCTGCGGCCCACTGCTTAGAAGGCAGTTGCTCTATCCAGCTGAGCTAAGGAAGCATCTTTTTATTATATCTGATAGCAAAATCTCAAACAATAAAAAAAATTCTTTTAATTATATTTCGTATCTTAAATATTAATAATGATTAATAAATTTATTAGAATAAAAGAAAAGATTTCTTATTTTGGCAAAAAAACTTACATTACAGCAAAAAGAAGAAATAGTAAAACTTTTTATCTCTGGCATTAGTCTTGATCAAATTTCTCATAAGTTTAGTTGTACAAAATTAACAATTTCTAGAAATTTAAAGAAAATTCTTGGGGGAAAAAAATATAAAGAGGTAGTAAATAAGAATAAAACGTTTGAAATAAATAATTTTAATTTAAAAAAAAATAAATCTCATGAAAGCATCGTTTCAAGTAATCCAAAATCATTAAATGATAATTCAGATGATGAATATTTACCTATATCTCCTCTTATAGAAATACCTCCTCTAAATTATAAAATTGATATTGATTCTCAAAAAGATTTCGCTTCAGTACCTATTTCAGAGGTTGAATTTCCTAAAGTTGTATATATTATTGTTGATAATAAAGTTGAATTAGAAATTAAATGTCTTAAAGATTATCCTAAATGGGAGTTTCTTTCTCCTGATGAATTAGAAAGAAAAACAATTGAAATTTATTTTGACTTGAAAGTTGCTAAAAGTTTTTGCAGCAAGGAACAAAAAGTTATCAAAGTTCCAAATACTGATGTTTTTAAAAAAGTAACACCAATTTTGCTCTCTAGAGGTATTTCAAGAATAGTAAGTTCTGATAAATTAATTGCTCTTTAATCTTTATTGTTATTGCTTTTCAAATCAATCGATAAAAGACTTCCAGAAATCGATCCACTTATAAAACTCATACCAATAATAAAGCTTATTGGTAAGTTAACTGTTTCTCCAATTAATACATTTAATTTTATTTTATTTGAGCTATTTTGTATGCCAATCACCAAAAGTAAAAATAATCCTGCATTTAAAGTTATAGTGAATAATACTTTTTTTAATAAAATTAACATTTATCAAAACTAGAAATCTGTGATTTTATACATATTATAAATTATGCTTTTCTTTAGGTTATTTTTCTTTGCTAAATATTTTGAAGCCGCAGATAGATTTAAGCCTGCCTGAGTTAATTCATAAAGTTCTTGTTTTATCTCTAGTTTATTGCAAATATTAGTTTGCTTTGAATTACTTATACCTTTTATTACTATTGTTACCTCTCCTAAAACTTCTATTCCATCAAAATAACTAATGACTTCCTCAATGTTTTTACCTATATTTTCCTCAAATTTTTTTGTCAATTCTCTTGAAACGATAATCTCTCTTTGTCCTCCACAATATTCTTTAAGTTTAATTAGCAATTTTTTTAAACGATGAGGAGACTCAAATAAAATTGTCGTTTTTTCATTTTTACTTATTTCTGTGAGTATTTTTTCCCTCTCAGAGTTTTTTTTAGGAAGAAATCCTTCAAATATGAATTTAGAAGATGGTAGGCCACTAGAAACAAGTGCAGTTGTCACAGCACAGGGTCCTGGAATACAAATTACTTTAAATTTTTTAGATCTAGCCTCACGAATAAGATCTTCACCAGGATCGCAAATACTCGGCATGCCAGCATCACTTACGAGAGCGACTGAATTACCTTCCTTTAGATCACTAATAATTTTAGGTATTTTTTTTCTTGAATTATGTTTATTAAAGCTTGTCAGATTATTTGTAAATTCAAATTTGCTCATTATTTTTCTTGTTTGCCTAGTATCTTCACAAGCGATCAAAGAAACATTCTTAAAAATATTCAAGGCTCTAAAAGAAATATCACTCAAATTCCCTATAGGTGTTCCAACTATATATAAAACACTATTTTCGGGTTCTTTGCTTTTGTGAGATAATAAATATTTATTATTCATTTAGTGATTAAATTACCTCCAGGAGTAGATATAAATATTCTTATTAATGATTTAAAGGATTTTAGTTGGGAAGCTTCTGACATTTTGCTTAAATATGCTCAAATAATAAAAGATTCAAATAATAAAAGCAAGATTCTTACAAATGAGAATGAAGAAGATCCTGTAACAATTGCTGATTTAAAAGTTAATGAGATGATTATTGAAAATATTACTAAAAAATATAAAAATGTTGAATGGGAAATATTAAGTGAAGAAAACGTAAAAATTAATCCTACTAATAGACGAATAAATAAACATTTTTTATGGGTACTTGATCCTCTAGATGGAACTAAAGATTTTATTCAAGGTACATCAAATTATGCTATGCATTTAGCTCTTAATTATAAATACAAACCTTATTTAGGAATTGTCCTTATCCCTGATAAAAATGAATTATGGATATCTAGACATGATATGGTTTGGTGCGAAAACAAATGTGGAGACAATAAAAAACCTAATCTTTCTTCTAAACAAAATTTAAAAGATATGACTATTGTCACAAGTAAGAATCATGGTAATCAAATTCTTCATAATTTAATCAAAAAAGTTAACTTCAAAAAAGTTATCGTAATGGGAAGTATTGGTTGTAAAATTGCTTCCATTTTAAGAGGTGAAAGCGATATTTATATATGTTTAAGTTTGCCAGGAGAAGGCTCTCCTAAAGACTGGGATTTAGCAGCACCGGCTGCAGTTTTAAAGGCCGCAGGCGGGGCAATAACAAATATATTTAATGAGGAGTTAACTTATGGCAATTATAATTTTGAACAAGCTGGAATTATAATTGCAACAAGTAATTACCTAAATCACGAAAAAATTTGCTTACAAATAAAAGAGATAATCAATAAATATGACTTATATCCCCTTAATTAAGGGGTGCGACTGGGGTTGGAGTTGGCTCAGGATATGAAAAACCATTATTTTGAGAAACTCCTCTTAATGTTAAATTAATTCTCCCCCTGCTATCTATTTCCCGAACCCTCACAGTAACATCGTCTCCTTGTCTTACAACATCTTCAACTCTTTCAACTCTGGCTTCAGATAGCTGGGATATATGAATCATCCCCTCTTTACCAGGAAGAATTTCTACAAAAGCACCTATTGGTATGATCCTGGTAACAACACCTGTAAAGATTTCACCTTCATGAACTTTACGAGTTAACCCTTCTATGATTTTTTGTGCTTCTTCAGCAGCCGCACCATCATGAGATGCAATAGTTACGATTCCTCCATCTTCTATATCAATTTTAGTATTTGTCCTTTCTGTAATCCCCTTAATAGTTCGCCCTCCTGGTCCAATTACAGTTCCAATAAGTTCTGGATCAATCCTAAAACTTAAAAGTCTTGGGGCATGTGGAGATAAAGATTCTTGAGGTTTATCTATTGCTTCCTGCATTTTTTCTAGAATATGTAATCTTGCTGGACGAGCTTTTTTGATAGCATCAGAAATAATAGATACAGATAAACCTGTAATTTTCATATCCATTTGTAGAGCTGTAATCCCTTTTTCTGTCCCAGCAACTTTAAAGTCCATATCTCCCAGAAAATCTTCAATACCCTGAATATCTGTAAGAATTCGAACTTCTTTACCCTCTTTAATTAACCCCATAGCAGTCCCACTAACTGGTGCTTTTAAGGGGACACCAGCATCTAATAGTGAAAGTGTACTTCCACAGACTGATCCCATTGATGTTGATCCATTAGAACTTAAAACTTCACTTACAACACGAAGAACATAAGGAAATGTTTCTTTACCAGGTAGAACTGGAATGATAGCTCTTTCTGCAAGCGCTCCATGACCTATTTCTCTTCTCCCAGGAGTTCTCATTGGTCGTGTTTCTCCAACAGAGTAAGGCGGGAAATTATAATGATGTAGATAAGTTTTTTCAGTAGTTGGATTTAAATCATCCATCTCTTGAGCATCGCTTGGGGTCCCAAGGGTTGTTGTAGATAATACTTGAGTTAATCCTCTTTGAAATAATGCTGAACCATGAACACGTTTTGGGAGAATACTTGCAGCAACTTTTATCTTTCTTACTTCATCAAGCTCTCTCCCATCAACTCTTTTGCCCTCGTTGATTATTTGATCTCTCATTAACTTTTTAGTTAATTTCTTAAAATCTGAATCAATTAGTTTTTCATCTTCAGAAATCAATAATTTTATATTATTATCATCTTTGAGAGATTCTATTTTATTTGAAGTCTCAGACTTAATCTTTTCTAACTCAGTATCTCTCTCTTCCTTAGAATTATCAAAATTTTGCAAAACGAGATTAATTGGTTTTGAACAATTTTTATCTAGATAAGTATATAAGGTGTCATCTGTTTCAGGAGGAGTTGGCTTTATTTGTTTAATGCCTAATTCTTTTAATAAATTCTCTTGTTCTTTTATAAGTTCATTGACGGCTTCATAACCAAAATCTATAGCCTCTATAGTATCTTGTTCTGATAATTGATTAGCGCCAGCTTCAATCATTACTATCCCATCTGGTGATCCAGCGACTACGATATCAAGATCTCCTTTCTCAATTTCTCTGTAACTTGGATTTAGTATGAAATCATCTCCAATTAGCCCAACTCTTACTGCAGCCATAGGCCCGTAAAAAGGGATTTCACCAAGAAGAGTCGCGAATGAAGCCCCAGTTACAGCTAAAACATCAGCAGGTACTCTTTCATCTAAGGAAAGGCAAGAAGCTACGATTTGTATCTCATCTCTCATCCAAGCTGGAAAGAGAGGT
The DNA here is from genome assembly GCA_902628235.1 of uncultured Prochlorococcus sp. Classification (GTDB taxonomy): domain Bacteria; phylum Cyanobacteriota; class Cyanobacteriia; order PCC-6307; family Cyanobiaceae; genus Prochlorococcus_A. Next base: position 22,888 of record CACOMD010000004.1, on the reverse strand, counting down.
CTCATTGGTCTATCAATTAATCTAGCTATTAAGGTTGCCCTTTCAGGAGGCCTCCCCTCTCTTCTCATAAAACCACCAGGGATTCTCCCCGCGGCATAGAGTTTCTCTTCGTAATCGCATATAAGAGGGAGAAAGTCTCCTTTTTCTTTCTTTACAGTTGTTGTAGCAGTAACCAAGAGAGAGGTATCTCCGCACTCGATCATTATTGCACCATTAGCTTGAGGAGCATATAGTCCTGTAGTTAGTCGTATCTCTCGTCCGTCAAACGTGATCGACTTATTTTGTCCTTCCACTTTTAATTATGTTTTTTATTACATAACTTATTCTTACATTTAATTGGTACAAATTGAATGCTTTTTTTAAATTAAATCTAAAAATATTTATATTGCTTATTAAAAAACTGATTATTTATGTAGATTTTAACTATATAAGGTGAATACAAGTTAACAAGGTTGGATGTTACCAACTTGATTTAACAACACCAGGGAGTTCGCCATTGTGAGCTCTTTGCCTTAGTTGATTTCTGCATAGTCCAAAATCCCTATAAACACCACGAGGTTTACCTGTCGCCCAACATCTATTTCTAATTCTATTTGGCGAAGAATTTCTTGGAAGGCTTTGAATTTTTCTATGAATTTCTAGTCTGGCCATGGGATCCTTAGCTGATTTGAATTCATCAAGTAAAGATTTTCTTTTAGCTGCATATTTTTTTACTAATTTTTTGCGCTTGACTTCTCTAGCGATCATAGATTTTTTTGCCATTCAACCTTGTATAAATAATATTAATAATAACAGCTTGGGGTAAATAAATAAATAAATTTATTGTTTTAATAGCTTTTGGATAATCAATAGCTGACTTGTATCTCTAATTATTAAAATAATACTTAATCCCATTAATAATAAAAAACTTGATTGAGTTACAGCTATTTGAATTTTATCTGGGATGGGTCTTCCTCTTATTCCCTCAATTAGGGTAAAAACTAATTGACCACCATCTAAAAGAGGTAATGGTAAAGAATTTAAAACAGCTAAATTAATTGATATTAATGCTGCAAAGAGTAAAATCCCTGTTCCTCCTTGTTCTGACAATTGGGCTCCTATTTCAACTATCTTTACTGGACCACTAAGTTGTTGGGCTGTAGAAGAAAAATTAGTTATTAAACCTTTATAACCATCAATTGTTTTAATAAGAAGAGATGAAAATTCTTTATTGGTAAATTCTAAAAGTTCAAAAATATTTTTTGTTTTATAAGTCTCTTCTTTTATATTTGGTTGTAGCTGCGCTCCGATAGTTCCTTTCCCGTCAATTCTTTGAGGTTTTAACTTTATTTCTTTTGTTATCTCTCCTCTTCTTATAGTTATGGAGATAATTTGATCATATGATTTTTGTATCTCATTTACTAAGGTGTTAACTGCCTGATCACCGATGCCAAGAGTATCATTTTCGAGTTTTAAAATTTTATCTCCAGGCTCTAAACCTGCAATGAAAGCTGCTTTCTCTGGCTGTATTGCAAGCACAGATATCCCTGGATCAGGATCAAATGGTATTCCAATTGTGGTTACATTAACTATAAGAATTAAATATGCAAGTAGTAAATTTGCAAAAACACCGGCAGATATAACTATTACTCTTTGATATATTGGTCTATTTTTTAATAAATTTGGATCTTTAGGATCTATACCTTTTTGTTCTTCATCAGGAAAGGATACAAATCCACCTAATGGAAATGCTCGTAATGAATATGTTATGTCACGAATTTTCTTTTTAATAATTGCTGGTCCAAATCCAATTGAAAAACCATCAACATAAATGCCTTGAATTATTGCTGAAAGAAAATGTCCCATTTCATGAAAGAAAATAAGAAATCCTAAAACTGTTATTGAAGTTAAAACATTCATTTAACTATGTTAATTAGTTTTTATAAAAGATGAACCAAAATAGGGTATGAGTACATCGGGGATTTTTATGCTTCCATCTTTTTGTTGACCATTTTCAAGAATTGCAGCCATTGTTCTGCCAATAGCTAAGCCGCTTCCATTTAAAGTATGCAAGAAAGTAGTTTTTTTATCTTGTTTAGTTCTTATAAATGATCTTCGAGATTGAAAATCTAAACAATTACTACAGCTTGATATCTCTCTATATGTGTTACTGCTTGGTAGCCAAACCTCAAGATCAAAAGTACGACTGGATGAAAAACCTAAATCACCAGAACAAATATCAACAACTCTATAAGGAAGATTAAGTTTTTGAAGAATGTTTTCTGCATCAGAAGTTATTAGTTGATGTGCTTCTTCTGATTTGTCAGGATTTGTTAACCAGTATAATTCAACTTTATTAAATTGATGCAATCTAATAAGACCTTTTGTATCTTTCCCATAACTTCCAGCTTCTCTTCGAAAACATGGGCTATAAGCAACATATTTTAAAGGCAGTTGTTTTGGATCAATGATTTCATCTTTATGAAAGGCTGTTAATGGAACTTCTGCAGTTGGAGATAGCCATAAATCATCTTCATCACATTTGAAACTCTCATTATAAAATTTTGGAAGTTGTCCTGATCCTCTTAAACTTTCTGTGTTAACTAATGCGGGTGGCATTAGTTCTAAATATCCATTCTTATGATGAATGTCAAGCATAAAATTAATCAGTGCTCTTTCTAGTCTTGCCCCTTTACCAATAAGGGTAATAAAGCGGCTTTTTGAAATTCTTGACGTGCGTTTTGTTTCAAATAAATTTAATTCCTCTCCAATTTCCCAGTGGCTTTTAATATATTCTTTTTTAATAGCATTTCCCCAGTTTCTTATCTCAATATTTTCTCTTTCATTTTTTCCTTTTGGTGTATTTTTACTTGGAAAGTTTGGTAATTTAAGAATCTCATTATTAATTTCCCTATTTAAGTCCCTTTTTATTTGTTCAAGTTTAGAAATCTCTGATTTTAGATTATTTCCATTCTCTTTCAGAGCATTTATGTCAATTACTGATGAATCCAGTTGATTATGGTAGAAATTACCAATTAATTTGCTGATTTTGTTACTTTCTGATTGCAAGTTAGATAGTTCAGTTTCTTTATTCTTAATAGCTATGGTTAATTCTTGAAGATGAGATAAATCTAAATTCACCCCTCTTACAGATAATTTTTCTTCAACTAGTCTTGGATTTTCTCTTATTAATCTTTGATCTAACACTCTTTTTTAGATATATACTAATAAATTAAACTATAGATGGAAATAGTATGTGGTTTTTCTAAAAGAATTAATTTTTTTGTATTTTTGAAATAAATAATTATTTATAAATTTGTTAAGAAGCTAACCTTGCTCGACCTGTTGAGGACCATTGCTTCAGTAAATCAATTTGTTCCTTAGCCGTTCTTGACAATGGAACAAGTTCCGAAACAGCTTTAATTAAATCTCTTTCAGAAATTTCTCTTCTTTCAGAAAATGAGTAGTGCATAGCCTCTATTACCGCTTGCTCCAACTCGGCCCCTGAATATCCACTTGTTCTATCAACAATAGTTGATAACTGAAAATTATAATTTGGCCTTCTCTTTTTTAAATGTAAGTCAAGGATACTTAATCTCTCTTCTGATTTTGGAAGATCTAAGAAAAAGATTTCATCAAATCTTCCTTTCCTTAATAATTCGGGAGGTAATTTATCTATCGCGTTCGCTGTAGCAATAACAAATACTGAGGAATTTTTCTCAGCCATCCAAGTAAGTAAACTTGCCAATACTCTTTGGCTTGTTCCTCCGTCACTTCTTGCATCTCCACCAAATCCTTTATCAATTTCATCTATCCAAAGAATGCAAGGAGCCATAGCTTCAGCTCTTGTTATCGTCTCTCTTGTTCTTGCCTCACTTGAACCAACTAACCCTGAAAATAATCTTCCTACATCTAATTTTAAAAGTGGCATTGACCAACTTTGTGCAATAGCTTTTGCAGTTAGAGATTTTCCTGTCCCTTGTGGACCAACCAATAAAACACCTTTTGGTAATGGTAGTCCATATTCTCTGGCTTCTCTAGAGAATGCTTGATATCTTTGATTAAGCCAATTTTTTAAAATACTTAATCCACCAATATCATTTTGATTTGAATTGCTTTCAAAAAATTCAAGAATTTCACTTCTTGCAATAACTTGTTTTTTCTCTTCAACAATATCTTTTAAATCTATTCTGCTTATTTTTCCCCTTTGAGTTAACGCTCTTGCCGCAACTTGTCTAACTCTAAGCTCGCTTAATCCACTTGAAGCCATTGCTAACTCATTTAAATCATTATCATTAAGATCAGAATCTGTTTTTACAGAAATGTTTTTAATAAGTTTTTTTAGCTCCATTTGATCCGGTAGAGGTAATTCAATAATATTTAATAATTCGTCTAGTTCATCTGAAGTAGGAAAAATGTGAGAACTAAAAATAATATTGTGTGTAGTTTCCTTTAATGAAAATGATAATTCCTTAATAATCCTAGAAATTGTGGGGTCTTCATAGAATTTATGAAAGTCTTTAAGTATTAAAATTGTAGATAACGAATTATTTTGTTCGTTAATCCAATTCAAAATACCTTTAGGGTTATTTGAAAATTTTCTTTCATCATTCAATGATCCTTGGATTCCATTAACACAATCCCAACTTATTACTCTTTTTTTATTTAATCTTTCACAAGCTGAATTTAAGACTCTGAATAATCTCTCCTCTTCTTTGCTCTTAATCCAAATTAATGGTGTTCTTGCTTTTATTAATAAATCTAGATTTTGAAGCCAAGATTGCATAAATTTAAAATTTTAGCTGGGGTTAATTTACTTTTTACTATTTGGTTCAAAAGGTAGTCTTTTATCATTAATTGAAGGTGATGTAGACATAACTTTGTCTTTATTAAGAAGCTGATCATCTAATATTTTTTGTAGATTATCAGGTAAGGTTTCTTTATTTAAAATGAAAGTCTGTAAAGCTTGGAAAATATTAGCAACAACCATATATAGTAAAACTCCAGCAGGAAGTGGGAAGAAAAGAAACATTCCCGTTATCATGACTGGTGTAATTTTATTAGCAGTAGATTGTTGAGGATTTGCTGGCATTCCTTGTCCAGAGAGGAATTGAGATAGTAATAAAGTTAAACCAAATGCTCCTACTAAAGCAGCTATATCCCAGTTGATAGAACCATCTACATAAAATCCAACTTGACCTAATGCTTTAATGAATAAAAAACCGCTTTTGGCAGCTAAACCAGGAATTTTTGCTTCAATTGTTGCATCTCCTGGTTGAATTGGAGTTACAACGCCTTCATCACTAATTTTTACATTCTCCGAACCTTTTGAAACTGACCACGAGGGTAGAAATCTAGATCCTTCATCGTATTTTGTGAGAACTTCTGAGTAATTGTTTCCAGAAGTAGTCTGCAAATTAATTTTTAGTGTATCTTCTAAACCTAATTTTGTTCCATTTGGAATTGACGCTATTACTGGGAAATGTGTTTTCTCATTGATAAATATAGAATGTCTTGGAGATGTGAATGGTTTGGGTTCGATTGTTGCAACTTGTTCTTGAGGTAAAATTTTAATGTTGATATTGTAAGGCACATCTGCAAAAGGCGATCCTCTTAGTGTCGCAAATAATGCAAAAAGAACTGGCATTTGAACAATTAAAGGAAGACAACCTGCGAGTGGGCTCCCAAATTCATTCATTAATTTACCAAGCTCTTCTTGTTGCTTTTTTGCATTACCAGCGAATTTGGACTTAATTTCAGCTTGCCTTTTCTGCATTACTGGCTGAGCTATTTTCATTCTCCGAGCACTTCTTATGGAACCAGCACTAAGAGGGAACAAAGCAATTCTTATAACTACAGTAAGAGCGACAATTGCTAAACCGTAGCTTGGAACAAGACCATAAAAGAAATCCAGTATCGGGATTAATAATTTTTCTGAGATGAACCCGATCACGATGTTAAGAAAATAAATAATTTAATAGACACTATATTTTACAAGATAAAGGAAACATTTTGCGATTAAAAAACATTTAAGTTTTAGCTGCAAAACCTTGAGTCTCTCCAAGATTAGGCTGTTTAGAGCTTTTAGACATATTTTTTTCTATGTAATTTTGCTTTTCTCTAAATGAAGGCAAAGATTTCATTTCAACTTTAGAGCCATCATTAAGAATTAAAACCATATCTCCATATGATCCAAAACCTCTTGGAACAGAACGAATTTCTTTGATGTTATTTAATGAAACTTGTGTCTTATTTCTTCCAAACCAACCACCAACAATAGTAATTCTTTTGTTGGTCATAGTAAAGCGTAACCATAGAGACCTTACAATTGCAGCAAACGTAAATGGCAGCCCTAAAATAGTTAGACCCGCTAGTAAATTGATAATTAAATCTCCTTTAGCAGGACCACCCTCATAAAATACTTCCTCGTTGATTACGATCATTTCAGTAAACCAGTTTTAAAGAATAGAGTTTGAAATTCATTTAGTAGTTCAGTTTCGAAATTACAGAAACTACCACTCTTTAGGTTAACAAGTACCCAATAAGGAATGTGGTTATATTCTTTTTTAAAATTTCTTAAGAAATCATCCTGTAATATTCTACGGATTCTATTTCTGACTACAGACCTTTTAGAAAATTTTTTGCTTACAGATATTGCTAATTTAAAATTATTAGTAAAAGCGATATTTTTATGAGTTAAGAGTATATTTGGACAAGATTTTGCAATTCTTAAATCCATAAATTTGCCATAGTACTTATTTGAATTTTTGTAAATATATTTAAATGCTCTATGACCTTTTAGTCGTAATTGTTTTGGTAAAGCCATAGGGGTAATTAAACCGCAATTCTTTCTCTACCCCTTTTCCTTCGGCTTCTTATAACTCTTCTGCCAGTATGAGAACGCATTCTAACTCTAAAACCTGATACGCGCTTCCTTTTCCTTGATGTTCCCCCTAAAGTTCTTTTGGTCATTTGTTTCAGATATTTTTACTAATCTAACATTAAATGGAGACTTTATAGCTGATCTATTTTTACAGTCCAACTCCCTAAATAGCTTGCGACTGGTATTGCCCCTGATGATTTGCCAAAAGTATGAAATTGATAAAGTCCAGATTTTTGAGGATTAGATACTTTAAAAACTACAGCATATGATTCTTTGTTAAGAGGTAATGGAGAAATAGGATAAATTTCGACTTTTTTAGTTTCTTTCATTATTTCAATGTCAGCTGGTATATTTTCAAGACATTTTGTCTTAGAATTAAAACCACCAATATTTACTCTGCACAAACTAATATTTTTTATTTTTAACGTTGATTTAAAGTTTTTAGGTATTTTGATGTTAAGTGTAAGCAGGCCAGTTTTTCTATCACTAGGCCTATAAAAAAAGAATATTTTATTCTTACCTAATTTTCTCGGATTTGTTTGATACCACCTTAGCTTTTTATATTCACTGTTTGAATCCCATTGAAATTCTAGACCAGCTTTTGCTGAATCTATTTGATCAGGAATTAAAGGAATTAAAAGAGGTAAAAATAAAATAGCTTTTAATAATGATTTTTTATTAAAAATTTTTATTGAGAAATTCATTTATTTAAATCTTTAAAAGGAGTTAAATTGATTATTAATGATTAGATTAGCATCTGTCAGGTCTTAATTTAGAAGATCCTTTTAAATAAGGATGAATAGGTTTTCTGTGTGATTTTAGGTTAACTAAGGCCAACATTCTAATGCAAAAATTTATATCATTCGGAACCATCATTTGTTGACAATCTAAAAACGCAATTGAATCTAAATTGAAATGTCTCCTTGCGATTGCAGCGGGAAAGCATGCATTCAAATCATTTGTAACTGTAAAAGTAATTGAAATAATATTTTCCTTTTTTAGTTCATTTTGTGTAATGAATTCCTGAATAAGTTCAACTACTGCATCTTTGATGTAAATATCAGTATTCCCATCAGAGGTAGTGGCGCCTCTAATTGCAGATAATTTAAAATTAGAATTTCTATTTTCACTCATGCCTTTATTTTATGGTTTATAAAGCCAAAGTAATTTATTGATTGTATCAATTTCAAAGTTAAGAAGATTTATTAATTTTTCAGTAAGTTCACTTCCTGGTAAAAGTCCAAGTATTTTTTTCTTTTTTTTACCAATTGTGAGGGGCTCAATTTTTAAATCTGTATTGGTCATTTCAGCTGCAATCTCTCTTGCCTTGTATTCATCACCAATTTCATCAACCAAACCTAATTCTTTAGCTTGGGAACCTGTGAAGATTCTTCCATCGGCAAACTTTTTTACATCCTCAATTGGAATTTTTCTTCCTAAAGATACAGCATTTGTGAATTGTTCATAACTTTCATCAATTAAGTTTTGAAGTAAAGCTCTTCCTTCTTCGCTAAGAGGCTTGTCAGGTGAAAGGATATCTTTAAAAAGACCACTTTTAACAGTTTCAAATTTAATACCAATTTTACTCAACAATTCAGAAATATTATTTCCTCTTATTATTACCCCTATTGAACCTGTGATTGTTCCAGGATTGGCAACTATTTTATCGGCTGCAACTCCTATATAAACTCCACCAGAGGCAGAGATATTTCCGAAACTAGCTATGACTTTACATCCTTTTGATTTAAGTCTGTTAATTGCGGAATAGATTTCTTGACTATCTCCAACAGTACCTCCAGGGCTATCAATTCTTAAAATAAGTCCTGGAAACTCCCTCTCCTCTACCTGTTTAAGAGCTTTAAGAGTAGAGATTCTTGTTGAACTTGTAATAGGTTCTTCTATTACAATACGAGCAATCCTTTTTTTGGATTTTCTTCTAAAAGGCCAAATCATTTTTTTTGTTTTTATTATTAATCTTAAATAACAATAAAAAGATTATCAGTAGATTTGATGAATTTAATTTTAAATTGGTTTTTAATGATACTTCCTTTTGCTCTTTGGGGAACCTCAATGGCTGCGATGACTCCCCTAGTATCAACTGGTGGCCCAGAATTTGTAGCATTTTTAAGATTATTACCTGCGGGGATTCTTGTCCTGATTACAACATATTTACTCAAAAGAGATTTGAAAATTTATAGGTGCGATTTGAAGTGGTTTATCGTTTTTACAATTGTTGATGCGACATTTTTTCAATTATTTTTAACTTATGGAATATCTGAAACTGGAGCTGGATTAGGATCTGTTTTAATAGATTCACAACCATTATTGGTGGCTCTTCTCGCAAGAGCAATTTTTGGAAACTTAATAAACCCTATTGGATGGTTAGGCCTAATGTTTGGTCTTGGTGGAATAATTTTTCTTGGATTCCCACAAGAATTTTTAGAAAAATGGTGGTTAATGTCAGATACAAATTTAGGAGATATAAACTTTAATGTTGGAGAAGCTTGGATGTTGGCGGCAGCATTATCAATGGCTCTTGGTACAATCCTAATAAGACTAACCTGTACAAAAAGTGATCCTATTTCGGTTACGGGCTGGCATATGGTTTTTGGTAGTTTACCTTTAATTTTTAAATATTTTCTTGATACAAATTTTCAATCATTACCGAACTGGTCATTTACCGATTGGGGTTTAATGTCCTTTGCAAGTATCTTTGGAAGTGCTGTCGCATATGGATTGTTCTTTTATTTTGCAAATAACAAAGAAATTACTGGATTTAGTACCCTTGCTTTTTTAACTCCTGTATTTGCTTTACTAAGTGGAGGAATTTGGCTAAATGAAAGATTAACAGTTCTTCAGTGGGTCGGTGTGGCTTTTGTCCTGGTTTCAGTGTTTTTTGTCAGCCAGAGGAAATCTTTATGGGAATTAAATAATAGCGAGAGTAAAATCTAAATGTTATAAATATTTCAATAACTAGTTAGGATGCGATTAACAATAATAAGTACTCCTATTGGCTTTTTAGGAAGTGGTAAAGGAGGAGGCGTTGAATTAACTCTTAATTCTTTAGTCAGTGGATTATTAAAACAAAATCATTCGATTAATATAGTTGCCCCTAATAATTCAAAGTTAAGTGAAAGCTGTAGTTCTGCTAAATTGTTCACTGTTGAAGGTCATGAACAAAATAGTTGGCAACATCAAGATTATTATACTAAAACAAAAATTTCAGGAGGATCTATCGTTAATATAATGCTTGAAAAAGCTCTTTCTTTAATGAAAGATTGCGATGCAATTATAAATTTAGCTTATGATTTACAACCTATTTGTAAAACTTTAGAAGTCGATTATCCTATTTTACATCTCATCAGTATGGGTGATGAAAGTCTGGAGATAAGAAATATAATTTCGAAGGTTTATTCGAGCTATCCCTTTAATTTTGCATTTCATAGTAAAGCACAGGCAGCTGATTATCCCTTTATAAAAGAACCTATAATCCTTGGAAATGGCTTTGAACTATCAAGATATACTTTTCAGGAAAAAAAAGATGGGCCTTTGGCATGGGTGGGCAGGGTCGCACCTGAAAAAGGTCTTGAAGATGCTGCTTATGTGGCTAGTGAGATTGGTGAAAAACTTAACGTATGGGGTTTTATTGAAGATAAGGATTATGCATCTAGCATTATAGAATCCTATCCTTCTGGGCATATATGCTGGAAAGGTTATCTACAAACTAATGAATTACAGGAGCAATTGGGAAAGTGTAGAGCTTTAATAAACACTCCAAAGTGGAATGAAGCTTATGGGAATGTAGTAGTTGAAGCAATGGCATGTGGTGTTCCTGTTGTTGCATATAAAAGAGGCGGTCCCGGAGAAATTATTCAGCATGGAAAAACTGGTTTCTTAGTAAAAGCTGATGACAAAGAAAGTCTGCTCTTTTATTTAAAAAAGATTAGTAATATAAATCGGAGTAAGTGTAGAGAGTGGGTTGAAAATAATGCATCTTCAGATATTTTTGCTCAGAAGGTTGTTAGTTGGCTCAAAAGAGTTATTAAAGAATATAAATGATTAGAAAAATTATGATAAATATTTTTAGTAATAAGAGGTTTTTAACCCTTTTAATAGTTTTTATTTTTGGATTCTTTCTTCTTCTATTAGGGTTGGGTTCCACAGGTCTTGTTGATGAAACTCCTCCTCTTTTTGCATCTGCTGGAAGAGCTATGAGTCAGTCTGGAAATTGGCTAACTCCAAAAGTTAATGGAATTTTACGTTTTGATAAGCCACCTTTTTACTACTGGTTGATGGCGGTATTTTACTCGATCCCATTAAATGAAAGTTGGGATAAATTAGGGTCTTTATCCGCAAGACTCCCTTCAGCCCTATCGGCCTTATTTTTGATGATGATGATTGCTGATACTATATTTTGCTCAAATAAGAAATCAAAGGATAATATCCTACTAGCACTAATTGCCTCACTAAGTTTTTTGTTGTCTCCATTAATTATAATTTGGAGTAGAACAGCGGTAAGTGATTCTCTTTTATGCGCTACTTTGGGAGCAAGTCTTCTTTCTTTTTGGAGAAAAATATCTAGCGAAGATAAAAGTCTTTGTGTTAGCCCTTGGTTGTTTTTAGCATTTGCAATTTTAACTAAAGGACCAGTGGCCTTTGTAATAATATTTGCTACATTATTTTCCTATTTCTTAACTCATAAAAACTGGAAAAATTTGTTTTTAAAAATAAACCCTTTAAAAGGTATTTTGATTACTTTCTTAATAAGTTCACCATGGTATCTTATACAGCTAGTTCAAAAAGGTAATGTTTTTTTTGATAGTTTTTTTGGTTACCACAATCTACAAAGATATACTTCCGTAGTTAATAATCACTCTGAGCCTTGGTGGTTTTACATATTCATTATGGTTTTAGCTTCTTTACCATTTTCTATTTTCTTAATCTATGGCATAGTTGAAACCTTAAAAGAATTAATTTATAAATTTGAAAATAGATCGGAAAGTACAAACAATATATATATATTTTCCCTATGCTGGCTAACTTCTGTATTTTTATTTTTTAGTTTTTCAGCTACCAAGCTTCCTAGCTATTGGATCCCTGCAATACCGGCAGCTTCGATTTTAATTAGTAGAAGTGAACAAGTTTTAAATTTAAAAAAAAGGGATAAATCTTTAATTTGGCTCGTAACAACTTTGATATTTTTTGGATTTTCTATCGCTTTCTATTTCTCTGATAGTTGGTTGGTTTTAATAAATGATCCTGAAATGCCTGATCTTGCTAATCAAATAAAAATATCTGGGTTGATTCTTAAATCTAAGTTTTTCTTCACTTTTCTATCAGTATTATCAACAGTGTTTATATTTAAATTTTTTCCAAAATCTTTAATTTTCATTCAAATATTTTTCTTTATTGGCCAATTTTTTATAATGTCACCTATAAGAAAATTAGCTGATAATCTCAGGCAGGCCCCACTAAGAAATATTTCTAAAAAAATTATTAATGTAAGATCTGAGAGTGAACCAATAGCTATGATTGGTATAAGAAAACCTTCGTTGCATTTTTATTCAAAACAAATAGTTTTTTATGAATCAAGTTCTCCTTCTGGGTTAGTAAATTTATCTGAGAGATTTAAATTTGGAAAGAGAAGTAATGAGTTAGATCAGCCAAACTACCAATCGGATAGTTTTTTGGTAGTAATTGATAAATACTCAAAAGAAGAAAAGCATTGGATAGAAATCAATTCTCAAAAGCTCGGAACATTTGGAATATATAGTTTAGTGAGGATTAAAAGGAGAGATTTAAATTTTTCTGCAAAGAAATTCAAAGAACTTGGAATACAACCTACATGGAGAATTAAAAAATATGAAATATTTTAGGAATTTTTTCTTCTCTCAATTATATATTTTAAATCTTCAATGCTACAACTACTAGGTATTCTGATGCCTCTTAAATCTTCATCTATTTCTAAATCTATAACTGAATCCTCGGCCAAAAAACTTAAAACTTCATCAAAACTTATACCCATATCATTTGCCATTTGCGAAATAAGCCTTATAGTATCTCTCCTTAAAGAAAGATTAATCCTTAGTGGAACGTATTCATTTTGAGGATTAATTGACTTCATAAAGAAAATCTTAAGACATTATGTGGATTTCTGCACCTATTGTTTACAATTTAAATATTTCATGCATTCTTCTTCAAAAAATTAACATTTATAAATTCATGAGGAAAAATATAAAGGGAATTGTAGCTGTAGATAAAATTGTAGTTGTAAAAAAAGCTTTAGCAGCAAGATCATTTTGCTTTTTATAAGCTTCTGCGAGTAATATTGTTGATATTGCGCTTGGAGTACCTGCTTGTAAAACTAATGCTGTGGTATCAGTTCCATTGAAATTTAAAATTTTACAAAAAACATAAATAAAAAAAGGTAAAATAAAAAGTTTTAAAAGAGATGAATATTTAATATTCTCTTTAAAGGGAATTCGTATATTTTTACTTTTGGTAATTATTCCTAGCCTTGCACCAACAACAACAATAGCTATATAAATAACAATCCTTGCAGGAATCCAAAGAAAATCTTCTAAGATATTCTCTAAACCAAATAAATATATAACTATTACACCAATTATTCCCCTTGAAGCCGGACTATTTAAAATAGAAGATATAAGTTTTCTCCAATTCAATATAAAGTGATTAATATTTGTTTCTTTTAATAAAGTCGGACCAAATATCCACGAAAACATAGTTGTGCCAAGATCAAATCCAATTGTAAAATTGATAGTGTCTGTTGGTAAAAGTGCAATCGCAATAGGAATACCTAAAAAAGATGTGTTGCCAATTAGGCCTGCTAATTGCAACGAATAATTTGGAAATAATTTTTTAATTTTCGATATGTAATTAATAAAAAATATAAATAATGTAATCGTAACAAAAGCTAATAGGGCTGAATTAATTAAATCAAAGTTTATTCCAGCCTTTAATAGTAAGCCCATTACACTAATTGGGATACCATATCTAATTAAACTTATAGATATTTTTTCAGAGGCTAAAGGTTTAGCTTTTCCAATAAAAAAGCCTAATATTAAAAATGGAATAATATCGATAAATAGCTTATTAATAGGCCTAATTTTAATAACTAGATTTTTACTATATTAGATGAATTGTTAAATTTTAAATTTTAGAAATGTTAAATTAATTTCCAAATAGCATTTTCTGGAATGTTTGGACTTTTTGAAAAGTCCTCTGGCTCAGAGGTTACTACTCTCCAATTTGGAACTCTACACGTGACATAAGCTGGGCTTTCAATCAAAATCCCTGGTTTTTCATCAAAGGTACAAGTAAAGCCTTCTTTCCAATAACCATTAGCATTTAAATTTCCTCTAAACCAAACCCAGCATTTTGTAGTTTTCAAAAAACATTTTCCTTAACTTAACTTTGATAATAATTTATATCTTTCATTTTGTTGAATAAAATTTATACAAATGTATTTATCAATAAAATAAAAAAGTTTACTTTTTTGAAAAAGTAATTTTAAAAATTAAAATAAGTAAATTCAAGATAAAGGTAGTAATATTTGCAATTAAAATTGGTGTTGATGAGATTTTGTATCCATAAATAATCCAAGAAAGTACACCTGTTAAAAACATTATTAATGTTATTAAGGAAACGTCTTCTGCCTTTTTTGTTTTAAGAGTTTTTATTAGCTGGGGTAAAAAAGCTAATGTAGTTAATATTGCTGCAAAATATCCAAAGAACTCAACATTAAAAATAATCATAACTATATATATTGATTTAAAAAATCTAAAGGCGCTTTCATATTTTTAGAATAATTAAGTATATCTTTGGAAAAATATTTGTATATCACGTTATTATTCTGATCCAAGATAAAAGTACATGATCTTTGAGGTAAATACTTCGTATTAATCATATAATCTCCCCAATTTTTAAATATTTCAATCATATTATTTAATCTAAATGTAGCTAATTCAAATGGTCTTAGATAACCTTTCCCAAATGGCTTTCCAAATAATTTTCCTGAAAATTTAAAAACATTAAATAAATTAATATTATCATTATCATCATAAATTTGATCCGCGCCTTTATCTCCTGTATATCCTCTAATAACTTCTAATATGGTTTTTGAAGATCCAATTCCCATAAGCATAAGAGTCATATTAATCCAACCTCCTAATCCAATGTCTAAACCTTTTGAGGCTCCTACAAGATTATGTAATTGATTGTCATTAACAACTTTTATATTCTTTTCTGAAAAACCTGTATATTTACAGAATTTTTCTCTACCTTTTTTATTGCCTATAGCAATAAAAAAAATATCTAAATTTTCCATACTATTTGTTATTGCAAATTTTTTAAGGTTAATAGCATATTCAAAACTATCAAAATCTCCTAACAAACCTACAAAAGCTATGAGTTTATTCTTTGTCGAATTTTTAAAATGAAACTCATAAGCCAAATTTGATAGAAGATTTTTTAATTCTGTGCTTGTCATGGAATTTACAAATACAAGTTAATTTATGTTCTTATAAGTGTTTTATACATAAGTAAGTATAAAATTTTACATAAAAAGAGTTTTTAAAAGATTTAATTCAATCTTTTTTATTTTATTATTTTAAGGTAATCAATTTGAAGTTATGACTGTAGGAATTTACTACGCTACTACAACTGGAAAAACAGAAGACGTTGCAGATCGTCTTCACAATTTCATTTCATCTGCTGATTCACCTAAAGATGTTTCAGATGTAGATGATCTTTCAGAATTAGAAGGTCTAGATGGAATCATTTGTGGCATTCCAACATGGAATACCGGTGCAGATGAAGAAAGATCAGGTACTGCTTGGGATTCAATATTAGAAGATATTGGCGAACTAAGTCTATCTGGTAAAAAGGTGGCTATTTTTGGT
This sequence comes from uncultured Prochlorococcus sp., assembly GCA_902628235.1. GTDB lineage: Bacteria > Cyanobacteriota > Cyanobacteriia > PCC-6307 > Cyanobiaceae > Prochlorococcus_A. The sequence continues at coordinate 7,105 of CACOMD010000004.1, read as the reverse complement.
CTTGGAGATTCTTCTACTTACACAGAAAATTACTGCGATGCTATGGAAGAGTTACATAGCTACTTCCAGAAAGCAGGCGCTGACATGGTTGGATATGTTGATAAAGCCTCTTACACTTTTGAGGAATCCAAAAGTATCATTGGTGAAAGTTTCTGTGGTTTACCGCTAGATGAAGATAGTGAATCTGACTTGACTGACTCTCGTCTAGAGTCATGGGCTACACAACTTAAAGGAGAAATTCCTTCTTTGGGCTAATTCTTTCCAAATATTCACAAAGCTTCAAAATAACTTTATTGGAATATTCCTTTGAAGATATTTTGAAGCTTTTTTGTAGCTTTTGATATGCTGATTTAGTTCTTTCTTTACTTCTTACTAAAAATTGTAAAGAATGAGTCAAATTAACCAAGTTTGGCAATAGATTCAATTTACTTATTTATTTTCATTTCACGTGTTACAAAGTTACGGAAAATCTGATGTTACCTATGATTGGTACGCAGGAAATTCTGGCGTTGTAGGCAGATCTGGCAAATTTATTGCCGCTCATGCAGCCCATGCTGGATTAATGATGTTTTGGGCTGGTGCTTTTGCTCTATTTGAATTAGCACGATATGACGCCACTATTCCAATGGGTTCTCAAAATTTAATTTGCTTACCACACCTTGCCGGCATTGGAATTGGAGGAGTGGAAAATGGAGTTATCACAGAAACATATGGAATTACAGTGATAGCAACATTACATTTAATCTTCTCTGCAGTTCTTGGAGCAGGTGGTTTACTACACTCAAATAAATTTGAAGGTGATTTGGGAGATTATCCTGAAGGAAGTAAGCCTCAAAAATTTGACTTTGAATGGGATGATCCCGATAAGCTAACATTTATTCTTGGCCATCATTTAATCTTCCTAGGTCTTGGAGCAATTATGTTTGTTGAATGGGCTCGTATTCATGGAATTTATGATCCTGCGATTGGTTCAACAAGACAGGTTATTTATAATCTTGATATTGCAGCTATTTGGAATCATCAGTTTGATTTCTTAAAAATTGACAGCCTAGAAGATATCATGGGTGGACATGCTTTTCTAGCTTTCTTAGAGATTATTGGAGGAGCTTTCCATATAGCTACTAAGCAATTTGGTGAATACACTGAATTCAAAGGTAAAGGTTTATTAGGTGGAGAAGCTATCCTTTCATACTCTGTAGTAGGAGTTTCATTCTGTGCTTTTGTTGCAGCTTTCTGGTGTGCTTCAAATACAACTATTTATGCGGAGGACCTTTATGGAGCTCCACTAAAATTAGAATTCCAATTCGCTCCATATTTTACTGATACAGTTGATTTAGGAGAGGGAGCATACAGTTCAAGAGCTTGGTTAGCAAATGTACATTTCTATCTAGGTTTCTTCTTCTTGCAAGGCCATTTATGGCATGCTTTAAGAGCTATGGGATTTGACTTTAAGAAAATTGGTCAAGCATTTGACAATATGGAAAATGCAAAAATTTCTCAAAATGGCTAATTAATTAAAACTTAATTACCAAAACCTCTCTCTTTGAGAGGTTTTTTTTTGTCTATTAATTCTTTTATTTTTAACTCAAATGGTTCCTTCAAAATTTAACTGCAAAGAAATCTTCAAAGAAGCATATGATTATAGATATACATGGCCTAAAACTTTTAATGGATACGGTGGAAAATGTATTTTTGTAGATAATAATAAGTCTATTGAAGGAGAGTTCATTTTAGATAGTAACTTTAAGCCAAAAATAAAAAATATCTTTGATAATAATATTGTCAAAAGGATATCATCTCAGTTATTTGAGGTTGCTATTCATAGAGTTAAAAGAGAATTTACTGAGTCTCACAAGAATAATAATTTTAAATTTTTAGGTGAATCGGATAAAGGAATATTAATAGAAGTCTCAGGTAAAAATGAGGGAGATAAATATATAGTTAAAGATAAGAAAATTAATATGGTTTTTAGAAAAATTCATGGTGTTGTAATTGAGATATTTGTTCAAGAATTCTTAGATACTGGAGATGGGTTTTTGAGTAAGAAATACTCAAGTCAGCAATTAGATATCAAAACTTTAACTCCAAAATCTAGGTTATTAAAATATGAGGATAATTTTGTAAAATTAGGAATTAAAAATGTATGGGTGCTTGAGTCAAGGATTATAAAATTTCTAGATGATGATGAAAAAAACAAAAAAGTTGAGTATTTTTTTAAAGAGTTATCTGCAATTTAGATTTTTATTTATAACTTATTTATGGTTTAAATAAATTTTGAATCTTTTATTCAACTAAACGGAATCCTTTATCAAGGAGTTTTTGGTATAACAATCTGGCTCTAAATGCCAATATTTGTTCTTCATTTTCATTGCTAATTACATGAAAGTAATTCTTATCTAGCTTGTTTTTACTAAAACTTACGCAGGTTTCTCCTGACCTCAAAGTCCATTTACCCTTTTCTGCTAAATGTTGTTTAGGACCAAGGTCCCATGGACATTTTTCAGGATATTTTTCTCTTTTAGAGCCCATTTATTTTTTATTTATCTATCCAATGATATACAAAATTATTAATTAGGACTAATTTTGAAAAATAATTACTCTTAATTTTTCTGATGACAAATTATTATTTCTTTTCAGAAATAATACAATAAAAAGGATCATGATTTAAAAAAGGTAAAAAGGAATTTTCTTTAGTAAATTTTTTTATTACTCTTGGTTCACAGAAACCATTCGCTACCAGGATATTCCTGACATATTGAATCCTCTCTGTCTCATTTGAGTAAGTCCAAATGTTAGGAGCTTTATGCCAAAAAGCCCTGTTTGAAAAAGCTATTATCAATTTCCCACTACAACTTAAAATTCTTGCAATTTCTTCTGATATTTTTTCTGGAAATTGTAAATATTGCCAAGCTGCAACCATTAAGCAATAATCAATAGTTTCATTTTCAAGTGGAATCTTTTGATTAACATTAAAATTTTGTACCCAATAATCATCAAAAGCGTTATTTCTCTTAAGTTCTTCTTTGTTTAAACCATGACCAATAACTTTCTTATATTTTAGATTCTTTGGAAGATAACTATCCCAGCTTGACATTAAGTCAAGAACAGAAGAATTATTTTTAATCTCTTCTTCATAAAGTTTAGAAAGATTTTTTCTAAAATTTGAATCCAAATGATAAACAAATTTAGGAGAAGAGTAAAACTCACTATCATTTGTCTCATCTGGCTTTTGTCTTTGCTTATGAGTTAGTATTTCCAAAACAAAATATATTATTTATTAAGCTAATATTGATTTTTAGGAATCGTGATCATAACACTAAATAAAAATTAAGAATTAGAATGTTTTAATATCAATCTTTGTATTATTTTTGCAATAATGTAGTCATTCATAATAAATACTAAAGTGCCCTTATTAAATATTTCTACTAATAAAGAGATTGAAAATAGACAAATTCTCTTATCAAAAAGTTCAGATTTTATTTCTTCTTTATTAAATAAGCCTGAGAATTATGTAATGGTTAAATTAAATGATTCATTACAAATGTTTTTTTCTGGATCAAGCGAACCATGTTGCTTTATTGAAATTAAATCAATTGGATCACTCGAACCTTCAAAAATATCAAAGTCGATTTGTGAATTTTTTTCTAATGAACTGGAAATTTCAATAGATAGAATCTATATATACTTTCAAAATGTTGATCCAAGTATGTGGGCTTGGAACAATAGGACTTTTGGTTGAGAAGTCTTAAATTGTTTGAATTTTTAAAAACATGCAAATTAGTCAATTAATTGATTTAAATAAGTACAAAACTGCTCCGATACTTGATAAGAATCAAATTCAAAAACTTTCCAGAGAATTGGATAATGAAATAAGAGAAACCGATTGGATTACTATTGGTATTATGGCTAAAAGTGATAACGAAGCAAAAAATGCCTTAAAGGCATTTCTTCAAAAATATTCCTCTATAAGTTTTAACGACTTTGAAAAATTAAAGTCAATAGGAAATGTTTTTTTGAAAGGAAATCAAAAAACAGGAGAAGTGTACATAAGATCAGAGTATGGTCTTGGAGAAGGGATTTTATTAACATGTCATTATGATGATCCTTCACTAAATTCACTAACTTATGGTCCCTTCCCATTGAGCTTTTTCGTAATTAAAAATTATTGATCTTAAATATTCCAATGCGGAATATTTTTTTACTTTTATGTTTTTTCAAAAATGCAAATTTTAAAAGAGGCAAAAGTCAAATTAATTGCCATTTTAATTAAAAAAAAATTATAATTTTATAAACCTTACATATATATATTTACTAATTTATAAAGATGTTTTTTCAAGATATAATTCAAAATTTAAATTTATTTTGGTCCTCAAAAGGTTGTTTGATTATGCAACCTTACGATACGGAGAAAGGTGCAGGAACGATGAGTCCCCATACTTTCTTGAGGGCAATAGGTCCAAAGAAATGGTCCGTCGCTTATGCTGAACCTTGTAGAAGGCCTACAGATGGACGGTTTGGTGAAAATCCTAATAGAGCACAACATTACTATCAGTATCAAGTAATAATAAAACCATCTCCTGATCAGATTCAAGAAACATATTTAGAATCTTTAGAAAAGATTGGAATAATTACAAAGAATCATGATATAAGATTTGTTGAAGATAACTGGGAATCTCCAACTCTCGGGGCATGGGGTGTTGGTTGGGAAGTATGGTTAGATGGTATGGAAGTTACCCAATTTACTTATTTTCAGCAATGTGGAGGAATTGATTGCTTTCCTATCCCTATAGAAATTACATATGGCTTAGAAAGGATTGCAATGTTCCTTCAAAATAAAGATAGTATTTGGGATTTAAACTGGGATAAGAATACAACTTATAGTGATATATGGCTAGATTTTGAAAAAGATCAATGTAATTTTAATTTTAAAGAATCAAATCCTGATAATCTAAGGAAGCTTTTCAACTTATATAAAGAGGAGGCTGAAAATTTAATTTCTAAAAATTTAACCTTCTCAGCTTTAGATTTTGTTTTGAAATGTAGTCATAGCTTCAATTTACTTGATGCACGAGGAGTGATTTCTGTTACTGATAGAGCCCAATATATTGAAAAAATAAGAAATCTAGCAAAAGAAGTTGCTAGCTCCTGGGCAAATAAATAAGAACAACAAGTTAAAAAATATGATTAGAGCACATTAAAGGAAGGTAAATGTATAATTTTATACATAATTACGAATCTTTTGGTTCTGGCAATTTTAAGTTGCAGCCATTAAAGTTATGGTACCCCTTTTTAGGGTTATTTTGTGTGAGGTAAAATGAAACTCTTCCAACAATTGTTGGTTGCTGGTGCTGCTGTGAGCATGATTGCTCCAATAGCTGCACAAGCTTCTGACATCAATCTTGAAGACATGAATAGCTACTCAAGTAGCTCAAGGTCTACAGGATTTACAAACAATTATTTAAACGTTCAGCCAGGAGATTGGGCACACCAGTCAATCAAAGATCTTGTTAACTCAAGAGGTTGTAGCGTTGATGTAAGTGACAAATCATTAACACGTTTTGAAGCTGCAGCTATTGTTAATTCTTGCTTAGGAAACGTAGCTGAAGTAACTAACGTAGAAAGAACTCTTATCGATGAATTCTCTAGTGAGATCGCTCTTCTAAGAGGTCGTGTAGATGGAATCGAAGCTAGAATGAACGAATTCGAAGCTGGTTCATTCTCTTCTACAACAACATTAGACGGAAAGGCTGTTTTCGTATTTGGTGCAGTTGATGGTAACTCTGACCTAGGTGAAACAACCGGTTTTGGATCAGGTACTGTTGTAGGTGATGTTGATGGCGATGGAACAAATGAGACTGTCAAAACTCAAACAGCTAAGAAAGATAAGCATTCTGAGGCTTTATCTGTAGGTTATGTTTACCAAATGAACTTGAATACAAGTTTCACTGGTGATGACAACTTATATGTAAGATTAAAAACTAGTGATGGTTTTGAGAATTTTACAAGTAAGCCAGGTAACTATTTAAACGAAGCTGGTAGTGGCGATAGTGTCATCACAGTCGATAAAATCTGGTACACATTCCCTATCGGAGATAAAGTTGAAGCTACAGTAGGTCCTAAGATCGAGAACTACTATATGCTTGCGGCTACTCCTTCTGTTTATAAGCCTAAAGTGCTTAAAGCATTTAGATTCGGTGGTCACGGAATTGCATTCGGTGCGAGTACTTCAACAGGTCTTGGCTTAAAGTACACTGCGGATAATGGTTTTGCTTCAAGTATTACTATTAATTCAAAGGGTGCTCAAGGTACAAGCGGTTTCTTAACCGATGCTGATACTAATAAGTTGAATGTACAGGTAGCTTACACAACAGATAACTGGCATTTATCAGGAACTTATACTACTCAGCATGGAAAATTTGATGCTTTCCACTACTACTCAACTGACGCAATTGATGAAAGTGTAGACAAGAGTGGATATGCATTAAGAGCATGGTTTAGACCTGATGAAACAGGAACAGCTGTTCCTTCAGTTTCAATTGGTTATGACACAGTTGATTTTGCTGATAACATTGGTGGTTATCAAAATGGTAGTGGTTATTCGATAGCTTTCAATTGGCAGGACATGTTCCAAGCTGATGATACAATTGGCGTTGCTTTCGGCCAGCCAATCAAAGGTGAAGACAATGTTACTGCTGGTGTAGAAGATGTAGATCCATTCCTTTGGGAAGCATACTACTCATTCCGTCCAAATGATTCTATTGAGATAACTCCTGGTATCTTTGGTGGTTCTGATGTGAGAGCTGATAAAAACGATGACATCTTCGGAGCTGTTTTACAAACTACATTTAGGTTCTAATTCTAAAGAAGTACTATGAAATTATTTCAAAAGTTACTTCTAGCACCTGCTGCTATTGGTGTCTTGGCACCAATAGCTGCTAATGCTTCTGAAGCTAACCTTATAGATGTGTCTAATTATTCTCAATCTGATATTGAGATTAATCAAAACGCATTTAAATCTTTAAATACTAAAAATCCACTTTTTGCTGGAGGCGAAGGTTTAAACCAAGCTTCTACTAGTGATTTTGACACAGATTCATTTTCATCA
>CACOMD010000003.1 GCA_902628235.1 uncultured Prochlorococcus sp. | reverse complement strand
TTTTGTTGGAGATAAAGTCATATTAAGTGAAATTAATTTTAAAGATAAAACTGCAGTAATAGAAAATTTATTAGAAAGAAAGAATATTATTAATAGGCCTGCGGTCGCAAATATTTCAGATATATATATTATTCATTCTGTTGAGCAGCCTAAATTAAATTATTCGCAAATAAGTGATTTTTTGATTAATGCGGAGTCTTTAATGGTTAATGTATCATTAATTCTTACAAAATCCGATTTAATTCCTTTTACTAAGCATGATTATTTATTTGAGAAATTTAAAAATTGGGGTTATGAGCCAAAAGTACTTTCTCTAACTTCAAAGGGTCAATTGGAGGAGCTTATTAATGAATTAAGAACAAATAAATGTTCTATCTTTATGGGGCCCTCTGGGGTAGGTAAAACTACATTATTGAATAAGATTATCCCAAATGTTAATAGAGCAACTTCAGCAGTTTCAAATAAAATTAAGCGAGGTAAAAATACTACAAGGAATATTGAGTTATTTCAGCTTTCTAAAGAAAGTTATATTGTTGATACACCAGGTTTCAATATCTTAAATAAGAATATGAAACCAAAAGATATTGATCTTCTTTTCCCTGAGTTTAAAAATCAAATTATTCAAAATGGTGTGAGGTGTAAGTTTAGAGATTGTTTACATATTAATGAACCAGGGTGTTGTCTAAATAAGAATTTTGAACGGTATAAATTTTATAAAAAATTAATTAGAGACTCTAAGATTCTTTATCATCAAATCCAGGTAAATTAAAATTTAATCCACCTGTTAAATCATTCATCCTGTCTTTCATTGTTTTTGTAGAGCTTTCGTGAGCTTTTTGAATGGCATCTAAAATATTTTTTTCGACAGTCTCTTTGTCAGAATTAAGAAAATTTTCGCTGACTTCTACACGTAATGGCACTTGATTGCCGCTAATCCAGACCTTGACTGAGGAATCCTCACTTTCTCCAGCGATTTCCATTAATTCAAGTTCTTCTTGTAATTTTTGAGCATCTTGTTGAATTTGTTTCGCTTTTTTAAAAGCTTCTGTTATTTGTCCAAAGTTTGGAAGTCCGAAACCAGCCATTTGAGAAATTTATTATTTAATTAAGGATAGTCAATATCCAATCATTCTCACTTCTGGATGAAGAAATATTCCTTTTTTTTGTTGTACTTTTTGTTGAATCAAAGTTATTAATTGATAAATTTCTTCAGATGTGGCATCTCCATTATTAACTATGAAATTCGAATGCATATTAGATACTTGTGCGCCGCCAATTGAAAATCCTTTTAAACCTACTTCTTCAATCAGTTTTCCTGCATAATTATTAGTTGGATTTTTAAATACGCTTCCAAAACTTGGAAGATGATAGGGTTGACTTTTAGTTTTGTTCCTAAGATTTTGTTTTGTTTTATCTGTAATTTGTTTAACATTTCTGTTTGGTCGAAACATCAAATTAGCTTTTAATATTACAAATTTATTTGTTTGAAATGAACTGAATCGATAATTAAAAATAAGATGTTTCTTGTCTAATTTATAAATTGAGAGATTCTTTATATCCAAGACTTGAACAGATAATAAATATTTTGAAATCCAAAGATTGCCAGAGCCTGCGTTCATTAAAACTGCCCCGCCAATTGTACCTGGAATGCCTATAAGCCATTCCCCACCTTCACATCCACTTTGAGCAAGTAGATTTGCCATTACTGGTAACATAACACCACATTCGGCTTCTACAAATCCTGAAAGTTTATTAATTTTTATTTTTTTTAATTTTCTAGTACAAATGGTTACCCCTTTATGAAAAGTGTTTTTAATTAGTAGATTTGAACCAGCTCCAATAATTCTGTATTTTAAATTATTTAATTTTACCCATTTTAAATAATCTATAAATTCAGATATGCTGCTTGGTTCAGCAAAAAATTCGGTATAGCCTCCAATTTTTATTGTTGTATAATTTAATAAGTTTATATTGTTTTTAAATTTTATATTTCCCATAAAAATATTATTTAGAGTTTAATAATGACCATAAATTGTGACAATCGCCTGCACCCATATTTAATATCAAGTCCCCTTTATTTGTTATATCAAGGAATCTTTTAGCTACTTCATAATTATTATTTATAAATTTTACATTTTTATTTAATCTATATATTTTATCTGCAATATATTGAGAATTTATGTTATTTAATTTATTTTCTCCTGCACTAAAAATATCAGTTATTATAATGAAATCTGCTTTTGAAAGTTCTTTGATAAATTGATTCAAAAATTTAATAACCCTACTATATCTATGAGGCTGAAAGATAATAACAAGTCGATTTATATTATCTCTTTTTTTTATAAACAATCTAGCTAATTCAATAGTTGCTTTAATCTCATTAGGGTGATGTCCATAATCATCAATAATTTTTCTCCCTAAAACCTCTCCTCTTAAATCAAATCTTTTTCTGGGTAATTGCAGGGACTGGATATTTTTTAAAATGCAATCAATGTCTATATCAATTATTCGACAAGCTGAAATTGCTGCAGTTATGTTCGATAGATTATGTATTCCAGGTATAGGGATTTTTAGTCTTGTAATTGATTTACCTTTTTCGTAATAATCTGCAATTGTGTATTCAGGTTCAAATTGTTTTGAAATCATTGCAAAATCTACATTTTTTGTTTTTTTAATAGACCATTTATAGTTTGATGAGATCATTGATTTCGAAATTTCGCAATCATCGTTCGTCAGTAATATTTTTGAATTTGATCCGAATTTGTTAAATGATGAGATTAGCTCTTCAATATTTGAATAATAATCACAGTGATCAAAGTCAATATTATTTATTATTCCTAAAAAAGGTTCATACTTAGATGTTGTTCCGTCTGACTCATCAATTTCTGCTACAAGATATTTACTATTTTTTATCAATATATTTGACTCATAATGTGGAAGAATTCCACCTACTATTGAAGAGGTGTTTTTAGTACATAAATCTATTAGAGTTGTTAAAAAAGTGCTTGTTGATGTTTTGCCATGTGATCCTGCCACTGCTATTGATTTAAAAGATTTCATAATTAGTGATAAAATTTCTGATCTATGTTTGATCCTTAGATTTTGCTGAATGCAATAATTTAATTCCTTATTTTTGTTATTTATTGCAGAACTAACAACGATTGTAATTTTTTTATCATTAAATTTTTTCTTAATTAAATCTATATTTTGAGTGTTTTGAGATTGAAATATAATTCCACCATTATTTGCTATTTCTGTTAATCGATCATTTGTGGCAATATCAGAACCTGAAACAGATAAGCCTTTTTTTAAAAGGACTAAAGCAATCCCTGACATACCTATACCACCTAAACCAATAAAGTGATAATGATCTTGGTTAAACAATTTATTTTAAATAATTCTTTTAAACTTCAGATTTAAGATAACTTCCAAAAAACCATTTGGCTTTCAAATTTTACAATTATCGATCTAAATAAAGATTTGAATTAATACAATTATTGTTTTTTTGCTTAACAAAACAAAAAATACTTACGATTATGCAAATTATTCAGTATGATCAGCAGCTTAGGTTCCAATTAGAAATTACTTTATGACTTTGCGAGTTGCGATTAATGGGTTCGGTAGAATCGGTAGAAATTTCATGCGTTGTTGGCTTAGTAGAGGCGCATATACCAACATTGAAGTTGTTGGGATTAATGTTACTTCTGATCCAAAAACAAATGCACATCTTCTGAGATATGACTCTGTTCTAGGACCTTTAGAAGATGTGGATATTAAATATACTGATGATGCTTTTATTATCAACAATAAAACTATTAAATGTTTTTCAGATAGAAATATCTTGAATTTACCTTGGAAAGATTGGGGCGTAGACTTGGTTATTGAATCCACTGGTGTATTTAATACTGATGTTGCTGCCAGTAAACATCTTGAAGTTGGAGCAAAGAAAGTTATATTAACTGCTCCTGGGAAAGGTGACGGGGTAGGTACTTATGTTGTTGGAGTTAACGCAGATACTTATAACCACAATGATTTTGATATTTTGAGCAACGCAAGTTGTACCACTAATTGCCTAGCTCCAGTCGTAAAAGTTCTTGATCAAAATTTTGGTATCAATAAAGGCTTAATGACAACAATACATAGTTATACAGGTGATCAGAGAATTTTAGATAATAGTCATAGAGATCTTAGAAGAGCTAGAGCTGCAGCTACTAATATTGTTCCTACCTCTACTGGCGCTGCCAAAGCTGTGGCTTTAGTTTATCCAGAAATGAAAGGTAAATTAACAGGAATAGCGATGCGAGTTCCTACTCCAAACGTTTCTGCAGTCGATTTTGTCTTTGAATCTTCTAGATCAGTTACAACAGAAGAGGTTAATAATGTGCTGAAAGAAGCTTCCATTAATGGAATGAAAGGGATTATAAAATATGGTGACCTTCCATTGGTTTCTAGTGATTATGCAGGAACTAACGAGTCTTCAATTGTTGATAGTGATCTTACTATGACTATTGGAGATAATCTTGTAAAGGTCTTGGCTTGGTATGACAATGAATGGGGCTATAGTCAAAGAGTTGTTGACTTAGCAGAAATTGTTGCTGATAAATGGCAATGATTTAGAAATGAGAGTATGAGTTATTATCCAATTTATTCTGATTTGGATAATTTTTAATATCTACATTTGGACTACCTTTAACAAAGTATCCTATTTCCGTTATTCTATCGTCTAATTGTATTAATTTTTTTGCCCAATCTCGTGGAAGTGAAATTAATAATTCATAATCCTCTCCTCCAAAGAAATAAAATTGGTCCCATCTCTCACCATTTGGCCAAAGATCGCTTTTAGGAATTTTTTGATAGTCAATCACAGCTTTACATTTGCTCTCTTTAGACAAATCAAGAATTGCTTGGTAAAAACCATCGCTGCTATCAGTGCATCCAATCTCTTTTTTTATAAAGAATTCACTTGATTGTATGATTGTTTTTAGAATTTTGGACTTGGGTGTTGGCCTGCGAAACGCATCTATAGATAGATTTATTAATTTTTCGCTAAGGTTTAATTCTTCTATGTTTAATTGATTTTTCTTTAAAAGTAAACCTAGTTTGCTCAATCCGTGTATACCAGTTGTAAGTAATATTTCTCCAGGTTCACATGCATTTCTTCGGAGTTTAAGTTTACCCTGTAATCCAATAGCAGTTATGGAGATCATTTTATTTTCTCCTCTTGAGCAATCTCCTCCTAATATTGCACCTCCAAACTTTTTTAATGCTTCATAAAACCCCTCATAGAGCTCTTGAACCCATTCCCACTCAGTATCTGAGGTAAGTACTAATCCAATGTTTATTCCAACAAATTCTATGCATCCACTAGAAATTAAATCTGAGTAATTTGTTGCAACTGATTTCCATCCAATATCTCTAGGAGAAATTACTTTTTGATTAAAATGAGTATTTTCAACCATTAAATCAGTATTTATTAATAAATCTTCTTTTTTGCTTTCTACGAATGCACAATCATCTGATGTTTGATTGGCTGGCATATATTTTGCGATTCTTCTTATTAATTCTTTTTCTCCAATATCTTTTATTATTTCTTTATGCATGTGCTTTTAAATTTTCTTCTCCTTCAGTTATTTCTATAGAAATAATCCTATCATCCATATTAAGATCTTCCAGGATATCTGCACCATTAACAACATATCCAAACGCAGCATTTCGACCATCAATAAGATTTCTGCCTGCAGGATTTAGTTCTGCTTCATAAAGAAAAAAGAAAAATTGTGAAGATCCATCATTGACTGCTTCATTAGAATGAGACCAGCCCATTGTTCCCAATGTGGCGAATGGTAATGTTGGTGTTTCAGTATAAAAACCTAAATCTTCAAACGTTTCATTATAAAACGTTTCTGGTTCTCCTGGAACCCTTATCTCTAGTGGGACTAGTCTTTCTTTGTTTGTCTCAGGATCGATATATCCGATGTCATTTCCCTTTGGATCTCCTGTTTGCAAAACAAAAAATTCCTCAGCTCTGTTTATAGGTAAATCATTGTAGAAGTTTTTACCCACAAGATCTATAAATGCACCTCCAGTGAGTGGAGCATTATAGCCATCTATAACTGCTTCCATATCTCCTTTCGTAGTTTTAATTTTGACATTTGCTCTTCCTAATAATCTTGGAAGATCATTAAACTCATTAGGAATTTTATAAGGAAATTCACTTGGTAAGAAAAACTCTTCTAATTTTCCAATCTTTTCAAGAGCTCCTCTGCGAACGTTTATGAAAGCATACTTATCCTTATTTTTTGCTATTTCGGCGAGGTTATCTAAATCTGTTTTGAGATTGCTTAATGTATTTTCAGCAAAAATTTTATTTTCATTATCAATTTTTTCTAGAATAGGCCTATTGTATTTTTTAAAAAGAGATTGACATTTTGTAACAGTTTTCGTTAAGGCAGGCCACCTTCCTCCTCTCACTAAATCGCTTGTGTCTTCAAGCCGATGTTGAATGTCTTGAAGTTCTACTTGCTTAATTGGCAAGGAGTTTCTCAAAATAGCATTTGGGTCTTTAACTGCGTTTCCATTAGGTAAATCAGCAAGAACCATAATAGGATTTATAAAGAATATTTGAACAAAGATAATTAATACAAAAAAATAATTTTTGTTCAAATTTGATAATAATTTTTGCATAGTACTCAAACAGGTTTATGATCTCTGGGTATGTAATACAGGAATGATTTCCAGTAACGATTTTCGCACAGGCACTACCATTGAAATAGATGGGCAAGTTTGGCGGGTTGTAGAATTTCTACATGTAAAGCCTGGCAAAGGATCTGCCTTTGTAAGAACAAAATTAAAGTCAGTTCAAAACGGGAATGTAATTGAAAAGACATTCCGAGCGGGTGAGTCTTTACAACAGGCTATTCTTGAAAAGTCTAACCTCCAGCACACATATGTGGAGTCCGGAGACTATGTTTTTATGAATATGACAAGTTTTGAAGAAACAAGATTGACAACTGATCAAATTGGTCAAAGTTCTAAATATTTAAAAGAAGGTATGGAAGTTAATGTTGTTTCCTGGAATGGTAAAGTTTTAGAAGTCGAATTGCCGATTTCAGTGACACTTAAAGTTACAGAGACTGATCCTGGAGTAAAAGGTGATACAGCTAGTGGCGGCACAAAACCAGCTATTCTTGAGACAGGAGCACAAGTAATGGTTCCTTTATTTATCTCTGTTGGAGAAATGATTAGAGTTGATACCAGAAATGATAGCTATTTAGGACGGGAAAACTAATGGCATTAAAACTAGATCATGATGATTTAAATCATCTTATTGAAAAAATATCTAAAAGTGATATTCAAGAATTTTATCTCGAAGGAGAAGATTTTAAACTTGAGATTAAAAGAAATTTAATCAACAAGCAACAAAGTACTCAGAACCCAGCCTTAAAGAATGAGGTGACTGAGGGAGATGATACTCAATTAATTAAAAACGATAATTTTGTCTCAACACCTCCAGAGGTTTCTCCTTCAGTGGCACCTCCAGGGCGCTCTGACCTTCTTGAAATAACTTCACCTATGGTTGGAACTTTCTATAGAGCATCAGCCCCAGGAGAGGATCCTTTCGTTGAAGTAGGTTCCTCAATATCTGTTGGTCAAACGATTTGTATCTTAGAGGCAATGAAACTTATGAATGAAATTGAATCTGAATTTAATGGTGTAGTAGTTGAAGTATTGGTAGATAATGGAACTCCAGTAGAATTTGGCCAAGTGTTAATGCGAGTCAAGAAATCTTAGATATTCAATAAATCATTAGCAGTTTTTATTGCTTCTATCATGCTTTGACATTGGGCGACTCCTTTACTAGCAATATCAAAGCCAGTGCCATGGTCCGGTGATGTTCTAACTATTGGTAACCCTATGGTTGTGTTAACAGAATAGTTCAATGTGATAATTTTTACTGGTATTAAACCTTGATCGTGATACAGAGCAAGAATACCGTCAGGTGGATTAGTGTTATTTTCTCTCCATGCTTTAGCAGAAGATATCCAACAACTATCGGGAGATATTAATTTGCTTAGATTAACCAGAGGATTTTTAATTTTCCAATTATGAATCGCTTGATTAATAAAATCAACTTCTTCAGTGCCTAAAATACCCTCTTCTCCTGCATGAGGATTTAATCCCGCAACATGCAAAGTAGGCTTTTCATTAAATTTATTGCAGAATTTATAAAGTAAATCTAATTTAGTATTTATTAAATTTTTATCTAATTTATTTGGGACTTCTCTAATTGGAATATGAGTTGTAGCTAAAAGAGTATTAAAACGCCATCCTGTGAAAGGAGATTTAGCAGTGAATAGCATACCAACATTTGGAGAGTTGCAAATTTCAGATAATAATTCGGTTTGCCCAGAATAATTATGTCCTGCAGAATTCCAGAGTTTTTTGCAAATAGGGCTGGTTACTAAAGCAGAAGTTGGTGACTTTTTAACAATTTCAATAGCATGTTTTAGATATAAAAAGCTTGCATTTCCAGTATCCTTTGAAGGTTCTTTTACATCAGTATCTGAGATCTTTAAGTCTTCTATCTCTAATTGATTTGGATCAACAATTTTTTCTATACCTAGAGACTTAAGAAATAAATATTTAGATATTAGATTCTTCTTATTTCCAACTATAAGAATATTAATCTTTTTAGGAATTGCTTTTGATGCTAATGCTTTTAAAATTATTTCAGGTCCAACTCCAGCTTCATCTCCGACTGTGATAACAATTTTTGGATTATTTTTCATATGATTATTTCTAAAAATTAATATAATTTATGTTATTTTGTTTATTTTAAAGAATAAATCATTTTAAATTTTTTTGTTTGATTATTTCAAGGCAACTTTTTAGACCGGATTTGTAATTTTTGTGTATAAGTTTGTACCCTAAATCCTTACATAGTAATCTATTAGAAACTCTTCTATTTTCCTCCCAAAAAGATAAGGCAATTGGAGAAAGTAATTTTTTTGCACTATCAAAATTCATTGGTTCTGGCATCTTTAATCCTAGTAATTTGTAACTATGTTCTATTACTTCAATTTGAGAGGTGGGATAATTATCTGCAATATTTATTATTTGCTTAAAGTTTTCATTATTAATTTTTAATAAATATATAATTGCGTTAGCTATGTCTGCGACATGAATTCTTGAAAAGACTTGATTTGGTTTGTAAATAACTTTTATATTTTTTTTAAATATTGATTCGAATGTTGATCTCCCTGGCCCATAAATACCAGGAAGTCTGAAAATTTGTATTGGTAAATTTGAATCAAGCCAACTTCTTTCACATAGTAACCTTCTCTTGCTTCTATCTTGCAAAGGATTAGCAGGGTCTTTTTCTGTAACCCACTCGCCAAATGTATTGCCATATACTCCAGTAGTTGATAGATACCCTACCCACTCTAAATCAAGACTTTTTAATTTTTTATGGAGTCTTGATAATACAGGATCTTTTCCACTCTTATCGGGAGGGATACAACTTAAAACATGAGTAGTTCCATCAAAAATATGTTCAGATGGTAGTGCTCTAGAAAAGCTATCAAAAACAAAACTATTACTATTGTTTTGCAATTGTCTGGAGCTCGTTAATGCTTCACCTCCTAATTTCCTGATTTCATTTGCAATAAATTGACCACTAAAACCTCCTCCAAATATTATGAATTTCTTTTTTTGTAATGAACTGCTTGCAAAGTTTTCCATATAAGATTATAACTAGTACAAGTGTATTATTATGTGATGAAGACTTTGGTAAAGCCTCTGGCGAAATTAAATGCAGAAATTTCTCTTAACCAGTTATATCCACAAAATAGACTAAAAAGTCACAGTCTTCAATATAGAAAATTTCATACAAAATGGAAATTTTTACTTATAGTAATGTCATTTTTTACGTTTATTGTTTTTTCTGATTCACCTGAAATTGATGGAAATATTTGCAACAAATTTAATAATGAACAAGCTTGCAATATTTGGTAGTTAAGCTGCGTTGTATTCAATTATATTTTCATCAAAAATATCAATCTTATTCTCTTCCGGTGGATTTGCCCATTGTAATAATCTTACAGCAAGTCTTATATCTCCATCCATCCATGCTCTTAGTGCCATCGCTCTTCTTGGGTCGTAAAATTTTTGTCCTCGATACCAATAAAAAGCTTCGTTATTTGATTTATCTCCATTGCAAGCAAGGCAAGCTGGAACGCAATTCTCAGTTGTACTTAAACCTCCTTTACTCCTAGGGAGTATGTGATCTATGGACTCTGATGCATTCCCACAATAAATACAACTTTTTTTAGTAAATTTATGAATAGATTGTCTCCATTGTCTGAATTTTAATTTAGGGCATAAATCCTCTAAATATACTGCATCATTGCTATGCATTCAGTTTATTTTATTTAAGTAAATAATGGCTTACTATATTAAAAAGTCAATATTTTAAATATTAATATTTTATAGTAATTACCTAATTAAATTATTATTTTGTATATAAATATACTTTTATTTAATTTAATAGTCATATCGATCAAATGATTCTTCAGAGATGTTTTCATTTTCTTCTTCTATAAGATCTTCAATTTTTTTTCTTCTATTTTCTTTCTCGATAGCTTCTTTTTTTCTTTCTTTTTCATCTTTCTTTAGTTTTCGTTGTAAGTCTCTATCAGGATAAAGTTTGTCTAAGTACTCTACGCAACCGCTAAATTTTTCTTTTTCTCTTACTACAGTTTCAATAATTTGAGCGGCGGCTTGCTTTGGAGAAGTTTTAAAAAACCCACCTTTTTGCCGTTTAATATAACTATAAGCTGCTTCCCAACTACTCTCATGGTCATTACCTCCATCTCGCATAGTACAAAAGATTTCTGCTCCAAATGATCCTGCTAATACTTTAGGAGTAAATAATGAATAATTAAACAGAAATCCAAGTAATAAAAAAAATATTTTTAAACCTTTAGTAGTAAACATGCAATGACAACAACACTTTATTAAAAAATATCTTTTATTTGAGTATTGTCTATAGGTATTTAAGAATTAATAATCCTCTTTAAGTGAAAATTTTTATGATGATAATAATTTCAACTTTTGTTAGGCTTTTTTTATTAAAACAAAAATCTTAATAATTGAATTACTGCAAAAAGTGCCATTGACTTGGCATAATATTAAAAAATAAAAAGTTGTTATGGTGTCAAAAATTTCTTACAAAGGTAAAAACACACAGATTAAAAAGAAATTTTCTTTTATTGAGGGAGGTCATCAATTAGAAAAACTTGAGTTTGCTCTTGCAGTAGCTCAAACAAGAGGTGAATGCGAGAAATCGGAAATTTTGAAAAAAAAGATTGTTGAGCTTGGCGGTAATGTTGAAGAACCTGGAACTTAAATTAACTTTCTAAATGTTTTTTTGCTTCAATTAATGCTTTACCAATGTCATTTTGATTAACAATATTTTTTTCATAAAGTGTAAGACCAATAGCTGTTATAGCAGAGATAATATCTAAATCATTGATATAACCTAAGTGACCTACTCTAAATATTTTTCCTTTTAAGTGATCTTGACCTCCTGCTAATTGTATTCCGTATTTATTTTGTACGGTTTTTCTAAAAGATTCAGCGTCAAAATTTTGAGCCTCTATAGCTGTTATTGAGGGGCTAAGTGAATTTTCATCCGCAAATAGTTTTAGATTTAATTTTTTTGCGGCTTCTGAAATAGCTAGTTTGTGTCTTTCATGCTTTTGAAAAATATTTTCTAAACCTTCTTCTTTCATCATGTTTAATGCTTCATCCAAAGCAAAAATTAAATTAACGGATGGAGTAAAAGGATTGCTGTTATTTAACAAGCTTTTTTTATAGGATTTTAAGTCTAAATAAAATTTTGGTAGATTTGCTAATTCATTTGCCTCCCAAGCTTTTTCACTCATAGAAATAAAGCTTAATCCGGGAGGAATCATATATCCTTTTTGAGATCCTGAAGCTACAATGTCTAATTCCCATTCATCAGTGGGAACATTGAATGCGCCTATGCTTGTAACGCAATCAATTATTGATAAAGCTTTCTTATGATTTCTAATATATTTACTAATAGTTTTTAAGTCGTTAATGACTCCTGTTGAAGTCTCTGAGTGGGTCAAAATAACTGCTTTAATATCTTTATTTAAATCATTTTCTAAAATATCTTTGAATCTTTCAGGGTTTAATGGTTTTCCCCATTCAGCATTAATTTGAATTACTTCCAAACCAAATTCTTCAGCAACTTTGACCCATCTTTGGCCAAACTTTCCATTTTCTCCACAGATAACTTTATCCCCTTTACTCAGAGTATTTATTATCCCAGCTTCCATAGCAGCTGTACCACTGCCCGTAATTGTTAAAACTTCATTGTTAGTTTGATGAAGCCACTTTAAATTTTCAGTTGTAGACTTAACAATGCTTTGAAAATCTTTGCTTCTATGTCCAATAGGATGCCTTCCTAACGCTTCTAAAACTCTTTCAGGAACAGGTGTTGGTCCAGGAATCATGAGCGATAATTTTTTTTGTATGGCCACTTTTTAATAAATAGGTCATTCTAAGAGTAGTTCTCATTATGTATTTTTCAATTACTTGATTTGAAAAAAGGATTTTCTTTACCTTTATGGGTTGTGGCTTCAGCCAAGGCTGCAGTGAAAAAGTTGCTTGATTTACCCTTTGATAATTATGAATTTATAAAAATACCAAATGACAATGAGGCTAAAAAAATAAAAGTAAATTCTGCTGCTTTAATAAAAGAAAATAATGCGGCGCTAGCGATTACTTTTGCAAATTCAGGTTTAGATCTTGACCTTACAAATAATTTAGAAATATGGGTTATCGCTTCATTCATTGAAATTAAAAATTTAGAGAATGGATCAAAAGCGATAATCGATCTTGTTCCCGGTTATGGAGTTGGAATTGATTCCAATACCCAAAAATTATGTATTTCAGATTTTGCAAAAAAAATTATTGACTTAAATCTGTTAGAAATTATTCCTGAAGGTATAAAATTATCTTTAGAAATTATTTTTCCTAAAGGAAAATTTTTAGCTGAAAGAACAAGTAACAAATCTTTTGGAATAGTAGAAGGTTTATCGATTATTGGAACCACAGCGGAGACACATATAAGTGCATCTCCAGAACAATTAAAATATGCGATGAATCAATTAAATAATGTTATTTCTGCGTCTGAGACTGATCCAATTACATTTGTAATTGGTGAGAACGGTTTCGATCTTGCTAAGAAACTTAATATACCATTTCCTGTAATTAAAGTTGGGAATTGGATTGGCCCATTATTGGTTCATGCCGCTTCACATAAGGTTAAGAAAATTATATTATTTGGTTATTATGGAAAACTAATAAAATTAGCTGGAGGCATTTTTCATACTCATAATCATTTAGCAGATGCACGTATTGAAATTCTTGTTTATTTAGCAGTAAAAGAAAAATTGCCCTTAAAAATAATTCACTCTTTTATAAAAAGCCAAACAATTGATGAGGCTCTTAAAATTGTTGAGGAATTTAATATTGAGATTGCTAAAAGATTAATATTTGCAATTTCTAATCATATAGAAATTAGATCTATAGAATACATTCAAAAATATATATCGAGTGACATTCAAGTAGGGGTTGTTTTGTTTGATAGGGCAAGAAAGATAAGATCAATAAGTAATAATTCAAAAAAATTGTTTTCAACAATTTTTACTTTTAAATCTTAAGTGACTTATACTTTACTAGTAAGATAAATTTTATATATGGTTGAAAATTTAGATACTGAAGAGAGATACCCATCTGTATTAATAATGGATTTTGGGTCGCAATATTCAGAATTAATTGCAAGACGAATTAGAGAAGCTAATGTTTTTTCTTTAGTAATTAGTCATCTTACTTCATATCAAGAAATACAGGAGTTAAATCCTAAGGGTATTATTTTAAGTGGTGGACCAAGTTCAGTTTATGAGAATCATGCGCCTTTATGTGATGAAGAAATTTTTAATTTAGGTATTCCAATCTTAGGTATTTGTTATGGGATGCAATTAATGGTAAGACAACTAGGAGGAAATGTTACTCCTGCTAAAAATAAAGCAGAATATGGTAGAGCTCCTTTATTTATTGATAACAAGAATTTACTTTTAAATAAAGTCAAAGACAAATCAATTATGTGGATGAGTCATGGCGACTCAATTAATCAATTACCAAATAATTTTTTTCAAATAGCTCATACTAATAATACTCCGCACGCCGCAATAGCTAATGAAAAGCAAAACCTATTCGGGGTTCAATTTCATCCTGAAGTAGTACATTCTGAATATGGTTTTACAGTTATCAAAAATTTTGTATATGAAATATGTAATTGTCAAGCTGATTGGAACGCACAAACCTTTATAGAGGAATCTATTCCGATAATTAGAAAACAAGTTGGTACTAAAAAAGTTTTATTAGCTCTTTCAGGAGGTGTTGACTCATCAACGTTAGCATTTTTATTACATCGAGCTATTGGAGATCAACTAATTTGTATGTTTATTGATCAAGGTTTTATGAGAAAAGGGGAACCAGAATTCTTGATGAGTTTTTTTGATAAGAAATTTCATATAAGAGTTGAGTATATTAATTCAAGAGAACGTTTTATCAATAAACTTAATGGAGTAACTGATCCTGAGCAAAAAAGAAAAATTATAGGTACAGAATTTATTAGAGTTTTTGAAGAGGAAAGTAAAAGATTAGGACCATTTGATTATTTAGCTCAAGGGACTCTCTATCCTGATGTTATTGAAAGTGCTGGAACTAACGTTGATCCAAAAACAGGAGAGAGGATAGCTGTAAAAATTAAAAGTCATCATAATGTTGGAGGTTTACCAAAAGATTTACAATTTAAATTGGTAGAACCATTACGAAAACTTTTTAAAGATGAAGTACGCAAAGTGGGAAAGAATTTGGGTTTACCTGATGAAATCGTTAAAAGACATCCTTTCCCAGGGCCAGGCTTGGCAATAAGAATATTGGGTGAAGTCTCTAATGAGAAACTTAATTGTTTGCGTGATGCTGATTGGATAGTTAGAGATGAAATAAAAAAGGCCGGACTTTATGATGAGATTTGGCAAGCTTTTGCAGTCCTTTTACCAGTGAAAACAGTTGGTGTGATGGGAGATAAAAGAACATATGCATGGCCGATCGTTTTGAGGTGCGTTTCTAGTGAAGATGGGATGACAGCCGATTGGTCGAAAATCCCAAATGAAATCTTAGAGAAAATTTCTAATAGAATTGTAAATGAGGTAGAACAAGTAAATAGAGTTGTATTTGATATCACAAGTAAACCTCCAGGTACGATTGAGTGGGAATGAAAATTAGGTTATAAACCTAGTCATAGTCTAGAAAAATTAGTTTCATACGAGTTTCACACGAGAATCTTATAACCTATTGGCAATGCCTTTTGCTGTTAACGCTTAATGTATGTTTCTTATTAAGCAAAACTAAGTCTCTTTAGAGAAATCTTAGAGAATTAAACATTAAATAAGAGTGCATTTGTTTGTCCTCTTCAAGTCTTATGCACCTCGCTGTCCACAAAGTCGATGAAGTGCTTTTGACTCCTGAATTATTCCTACTCATAAAGAATCGGAAAAGATAGCCTTGACAACTACAAAGCACTAATACTCGGGTAATAATACTCTATGAATTTCAAGTTAAAGGGAGGACAATATAGACATAGATCTAGGAGGTCTTATGAAACTATTCAATCAGTTCAATGTCCTTCCAAGATACCTAACTGCATTTAATTATGCAGGGTTAAACTTGAATGAGACTCCAAAAGAACTAGAAAAATGTACTCCTGAGTTTCAAAATTTTTGGGATAAAGAATGTAGAGAACATCCAACAAATCAAAATTGTTTAATTTACTGTGACTGAGTAATTAATTTTGAGTTTTTGTTAAATACAAACTGCCTAAAAAGAGGTTTCCCTCAGGTTCCCCTCAGGAAAATGTGTGTTATTAAGGGTTCAAACATGTTGGCATCACTACGTTTATGACTGCCTTATTTCTCGGTACTATAGAGTGGGAGTGATGTAAAATTCGCTTGTATAAATTTAATGATATAGATATGGCTTTTAAGCTTAAAATAATTTGTTAGTTCTATTGATTGGAAAGATAAAATCTTCCAAAAATTATGAAATAATTAAGACTTCATATAGATATATTTATTGCCCCTCAGTTTTTAATTGAATGATTCATTATAAGTTTATGACTGATCCAATTCTTTTTATTTCAATGATTCTTGGTTTGGGTGGTGTGTTCGTTCTAATTAATTCCTTCAGCGATGATGATGACGGTGATAATGATGGAGGTAAGGGAACATATATCTATAACCTTGAACCAGTTAAAGTTGGAAATAATTAGGAGTTTATTTTACTAGCTTAAATTTATTCCTCAAATCTTTTTGTTTTTGACTTTTAAATTTTAAAAAATAGCTTCTTCAATTTATTTACATATATGATTTTTACTTATTTTTAATTAATGTAACTTAATCTTTTATTATCTTCTTTTACATAATTTTTATAATTTCTTTCGCATTACAAATAATGTTTACAATTCATAAATTTCATATCGAATTTGTAGCATCTAATTATATTAGTGATGGAGAAAAGATAAATTTAATGTATTATTTAAAAAATTTTTAAAATGAATTTTAAAGAAAGAGGTTTCACTATCGGAGATCTAATAATATTATTAATTGTGATTTTATTTTCTTTTTTCATAATCAATAAAATCAAAGATTCAAAAACTCAGAAACAAATTACTAATCTTTATCAATTAGAAATACAAAAAACCATTAGTAACTATTCTCGAAATTAATAATCTAACGCCTCTCTGATTCGTTTTCAAATATGGATAAATCATGAAAAGAACGAATAAACTAATAAAATTGAGTAGAGCAACTGTAGAAAGATATATAAATTGTCCCAGATGTTGTGTCCTTGAGAAGATTTATGATATTTATCCCCCTTCATTACCATTTACCTTAAATTTAGCCGTTGATAATTTATGTAAAAATGAATTTGATTATTATCGAGAACGAGAAGAACCGCATCCTATATTTATTAAAAATAATATTGATGCGATTCCTTTTAAGCATATTGAAATTGATAATTGGAGAAATAATTATAAAGGAATTAGATATCATTCAGCTAAATATCAATATGATTTTGGAGGAGCGATAGATGATGTTTGGCAAAAAAGTAATGGTGAACTAATAATTGCAGATATTAAGGCAACCTCTAGGAATAATTTTAATTGGTCTGATTCTTGGAATAAATATGATTATCCAAAGTCTTATAAAAGACAATTAGAAATGTATCAGTGGCTTTTCAAAATGAATGGTTTTAAAGTTTCAAATGAAGCATATTTAATATATTTTAATGGTAAAAAAAATGAGAAATTGTTTCAAAATACTTTAAAGTTTGATACCTATGTTATTAAATTGAATTGTTCTACGGATTGGGTTCACCAAAAAATTATTGATACAGTAGAACTGCTTAGATCTAATATATTTCCAAACCCATCCCAAAAATGCGAAAATTGTAATTATTTAAAAAAGCGATGGAATCTATCTAAAAATCTAAAAATTTAAATAATAAAAAAACTTATAGAAAAAAAAATAATCAAAGTTAAAATATAAATAAAAAAATTTTTCTTTTAATAATCATAATTTAAATAAAGAAGTATGAGTTTACAGCAGGATATTATTAAGATAAATGGTAAAAAAATTTATATAAATCCTTTTTTATATTTAAGAAAAATTGATGAAAAAACTAAGAGATGGCTAAGAGAATCCGGACAAATTTCTAAATCAATAATTTATTTAAATAGAAGTAAATTTTATCCAGAGCTTAATTGGGAAATTCTTAGTACAAATGAAATGCTTTTGAAAAATATGACAATCGAACTATTTTTAAAAACTATTGAATTAATAAAGACTTTTAATCCAAATCTAAATTCTGAACAAATGTTAGTAATAGAAAGAAATTTAATTTATTACAAGAAGAGTGCTTTTGAAAAGTGGTCAAAAAACTATTTTAGAAAAAAAAATAAATTATTATCAAAAGAAAAAAGTAAATCGGAAAGAGCTAAATTTCTGAATAATTGGCAAAAATGGTTATTGTTAAGAAAAAAGAGAAAATTAATTCTCACAATTTTTGTTATTATATTAATATCGTTTCTAATAGGATGGTTCGCTGGTATATCCAAAAATAGCTGCAATCCTTATTTTGAAGGTAGAAGTTTCAATCAAATATAAAAATTATGTCTGACTTTTTTGATAATTTTACTAAAACTTTTAAAAACGATTTATCTTATATTTTGGCTAAATACTTCAATGATCCAAATCATAAAAAAGCTGAAAATTTGAATGATTTTCTTAATGATCCACAAACAGTATTAACTGATTTTTTTGAGAAGATTTCAAAGGATAAAGTTATGGATAATATTCAAAGAAATTCTAAGGATATTAAAAATGAAAATGATACAAATTTAGTTGATACTGAATATGATGAATTGTTTAAGAGATTAACTTCAATTGAAGAAAATATGATTCAGCTTGAAAAGATATTTAAAAATAAAAGTTGAAATATATTAAATTTAATAATAAATTTGTACAGCTAAATAATCAATATTTGATTATTTTACTCTTGAGTTCTTTTTCTTTCTTATTAGTTTTTTTTAGATTATTTTTTTTACAAGTTATCAATAATGAAATTTTTAAAAAAATGTCTGATCAGAACAGAATTAGGCTTATAGCGACAGAACCTATAAGAGGAAAAATTTTAGATAGGAATGGTGAAATACTTGTAAGCAGTAAGCTTAATTATTCTCTAATAATTAAACCTCAATTCGTTAATGAAACCATCTGGCAGAAATATAAATATGATATTGCTAATTTGTTAAATCTTCAGATTGAGAAACTAGATTTGAAGTATAAAAACGGTATTAAAAATGAAAAATATTCAGTTAATTTAGTAAATAATTTATCTGTTGAACAGATAATAAAGTTTAAGGAAAAAGAGGATAAATTTTTTGGTATTGAAATCTTAAGAAAAGTCAAACGAGATTATCCTCATAAAACTCTTGCTGCACATGCTCTTGGATATACTTCAGCAATAACAAGTGCAGAATTTAAAAAACTGTCAAAAAGAGGATATAGGATGAACGATCTTATTGGAAGAACAGGTATTGAGGCGGTTTATGAAAATTATTTGAGAGGTGGCTGGGGAGGAGAGATGATAGAAGTAAATGCTAATGGGACTGTTCAAAAGTCTTTAGGTATCAAACCCTCTAGGACAGGAAAAGATATTACTTTGACTATTGATCTTTCGTTGCAAAAAATTTCTGAAGAAGTTTTACAAGATAAAAAAGGTGGAGCTGTAATAGTGATGGATCCAAGGGACGGCGCCATAAGAGCAATTGCTAGTAAACCTACTTTTGATTTAAATTTCTTCACTAAGGATTTCAAGCCGGAAAAAGAATATAATAATCTGTTTTTCTCTGATTCAAAACCACTTTTTAATAGAGCATTAAATGCTTATGATCCAGGTAGCGTTTGGAAAATTGTAACTGCTCTGGCGGGTATGGAAAGTGGTAAATTTCCTGCTGATACAAAACTCCAGACTTCACCATGTATTATTTATGGCAGTCAGTGTTTTCGGGAGCATAATGATGAAGGATTTGGTTCTATAGGTTATGTAGATGCGTTAAGAGTATCTAGTAATACTTTTTTTTATCAGATTGGTTATGGAGTTGGAGTAGATGAAATTAATAAAATTTCAAAAATTTTAGGTTTTACTAAACTTTCAGGTATTGAAATTGGAGATCAAGAAGATCGAGGTTTGATTGCGAGTAGTGAATGGGCAAAGGAAGGAAGAGGCTGGGGTCAACCAGGAACGACCCCATGGCTTCCTGAGGACATTGCGAGCATGTCTATTGGTCAATTTGTTGTTCAAACCACACCAATGCAAATAGCTAGAGCATATGCAGTTATAGCAAACGGTGGATATTTAGTCACACCTTATTTATCGAATATTGGTAAGAGTAATTTAAATTATCAAGAACCTATAAAAGTAGATATTAATCCTAAAAATTTAAAGGTTATAAGAGATGGTCTGTCCAAAGTTGTTCAGTCTGGAACAGGTGTATCTATAAACTATGGATCTTATAATTTACCTCCAGTTTCAGGTAAAACTGGTACAGCTGAAGATGCTTTGGGTGGAGCTGATCACGCATGGTTTGTATGTTATGCTCCGTCAGAAAATAGTGAATTACTAGTAGTTGCATTTGCAGAAAATACACCTGGAGGAGGATCTGTTCATGCTTTACCTATGGCTAAAAGAATTTTAGAAGAGTGGTATAAAATAAAAAATTAAAATTATTTATCTAGAGTGAGTCTATTCATTTGCATCAGTCTTTTAATAATATCTTCAATAGTATTTTCATCAGCAGGTTTACCATAGTTTGACGATAAATGTCTTCCAACTACTTGACTTCCTAAATGAGCTAATTGAATTCTTAGTGATGTAATTAACTCAATACCTGGACCTCCTGAAAAAGTTGCAATAGCGATTGGTTGTCCATTAAAAAGATTTCTGAAATCATCACCTGATATAGATAGCCATGCGATAAAGTTAGAAAGTATCGGAGGGATAGATCCGTTGTATTCAGGTGCACAAATTATCCATTTTTCTGTTTCAAATAATTTATTTTTCAATGAAATAATTTCACTAGGTATTTCATTTTTAGAATGAATTCTTGGGTTATATAAAGGTATATTTAGTTCTGTGAGGTCCAGGATTTCCGATGAAATTTTTAATTCTTTACTTTTTTCCAGGAATTTTTTTGAGAGTTCTAAATTTTTTCCATTACTTGAAGAAATAATAATTAAGTTAGTTTTACTTGCCATTTTGGGATAATCAGGAATTAATAATTTGATCCACTTTTACGATGATGAACTGCTGTTAAATCATCTTTATTAAGTACATTCCCATAGTTTACCTCAGCATAAATTACCCAATGATCTCCACACTCCATTCTTTCTTTAACAGAGGCATCCAGCCATGCAAGTGAATCTGTAATTATTATTTGTCCATTTGGTGTCTTTTCTGTTTCTAACCCTGAAAACCTATCCTCACCAGGAGCAAAAGGTTTAGCAAATCTTTTCATTGGTTCTTTTAAATTATTAGAACTAAGTATATTTAGTGCGAACACATCTCCAATCTGCAAAAGAGATTCAACAGCTCTATCTTTTGCTACAGAAATACTTAAGCCAGGAGGAGAAAAGCTGGCTTGGCTGACCCAAGAAGCCAACATGGCACTTCTAACATTATTTTCTCCCTCACCTTTAGAGGCCGTGAGTACGCACAAAGATCCTACTATTCTTCCTAAAGCTTGAAACGTTGGATTAGTTTTGCTTGATATCATCCCTGTGTCAGATCGTCTATTTTTGTATTTAGATTTTTTAAGAATATTTCTTCCAAAATGAGTTCCAATTTCTTCTATCTCTTTGATTTTAGGTTTGTTGGGGCTAAATTTTACTCTTATAGGATTGAAACTAAAAGTGAAGCCACCATCTTTTAATTTTGATTCGAGCATGTCAATAGCTTCACCACTCCAGCCAAAACTTCCAAAAATTCCTATGGGCTTTTCTCTATCTCCCTCAGATAAAATACTTCCTAAAGCACTGACTATAGGAGTAGGAGCATGGCCTCCTAAGGTAGGCGATCCTAGAAGATATCCATCAGATTGTTTAATAGTTTGAATCAAATCATCATTTGATGAAAATTCGCAATTGATACTTTCAACTTCAACAGAAGTTGACGTAATACCCTTAGCTAGGGCATCTCCAATAGAAGCTGTATTACCATATGCACTAGCATAAATCAAAGCAACTTTAGGTCTATTTATAGATAAATTTTCTCCCCAACGAATATAATCATTTAAAAAACTTTTCAAACTATATTCAATTGCAGGTCCATGAAGTGGAGCAATATATTTAATGTCAAAATCAGATACTTTTTCAGTAAGAGAAGTGATCTGTGATGACATAGGAGCCATTAAACAGTTGTAGAAATGCTTTCTATCTGATTCTGTGCTTAATCGGTTATTCTCGGACCAGTCTTCACTCGCAATATGACATGAAAATAATTTTTCACTGAATAGGTACCCAGCATTCTTTTCAAGGACTATTAAACCACCAGGCCATCTAGCAGTAGGAGCAGGAATTAGTTGGAAAATATTATTTCTAAATTCAAGTATGACTTCTTTTTTAATTACATGTATCTCTGGCAAACTTACTTTTAGGTTATCTTTGTCACCAGGCTTTTTTTGTTCCCATAATTCACAAATAAGTTTTTTCCCAGGGACAGAGCTTGTAAGGCATAAATTATTAAAATAATTTTTAATTTTTTTTATTGTTTCGACAATTTTTGGGTTTATGTGTCCAGTTATAATATTAATTTTTTTTGGAATAAATTCTTCAATATAAGTATTTGTTATTTTTAGGAAAGAATCAAAATTATTTGTTTCAGGAGGGTGAATAATAATTAAACAATCATCTTCAATAGAAAAGAATGTATTATACGAAGTTCCTTTTTCAAGGTTAAATTCCAATTCAAATTTTTCTTTTTTGCTATCTAGAAATCTAATGCACTCTAGATTTTCTTTTAACTTAAATTGTTTGATGTTATTCATTTAGGGTTTCTTATAATTAATTTATGTACAAATAAAGACGATATTTTACTAGTAGTGCATGGGTACTTTATAGTCACCCACTGAACTAAAACAAATATTCATTATATTGTCATTACAATCAACCAACTTTCAATCCCAAGAAAATCTGTAATTAGGTTCAATTATAACAGTCAATAATTGTTGTTGAAGTAAAAAAGAACTTACTTTCTAATTCTTGGGTAATGCAAAAAAATTAAGTTTCTAGCAGGCAATTAAATGTTCTTCTTTACTTAGTTCAAATATCTCTGAGAAAGAATCAGCAGTCACATCTGCTGAATATAGACTAGTAATTTGCTCTGTGAAATCTCCACCATATATCTTTTCAAGTTGAGCATAGTTCATAAGAACTTTATCACTCTCCCATTTATTCATATCAATCTTAAACTCTTGATCTTCTGTTGTTTCAATAATGCAATCTTTGCAAATGTCCTCATATTTAATTTTCCCTAAGAATGTAAAAAGTTCTTTCATTTCCTCTGTTGCATTCTTCATATAAGTATCCACAGCAATAAGTTGGATATCTTTGTCATACAGACTAGGTATGAATAAAATGCCTGCCTTCTTACCTTTTGTTTCTTCAATAAGAAACTCCTCTAAAGTTATGCCATCAATAGTTTTGACATAAATGTTAGTTTTTACATCTTTTAAATTTTTAAATCCAGATAACTTGAGTAAATCTTCAAAACCTCTTGTTGATGGATTAAAAATAAAGTCAAAATTTTCTATTGGATTATCTGTCCAATCCTTTCTTTCTTCATATGGGGTAGCAAGTTTATTATCTTCAAGCACTTTTTGAATATATGTTTGGTCATACAAACCAACCAACTCAAACTCTTTTTTTTCTTCTTCAGTTAAGGATGAGTAACCACTATCTCCAACTATCAATGTTGAACAATATTCACCCATAACTCATATCAAAAAATTATTGATTTTAATTTAGTCAAATCTTCATGAGACTTCAACAATCTTCACCTCATATGATTTATTTTCCTGTTTAGAAAATCATTATGAAAATAAAATGGTTCAAATAAAAATGCTCCTTTCCCTAATCCCTTATCAAATACTCTAATTCTTGATTGTTTAGTTGATATCATTTCCATCCAGAATTTGAATCTATTTTCAAAAGAAACATCATTCATTTCCTTTCTGTAGATATATGTAGAAGTCCCTTCAAGTTCTTCATCATACTCTTCATGACCTAGATATCCAATATCTGAATAAGATCTAAACATTGGATTAAACCAATCATTCCATATGCAATCTTTATAATCACATGCTTGTCTGATATCTTTCCACTGAAAAGTTAATACATGTTCCCACTTTTCTTTTTCTTCTTCTGAAAGAGATTTATATTTCACATCTCCACAAAGAATAGTCATGGTATCAATATTACCTATCTTCAATTCTTCATTTTCTATCTTGCAATAAATATCATCATCAATTTCATCTAAATCTTTTTTCCCTGTGATTTTCAATAAATCACCAAATCCATTAGTAAAAAGAGGATCTGCAATTTCTTCTAATTTTGCTTCATCTCCACCTTTATGTTTTTTAGGAAATCTACCATCAAGTGATAATTCATTATTGAATCTCAACATGTAATCCTTGCTATATCTTCCACAAAATTCAAATCCTTTTTTTCCTTCTTCTGATAAAGATGAGTAAGTTGATCCATCAATAATATTTTTTATTCTTGGTCTCATGGAATATTTTTATTGATCAAATAATAATCAAATCCTATTCATCCTTCAATTTTTTCTCAGGAATTTTTTTATGGATAAGGAAATGTTTTATAGATTACCTTTAAAGATTTTTTATAAGAGAGATTACTTCATTTCCTTCATTGCTTGCTTCCACCTTTGTTGTCAGCAAGGATACCTTTAGCATCATCTTTAAAGTCTTCTCCATTCTTCTTTTATGTAATCTTCAATTAGATTTTCTATCTTCTTTCTCTTTTTCTTTGCAATCTCCTCTGCCATTTCATAGATTATCTTGGTGATCTTTATTTGCTTGAACATATCATTTGTAGTTGAACTTGTTCATATGTTTTTCTAAGGAGTGTTTTAAACAATCCTGACCTGTTGGTTTCAAAATGATTCATAAGAAATTCTTCCTTCTTGATTAAACTTTGTGCTTCATATGCTCCATAGGAGATAATTCTTTTTGTTTGTATATCTAAAGTATTCATTTTATTTATTTAAATAATTCTGTTGATTATCTTTTTAATTAATGATTGAAGTCTTAGAAGAGGAATTTAACCACAATTAGAAAGGTATAAGTATTTAGTAAGTTTATACATTAATTGCCTTAACTGCTTTCTACAGGTTCTTTAAGTATTCTTTAGAGTCTCTATAAGGTTCTAATATCCTCATCAAAACCCACAAAGGGATTTATACAAGTTTTATATAAAAGTCATACTTTTATGAAGAAATGTTACTAATAGGAGGTAACTTATGAGTAAAAATATAAAGAATACAACTTCTTGTCATAAGTATGGGGCTGCATTTCCAATTAAAAATGCTGGAAGACCAAAAGGTTCAAAGATAAAGAGGAAACCACCAGAATTAAATGATGAACTAAAGGATTAAATATACAGGAGAAGATTTAGAAGCACCTTCTAGGGGCATCTGAGAGGGGTAAAATCTAGTTCTGCTAGTAGTTCTGGGGGGATATGATGCTATTTTATGAAATTATTTGCATAGACTTCTTGCTTTTTCATCAATTGCTGTAGTTGGAATCTTTAGACCATATTTTGCCATTTCTGGTCTAGGGTCTGCTTTCCAAATAGCATCAGGGAAAGGATATCCAAATTGTGCTTTTGCAGTCCCATTAAGGGCATAGAACTTTCCTTTATGTCCAAAATAAATTGAATTACCTTTACAGAAGACAGCACCTTCATCAACAGTAAAGGGCCATTTTTCTCCATACATTTCTTTGGTCACAAAAAAATCTTTATTTGAGTCTGCTTTTTTAGTTTCTTCAGGAATAGGTAGTAGTAGAACAAGACATAAACTTATGGGTGCTCCAATTATTCCTAGCAATCCCCATAATTTAAAAATATTTGGTTGAGATCCATCCTTTGATTTAACTTTTTTATTTAAAAAATACAAGACTAATGGAGATGTAATCCACCCAAAAGGACCCCCAAAACTTCCTCCTAATATTGCTAATAGATAACCTCTCTTTTTTCTAGATAATGGTTTTTTATCTGAAGACATAAAGTAAAAATAATTGCTCCCATCTTATATCAACTGTCAAATAATTAATTTCTTGTATATTCCATTTTTAAGAAATAATTTCTGCTATTTTTTCATTTTTTGATTTTGGAAAATACATAATAAAGTAAAAAGTATGATTGATATTAATTTCATCTGAAATTAATATGAATGCATTAATTTTCCTCTAATAGATGAAATTCAGAAGTATATTTTTACTACCTTTTTTGTTGTCTTTAACTAGTTGCACAAGTGATCTAAGTGTTAAGACAGATGCTGGTGAATCTTATTATGTTCCTGAGAATACAGTTATTACAACCTCCTATGATAAAGATGATTTCCTGATTAAATTTAAGGTTCTACAAGAATCTAGGGCAAATAGTTATTTGGGTTTTATTGAACAAAATAACAGTGCTTTTGAAAATTGTGATGATGGAAGTTTAAGTACTGAGCAATGTTTAGATATTTATAAGCCAGAAGAAACAAAGAATAAATATCAAGCAAAATATGATTCCATTCTTAATCAAATGAATTTGTCATTAAAAAAATATGAGAATGAGATTTTGGCTGGAATACATTGGGTAAAGATTAGATATAAACCAGTTTATAAAAATTTAAATGGTGAAAAAAGAGTCTTGGAATCAGCAGAAGTTGCTTGTTTTAATCCTGACTTAAATAAAGAAGTAAAGGATATGTGGAATGATCTTGAGAAATATGACTCTAAGCTTTTTAAAGAGATAATGGTAGGAATTAGATTAGAAAGAAAGCTTTGTGAAAAGTATGCCAAATTTTAATTAAGCTCATCAATAATAAGCATTTATTAGTGGAGTTAAATAACTTTAGTTAAAAATATCAATTTTTTTGAATCTCTTTTCTCAATTTTCCAAAGGTCTCTTTGGTTTTAACAACTACTCCTTTGTAATCATCTGGGAACCTTTTCATCCAATTTCCTATTGCTAGATATGCCATCCCACTTTCAATGAGGAAATAAACCACTTTATCTGCATCATTTACTAGATGATTGATAGGGATTGAACTTCCAGAATCTTTTAATTTGTTTGTTCTATTTTTTGGTTTAGGTCTTTTTGTCATTACTTTTCTACCTATCTTGATGCTTCTAAAATCTTTTTCTTTGTCTCTTCTTTCATGCTATGTGCACCCTGATTTTTAGTAATGACACTACTTCTCATTTTAGTGGTCACATGACTGTAAGTTTGGTTGATATAGGTATCTGAAGTCCCACAGTTAAGGGCAATATCATAGATTGGAACATCTCTCATGATGGCATCAGTAATATGCCAGTGCCTACTTTGGTAAAGTTGAATCCTTCTACCTTGACTATCCCAAACTCCATCTTCTTCACTACCTTTCATCACTGCTTTTAATCTTTTTTCTAAAGCAACTCTTGTAGTAGGAATATTATTTTTAATATCTGTCAAAGTTAATTTTGGAAAAATATAATGATTTGGTTGTGGGTCTAGTTCAAAAGGTTTTTGCTTATACCATTTCTTCAAGATTTTTAAATTATCAGCAATAGGAGCAACTATATCTCTTGATTTTCCTGTCTTACTATTTTCAGAAGGTATATGAATTACTCTATTAAACTTTTTGCCAAACTCATCATCTTTTTGATTGATACTAATATCACACCATTTCATTTTGATGATCTCAATAGGTCTGGTGCCCATCAAATGACTCATAGTCCAATACTGCTGAAATATCCTCCTTTTGATCTGTTCTTTTCTGGTAATCCCCTTTTCATTACAGTATTTGTATTGGATCCATCTAGTGATTTTTTCTTTTTCTTCTTTAGTCAAAATATCTCTTTTAGGTGCAGTTTCTCTACCTACTTTTAGGTATTTGAAATTAGGTATTTCAGATTTGGTAATGTAGTTTAGATCATTGGCAAACTTATACATTTTTTTAACTGCACAAACAATATGATTTGTTGTTTGATTACTTCTTCTAGGTTTTTTAAAGTCATTTGTTTTCTTTAGATTTTGAATATAGTGGGCAAATTGAACTCCTAATTCTCTTGGAATGTTTTCAATTTTTGTATTGTAGTGCCCACACATTTTGGTGTAGTTAATCCAGTGCTGTATTTGCCCACATAATCTGTCAAATGATGTTGGTGTAATACCCATCTGTTGTAAGTCAGTAATCTCCTTTCTTCTCTCATTCTCATACATCTTCACTAACTCTCTTGAGGTTATTGAGACAGGTCTAGCACCAACTGATAATCTTCCTCTTCTATCTGCATACATCTCCTCAGCAAGTGCAATAGCAACTGTTTTATTGGTTGTTTTTAATGACTTACTCCAAGTTTTTCTAAATCTGCTCTCATAGATTTTGATATACCACCACTTTGCTTTTGTTCTATTGTCTCTGTAAATCCAGCAATCATCTTTTCCTAAAATAAATGTTTTATCAACACTAAACTTGTTTCCTTCCTCTTCTTTTTTTTCATCTTTTTTCTTTTTTATTTCACCTAAAGCAGAAACTACTCTCATTAGGTCTTCAGCATCAAAGTCCATTCCTTTGAGCATCATTGAAAGTGCTTCAGTGTTATCCATACTAATGTTGCAATTTAGAGGTTACTAACATTTTTCAACCATCAAAATGCAATAAAGTTTCATTAAATGTCCTAAAACATTTAAGTCCTAATTAACATTTTCATTACAGTTTCATCACAATTAATGACTGTGACTATGGTTGATATGACTGGGATTTACTGGTTTATAACTGAAAAGTAATGTCTAGTAGTGATTTGCAACTTTTCTATGATGGACTGCAGTTTTGCAAGTGAGGTCAGAGACACTTCCATTTTCTACAATGCCATAAATGATCCAATGGTCAGGAGTCTCTAATCTCGAGACAACTTTGCAATCAAGGAAAGCTAAAGCATCTGATAATACTGGCCCACCTTTGGCTAAATCTTTAATAATATCTACATCAGCAAATCTATCAGCACCTGGAGCAAATCTTTTCAAAAAATGTCTAAACATTTTTTGAAAATTATCTTCTCTTAAAATATTAATTACAAAAGTTTTATTTACTTGCATAAAGGATTCAATCGCTCTGTCTTTTGCAACAGCAACTGTAATGCCAGGAGGGGAGAAACTTGCTTGACTAACCCAGCTAGCAACCATAGCACTTTGTCTTAAAGTCTCATCTGACCCTTCGCTTGCTGTGACAACATATAAACCTCCACTTAAGCGCCCTAGTGCTCTGTCAAGATTTGCATCAAGATTTTTGATCGTAGCAATATTTTTTTTCTTATTAATTAATTGACCAAGATCTGTCCCTGCCTCCTCAAACTTTTGATAAATGATTGGACTAGGCTTTTCTTTTACTCTAAGAGGAGCAAGTGCTTCTTTTTGTTTTAATTCTCTTAATTTATTTGCTAAAGAATCTATTGGCTCATCATTACCTCCAAAGGAGTCGTATGTCGCAGTAAATTGTTTTGGTTTTAAAGCTGCAAACAGGGTACCAACTGATTCTTGTATCTCAATATCCGGATTATTAGGCCATGTAGGAATTACAACTGCTTTTGCTTCTGTAATTAATGCAGTTAATTCTTGTGGATCAGAGGATCTTAAATCGACCAGTTGAACTTGAGCATCAGCTTTGCCAATACCATGAGATAATGCTTGGCTTAATCGATCACAAAATCCATAATCACTTATGTAACATACAGCAACGTAATCATTACCTTTATTTTTATTGTTACTCCATTCTGAATATTTATCTTTCCAAAAATTGACGTGATTTTGAAGTATAGGTCCATGACCAACTGCTATGGCTTTGAGTTCAGGTAATTTGTCAATTTTTTTTATAGCTTGTACAACACTTCTCGCATTTGGACCCATCAAACAATCATAATAAAAGCGAAAATCCTTAAAAATTTCTTTTTGATTTAAATCGAAAAATTCATTTGAACAATAGTGTAGTCCGAATGCATCACAGGTATAAAGAATATTTGTTCCATGATCAAACGAGAATATTGTATCTGGCCAATGTAAGTTAGGAGCACTAATAAATTCTATTTTGTGATCTACACCGCTTTCGTTATTAACACCTAGTTCTAAAAAATCTCCACTTTTAACTTCTAGTCTATTAAACGGTCTATGTATTTGATCTTCAATAAATTTAAGTGCGATTTTTGATCCAACAATAATAATTTCAGAATTTAAATCTAATAAGTCTGATATAAGGCCTGAATGATCGGGTTCAGTATGACTGGAAATTAAATAACTTATATTTTTAGGGTTAATTTGTTGAATTAAACTTTCAAGCCATAGTTTTTCAAATTTAGAATGACTAGTATCAATAACAGCTGTTTTCTTTCCTTCAATTATGAAACTATTGTAAGTTGTTCCGTTTCTTAAACCAAATTCAATATCAAATCGACTTCTATCCCAATCTAATGATCTTATAGCAGTAGTATCAATTGAAAATGTTTTGCATTGCACAGATAACTTTTGATCAACATGTGACAAACTTGAAGCCTCGGTTTTTGTAGAAGATAACATAATACAAAAAACTTTATTTATTAACTTTAGTTCAGTAGAATATAGTTTCGCGTGATATTCGTGATGAAATTCAAGAAATTGTGTATTTCTTAATTATTTAATTCACAACCTGATCTATAAATGGCAACTTTTATTCACAAATATCCTAAGTCTGGAGATGAAATAAGAAAGGCCTTTTTAGAGTTTTATGAAAAAAAGGCGCATAAAGTTATCCCAAGTTCATCATTAATACCTGAAGATCCTACTGTTTTACTTACGATTGCTGGGATGCTTCCTTTTAAATCTGTTTTTCTTGGTTTAAAAGAAAAACCATCAAACAGAGCCACCTCAAGTCAGAAATGTATTAGGACTAATGACATAGAGAATGTTGGAGTAACTGCAAGGCATCATACTTTCTTTGAAATGTTGGGAAATTTTTCATTTGGTGATTATTTTAAAAGAGATGCAATCGAATGGGCATGGGAATTAGTGACTAATGTTTATCATTTAGATAGAAAGAATATTGTAATAAGTGTTTTCAATAAAGATTCAGAATCAAAAAAGATATGGGAAGAAAATATTGGTATAGAAACAGAAAAAATTATCCAATTAGGGGAAAAGGATAATTTTTGGTCTTCTGGACCAACTGGACCATGTGGCCCATGTTCAGAGCTTTATTATGATTTTTATCCTGAAAGAGGAATGAATGATATTGATTTAGATGATGATGATCGATTTATAGAATTTTATAATTTAGTCTTCATGCAATATAATCGTGATCCTGCTGGTATATTGACTGATCTCAAATATAAAAATATTGATACGGGAATGGGCTTAGAACGTATGGCTCAAATACTTCAACAAAAGAAAAATAATTATGAAACAGATTTAATATTCCCTATTATTGAAAAATCATCCGAGTTATCAAAAATTGATTATTTCTCTGCGAATTCTACTCAAAAAGCATCTTTAAAAATACTTGGTGATCACACGAGAGCTATTATCCATTTAATTTCTGATGGTGTCATTGCAAGTAATTTAGGTAGAGGTTATATATTACGCAGATTGCTAAGAAGAATGATAAGACATGGAAAATTATTAGGTATAAAAGATAAATTTATTTCTAAATTAGCATTAGTTGGTATTCAACTTATGAAGAATACATATCCTGAATTGAAGAATAATTCACAAAGAATTTTTAGTGAGATAGATATTGAAGAACAAAGATTTCTTAATACTTTAGAGCGAGGTGAAAAGTTATTAAATGAAATTATTGCTTCTGGAGTGAAATTAATTTCTGGAACTCAAGCTTTTGAGCTTTACGATACTTATGGATTTCCTTTGGAACTTACAAAAGAGATTTTAGATGAAAAAAATATAGAGGTTGATCTAAAAGGTTTTGAAAGAGAAATGAACTCTCAAAGAGAAAGAGCTAAGGCTGCCTCTCAAACAATTGATTTAACCTTAGAGGGATCTATCGAGAGAGATATTGAATTATTTGAAAAAACAAATTTCGTGGGGTATGAATTATTAAATACCGAGGGGAAAATAAAGGGAATATTTATCAATTCAAATTCTGTAGAAAATGCTTCTCAAGGTGAAACTGTACAAATTGTTTTAAATCAAACCTCCTTTTATGCTGAGTCTGGAGGACAAATTGGTGATGTTGGGTTAATAATTTCAGATAAT
The DNA here is from genome assembly GCA_902628235.1 of uncultured Prochlorococcus sp. GTDB lineage: Bacteria > Cyanobacteriota > Cyanobacteriia > PCC-6307 > Cyanobiaceae > Prochlorococcus_A. The sequence goes on along the minus strand of CACOMD010000003.1, from coordinate 38,954 downwards.
ACGGAAATATTAGTAGAAAAAGTAATAAAGAAAAAAGATGTTTTTTTACATTATGGAATTATTCAAAGAGGAAATATAAAAATAAATCAGCTTGTAGAAACTAGAGTTGATAAATCTAAAAGAATAAAGGCCGAATCAAATCATACTGCTACACATTTGTTACAGTCAGCACTAAAACTTGTAGTTGATGAAAGTGTTAGCCAAAGAGGATCGATGGTCGCTTTTAATAAATTAAGATTTGATTTTAATTCGCTTAATCCTGTTTCAGAAAGTCAAATTTTGGATATTGAAAAGCTTGTAAATAAATGGATTTTGGAGAATCATTCTATTTATATAAAAACGATGAAGAAAGATGATGCTTTAAAAGCAGGAGCATTAGCAATGTTTGGAGAAAAATATGGCGAAATTGTAAGAGTAGTTGATGTCCCAGGTGTTTCTATGGAGCTTTGTGGAGGTACTCATGTTAAAAGAACATCAGAATTGGGATGCTTTAAAATAATAAGCGAAATTGGTATATCCTCTGGCATAAGAAGAATTGAGGCTTTATCTGGACAGTCAATATTATCTTATTTGAGTGAAAATATTACAGTAATAAATAAATTAAATGATTTATTAAAATCTAACGCAAATCAATTATTTGAAAGAGTAAGTGCACTTCAGGTTGAATTAACTAATAAAAATAAAGAGATTAAAAAAATAAACTCTGAATTAGCTTCTCTCAAATATATGGCTTTAATCTCCTCTGTTAAAAAAATTTCTTCTTGCTCAACAATAATCCATCAACTAGATGGATTAGATGGAAATATGTTGCAGTCTGCAGGCCTAAATTTAATTTCTAAACTTGGGTCAAATAGTGCTGTTATTATTGGTGGAATTCCTGATGAGAGACATAAAAAGCTCTTATTTGTAGTATCTCTGGGTAGTGATTTGGTCAGAAGAGGTTTTCACGCAGGTACAATCGTTAATAATATTGCTGCAATTTGTACAGGAGGTGGAGGAGGTAAACCAAGTATTGCCCAAGCAGGAGCTAAAAATGTTGAAAAAATTGATGAGGCCTTGAAATATGCCAAGGATTTCTTGTTAGAAAATTTAAATAATTAACTTGATAAGTAAGTGCTATTTCTCAAACTAGTTTCTATCTGAGCTAATAATTTTTGAGACTCTTCAATAGTTAAAGTGCCATTACTAATAGCAGATTCAATTTTCAATCTAATCATTTCTACTAAATCATCAGATTTATAATCGAAAACTTTTAAAACATCAGTTTTGCTGTCTTCTTTGATCATGTCACTAATCTTGTAACTATTATTCTGATTAATATCAATATGAATGATATTTGTATTGCCGAATAAATTATGTAGATTGCCTAAGGCTTCTTGATATGCTCCTGCTAAGAATATACCAATATAATATTCTTGATTATCAATTAGCTCATGCAGTTTAAGAAGAGTTTTGATATTTCCATTATTTATAAAACTATTTAATTTGCCATCAGAGTCACATGTCAAATCCGCGAAAGTTGCATTTATTAACGGTTTTTCTTTATGTCTATGAATTGGAATAATTGGAAAAACCTGATTAATTGCCCAGGTATCTGGAGTTGATTGAAAAATTGAAAAATTTGCATAATAAGTTGATGCAAGAATTTTATTTATATCTTTTAAATCTGAATGTTCAATACCTTCAATTTCAATAATGTTTGCGATTTCTTTCGCACATGCCCAATGTATTTTTTCTGCTAAAGCCCTTTCCTGAAGGCTAGCGAAGCCTAATCTAAATCCATTAAAAGAATCTTCTTTGAATTTTTTTGCGTCATTCCATAATTCAATTATTTTTGCTAAATCTAGGTCTTTTTCACTACTTAATTTTAATTGGTTCAGTGTTTCAATAAGATTTTTGATGATAAGAGATGATTCTATTAATTCTGAAACATCAATCTTATAGTTTTCATTACTTTTACCTAGAATATTGAAAATCAAGACAGAGCAATGGCTAGTGATAGATCTCCCGCTTTCAGTAATTATCACAGGATGTTTAACATTATTTTGATCGCATGAATCTTTAATAGTAGCGACAACATCATTTGCATAATTCTGTAAAGAGTAGTTAGTAGAATTATCTGAAGAGGTCTTACTCCCGTCATAATCTATTCCTAATCCACCACCAACATCTAAAAACTCCATTGGCGCACCAAGTTTCGCAAGCTCAACAAATATTTGACTAGCCTCTTGTAAAGCATCTTTAATAATTTTTATATCGCTGATCTGACTCCCAATATGAAAATGTAATAGTTTTAGTTCTTTTAATAAATCTACTTTCTTTAGATCTTGAATTGTCAGCATAATTTCTGGAGCAGAAAGTCCAAATTTAGATTTCTCTCCTACCGATTTACTCCATCTGCCTATACTCTTACTTGAAAGCTTAGATCTAATACCAATTAAAGGTGTTGACCCTAATTTTTTTGCAACTTCAATAATTCTTTTAACTTCTTCTCTTTGTTCAATAACAATAATTGGCTTTTTCCCCAGTTTCCGTGCAAGGATTGCCATTTCTATATAGTTATTATCTTTATATCCGTTACATATAAGTAGTGAGTTTTCATTTTTAAGATTTGATAAGCCAATGATAAGTTCTGATTTGCTCCCAACTTCTAATCCAAAATTCCATTCAGAACCATATTTAATAATTTTTTCAACCAAATTTTTTTGTTGATTACATTTTATTGGGAATACTCCTTGATAAACATTTTTATATGAATATGTTGTGATGGCTTTTTCAAAAGAATTATTTAAATCTTTAATTCGATCTTTTAAGATATCATTAAATCTAATAATTAGTGGAGGATTAACTTTTCTGCTTTTTATTTCTTGAATAAGTTGATATAGATCGATCTTTTTGTTTGAATTTTCTGCAGAGGCTACTGAAATATTTCCTTGATCATTTATGCAGAAATATTTATGGCCCCATTTATCTATGTTGTAATAATCATTACTGTCTTTTATTGTCCAATTTTTAGTTGTTTTTTTAGATTGAGGATTTTTCAATTTATAGATTGATTTATTAAGTTAGTTGTTCTTAAACTTTTTGTAGAAGATAAATAATATTTTAATCAATACTTGCCAAGATGCTACTTGAACAACGAATATACATAAAGAATTTTTTTACTAAATGCATCAAGAGAAAACTTTTATTGCCATAAAACCAGATGGGGTACAAAGAGGCTTTATCTCTGAGATTATTGGTAGGTTTGAGAGAAAAGGTTTTAAATTAGTTGCTTTAAAGCAATTAATACCTTCTAAAGAATTAGCTCAAAAACATTATGGTGTTCATAAAGAAAGACCATTTTTTAATGATCTTGTTGATTTCATTTCTAGTGGCCCAGTAGTTGCTATGGCTTGGGAAGGTGAAGGTGTAATTTCTAGTGCTAGAAAAATGATTGGTGCAACAAAGCCTTTAGAGGCTGAGCCTGGAACTATTAGGGGAGATCTAGCTGTCAATATTGGAAGAAATATAATTCATGGTTCTGATGGACCTGATACAGCCTCTTTTGAAATAAATCTTTGGTTTAATAAAGAGGAAATTTGCGATTGGAATCCATCTGATGGTATTTGGAGGATTGAAAATTAGTTAATTGCTGAGAATCTTTTAAGGCTAAAATTATTTATGAATTTTTGTTCTGATTCTTTTAGTTGCTCGTTTTGGATGAATTTATACATAATATTACTTGTAACGGCTGAAAAAAGAACACCATTCCTATAGTGTCCAGTAGAAATAAAAAGGTTTCTAATTTTAGATTCTCCAATAATAGGCTTTAAATCTGGAGTAGAAGGTCTAAATCCCCACCAATGTTCCATTTGAGGCCAAAGTATTGCTTCAGGGAAGAGAGAATTGATGCCTATTTGAAGTTCTTTGATCCCTTGGGGAGTGTTACCTTTATTGAAATTAGCATTTTTTTCTACAGTGGCTCCTACGACTATCAACCCGTCTTCTCTTGGAACTAAATATGTTTTTGGACCAAATAAAATTTTATTTAGTTTATTTATAGGACCTTGTATCGATAGCATTTGACCTTTAACTGGAGTAATGGGTAATTCTTTGACTACTTGTTTACTCCATGCTCCACAGCAGACAATAGCTTTCTTACAAAAGATCGATTGAGTTTCACCAGTGGCATTAAGAATATTAACTCCAATAAATTGATTTTTTTCTGAAATTATTTCTTTAATTTCTGAACCTTCTTGAAACTGCACATTATTGACTGTGCATGCAATTTCTAAAGCTCGCATGAGTCTTCTTCTATTATCGATTTGTCCATCTTGCGCAAATAATAATCCATGCTTCCAATTTTTGTTTAGTCCATGGATTTCATTATTTAAATCATTTTGATTTAGGTATTGTCCGTATTCATATGTTGGGAATTTTTTTAAATTTTTTATACTTTTAAAAGGCAATAAAATTCCGCATTGTTTTAAGCCGCAATTAATGCCGCTATCATTTTCAATACTTTTAATCCATTCTGGTATTAATCTTTGACTGGCTTTCCCAAAATCGAGTAAATCATCTTCAAGACCTTCTGCATGAGGAGCTAGCATTCCTGCAGCAACAAACCCTGCGGCTTCAGATCTATTCCTACTTATTATCTGTACTTTATAGTTATTTCTTGCAAATTCGTAAGCTATAGATAAACCTATTAAACCCCCTCCAAGTATCAAGATTGAATTATCTATATCTGAATTCATACAATTATTTTCCAAATTATCAAATGTTGATACTCTTTTAACTTATATCTCATAGTATTTAATAAGGAAACATTTTGTTAATGAACAATTCTAAATCTTGGGAAGCAGTTATTGGTCTAGAGACTCATGTACAGCTTAGTACTAAAAGTAAAATTTTTACATCTGCTTCAACAGCATTTGGAGATGATCCTAATACTCATATTGATCCAGTTGTTTGCGGATTACCAGGAACTCTTCCAGTATTAAATCAGAAGGTTTTAGAATACGCAGTTAAAACTTCATTAGCTTTAAATTTAAATGTTGCCGAGCATTGTAAATTTGATAGAAAACAATATTTTTATCCAGACTTACCTAAGAATTATCAAATTTCACAATTTGATGAGCCATTAGCTGAAAATGGTTGGTTAGAAGTTGAAGTAGCAGAGAAAGGAAAAGAAACTTATATAAAAAAAATAGGTATCGAAAGACTTCATATGGAGGAAGATGCCGGGAAGCTTGTTCATGCCGGAAGTGATCGCTTAGCAGGTTCGAAATATTCTCTTGTAGACTATAATCGAGCAGGCATAGCTTTAGTTGAGATAGTAAGTAAGCCTGACATAAGAACTGGTAGAGAAGCTTCTGAATATGCCTCTGAGATAAGGAGAACCGTAAGATATCTTGGGGTTTCAGATGGCAATATGCAAGAAGGTTCATTAAGGTGCGATGTGAATATTTCTGTGAGAAGAGGGCCGGAAGCACCTTTTGGTACAAAAGTAGAAATTAAAAATATGAATTCATTCTCAGCTATTCAAAAGGCTTGTGAATATGAAATTGAAAGGCAGATTGGTGTCTACGAAGAAGGTGGTGAAATATATCAAGAAACTAGATTATGGGACGAATCAAAGCAAATTACGAAGAGTATGAGAATGAAAGAGGGTAGTAGTGATTATAGATATTTCCCTGATCCAGATTTAGGACCAATAGAGATTTCAAAAGAGCAAAGAAATTCTTGGTTTAAAGAACTACCGGAATTACCTGCTCAAAAGAGAAAAAAATACGTGAAAGAATTTGGGCTCTCACTGTACGACGCAAGAGTTCTGTCAGATGAGATTTTTATGGCAATGTTCTTTGAGACCACTGTAAAACATGGTGCAGATGCAAAATTAGCCGCAAATTGGATCACAGGTGATATTTCAGGATATTTAAAAGCTAACAAATTAAATTTTAACAATATAAATTTAACCCCAGAAAATCTTGCAGAGATGATTCATTTAATAACTTCAAATATTATTAGCGGAAAAATTGCTAAAGAAATCCTACCTGAAATTATTGAAAATAATATATCACCTAAAAAGTTAGTAGATGATAGAAATCTGGGAATGATCAGTGATTCATCCAGTATTTTGCCTTTAGTTGAGGAGGTTATTAATAACAACCCCAATGAAGTTCAAGCATTTAAAAATGGTAAAACAAAATTATTAGGATTTTTTGTTGGACAACTTATGAAGAAAACAAAAGGGAAGGCTGATCCAAAACTTGTTAATAAACTTATTTCTGAGAAATTATCAGACTAAATTATCTCATTTATTTTTTTAAAAAGTTTTTCTTTATTATGATAATTATTTTCAAATATTTTTTGAGATTTATCTTCTTTTTTAATATTATTTGATTGGATATTAATAATTTTTTCAGCTTCATCACGATTAATTTTATCTCTATCAATTAATCTTTGAATTTGATTTTCCTTTGAACATTTAATCAGCCAAATTTCTGTACATATTGATTCGAATTTTGCTTCAAATAAGAGTGGTATCTCTAAAATCAATTCCTTATCATTTTTATATTTTATACAGTCTTCAACCATTTTTATTTTAATTAAGGGGTGTAATACACTTTCGATCCACTTTCTTTTGTTGTCATTATTAAATATTATTTTTTTTAAAAATTGAAAATTTATACCTTCACTGCTAGAGGATTGATCAAGTATTTCATTCCCAAAATAAGTTATTACTTTTTCATAAGTATCACCTTTATTATTTAGAATTTCTTTTGAGTAATTATCAGCATTTAATATCTTTAAATTTTTACTGTCCGCAATATATTTTGCAATTGTTGATTTCCCAGAAGCTATATTCCCTGTCAAACCTATTCTTTTTTGAGTAATTGATAAATTATCTGTGATAGACATTTTATTAATAGATCAGTGGAAAACTAATAAACTGGAGTTATTATTGAATTGAAAATGAATAATTTGAGCTCTTAAGTTGACTTGGTTTGATAATGACGATACCAATATAATACCTGAAGGTTTTTATTTTTCTGGAATTTCAGCTGGGTTAAAAGATTCTAAAAAGAAGGATCTAGGACTCATATTAGCTCCTGAAAATAGCATATGTACTGGTTTATTTACTCAATCAACCGTTAGAGCTGCTTGCGTAGATTTATGTGAACAAAGAATATCCAAAACAGGTAATTTAATAAGAGCAATTTTAATAAATTCTGGTCACGCTAATGCTTGTACAGGAGACTTCGGATTAAGAGATTCTCTTAAGGCTACAAGCGAGGTTGCACAATTATTGGGTCTAAATGGTGACCAAGTATTAATTTGTTCAACTGGTATTATTGGTGTTCCCATTCCCATATCAAATCTAATAAGTAATATACCTGTCTTAGTTGATAAATTATCTAATAGTAATTCTAGGGATATCGCAGAAGCAATTTTAACTACTGATCTTACAATTAAAAGATCACTAATTGAGACAGAGATTGAAGGAAGGCGAATCAAAATATTAGGGATTGCAAAGGGATCTGGGATGATTTATCCAAATATGGCTACTATGCTTTCTTTCCTTGTTTGTGATGTGGGAATTGAAAAAAATATTTGGGACTCAATGATAAAAAAAGCTGCTCGAATTTCTTTTAATGCAATATCTGTCGATGGAGATATGAGTACTAATGACTCATTTATAGCGTTAAATGGAGGCAATAAAATAAATCCTCAGTATTTACATATCATTCAAGAAGGAATAAATATTGTTAGTCAAAGACTTGCTAAGGCTATTGCAAGAGACGGAGAAGGTGCAAATTGTTTAATAGAGGTAAAAGTGGATGGTGCAAAGAATGATGTTGATGCATTGAAAATCGCTAGACAAATAAGTAGTTCTTCTCTTGTTAAAACAGCAATTCATGGATGTGATCCTAATTGGGGCAGAATAATTTCAGCAGCAGGAAGCTCAGGTGTTGATTTTAATTTGAGTGATGTTGATTTATTTATTGGCGAATATCAGATTTTGAATGGTGGTCATTTAATTCAATTTGATAAAGAAGAAATATCTTTCTATATAAGATCAAAAATGAAAGGAAAATATCTTGTCTCAGATACAATTGAAATAATAATAAATTTAAATAGTGGGAAAGGAATAGGAAGATCTTGGGGTTGTGATTTATCAAAAAGATATGTTGAGATAAATAGCGAATATACGACGTAGTTTTTGTGATCTTTTGGATCAGTTGATATGACTATATAAATTCTCAAAAAGAATACACACCTTTCTTGACTGTGATAATACTGTGATTATTATTTCCTCAAAATTATGGCAGTTTTATAGTTGCCAAATCTTTTGATTTAGACTCTCCAAGTGCTACTTTTTCTAGTCTTTCTAGTCTTGCTAAAAGTTCTTTATTTTGAAAAATGATTGATTGATTTTTTTGTTTTAATTCTGTATTTTGGGAAATTATTTTTTTGTTATTTTCTTCAAGAGTGTAAATTTTTTCTTCCATTTTTTCTTTTGCTTTCATGCTTATCAAAGTGGGTTTAATTGACTTTCCCAATTTCCAAACAAATCCTGCTCTAGCAGAAAAAGTATCTTCAAAATCACCAGCATAATCTTGACCTGGCATAGTTATTGAAGCAGCATAATTAATTGATAGTTTTTCATTGACTTTGGAAGCACAACCACCTGAAAATGCGAAATCACCTCCATGAGTTCCAGTTCCTAAACCACAAGCAAGTGTTGTGTCAGTTGGAACTGTTGGTAATCCAGTTAAAGCAGCACTTAATGCGCCAATATTATTAATTGATTGTTCTACATCTCTTCCATTTATTAATAATTTAGTTCCGTTTGTATAGTCAATAGGAATTGGATTTCCTGCTGCATCTTTCGCATAAACTTTTTGTCTTCCATTCTCCTCTTTAGTAATCCATGAGTTTATGCCAATGTGAAATTCTCCATTTGCTTTTTTAGTAATTATTGGTCTTTCGCCAGTATTTATATAACTATCTGTCCAAGGAGTGCCTTCATTAACCCAATTACCATTTGAGAGATTGAAAGAATGTTCTTCACTTGGATTAGTTCTTTTAAAAATTATTAATCCATTTACCTGATCGAACCTATCGAAACTGACACTTCCTTCCCCTCCTCCAGCACCAATGTTAGTAAATGTTTTAGTTCCAAAGAGTTCAGCATTATTATTATTTGAAGTATCAACTTTATAAATTGACATTGTTTTTGAACTTCCATTACTTGTTTGAGTTATGCCCCAATTATCCCATTCTGATTTTGCCTCAGGTATGCCAATTAATAAACTTGAACCAAGAAAAGAGATAGCAAATAATTTTTTCATTTTTATTAAAGTTTTTATTATTAATTATGCATTATTTAAATTTATTGACAAAACAATTTCTTTTCAAAACTATAGTGGGAAATTCCCATCCCCCTTTGTAATTTTGAATATTCACCCTTGGTATAAATGTGATTATTTTGCGATCACAATAAAGATCACAGAAATTAATCCTAATTGTTCCAGTGGTTTTTGTTTAAAAATCTAAAACTGTGACTATTATTTTGCCGACTGTGATTATGGTGTGATTATTTTCTAAAAACTCTCTTAAGTGATAGCAATGGATTACGGCAAGGTGTATATACTATTTTCCCAAGGTGGAAATTAATAGCGAATATACTACATAGTCTCAGATTGTCTGCAGCGCAATCTATTTGAATGAGTTGCAAAACTAAGTAACAACAATACGATAGTAGTTTTCAACGAAAATAATTTTTAAAATAAACAGCTTACTAAAAATATTATTAGCACGATTAATTACTATGGAAGTTTATTTTATAGAGATTCAACTGTTGATTGGTTAGTGATCATTCAGCTTGCTTTTGTTATATCTTCAAAAAATCTAGAGGAATGATTTGATTTATATCAAGGAATAATATTGCTCCAGCGCCAATAAGTGCTCCAAAAAAGCCAGTTAAAAAATAGGTTGATAATTTCAAAACGCTCAATGAAGAGTCTACAGATTTTTCTTTTGGTTCTTTATCAACAATTCTTAGGCGCTGATTGGCATTTGCTTGCTTAAGTTGTTGGTGTCGGATAAGTGCTTCGAAATCAGGCATGATACTTGAGATGCTATAGAACAATAAGCAGACCAACCCGTCATTCTGCGAGGGTCTGATCTGCCTAAATCATCTACTGCTTCATAAACTGCATTGCCAGATGCCTCTGCCTTATCGAATGCTGATAATAGTGGTATAAATCCATCAAAAACTTCTAGCTCAAATTTTTGAAGAGCTTCTCTTGCTTGCAAGGCAGCCTTTTGCTTTCTTGAATCAACTTTTACAATCAAAACCGCATGATTTACTTTTAGGGTATTTAATAAATTTGCTAATTCAACTGTTAATTCTACTGATCTTGCTTTAGGAGTAGTTGGGATTATTACTAGGTCTGATCCATAAGCCAAGTGTTTTAATTCTTCTTCATCACTACTTGCTTGACCATCTGTAATAACAATATCTGAACCTCTTGATGCTTTAGCCGCTGCACTTACTGGATAAACAGGAAAATGTAAATTCCCTCTAGAGGCATAAGCTAAGGCCGATCTGTTTTTGTCTGCATCAACAATACAAACATTTTTGCCTTGACGATCCCAAACACTTGCTAAGTGAATACTTGTGCAAGTTTTTGCTACCCCTCCTTTTTGGCCGCAGACAGTAATAAACAATGATTTTAATATTTTTCCTACTTTGGGTAATATTTGATTGATGTCAAGTCAAAAATAAATAAAAATTATAAATTATCAAAATTAAAAATATCTTTTTTGGTAAGTTTATAAAAGTAGTTATCAGAATTGTATTGAGAAAAAAAATTGGCTTAGGCACTTGGTCATGGGGTAATAAATTTTTTTGGAACTATAAAGTTAGTTCTGATGGAGAGCTTTTTGAGACTTTTACTGAGGCGATAAATCAAGGATTTTCATTCATTGATACTGCTGATTCTTATGGCACTGGAATTTTATCTGGAAGAAGTGAAAAATTAATAGGTCAGTTTTTACAAAGAGTTATTAAGGCTAAAAAAAACGATATTAGAATTGCTACTAAATTAGCACCTTATCCTTGGAGGATAGGAAGGCAAGGTTTTAGTATTCCTTATAAAAAAAGTTTAAATAGACTTAATAATAAATTAGATATCGTTCAGCTACATTGGTCTACTGAAAAATACAATCCATGGCAGGACTTTCAGCTTTTAAATAATCTGTGTGATTTAATTGATGAAGGATTTCAATTTCAAATAGGTTTATCAAATATTGGGCCTAAAAGATTATTAAAAATAATACAATTTTTAAAAGATAAAAATAAAAGAGTAAGTAGTGTTCAAGTACAGTTTTCTTTACTTTCGCCTGATAATGAAAAACAAAAATATGTAAAAAAAATTTGTGATCAAAATAAAATTGATTTTCTCGCTTATAGCCCCTTGGCTTTTGGGATTCTTTGTCGAGACCCTACAAAAAATGATATGGGCAAAAGATCTCTATTAAGAAATTTTATTTTTCAAACATATGATAAACCAACATTGGAGCTGAGAAAAATAATGAAGGAAATTGCTAAAGCAAGATCAGCTTCAATGGCTCAAGTTGCATTAAATTGGTGTTTTTATTATGGGGCTATACCAATTGTTGGTTTACGCAAAAGAAATCAAGTCTTAGATATTTCTAAGGTATTTAATTGGAACTTAACTAAAAGTGAATTTGAGAGACTGAATAATGCTTCGAAAAATTGTTCTAAAAAAATTCCAGGCAATCCATTCACAAGTTTATAAAATTAACTGTATTTATTTAGATGCAATATTTTTTTCGTTTTTTACTGAAGATGAGCTCCAGAGTTCAGATGGAAATTTTTCTCCAGTAAACCTAAGAACTTTGGGATTTAAATTAACCAATAAATCATTTATATTTTTGCTGGAGCTCATTTGAAAATAAAAATTTTTAATACCTTAAAAGAATTTTGAATTAAAACTCTCAGTATTTATACCTATATCTTTACATTAATGTTCTTTATTACACATTTTTGAAGCAATGATTACATGAATTGACAAGATTAATTACTGTCACTTAATTATTCCTTTAGAAATAAAGAGCCCTTCCAGGCTCTCTGTATCATTTGGTTTATAAGGCTGATATGACCCCATCTCCTTTTGATCAAGCAGCAACTGGTGCTGTTTGACGGGAGAAACTAACGATTTTGTTAGCGTTTGTGTTTTTGCTCTTGCCGAGCAGGCTTCAGTCATCTTCCTTATACCCCGTCGAAACCATTGCAACCCCATCAATGGAGCTGAGCGGAATCGAACCGCTGTCCGAAATATCGGTTGAGATCACCTAGTCCAGTTGGACATTTATATTCTGACAGGCAAAATAAATATTGGATAGTTATTTGCGTATTTTTACAAATGTTATGAATGTTGTTGCATCATCTCCAGAAGGATTAGAGAAACTTTTAGCTAAAGAAGTCACAAGTTTTGGTGGAAAACAAATAAAAATTTTTAAAAGAAGCGTTTCCTTTAAGTGCGATTTAGCAACATTTTATAGACTTCATTTCTATTCGAGGATTGCTTTTCGTTTTTACAGAGAGGTTTCACGTTTTCCATGCTCTGATAAAAATACCTTGTATAAAGGTGTTCAATGCTCTTTTGATTGGTTGAAGTGGCTTCCAACTAATAAAAGTTTTTGTGTTCAGGTAACTGGTAAAAATTTATTTTTAAGACATACTCATTTCACAGCTTTACAAGTTAAAAATGCGATTATTGATTTACAAAAAAAATATTTGGGTTCTAGGTCTGATATTTCTATCAAAAACCCTCACTTGATAGTTCATTTGCATATTAATTACGAAGAAGCAATTCTTAGTTTACAAAGCACTGTTGAGAGCCTACATAAACGAGGATATAGGCCACTTATGGCTAATGCTCCTCTCAAGGAAAATTTAGCTGCAGGACTTATACAAATTACTGAATGGGAAGGGAAAAAACCTTTAATAGATATTATGTGTGGATCAGGAACTTTATTAATTGAAGCTATATCTCAGTATCTAAGGATTCCAAACATAACAAAAAAAAATTATCTATTTGAAAATTGGATTGATTTCAAAAAAGATATTTTTATATCAGAGAAATTGAAATTAATTAATAATGATTTGAGTGATTTAAATATATCTAAGGTGATTGGATGTGAAATTGATATTGATATATTTGAACAAGCTCAAAAGAATATTTCTTTAGCGGGTTTAGAAAATTATGTTGAATTGCATAATATGGATTTTGCTAATCTTATTATTAATCATGAGCCAGGAATTATATTGTGTAATCCTCCTTATGGTAGAAGAATTGGAGATGAACAAGAATTAATTGATTTATATTCTCAATTAGGAGAATTTTTAAAGAAGAATTGTTCTGGCTGGACTTTTTGGTTGTTAAGCGGTAATCCTAAACTTACAAAATTTTTAAAGATGAAAGCAAGCTTAAAAATACCTATTAATAATGGTGGTATAGATTGTAGATGGATTAAATATTTAATTAATTAAATTTATTTTTTCCCTAAAACAGCTTTAGTTGTTTTACCTAATCCTTCTAAAGTCTGGGGAAGGTATGGACCTTTAACTAGCTTTCCTCCAAGTTTTAGACTTAAACCTGCAATAAATAAATCAATAAAAATAATTAATAATAAATTGTATTGAGGCTCCCATGTATTGAATTCGTTAAGAAAAAGATAGGAAATTATATGTATGATTATTAGCGCCATTAGTAATAAAATTGCACCAATAGCAATAAATATTCCTCCACTAATCAATCGTCTTTTTTCTCTATCAACTTCTTGTAAAGCAATTCTTACATGTAAGTCCATTACTGAACTAGCGATGGCGGACAGTCTTGAGGCTGCGCTAACGAAATTTTTGTTGTTGGATTTATCCATCACTTTCTACCACTTGAAATTATGCTACCAATTAAGACCCCAATGCTAGCTGCTATAGCGATTGATAATATAGGTTTTTTTCTGATTGGGCGTTCAATTTTTGGCCTTAATGTTTTATTTAATTCATCAAGTAATTCTTCTAATTGACTTTCAATAGGTTCAATATGTTCTCCTATCTCCCAATTATTAGCTTGTATAGAATCTATAATGTCAAAAATTTGTTCTTTAATACCTTCTGAGGACTTTCCAGTATGGGTTGAAATTACATTGACTAGATCGTCAATTTTCCCTTTGGAGGCTTCAATAGTTTGCTTGGCGATAAAAGGCCATTTTTCTTGTATTAAGGGGATTAAACTATCAAGTTTTTCAATCAACCATTTATCTGAATAATTTTCTATTTCCGGAAGTGGATTACTTTCCTTAGTTTCATCAGTATCTTTTGGAGGATGAAAAGTTTCCATTAATCAAGATTAATTTATCTTTACATTAATCCCTATTAACTGAATTTGAAACCCTTCAATGTATTTTCTAGAAATATAAAAAACTTAAACATATAAAAGTTTATTTACATTTCTAGTATCTTTTTTCTTTGTGTAATAAGGTTTTGTTAAGCTTATTTTATTTAAAATCAACTTCTTTATTATGGATATCACTTTTGCGACTCTCTTTTTTGCTTCAAGAACTATACCTACTGATTTTGGATTAATAGCTGCTGCAATAGCTGGAGCTGGAAGTCTTATATTAATTGCTTTAAGATTTGTTCCTGATTCCGGCAACTAAATATCATAAATTTTATTATTAATAATTTCTTTAGATAATATATTAAAAAATCTGTTTATAAATAAACCATGAAATGAATAGATGGACTTTGCTTAAGCATGAAAAAATAGATAACAAAAAACTTGATATTCATTATGATTTTTTACTTGAGAATGGAGAAGATTGTAAAACTTGGAAATTGCTAACTTTTCCTGAACTTGATGGCGTATCAGTTGATATTTTTGAACATTCAAATCATCGTTTGATCTGGCTGACAATAGAAAGTAAGCTGTTAACAAATAATAGAGGTTATGTTCAAAGAGTTGATAATGGAATATTTAAACCACTTGGAGTTGATATTGATGGTAATACTTTCTCGATAATTCTTCAAGGTAAGTGCATAAACGGATTATTCAAAAAAACCGCTAATTTATGTCAGCTAATTTCTTTAAATTAATAAATAAATATAATATTCTTAATATTTCTATTGAGATTTCTTATAAATTCGTTATTCTTACTTAGCTATTGAGACTTACGATTGGTATACATCAATCAAGTCGAGTTTGAAAATTTTAAGTCTTTTGGTGGAACTGTTAAAGTTCCATTAGAAGAAGGTTTTACTGTAGTCACTGGTCCAAATGGGTCTGGTAAGAGTAATATTCTTGATGGTATTTTATTTTGTTTAGGATTAGCGAGTAGTAGGGGTATGAGGGCGGAAAGATTACCTGATTTAATAAATACAGCAAAAGTAAAAGAGGGTAAATCTTCTGAAACATCCGTTTCGGTAAAGTTTGATATTAGCGATTGGCTTCCTCGAGAAGATACAAATGATTTAGATATGAATGAGGATGATTTGTCCTTCTCTAAAGGACAAAAAGAATGGACTGTATCTAGAAAATTAAGATTAATGCCTGGAGGGTCTTATGCCTCTACTTATTCATCAGATGGTAAATCTTGCACATTACAGCAAATCCAAAAACTTTTAAGAGATGTAAGGGTGGATCCTGAGGGTAGTAATGTCGTAATGCAAGGCGATGTTACAAGGATCGTATCTATGAGTAATAAAGAAAGAAGAAATTTAATTGATGAACTTGCTGGAGTTGCATTGTTTGATAGCAGAATAGAACAAACACATTTCAAACTTAATGATGTTTATGAAAGACAGGAAAGATGTGAAATTCTTAAGAATGAATTGGAATCTAATAAATTAAAGCTTGAAAAAGAATGTCATAAAGCCATAAAATACAAGTCTCTTAAAGAGAAATTGAGCAATTTAGGCGAAATTAAAAAAGTTTTTCTTTATAACGAACAGCTACATATATTAAAGAATATAAATAACAGGGAAATGGATTATGAAAATAAGAAAAATATTTTTAATAAGGATTTGAAAGTATTGGCAAAAGATATGGAAGTATTGACTAATGCATTAAAAATAATAGTTGCCGACTTAAAAGAAAAAGGCGAAGATGAATTGATTCAAGTTAATTCTGAGATTGGAAGTATTAATACAAATTTAAGAGAATTAGAAAGATTATCTGAACTTAATAAAAATGAAGGCCTGAAATTAAAGGAAAATAGAGATAAAATTGAAATAACAAAACGAAACATTGAAATTGATAAGCGAAACTTAAAAAGTTTTGATGAAAGTAAATTAGTTGATTTAGAACAAGAGATAAGTAAATTATCAAACACTCATAAATTATCAAGGAAAAAGCTTTCTGAAGCAGCAGATGAATCTGGTGAGTTTTCTAAGAAAAATTTAGAAATAAATAATGAAATTGATAAAGCAAAAAACATTCTTGAGCCAATGATAGAGAAAAAAAGAATAATTGAGGAAGAAATTCTTGAGAATAATACGCAAAGAGAAGAGATCTCTTCTCAAATAAAATTATTGACAGCAGATAAAAATAGTATGATCCAATTAGACTCAAATCAAGTAATAGAATTTAAAGATCATAATGATAAATTAAATGATCTAAAGTCTAAAATTATTAGTTCTAAATCTGAAATAAATGTTTTAGAAAAAACTGTTGATAGATTGTCTTATCAAAGATTAAAACTTGAAAAGGATTTATCTAAACTTGAAAGTCGTAAAGAAACTCTAAATGAGACAAGAGGCTCATTCGCTCTAAGGATACTTCATGAGGCTGGTCTTGAGGGAATACATGGATATGTAGCTCAATTAGGAGAAGTAAAAGAAAAATATCGATATGCTCTTGAAATTGCCGCTGGGAGCAGATTGGGTCAAATTGTAGTTGATAATGATTTTGTAGCTTCCAAAGCAATTGATATTTTAAAGAGAAAAAAAGCAGGTAGATTAACTTTTCTTCCTCTTAATAGATTAAGAAAATCTAGTAACAATTTGTCTACTGCAAGATTTGATATGAAAAATTCGCAGGGTTACATAGATAAGGCTATAAATTTAATTGATTATGACAATATTTATAGTGATGTTTTTCATTATGTGTTTGGAGATACCAAAGTTTATACTGATCTTGATACAGCAAAGAATGTAAAGTTTAAGGCCAGAATTGTCACTTTAAGTGGAGAACTGCTTGAAAGCACAGGTGCAATTACTGGGGGAAGTAAATTAAATAGAGAATTAATTTTTAGATTTGGTTCTAATGATGATATTGATGAAATTAGTCCTTTTAAAAAACGTTTATTAGAAATTAATGAATCAATTTCAATTGCAAATAATGAGCTCAAAAACAAAAATTCGACATTAGAAAATCTTCTTGTAAAACAAAGAGAAAAAAATGAATTTTTTGTATCTATAAAAAAAGAAATAGATTTGAATAAAAAATCTATGAAATTAGTTGAAAATAAGATACAGGCGAATTTAGTAAGATTGAAACAATTAAATGATAAAAACGATTTATTGAGAGATAACTTAAATAAAGCTTCAAATGATTTTTTACCTCATCAAAATAAGTTAAAACAATTAGAGCAGAATCTTATATTAATTAATGAAAACAACCAAAATTCTTCTTTACGTGCAATTAATAAAGATTTTGAGGGAGTTGATTTTCAATTGGAACAATTAATTAAAAAAAGAAATTTATTAATAGAACAAAAAAATAATTTAGCATTAAATCAAGAAAAGATTTGTAACGAGCAGAAATTAATTTTATTAAAAGAAAAAAATCTTGTTGACTCTATTAAGGAACTTGCAATATCTCATCAGGATTGGATCGTTAAAAGAAATGATTTGAAAAAGGAATTATCAAATCTTGAGTCACAGAAAAATAATCTTGAACAAAATTTAGGAGTGATGCGTCGTAAGAGAGATGATTTGAACTTAAAAATATCAAATCATCGACAAAAACAAAATGAAATTGTACTAAAGTTAGATTACTTAAAAAGAGATATTGATAGTCTTTCTGAGGAAAAAAGAAATGAAAATATTAAGTTTCAAGAATATAAAAAACTTCTTCCAGATCCTTTACCAGATTTAAATGAATATTCTTTTAAAAATTTAGAAGAATTACAAGTAGAAATATTATCTTTAAATTCTTCTTTAGAAAGTTTGGAACCAGTAAATATGCTTGCCTTAGATGAATTAGCAGAACTTGAAGAAAGACTCAATGCTCTTGTTGAACGCTTACAAATTTTATCTAATGAGAGATCAGAATTATTATTAAGAATTGAAACTGTTTCAACGATGCGTCAAGAAGCATTTATGGAAGCTTTTATAGAAGTAGATAAACACTTTAGGGAAATATTTGCAATGCTTTCAGATGGTGACGGATTCTTGCAACTTGAAAATAAGATTACACCTTTAGATGGTGGATTAACCTTAGTAGCTCATCCTAAAGGGAAAAATGTGAGAAGATTAGCCTCAATGTCAGGAGGAGAAAAGTCATTGACAGCATTAAGTTTCTTATTCGCTCTTCAAAAATATAAACCATCTCCCTTTTACGCATTGGATGAGGTTGATAGTTTCTTAGATGGAATAAATGTTGAGAGATTATCAAAACTGATTACTTCTCAGTCTTCAAATGCACAATTTATTGTAGTAAGTCATAGACGTCCTATGATTAATGCATCAATGCGAACTATTGGCGTTGCACAAGCGAGGGGCTCCCATACACAAGTAATTGGGTTGCCAAATGCTGCTTAAACTCACTATTTTAAATTTTTACGTCAGAATATTAAAAAGTAATTTATGAGTTTGTCTAACATTTCCACAAATAATGATCCACTTAAAACAATTCCTAGCGATCGTTTATGGCTCCGTTCTGAACTAATGGGAACTCAAGTCATTACTACTGATACTGGAAGAAGACTTGGAGTTGTGGGAGAAGTGGTAGTAGATATTGACAGAAGAGAGGTGGTTGCTCTCGGACTAAGAGATAATCCTTTAACAAGATTTTTACCTGGATTACCCAAGTGGATGCCATTAGAAAGTATTAAACAAGTTGGAGATGTAATACTTGTTGACTCTCTTGATTCTTTAAATGATAATTTTACCCCTGAAAGATATAGCAAGGTTATTAATTGCCAAGTTATCACAGAATCAGGTGAGTTACTTGGAAGAGTTCTTGGTTTCTCTTTTGATATTGAAACTGGAGAACTTATCTCATTAGTTATGGGAGCGATAGGAGTTCCTTTATTGGGAGAAGGTGTCTTAAGTACTTGGGAAATACCCGTAGACGAAATTGTTAGTAGTGGAACAGATCGAATAATCGTTTATGAAGGAGCTGAAGAAAAATTAAATCAACTAAGTAGTGGATTGCTTGAAAAACTTGGAGTCGGGGGATCTTCTTGGGATAATAGGGAATATAGTAAGTATTCATCTAATTTAGTCCCGGTAGAGAACCAATTGCTTTCGGGTGCAGAAACAGATAAAGATAATTATCTTTTAGAGGAATCTCAAGAAAATAAATATAATTATGAAGATAGCTATGAAGATGAAATGGAATATGTTGAGGTTGATAATACGCAAGATAATACTCAAGTTAAAAAGAGACTTTACTTAGAGAATGATGAATATCTTGATGAAAGTGAAAAAGAGAAAGAATCGAAGAATAGAAATATTAATAATAATAATTTAGATCAAAAAAATAATAAGAGAATTATTTCAAGAAAACCAGCGTCTAAAAGGCCAGTTGAACAAGTACAAGATACATTGGATATTGAGCCAATAGATAATAATAAAAAATCAGCAAATGATAATCAAGTTTTAAATGAGATTGATGACCCTTGGTAATTATTCATTTGTTATGGTTTCCAAGATTAAATTTGATAATTTTTTTATAGCTCCTTTTTTTCCTCTCATTTTTAGTAAATTATTTTTTTGTTCTAATAATATATTTTTCTCATTTAATAAATAAATAGCTTCTTCTGCAATATCTTTTGGTGAAATAATTCCAACCCTCTCTGGAATAATTTGTTTATTTGCTTTGATATTTGGCCAAGCTAAAAATTTATTATTTTTTAAATACCATCTTTTAAGAAGAAAAGTTTGTATTCTGTTGAGAAAGGGAATTTTTCCTATAATTCCAGAGATACCATCCCATGCATTCATAGCACTAATGTGCTGTGTAGGAAAAACTACAATCATAGGAAGATTTATTGCAGCTAATTCAGCAGTATTTGCACCTACTGTTGTCAGAGCGAGCTTACATTGGCTCAAAATATTGTGATTTGAATTTTGGTTTAGAATAAAGATTTTAGAATTTTTATAAGTTTCTAAAACATAATCAAAAATAGAATTCTCGATTTTTTTTACGGATTTTATATTTGATGAGTAATATTTACTAATTGGATTTTTATCACTTTGGAAAAAAATAAAATCTTTTAATTGAGCTGTTGGCGCAATAGGAATCAATATATTTATTTTCTCGTCACATGCTTTCATAAGGTCAGCCACTTCAAGGAAAAAAGGTATTCCAATTGATAATTTAGCTTTTTTGGATCCAGGTAAAATAGCAATCCATTCTTTATCTTGAATTTCATTTATAGGTGATAAGTTATGTTTAACATCTGCCATTAAGTCACCAATAATTTGACATTTTTTTTGGAATTTTTTAGGAAGTTTCCTTCTAACGTCTTCGTTCATAGCAGCAATATGGATATTCCATCTAGGCCATCTTGCAATCCATTCTGCGTAAGTTATGCTTTGATATCCTAATCTTTTAGCTAATAATATATTCCAAAATTGATCTCCTCCAAGAAATACAACTACTCCATTTCTTGGCCACTTCCCGAATGAGGTGGGATTTATTAGTAACTTTAGAAAATGTTTTGCAGGTATTATTAAATCTAATATCTGCCAATTATTTGCGACGATAAATTCTTTCCCAGTAGCATTTGGACATGGAACGAGAGTCAATACTAATTTATAGTTCGGGATATTTGAATTCATGGGCTTGGATTTCTGCTTAATTAAGCTATCAAGAACTGGTTTGACCCAAGTTGCTAATTCTCCTGGTCCATTGGAAACTATCACAACTGCAGCTGATTCATTTGAAATTGCAGTTAACATAATTAATTAATAATATGCGGACGGCGAGACTTGAACTCGCAAGGCCTAAGCCACACGCTCCTTAGACGTGCGCGTCTACCAATTCCGCCACATCCGCTTATATGGCTTAAATTTTTTTGCTTTTTAAGCCATTTTTATTCTACAAGAAATATTGCCTGAAAAAAAATAAGTTTTTTTAATAAAATATATTTTTCGTTTTTTTCTATTGCATTAAGACTAAAAATTAGCCACATAGGTCGTTTCAGGTTGTATTCTTAATCAATACTTAAATAAATTCAAAACTTCTCAAATACTTTTGCAAGTATCACTCTTTAACTTAATTATTTTGTAATGGTTGAAAAAGTCTTAATTGCTAATCGCGGTGAAATAGCTTTACGCATCATCAGAACTTGTAGAGAACTTGGCATCGCGACAGTAGCTGTTTATAGCACAGTTGATAAAAATGCACTTCATGTTCAATTAGCTGATGAAGCGGTATGTGTTGGAGATTCGTTAAGTAACAAAAGTTATTTAAATATTCCGAATATACTTGCAGCTGCAACTTCTCGAGGTGTGGATGCAATTCATCCTGGTTATGGATTTTTAGCGGAAAATGATAAATTTGCAGAGATGTGCAATGATCATGGAATTATATTTATTGGACCTTCCCCTAGTTCGATTAGACAAATGGGTGATAAATCCACTGCTAAAGAAACCATGGAAAAGGTAGGAGTTCCTACTGTTCCAGGAAGTAAAGGCCTTCTAGTTGATATTCAAGAAGCATTTGAACTTGCTGACAAAATAGGTTACCCAATAATAATAAAGGCAACAGCTGGAGGTGGTGGTAGAGGGATGAGGTTAGTTGAGAGTCCTGATAAGTTAGAAAAAATGTTTAAGGCAGCTCAAGGAGAAGCAGAAGCAGCTTTTGGAAATGATGGTTTATATATGGAAAAATTTATTAAGAAACCTCGCCATGTGGAAGTACAAATTTTGGCTGATAGATCTGGTAATGTTATTCACCTTGGGGAAAGAGATTGTTCGGTTCAAAGAAGACATCAAAAACTTCTAGAGGAATCTCCAAGCCCAGCCATTAATTCTGATTTAAGAGAAAAGATGGGAGATGCCGCCATAGCAGCTGCTCAATCTATTAAATATGAAGGAGCAGGTACTGTTGAATTTTTAGTAGATGAAGATGAACATTTTTATTTTATGGAAATGAATACAAGAATACAGGTTGAGCATCCTGTCACAGAAATGGTTACTGGAGTAGATTTAATTGCTGAACAAATAAAAATAGCTGGTGGAAATGATTTAGATTTTAAGCAGGAAGAAATCCAATTAAATGGACATGCTATTGAATGCCGAATAAATGCAGAAGATCCATCCCATAATTTTCGTCCTTCCCCTGGTAAGATTACTGGCTGGCTCCCTCCTGGAGGACCAGGAGTTAGAGTTGATAGTCATGTATATACTGGATATGAGATTCCACCTTTTTATGATTCACTTATAGGAAAGTTAATTGTTTGGGGCAAAGATCGTAATTCAGCAATAAAGAGAATGAATAGAGCTTTGAATGAATGTGCGGTGACAGGTATTCCAACAACTATAGATTTTCACTTAACTCTTCTTGATAAGAGCAAATTTAAAGAGGGTAAAATTTATACGAAATATGTTGAGGAGGAATTATTCCCAAATTTTTAAGTTTTTTAATGTAATTTTTCAATTGCTAATTTGATTAATCCTTGTTGGCCTACTAATAGTTCTCTTATGAAGCTAATGATTCCAATCCAAATAACTGGTGATACGTCAACACCTCCAATGGGAGGAATTATTTTTTTCGTTATATTTAAAATTTGATTTGTAGGTAATGTAACAATTAACCAAAAACCATTTTCTCTATTGATTTTGGGATACCAGGTCATAATTAACCTTATAAGAAATACTAAAGTAAGGAATGATAGTAGTATTCCTAAAAATAAATCCAAAGCTGGTAGGAAATTATTTATCAATGTAATGACAATTATTTAATTCATCTTAATAAATATCCCATAAATCATGAATTAATTCGTATTATAAACTGAGAATTTAATTTTTAAATACAAGTGCTTCAAATTACTCAATTTATTTTACTTGCAAATTTCTCACCAGAAGCTTCCAATAATTCTGCTGTGGGAATGATAGGCAGTTTTATAGCAGCAGGTTTATTGATTGTTGTTCCAGCAACAGCTTTTTTAATAGCTGTAAGTCAAAATGACAAATTAGATACTGAAAGAGCTGGAAGGAGACGCTAGTTTTTATAGAAATATTACGTAAACTATATTTATATAGGGTTTTAAAACTCTTTTTACTTTTTGGAGAAAAATTGTGGTCAATGCTAGTCTCAATTGGGCAAGTATTGTTGGGATTGTCCTCGCTGTATGCGGGGGAGGCCTTTATTTTTTAAGGTCTTTTAAACCTGCTTTAGCTCGTGATTATGATGTTTTTTTTGCTGCTATAGGACTTTTATGCGGAGGAATATTATTCTTTCAAGGCTGGAGATTAGATCCTATCCTACAGTTTGGTCAATTTTTATTAGCAGGGACTACAGTTTTTTTTGCTTATGAAAGTGTACGTTTAAGGGGAATCGCTACAGATCAAGCAAGAAGATCTTCATTTTTTGAAGATGATGATATGCCAAATATACCAAGAACAGGTCCTAGAAAAAGACGGGAATATGATTATGATGAATTTGAACAATCTCCAATCTCAACAACAAGAAGATTTCAGTCAAGAGAAATTGATGAAGAAGATTATCAAGAGGATAGATATCGTCAAAGAAGATTTTCACGAGCTATCCCAGAATCCGCTGTAAGTAGAAGAAATATAAAATCTACTGATGATAACTTAGAAGAACGCGATTTTCAAAATAGAAATCGATTTTCTGAAGACAGAGATTTAAAATCAAGGAGAAGTAGTTTTGGAGAAAGAAGAAACACAAGAAGTGAAATCAAACGTGGTTCTAGACCTTTAGCTAATCAAAATACGTCACGTCGTACAGAAGATAAATTAGTTAATAAATCATCGACAATTCAAAGACAGCAATCATCAAGAGCCAATCTAAAGAACCAAACTTCAACAAATACAGCAGAGGATGCTTCTTTTATTGATAAAAATATTGATTTAAAAAGAAAAAGACCAGAAAGGAGATCAAGTGATCCAAAAACAAATTTGAGGAATCAAAAAGGAAGGTATAATGTAGCTTCTAAAAGAGATAAGCCTAGGGATAATAGTTCAAGATTTGATGATTAATGGATGATTCCTGCCCAAGAAAGAAAGGATTTATTACTAATTATTTCTATCAATATAATCGCTGTAAATCCAATCATTGCAAATCTACCATTAGTTATTTCTGAGTATTGCCCCCACCCGAAAACATACTTATTTTCTTCTAAAGATTTTTGAACATTTTCATTTTCAAGATTTAAATTATCATTTTTGATTTGGTCGATGTCATTTGAATTATCTTTATTAATTGAATTGCTCTCTTCTTTGGGATTCATAATATTAAATTAACTATTAAAATTGTAGTTTTCAGCAGTTAACAATTTCCAACTACCTTTACCATTTAATTCTAATATATTTTGATGAAAATCTTTTAAAGTAGGCCTGTGACCAACGCTTATGATTGATAATTCTCTTTTCTTTAACAGATTATAAAGATGTTTTTCTGTGTCTATATCTAAGGCGCTGGTTGCTTCATCTAAAACAGCAAACTGAGGGGAGTTCAGTAGTAATCTAGCGAATGCAAGTCTTTGTTGTTCTCCTAAAGACAGTATTCGAGGCCAATCTTGTTTTATATCTAGATTTGGATATCGGTCAGATAATGATTTTAAATTAACTTCATTGAGCACTGAAATTAAATGATCATCACTAAATTTATCAACCTGAGTTGGATAGCATAATTGTTCTCTTAAAGATCCCAATATCATATAAGGCTTTTGAGGAATAAAAAGTAAATCTCCGGTATTTGGCTTTTGAATTAATCCATTTTCAGGCTCCCATAACCCACTAATCATTCTTAATAAAGAAGTTTTACCGCATCCTGAAGGACCCACAACTAATAATGAATCATTATTATTAATACTTAGACTAAGATCTTTTATTATCAACTTATTAGATCCAGGAGGTGTAAGATTAGCATTCTTAATTAGAATGGAGGAATAATTAGAGATAATTTTTGTATTTTCTAATGGTTTCTCCTGGCTTATAGATTCAACCTTCGATTGGAATCCCTCTAATCTTCCGATACCTGCAGTAAATTTTGCTAGTTCTTCTATTTGATTAACTATAAAAAACAAAGATCCTTCCACCATATTAAAAGCAAAACTAGCTTGAATGAAACGACCATAATCTATTTCTCCTCTAAAATATGGAATTGCCATTATTAAGTAAGGGAAAAAATTACCTGCATAGCTAACCGATCTTCTCATTACATCAATTATTACTCTCCAAATAATTACTAAATTAAAATTACGTACAACTTCTCCAAGCCTTCTTTCTGTTTCACTTCTCTCTGGGTGTTCTCCTGAATAAAAAGCTATTGATTCCGCATTATCTCTAATGTGTACAAGACCGTATCTAAAATCAGCTTCATATCTAAGCTGATCATAATCAAGTTTTACTAAATTCTTTCCAGCAAATAATAATATTGAGGTTGCAAAGGCTGCATAACCAAATAAAGAAAAAGTAAGAGTTTTACTTATCGTAAGTAATATTAAGATATTTAATGAAAATGTAAGTAGAGCATCAAATACTCCAACAGTTAAGTTTAGGCTCTGATAAGTAAAAGCTCTTGTATCTTCTGTAATTCTTTGATCAGGATTATCAACATCTGTTTGATCTTCATCATTAGGGTTAATTTGGTAATAAGCCTTGTTAGTCATGTAGTCTTTAACTAAACTTTTTGAAAGCCATTCCCTCCAAATTAAACCCAATTTAAAAGTAAAAAATATTTGTGAAACTCTTATTGGTACTGCTACTACAAAACAACATGCATATATTCCAAGTATTCGATAAAAGCCATCTTGCTGTTTCTCAACGAGAGCATTTGTCAGATCTCTTGCTATAAATCCTATACCTGCATTAATACCATTTACAGCCAGAAGCATTATTACGATAATCCCTAAAAATAACCAATGTAACCATTTTCTATTTTTTAGTTGTATCCTAAAACTGAAAAAGCTTGCTGAGCCAACAAGAAATAATCCTGAGAATAAGGCACCCCATGAGCCTGACCATATTGAATCAATTGTATTAACAACTCCTCCAAAATATTTTTCTATAAGTTGTGGCTGAACATTTTGAAAAATATTAATTAATCCAGTTAAACTTACTAATACAATCCCTCCGACACAAAATAGCAGCGAAAAAAGAAGCCAGATGAATTGAAATCCTGTACATTGATCTATAGGAAGAAAAAATGGTTGTGCCAGTCTACGTAATTTCTGGATTTGGTAGATTATTTTAGTTTTATTTTTTATGGATGAAGTCATTTATAAATTTCTTAGTTCATTACTAGTTTGTAATATATTTATTTTAAAATTTAGCTTAATCCCATCATTGATAAAGCCCAATCTGGAAGATTTAAGTAGCTGATTAACTTTATATCAAAATCATGAACATTTACGAGGGTTAGATCTAATGCCCACCATAAAAGGAAAGGAAGATTAAATAATATTTGCAATTGCCACTTGTAAGTTAAAACTTTCCAGATTTTTAGTAAGGTTTGCTTTTGAGGTTCATCCAGATTTTGCCAATTTTTAATAATTATATTTTTATTTTTAGATGTATAGGTGTCAGGAGTATTCATATTTAAATAATCTTTTATATATTTATAGCTCACAATTTACTTTATTGAGAGTTTAGCCTGGGGGCCATGACATTGCCCTTCCGCTTAAAAAGTGTATATGCAGATGAAACACAGTTTGTCCTGATTCAGCTCCAGTGTTAATAACGGTCCTCCAATTCGAAATTTTTTTTTCTCTAGCAATTTTCTGACCAACTAAAATAAGGTGACCCAATAGATTTTTATCAATCTCTTCGCAATCTTTTAAGCTTGATATAGGTTTTTTAGGTATAACTAAATAATGGATTGGAGCTTGTGCAGAAATATCATTAAAAGCAAGACATAATTCATCTTCGTATAATTTTTCACAGGGTACTTCTCCTTGTATAATTTTTTGAAAAATAGTGGTGCTTGTCATAAGTTCAAACTTTAAAATAATTAATCCAGAGGTAAAACATCTTTTATTTTGTAACCCTCTTTTGACAATTCCTTTTTAAGATCTTCTTTTGAGGTTACTCTGTCCACAAAAAGTATACCTTTAAGGTGATCAACTTCATGTTGAATACATCTAGCTAAAAGCCCATCAGCGTTCATTTTTCTGGGTCTTCCCATTTCATCGCGGAATTTCAATTTTATTGTTGATGGTCTTACTACATTTAAATAAACCCCTGGAATACTTAAGCATCCTTCTTCGTATGTATTTAACGTGGATCCAAATGCTGTTATTTCTGGATTGATTAGAATTAGTGGTTCTGCCGCTGAATCCTCAAAATTTATATCTATTACTAATAATTCCTTGCTTATTCCAACCTGTGGCCCTGCAAGACCAATCCCTTTCGCCGAATACATGCTTTGAAGCATATCTTTTGCTAAATTTCTTATTTGATTATCCACTTTGCTAATACGTTTAGCTTCTGTTCTAAGAGTTTCGCTACCTAATTTAAAAATTTCAAGTGGAGGATTATCTACTGCTTCTTTATTAACTTTTGAACTAGAAACATTATTCCTTGATTTTCTTGCTAATTGTGAGAATTGATTTGCCACTATTTTATTAAGAGATTCATTAATAGTTAGACTATATAGATAGTAACATTTTTTGAATTCTTAACGTCATAGAATAAATGAATAATTACAAAAAACTAGCTACTAAAGATGTTTATCCTGAGTTTAAGTCTTACCAACAATTATCTTTAATTAAAAATTTTATTTTTTGGGTAGGGAATATATCATCAGGTAAGAATTCAAGTAATACTATTTATGTTAGACCTTTTCTTCAAAAGGATTTAGAGGCTCAAAATTTAATTGGTGATGGTTTTTATGTGAAAAGCAATTTTCACGGATATGGTGGGAAATCTTATAAATGTTTTTTTCATAACAATAAATTTTACTTGATTTGGATTGATCAGATTACAAATTCACTTTGGTATAAAGTTTTTGAGGCTAATAATAAAGGAGCTAAAAATGCTAATTATCTTAATACTGTGATAACCTCACAACAATTAACTAAGCCATGTAAATGTAATTATGACTCTAGTTTTGTAATAAGTAATCAAAATAAGTTATTTGGTTTATGTGAGAAAGATGAGAAAGATTTTCTTTTTTCTATAGATTTAAGAATGGAGAAACAAGAATTAATAGTTTTAAGAGAATTTATGGGGTTTGCTAGTTCTCTTGGATGTAATGAAGATAAAACTTTGCTTTCTTGGTTAGAATGGAATACTAATAAAATGCCTTGGGAAAGTAATAATCTCTTTTTTGGGAGTATTAATTCAGCTGGACAATTACAAAAAATTGTAAAATTTAAAAATAAAAATATAAATTTTGATAAACCAGTATCTTTTTTTCAACCATTATGGATTTCAAAAAATATTTTGATCTGTTCAGAAGATAGTTCAGGTTGGTGGAATTTATTGTTTTTAAAGATTAATCAGATAGAGGAAATTCATATTTTAAAAAAAATTCAAAAAGTATTCTACGAATATGGTTTGCCTGAGTGGATTTCTGGGATTTCAATTTTTGCTGGTTCAAAGAAAAACTTATTTTGTTTAGCCAAAAAAAGAGAATCCTGGATATTAGAACATTATCAAGATTGTTCTTTTCATCAAAAGATTAATTTACCTTTTAATTGCTTGAGAGATCTATATGTGAATTCAAATAGATTAATTTGCTTGGCTTCAAATGATATTTCTCATGAAAAATTAATTGAAATAAATATCGATAATTTTTCAACATCTTCTTTTTCTAACATTTACAATTCAAAAATCATAAATGCATCCTCAAAAGCAGAATCATATTGGTTTAAGGGTTATGGGAATAAAATGACACATGCATGGATTTATAAGCCAAATTCAACAAATAAAAATAAACCTCCTTTGATTGTAAAGGCGCATAGTGGTCCTACTTCTTCATTTGATGGTTCATTGAACCTAGAAGTCCAATATTGGACTTCTAGAGGTTGGTTAATCGCAGAAGTCAATTACGGAGGGTCTTCAGGTTTTGGGAGGCAATATAGAGAACGTTTAAATAATCTCTGGGGGGTAGCAGATTCAGCTGATTGTATAGCCTTGGCTCGATCATTGGAGGAGGAACGATTAATAGATCCTTCAAGAATTGTAATATCAGGAAATAGTGCGGGCGGCTTAACTGCCTTAACTGCTTTATATAAGACTGATATCTTTAAGGCAGCATTCTGTAAATATCCCGTTATTAATTTGGATGATATGCGTTTAAATACTCATAGGTTTGAAAGATACTACTTAAATTCTTTAGTAGGTGATTACGATAATAATAAAAAAAAATATTTTGAAAGATCTCCTAATAATAATTTAGATAAAATTAACAAACCAATACTTATTTTTCATGGAAAAAATGATTCTGTCATTAACTTTAGGGAATCCATCAATTTTAGTAAAGAACTTTTAGAAAGAAATGTCTATTCTGAAATTATTCTTTTCGATGAAGAAGGTCATGGTTTCAGAAATATTCATAACAAAATAAAGGTCCTAGAGAGAACTGAAAAATTTTTGCAATATGTATTTAGTCTTAAGAATTAATTTTTAGAAAGCTTATTGTCTCTTCAAGTTTTTCAATGAAAATATCAATATCTTCTTTTGTTGTAGTAAAGTTCATGCTAACTCTTGCAGTAGCATTGATATTTAAATATTTATGAAGAGGCTGACAACAGTGATGTCCACTTCTTATGCAAATCGCTTTTGAATCTAAAATCTCTGCAATATCATTTGAATGGATATTATTAATGAAAAATGATGCTAATGAGGCTCTTTTTGAATCTATATTTGGACTTGGACCAATAATATTTATATCTTTAATTGAAAGTAGTCTTTCAAATAAATACTCTGTAAGTTCTTTTTCATATTCTTGAATATTATTAAGTCCTAATTTATTTATATAGTTAAGTGCTTCCGATAGCCCAATAGCTTCAGCTATAGCAGGTGTTCCAGCCTCAAATTTATGAGGAAGATCAGCCCAAGTACTCTTTTCTTCAGAAACATCTTCTATCATCTCACCACCTCCAAAGAGAGGGGGCATCTTATCGAGTATTTCTTCCCGTGACCATAAGAAACCTATTCCAGTCGGTCCACATAATTTGTGACCTGAACCAGCAAGAAAGTCAATATCTAAATCTTGAATATCAACTTCTGTATGAGCTAAACTTTGACAAGCGTCAACTAAAACTAGAGAACCATTTTTTTTAGCAAGTTGTGTAATATGTTTAATTGGGTTGCAGCATCCCAAAGTATTACTAATGTGAACAATACTGACAATTTTTGTGTTTTTATTTAGCTTATTTTTAAAATCTTCAATATCTAATGTTCCTTCTTTGGTAATCTTTGTGAATTTAACTTTACACTTATTTCTTTCCGCAACTAGCTGCCAAGGAACTATATTACTATGATGTTCCATGATTGATAATAAAATCTCATCGTTTTCTTTTAAGTTTTTTTCTCCCCAAGATTTTGCAGCGATATTTATAGCTTCCGTGGCATTTCTAGTAAATATGATTTCTTTTTCTGAGTACGCGTTAATATAATTCTTTATTGATAATCTTGCATTCTCAAATTCTTCAGTAGCTTTTGCACTTAGCTGATGTGCACCTCTATGAACATTAGCATTAGAATTTAAGTAATATTCAGTTATTTTCTTAAGAACTTGTTTTGGTTTTTGAGTAGTAGCTGCATGGTCAAGATATATTAATTTTTCTTTGTCATTAAAATTTCTATCTAATATTGGGAAATCTTCCCTAACGAATAATTTTAAGTTTTGTAAGGTTTTCATTATTTATCCTTTAATAATAGTGCCAAAAGATCCCATCTTTCCTTTGATATAGGTAAAAAAGAAATAATTTCTTGATAATAAGATCTTAATTGTAGTTTACTCGCTTCTTCAAGTGTGAGACCCCTAGATCTCATATAAAACACCTCATCTTCATTTAGTTGTGAAATAGTTGCACCGTGCATACACTTTACATCGTCTGCAACTATTTCTAATTGAGGCTTAGTATCTATTTTTGCAAAATTTGATAAGAGTAAATTTCTACTTAATTGAGACGCATCAGTCTTTTGGGCAATTTGAGGTACGATTATTAATCCTTCAAAAACTGAATGTGACTTATCATTTGCTAAAGATTTGTTTAATTGGTCTAAAAATCCATTTGGCCCATTAAATGCAATATTGGCATAGGTAGAAATTTGCTCATTATTTTTCGTTATTTGAATACCTTTGACATTTGTTCTTGCGTTACCTTCAACTTGATTAATATTGATTTCTAACCTGCCAAAGTCATATTCAAACTGTAATGATCCAAGATTGTATTCGCTATTTTTAAACTGCCTTACATTTAATGAATTAATAATATGGGATTTATCTTTACCAAAAGATATAATTCCATGATTAACCACTGAATCTTCTTCAATATTAAAATAAGAAGAAATTGATAATGCAGAATTTTCATCTCCTATGTTTATTTGTGAAATACTAACTGTTGTTCCTTCTTCGATATTTATGACTAGTGTTTTAGAATTCAAAACATTATTGGCGGAATTACAAATTATCTCTAAATGAGGAATTGCTGTTCCTGAAATATTTAAGCCAACAATATTTTTTTTATCTGTCAAAAAATGATTTAGTAAATTGCTCCAATTTTGAGTGCTATCAGATTGAATGATTTTTTGTTTTAAAAAATTTAGAATTTCTTGTTCTTCTAATTCTTTAATTGCCCAATTTTTTTCTTTAAGATTGATAGCTCTGTTTTCTCCAATAATAATTCTGCAAGTATTTTCAATATTTGCATGGCCAGGAATGGGAGGATAATAAAATTCATTACTAAATTTAAAATCTAAAAAACGAGAGAATTTGGATTTATTGGTTTGTCTCCAAATTTCATTTTTACTATTTGGGATAGGATTTGCTCTTAACCTTTCTAAACTTATTTTTTGAATGTTAGATTTGCTATCAGAATTATTTTCATCACTTTTAGTAATCTTCTCAAGAATATTCATTACAATTAATTTTTATTAATGAATTCATCAGTCCAGTCATATCCATTTTTTTCAAGTTCTAAAGCAAGATTACTATCACCAGTTTTAATAATCTTACCGTCAGCCATTACATGAACATAATCTGGTTTTATTTCATCTAGTAGCCTTTGATAATGTGTAATTAGAATTATGCCGGAATTTTCATTAGCTATTTTTTTGATTCCAGAGGCAACAATTCTTAAAGCATCAATATCTAGACCTGAGTCAGTTTCATCTAATATTGCAATTTTTGGTTCTAACAAAGCCATTTGTAAAATTTCATTTCTTTTTTTCTCTCCTCCAGAAAAACCTTGATTAATACTTCTGGATAAAAATGCTGAATCCATTTTGACAATATCTAGTTTTTCTTTTACTAAATCCTCAAATTCAAATGTATCTAATTCATCTTTTTTTTGGAATTTTCTTCTAGCATTTGTTGCTACACGAAGAAATTCTAAATTACTTACCCCTGGAATCTCTATGGGATATTGGAAACCTAAAAATATTCCAGATTGCGCCCTTTCTTCTGGTTCTAAAGGTTCAATATCGTTAACACAGAGTTCAATTTTACCGCTTGTTATCTTGTATGATGGATGGCCAGCAATTATTTTAGAGAGGGTGCTTTTCCCACATCCGTTCCTACCCATTATGGCATGAATTTCTCCTGAATTGATTTTTATATTTACACCTTTTAAAATTGTTAAGTCATCGGTGGATGCAAAAAGATCACTTATCTTTAAAAGCGGTTGTTTGATTTCTTTTTTGCTTTCCATTAAATTTGGCTTAGATAGAGATGGGTTAACCAACTGACCCTTCTAGTTTTAAAGAGAGTAATTTGTCGGCTTCTGCAGCAAATTCCATAGGTAATTGATTAAAGACATCTCGACAAAAACCACTAACCATCATAGAAACTGCTTCTTCAAATTCTATACCTCTGCTTTGTAAATAAAAAAGTTGATCTTCTGAGATTCTACACGTGCTCGCTTCATGTTCAACTTCAGAATTTGGCTGTTGAGATTGAATATAAGGGAATGTATTCGCTGCTGCTTTATCTCCTATAAGCATAGAATCACATTGACTATAATTTCTTGCTCCTTTAGCTTGTGATCCAATTTTTACTAAGCCTCTATAACTATTTGAAGAGTGACCCGCACTAATACCTTTGCTGACAATGGTTGATTTAGTCTTTGGACCTATATGAATCATTTTTGTTCCTGTATCTGCTTGTTGAAGATTGTTTGTAAGTGCTACAGAATAGAATTCACCTATTGATTCTTCCCCAATTAAGATGCAGCTTGGATATTTCCAAGTGATGGCAGAACCTGTTTCAACTTGTGA
This sequence comes from uncultured Prochlorococcus sp., assembly GCA_902628235.1. Classification (GTDB taxonomy): domain Bacteria; phylum Cyanobacteriota; class Cyanobacteriia; order PCC-6307; family Cyanobiaceae; genus Prochlorococcus_A. The sequence continues at coordinate 5,065 of CACOMD010000003.1, read as the reverse complement.
CCAACTTATTTTGCTTCTTTTACCGATACATTTGCCTCTTTTTGTAACAAAATTAAAGATCCCTCCAACTCCTTGCTCGTTGCCGGCATACCAATTTTGTACGGTTGAGTATTTTATAGATGCATCGTCTAAAGCTATTAATTCAACAACTGCAGCATGTAAGGTATTAGTGTCAAACATCGGAGCAGTACAACCCTCTAGATAGCTCACTGAACTTCCTTCTTCAGCAATTATTAAAGTTCTTTCGAATTGACCTGAATCACCGCTATTGATTCTAAAGTAAGATGATAAATCCATAGGACAAGTTACATTTTTTGGAATATATACAAATGAACCATCACTAAATACTGCTGAATTTAAAGCTGCAAAATAATTGTCAGAGGCTGGTATGACTGAACCTAGATATTTTTCTATTAAATCAGAATGATCTTTAATTGCTTCACTTATAGAACAAAATATTACCCCATGCTCTGCAAGTTGCTCTTTAAATGTAGTTGCTATTGACACACTATCGAAAACGGCATCAACTGCTACGTTAGTGAGTCTTTTTTGTTCTGTTAAGGGAATACCAAGTTTATCAAATGTTTCTAATAACTTGGGATCTACTTCATCTAAACTTTTAATTTTATCCTTTTGCTTGGGAGCAGAATAATAAATTATATCTTGATAATCAATTTTGTCATAACCTAAATCTGCCCAATCAGGCTCTTGTAATTCTTTCCATTTCTTGAAAGCATTTAATCTAAAATTCAACAAATATTCAGGCTCGTTTTTTTTGGAAGATATTAAACGCACTATATCTTCATTGATACCTTTAGATATTTTTTCACTTTCAATTTCTGTTACAAAACCATATTTGTACGGTTCAGAAACAATATTATCAACTAAATTTTCATTAACCATAGTTTGAGTAAGATTTATTTCTATTAGGCTCATATATACTTTAACTAAAGATATCCCAATATTGATTTTTTTTATTGCCCTTTAATCTAAATTTAATGTCTGATCAATTCAATTCTTTTATGAGTCCTGTTAAAAAAGAAGTCGTATATCAAATTGAGAGATTAGATGTATCAACATTACAAAAATTACACCTCAAATTGCTATCACACTGTTTAGAGGTTTTTAGAGATATTTCATTAAAAGCTGACAAGGATTTCCCCTCTGAAATTCTTTTGAAAAAATGGTGTGAAGATGAAGCAAAAAAATTAAAAGATGATAGTTTTTCAGTATTGTTGTTTGAGCAAATGAATTCAGCTGCAATAAAATTAAAGAATTATTCAAAAAAGATAGGAAAGGATGTTTTAAATCTAAATTTAGATGATTTAATTAATTTGACTTCTCTAGAAAATTGATACAGCTAAATAGCGATCCCGAAGAAAAAATATAATTGAGATTTGTAGATTTTTTATGGTAATAATTTTTAAAAAACAAAAAAATTTCTTTGATTTTTCATATTTTTAAAATTCTTAAAATTTTGAGTAATATCAAGGGTTTATAAAGAATCGACGAATTTGTAAAAATAAAAAGTAGTCAGTAGATCCTGACGACAATGAAAAATATCACGCAGTTTGGCAAAAAAAAGAACATACTGATCCCAAACAAAAACGGAGATTTTAAAGTGGCTGATGGGATTAAAAGTAAGGATGAATTGCTTAGTCTAACCCTCAGACAATTACGACAAGTGGCGAGTAAATTATCTGTTCCCCTTTATAGTCGTAAAACAAAAGCTGTATTGGTAGATTTAATAGTTACTTATCAGAATAAAGAGAGTAAATCTAAAAATATTTCTAAAGTAAAAGACGATAAAAGCAATCTTAATGAGAAATTACCAGAAACCCCAAATAATGTAGATGAGAAAACAAATTTAGTATTTTTGCCAAGAGATCCTGATTGGGCATATGTCTTTTGGCAGATTTCTGAAGCTGATAGAGAAAAAGCAAAATCTCTAGGAGCTATTAAATTATGTTTAAGACTTTATGATGTCACAGGCGCTAAAGATGGAGATGTTAATCAAGGTACTTTAAGAGAAATTGCAGTTGATAGTTATAGTACTGAATGGTATTTACCTATACCAGTTCCTGATAGGGATTATAAAGTTGAGTTGGGTTATAGATATGGTTTTAATTGGATGTCTTTAGCTTTCTCCTCCGCTGGTCATGTTCCAAACTCTCAACCATCTGAGCAAGTTTTAGATAAATTTGTTCCCTTTAATCTTGAATCATCATCAGAAACTAATTTGGCAATAACAAATTCAGATGAAAGTGAGATTAATGGATTGCATGAGCGTTTGTATCAGGCTGCTACTACTTACACGAAGCGGTCAAGAGTTGGGTCTGAAGAATTTATGGAAGGTAACAAATCATTAAACTCTAATCCGTATCAAAATGACTCAGGGGTTGGGATATGGTCTTCGGGATTGAATGATTCAGGTTTAGGTATTTCAAGTAGATCCTTCTGGTTAGTTGCTGATGCAGAACTTATTGTTTATGGCGCAACTGATCCATCTGCCACTTTAAAAATTGGAGATGAAAAAGTTCCATTAGCGTCTGATGGTACATTTAGGCTTCAAGTTCCTTTTCGGGATGGTTCTCAGAATTATGAGATAAAAGCAATAGACTCAACTGGAGAGCAAGATAGATCTATCACTATGCGATTTAAGAGAAATACACCTGTGGATAATACGAATGAAAAATCTAATGCTGAAATTGAATGGTTTGAATAACTAATGAAAAAAAATTTTATTGCTTTTACTCCTTTAATAGGGGCATTAACTTTCCCCCTCGTAGTTCCTATTACAATTTCAAAATTTGGAATTAACTACGGTATTATTATCGCTTTGTTTATTAGTTCTTTATGGTTTATCGCTATGTTAAGAACTGCCGAAATGCCGCATTAAATTAGTTAGATTTTCAAGAAATTCTTTTGTAATGGATAAAGTCACACATATCAATATAAAAAAACCTTTTAAAGATCAGAAACCAGGAACTTCTGGTCTCCGAAAGAGTACATTACAATTTCAAGAACCCCATTACCTAGAAATATTTGTAGAGTCAGTTCTGCGCCAAATAAATAATTTAGAAGGGAGTACTTTAATAGTTGGTGGGGACGGTAGATATGGTAATAAAAAAGCAATAAAAAAAATTATTCAGATTTGTGCTGCGCATAATGTTGGTAAAATCATCATCACTAAGGATGGATTTTTATCCACCCCAGCGGCGTCAAACCTTATAAGAAAAAGAAATGCTCTTTTAGGGATTATTCTTTCGGCAAGTCATAATCCAGGAGGAGTTAATGGAGATTTTGGTATTAAAGTAAATATTTCAAATGGTGGACCTGCTCCAGAAAAACTTACAAATCAAATATATAGATGTAGTCAATCATTATTAGAGTATAAGTTCTATGATTTCCCCGTTCCCGATTTTGCAAGTCAAGGATCTTTCAAAATCAAAGAGATGTTTGTAGAAATTATCGATGGTGTTGAAGAATATGTGAGCTTAATGGAAAAAATCTTTGATTTAGATCAAATAGGAGATTATCTGCAAAATGATTTTTCTATAATATTTGATGCAATGAATGCTGTAACAGGGCCTTATGCGAGGGAATTATTTGTTAATAAAATTGGCCTTTCTGAAAATTGCCTCATGAATTCAACTCCCCTTCCAAACTTTGGTAATTTACATCCAGATCCAAATTTAACCTATGCTAATAAATTAGCTGATTTACTTCTTAATAAAAGATCCTTTGATTTTGGTGCAGCATGTGATGGGGATGGAGATAGAAATATGATTCTCGGCAGAAGTTGCTTTGTAAATCCAAGTGATAGTTTAGCAGTGATCACTGCTAACACGAATCTTATCCCTGGTTACAAAAATGCAATGACTGGAGTCGCTAGGTCGATGCCTACAAGTATGGCGGTTGATTGTGTTGCAAAAGAATTAAATATTCCTTGTTACGAGACTCCCACAGGCTGGAAGTTTTTTGGTAATCTTTTAGATTCTGATAAAATTACTATCTGTGGTGAAGAAAGTTTTGGTACAGGAAGCAATCATGTAAGAGAGAAAGATGGACTATGGGCAGTATTATTTTGGTTGCAAATTTTGGCAGCTAAAAAATGCTCAGTGATGGATTTAATGAATCAGCATTGGTCTAAATTTGGTCGCAATTACTACTCAAGACATGATTACGAAGCGATACCTTCTGGAATTGCTAATCAGATATATGAAAATTTAGAATCACTTTTACCTAATTTAAAAAATGAAAAATTCTCTAATAGTTTAGTTTTAGATGCAGATAATTTCTCCTATGAAGATCCTATTGATAAAACCATTAGCACTAATCAAGGTCTGAGAATAATATTAGAAAATAATTCAAGAATAATATTGCGATTATCCGGTACGGGTACAAAGGGTTCGACTTTAAGGTTATACTTCGAAAAATCATCTCTTTCAAATGGGAAACTTGATCTAAATCCTCAAATGGCTTTACAGGATTTAATTACAAGCTTGGATGATTTATTAAATATATCAACACTTACAAAAATGAATCGACCTACTGTTATTACTTAACTTTTAATTTAGGATTCTTATATGCAATCTGAGAATTTATTTGATGATCATCAGCCTGCTCTAGAGCAGGCACCATTAGCAGATAGATTAAGACCGAAGTTTATAGAAGAATTCTTTGGGCAGCAAAATATTCTTTCAGAAGATTCTATATTACGAAATACGATATTAAATGACAAGATTGGCAATACAATTTTTTCAGGACCCCCAGGAGTGGGAAAAACAACTTTAATAGAAATTATTTCTTCATATACAAGAGCATCAATCATTAAATTAAATGCAGTTTTATCTGGTGTTAAGGAAATCAGAAATGAAATTTTATTAGCCGAAGAAAGATGGAGAAAATCAAAAAGAAAAACAATTTTATTTATTGATGAGGTGCATAGATTTACTGCGGTTCAGCAAGATGCATTATTACCCTCAATTGAAAATGGGACTATCACTTTTATTGGTGCAACTACAGAAAATCCAACATATGCAGTAAATAAAGCTTTATTAAG
>CACOMD010000002.1 GCA_902628235.1 uncultured Prochlorococcus sp. | reverse complement strand
ATTACAAAGATTTTTTAAAGACTTTTTTAATTAAGGAGTTGGAAATCAGATTATGATTTGTAAAGAATGTTAGATCAATTAATGGATTTAATATTTTAAATTTTATTAATTAATAAGAAATACAAAACTAAAGATAAAATTTAAAAATTTTATTATTTATTCTTACTTGGATATAAACTCTCTAATTTTTTTCTCCTTTCAGTTTTCGCCTTAATGCGAGCTTGTTTTTCTTTCATTTTGTTCTCATCATTTATTTTGTTTTTTCTATAACCAAGCCATAACAAAATCCATACACTTATAGTAATTATTAATAATGCAAAGTATTCATTGCCCATTTGAAAGCTTGCATCAGAATATTTGACGTAAGAAAATAGGTCTCTCATCACAATAAGTTAATGCAAAAAAAGTAATAATGGGTATTTAATGAAATTACAAAAAATCAATTTCAAAGAAATGCATAAAATAATCTGTTATCAATAATCCATGTAATTGCTAATATTTGTTTTAAAGTTAAATGTAAATAATTATTTTGGATGTTTTTGATTTAATAGTTGTTGGAGGAGGTGCTTCAGGTTTTATGTCTTCAATAACTGCAGCAGAAAATGATGTTAAGAAAATAACTATACTTGAATCGACTACTAAATTATTAGAAAAAGTAAGGATTAGTGGTGGTGGCAGATGCAATGTTACTAATGCTTCTTGGGTACCAAGTGAATTTATTGATAATTATCCTAGAGGTAGAAAAAAACTTATTGAGTCTTTTAGTCGATTCGCAGCAGGAGATGTATTCGAGTGGTTTCAAGAGAAAGGCGTGAAATTAAAAATAGAGGATGATCTTAGAGTTTTCCCCATATCAGATTCATCTTTAGATATTGTGAATTGTCTGAAAAATACAGCCCTAAATATGGGAATTGAAATTGCTACCAAAAAATTTGTTAAGAAAATTGAAAGGGACGGCAAGGAAGGCTTGTTTAAAGTATTTGTATCTAAAAATGAATTCTTATTAACTAAAAAGTTATTAATCTCTACAGGTGGTCATTCCAGCGGATATAGATTAGCGGAATCGCTTGGACATCGAATTATTAAGCCAGTCCCATCACTTTTTTCTTTTTCTTGTAGGGACGAAAAGCTTAAGGAATGTAGAGGAGTAGCAGTAAAGAATGTTAATTTAGAAATTTCTCTGAATAATAAAGACTTCAAGAGCCAGGGCGACTTACTTGTCACGCATTGGGGTTTTAGCGGACCAGGTATCTTAAGATTATCTTCTTTTGCAGCAAGAGATCTTTATGAAAAAAAATATAATTTTAAATTACGTATTAAATGGACAAATTTAGAGCTCTCTGAATTAGACAATAGGATGAATATGTTAAGGGAGGTCAATGGGACTTCCAATCTTTGTAATTTAAGACCAATCCCATCATTGACTAAAAGATTATGGGTTTATCTATTAAATAAATTGGAAATAGATAATGCTAAAACTTGGTCTGAACTATTTTCTAAGGAAAGACATAAGATCATTAATATATTGTTGAATGATGAGTATCAAATTTCTGGCAAGGGGCCTTTCGCAGATGAATTTGTGAAATCAGGAGGAGTCTCTTTAGATGAAGTAAACTTCAAAACTATGGAAAGTTTTATTTGTAAAGGGTTATATTTTGCAGGAGAACTATTAGATGTTGATGGTATTACAGGGGGATTTAATTTTCAACATTGTTGGACAAGTGGTTGGTTAGCTGGAAAGGCAATCTCTAATCAATAACGTAACAAAACACTAAGTTTCATCTTAATTTATTAAGTATTAAAGAAAAAAGATAATATATTTTTACTCCAATCGTAAAGTCTTAAGATATTGGGTAAGAAAAATGACTAATCTTATAACTGATAAAGATGAAGAAGAGAGAAGATTAAAAGCTTTAGCTGAATATAGAATCCTTGGCACGGAGCCTGAATCTTGTTATGACGACATTACTCAAATAGCGGCAAGAACATGCCATGTACCCATCTCTTTAATGACACTTGTTGATAAGGATAGGCAATGGTTTAAATCTAAGGTGGGATTTCAAACAAATGAAACTAGAAGAGATTGGTCATTTTGTACTCATGCTATAAAAGAAAATTATCCATTAGTTGTAAATGATGCCTGCTTAGATAAAAGGTTTGTTAATAATCCTTTAGTTACTGGAGATCCAAAAATTCGTTTTTATGCTGGTTTCCCTTTGAAGAATAATGATGGGAATAAATTAGGAACTTTATGCGTTATTGACAGAAAACCTGGAAACTTGGACGAAGAACAATGCTCCATAATGGAATTATTGGCTAAACAGATTGTATCTTTCTTAGAATTAAGAAAACGCTCTCTTAATTTATTAGATGCATTATCTCACTTGCATCATCAAGAAGGGATATTATCTGTTTGCTCATATTGCAGAGAAGTAAGGAATAAAGATGGGGATTGGCAACATATCGAAAAATATCTATCGAATGTAAGTGATATTAAATTTAGTCATGGTGTTTGTGATAGTTGTATGGAAAGACATTTCCCTGATGTTGTAGAGGCGTGGAGTAAGAATGAATATATGCCTACATAAATTACAGTCAAGAAATAATATTAATAAAGTAAAAATATCAAAATTTAAGAGACAACAATACCCCTCATAAACGGCTATTATTGTATAAAATTTTACTGATAAATGTTATCTAAGCTGTTATTCCTTGATGATGTCTTTACGAGTGCCTTAGTCGCTTATGTCCACTACCTTGGCATTATTCTTTGCTTTGGAGCATTAATTTTTGAAAGGATTATTCTAAAAATAAACCTCAGCAAAAATGAAACTATATCTATAATCATCGCAGATGTCATTTATGGAGTTGCTGGCTTAGCTATATTAATAACAGGAATTTTAAGAGTGAAATATTATGGTCAAGGTGGCGAATTTTATACTACCAATCCTATATTTTGGTTCAAAGTCTCATTATATATATTAATTGGTTTGATATCTCTTTACCCTACAACTACCTATATATTATGGGCCATTCCTTTAAGTAAGAATAAACTGCCAGTTATTTCTGAAGATCTTGTAAGGAGATTTAAGCTAATAATAATGACAGAGTTAGTTGGTTTCGCAGTAATTCCTTTTTTTGCGACATTAATGTCTAGAGGAATAGGCCTGGTTCAAACCTAATAATTTACAAAGTTCTTATAAAAATCTTTGACCATAATACACATTAAATGTAGCAGCTGAATTTTATCAATAATTTTTATGGAAATACTTTAATATATAAGAATTTTTTATTATGCTATTATTCTAATAAAATATAATATGAAAAATTCTAAACATCATTTAAAGCTTAATAATCTTCAAGTAAAGGCTGAAAAATGTTCTTCAAGAAAAGAAGCAAAAAAGATTCTACTTAAAGCTGATAAGGCCCAAGATAAAATAAATAAATAAACTAAATCCAAATTATATAAATATTTTTAATTTAATCTTATTAGGAATCTTTTTTAAAAGCCTGTAATGCTTGTAAGGCCATATTTAGATGAACTTCCATAGCACCTAGCGCCATAAGAGAATCTGTCGATTTGTCCTGTAAAAATTTTTTATTCCTAGTAGAAATTTTCTTTAGTAATGATTTAGTAGATAATTCCCAATTATCTAAATCTGCAACTAATTCATCTTGTAATTTAGTGTTTTGTTCATTATCTTCGGTACTTGCAAATTTATCTTTTTGGGCATGCATAAGTAAAAAAGATAATTTTTTGTGACTAATTGCTTGTGGTAATTTATTTGATTCGTTCATATTTAAAACTTATCTACATTTAATGTAACTTTTATAACTAAAATAGTGCCAGTTCGGTCTAGGTTGTAATGACCGACCTCAAGAGTTTTATTTTATTTTATTTTATTTTTCTAATAATTTATATTTGTAAATATTTTTTTACTAAGAATTTAAAGTAATTCCCTCTTTCTTCGTAATCTGTAAATTGATCGAAGCTTGAACATGCAGGTGAAAATAATAATATCTTTAATTTTCTTTTGTTTAAATATTTCATGGCTATTGGGATTAAGTCTTTCAGTTCATTGTGTATGAATATATCCTCCATAAAACCAGCCTTTAATAAAATTTTTTTTAATTCTTTTGAACTCTCTCCATAAAGAAATATGCCTTTGCATTTTTCTAAAATAATACTTGACCATAATTTAGAGTTGCCTTTTTTAATTCGACCTCCACTAATTATTATTTGTCCTTTATCCAACGAATTTATACCAGAAAATGATGAATCAAAGTTTGTTGCTTTACTATCGTTTATTACTTCAAGATTTTTTGCACTATAAATTGTTTCTAATCTATGAGGTAGTTGTTTATAGGTCTTTAAAGAATTTTTGATTTTTGTGCCTGTGAGGCCTATCTTCCTTGCTGCTGCTGTTGCAAGTAATAAATTTAAAATATTATGTTTACCTTTTACTTTAAAACTTTCTGAATGAAAAAGTGCTTTTCCTTTTTCAACTATGTATCCTTTTTCATCTAACCAGAACTCACAATCTTCAATAGTTTTATTTTTAAAATCTAATGTTACCCATATTCCCTTAGCAAGTTTTTTAGAAGATGATTTCAAATGAAAATCATCATAATTATAAATTCTAATTTCAGAGCTTTTTAAAAGATGATTTTTAATTTTAAAATAATTCTCTAGTGTTTTATGTCTATCGAGGTGATCAGGAGTGAAAGTAGTCCAAATACCAATAGTAGGTTTTATTTCGCAAGCTATTTCAATCTGATAACTACTTAATTCAGCAATAATCCAATCAATCTTTTTATTTGAATTATATTCATAAGCATATTTGCAAAATGGTGTCCCAATATTCCCAGCGGGGGGGGCTTCCAACTTATTTTGGCTAAGTATGTGACTTAATAAATGTGTTACGGTTGTTTTCCCATTGGTGCCTGTAATGCCTACCCAATTAAGATCTTTTAAATAATTCCAACCTATATTTGCTTCACCTAAAACTTTGATACCTGAATCTTTTAATTTCAAAACAGTTTGATTCTCAATATCAATAACGGGACTTAAAATAACGTAATTTATATTATTTATCCATGGTGATATTTTTTCAAATTTAAATGGAAATTCTAAAAAAACTTCTACACCAATATTTTCTAAATCTTTTTTATAAATTTCTAGTTGATCATTTATTTTTTCTTCTATGACGATTACTCTCTCACCAATACTATTTAAAAATTTTGCAGCCCAGTATCCTGATCTACCTAAACCAATTACTAGGTTAATTTTTTTTGTCATTACTGGCATATTTCAATTACTTAAAATTAAATATTTAATATTATATTTGAATTTATATAATCAGCACGTTAAAAATTTTTAACTTTTATTTAGTAAATAGTGATTCGTGGATAATTAAAATGATTTTAGAAATTATTTTGTTTATGTTTTATGAAAGATAACTCAACTAAAATATGGTTTAAATGGTTTTATAAAAACTGGGAGAAATTTTCTCCAGGAAAATTAATAGAAAAAGGTTTATTCCCATCCCAAATTGCCGAAAGATTTGTAAGTGATCATCAGGAAATATTAATTGAACTAGCAAATAAATTTGATGATAAAAATGAAGATGCTTTAGAGGAATTTATGAAACTTTCAGAGAGTGAATTACACGTAACAAAATACTTTTTAAGACTTGTTCAATTAAGAAAAATTAAATAAATTCTTTTATTATTTCAAGACTTTTATTCCATAATCTTTTTCTTTCAATGGTATTGAGCGCTGCAGGAGAAGTTTTAGACAATTTAGGGTGACCTCTAAAATTAAATTTAGGTCCATAATGATCCCCACTTTTTACTGAATCGGAGGTAGCAGCATATAGTTGAGGTAAGGCACCCATTTCCGCAGACTGAAAAATAGGACTAAATAAATCTAATGATAATTTTTCTATTTTACTTGGATTGGGTCTTTGAGCATTAAAAAGATTTGTTTTTGCTATACCAGGGTGAGCAGCTAACGATAAAATATTTTTTTCTTTAAGTTTTTGACTTAATTCTAATGCGAACATAATGTTGGCTAATTTACTATTTGCATAAGATTCTTGCTTGTTATAATAATTTTCGGCTCTAAGGTTTTTCCAACCTATCTTTCCAAAAAATTGAGCTAATGAAGTAACTGTGACTATTCTTGAATTTTTAATTTTTTCTAATAAAGGTATTAATTTTAAAGTCAACAGCATATGGGATAAATGATTAACTGCGAATTGAATCTCATATCCTTGAGAATTTAAAGTTTTAGGGGGATGCATGATCCCAGCGTTATTTATTAATAAATCGAGAGTATCAAAGTCATTAGATATTTGATCACATTTACTAGAAACCTCATTAAAATCAGACATTTCAATCTCAACAGTACTTAATTTAGCTTCCGGAATTAATTTTTGTAATTTATTTTTAGTAGTAATTGATTTCTCTGGAGTTCTGCATGAAAGTATTACATGGCAATTTTTTTCCGCAAGTGCTTTTGCAGTGTAATAGCCTAAACCACTATTAGAACCAGTAATTAAAGCTGTTTTACCTTCTAAATCAGGTATATTTTTTTTATCCCAATTTTTTGGTGTATTTCTTGAAAGTGAATTAATCATTTATAACTTCTCTAATAGAAATATATATATTTATAAAAAAGCTTAAATTAAATAATTTAATAACGTGAATAAGATGAATTCATTAATTCATCTTTATTGTTGCTATTCGTCAAAATAAAATTTTTAATTTAATATTAAAAATAAAAGATGTCGCTTTTTATTGAAGCAGAAAAAAAATGGAAGAATTTTTTTTCAACGAAAATTAAAGATTATGGTTCACTCAGGAATTACGATTATGGACCTAAAGAGATAAATTATGTCTCAAAAATTTCCCCTTTTATTTCTCATAGAGTACTTCTTGAATATCAAATAATTAAAGAGGTTAAACTAAAATTCAAAGATAATCAAGTAAATAAATTTATTGAAGAAGTGTATTGGAGAATATATTGGAAAGGTGTCTTAGAAAATAAGCCTTGTATATGGGAAAACTTTATAACTAAAAAAGTCGATAATTATGATTTTAATAACTATAAAATGGCTGTAAATGGAGAAACAAATATTCCTTACTTTAATTCATGGGTTAAAGAATTAAAGACTTATAATTATTTACATAATCATACAAGAATGTGGTTTGCAAGCACGTGGATATTTGTTTTGGGCCTACCTTGGGAGTTAGGAGCTAGATTCTTTTTTAAATATCTTTATGATGGTGATGCGGCTTCTAATTTATTAAGTTGGAGGTGGGTAGGAGGTCTACAGACGAAGGGTAAAAGATATTTGTTTAGTCCTCAAAATTTAAAGAAATTCTCTAATGGAAGATTTTACGCAAATAATATATCCAATCAAGATATTTTATTAGAAGATGATTTTGAAGTAATTATTTCAAATGATATATATCATTCAAATATGCAAAAATCATCTAATAATTTGATTATGTTCGAAAATGATTTGCATGAAAATTCATTAAAAAAAATAATTTCAAAATATCAAAATGTCTTTTTAATTGAATTAAACAAAAAGCATAGACAGATAGAAATTTCAGATTCTGTAGCTCAATTTAAGCAAAATTTAAGGGATGAATTTTCATTGAAATTCTCAAATATAGAAATAATTTCTTCACTTGAACTGAAAGATAAATTAAAAGGATTTTCATCTGTAGATTTAATTTATCCATCTATAGGAGATAATTATGACTTTATAAAAAGTTTGAAAGAAAATAATGAATTGGTAGTAAAAAATTTGGTTAGACCAGAAGATTTATATTCTTGGAAATTTGCTAAAAGAGGCTTTTTTAAATTTAAGGAAAATATTCCAGCTATTAACAAATTTATAAATGAACCTAATTTGATCTGGAAATGAATTAATTTTTTGTAAACCTAAAATTGTAATTTGCAATACTTCAACATCTATAAATTAAACATTACTCGCTATTTTGTATGAGTATAAATACTTATTCTAAGATTAGTTTTTGATTTTTATCCACGAAGCAGAATATGACTAGTTATTTTTACTTAAGAAATAAATTAAATAGTGCTTTCAACCATCCTCACCAAATCATTTAGTAAAGATACTGCTTTATTGATATTAAGAGTAATTACTGGAGTTGTTTTAATCCATCATGGATTTGAAAAGACTGCTAATATTGAAAATTTTGCGGATGCATTTGTAAGGCCGCTTCATTTACCATTTCCTATCTTTTTATCTTGGGTAGCTGCAATTTCTGAAATAGCTGGAAGTTGGTTAATAATTATTGGGTTAGCTACTAGATTCGGAGCTTTGGCCATCGTGGGTACAATTAGTGTTGCTATTTACCATGCACTAGTAACGGCAGGTTTTAACATTTATTTATTAGAATTATTACTTTTATACTTTGCATCTGCTACTTGTATTACATTAACAGGACCAGGAATATTTTCACTTGATGAAGTAATCATACGAATTCTTAAATCAGAATCTGAAGAAATTGAAGTAGCAACACTTACTATAAATAAAAAGTCTGGTAACCTAAGTGTTGAAGAATTAAAAGAAGTTAAAAAAGAAGGCTTTTTCCAATTTTTACAATCAAATTTATTATCAGAAACATCAAGCTAATTTTTTAGGATAAAGACTCCTTATTAATCGCTCCCTTCTTTTAATGTTGTTATAATTTTCAAATTTAATTTTAATAGTTGCTTCAATTAAACTTAAGATCATTCCAATTGCTGTAACCCAAGTTAAAAAAACTATTGGGTTTTCATGAATTGTCGAGAAATTCATTTAATCATTGTTTCTTCTTTAAAGTTGACTGATTAAGAAAGATATTTCAACTAATTAGATACAATTTAGAAATATTTAAGGATTTACTTCAATACATTTCCATTTATCAATTTTCTTCCATACAAATCTTTTATGAACAGGTTGTTCTAACTTTAAAAGATCTACTTCATCAATATTGATTTTCAATACAGAAAAATTATTAGGTTTTGAAAGTGTATTAATGCTAGAAGAAATACATTTTTCTTGATCAATTTTTTGTCCAGGAGAAGGCCAATACCATTGATTTTTTGATTTATCGAATAAATTATCCCAATATTTATCATTATCTTCTAACTCAGAAACTTTACCTTTAAATCTATACTGAGATTTAGTTTTAAAAAAAAGCCATAAAACTTCAATATTTTTATTGATTTCTAAATCTGCATATTTCTCACTCCTTTTATCCGTGTAAATAAGCATAGTGGTATTATCTAGCCATCCTCTAAATACAACAGTCCTTATTCTTGGTTGATTATTTTTTGAAACATTCGCAATTTGTATCCATCTGTTTGATGCTAGTTTACCTTCTTTTGATTGAGATGCTTTTAATCTTTGCCTCCACAAGGGAAGATCCATATTATTCATTAAATTTAGGAAAGATTAAACCACTATTCGATTTATATTCATCAAAACCTTTATATTTTTTAAGTGATTTATCCTTTTTAATCATTCTTGGGTAGAAGACGATAATGAAAAATATTAAAAGAATAATAAATGGAATAAGGTTCATAGATAATATCGCAAAAGATAAATATATAAGTATTTCTCCTAGATAATTTGTATTCCTTGAATATTTAAAAAAACCTTCAGTTATAAGTTCTTTTTTTAATTTTAAAGTGAAATATTTTTGAGAATCACTTGCAAAATGAAGAAAAACTCCAATTATATAAAGTGAAACACATCCCGCAATCATAAAATTTGGAATTAATTTTTGGGATGATATAAGAATAAATGGTGCTACCCAATAACTTCCTAAAAATATGAATCCTGTTATTGATGTTAAGAATCCCATTTCATCTTTAAAGTATGGATCTGGAAATAATTTTTCTTTTAAAAGCCATAAGATTCCATATGTTCCATGTAGGGCCAAGTAAATCCAAGCTGGAATAGAAAAATTGTCGTAGAATGCCATTAAACCAAGTACAACAAATGGAGTCAAACCTTTGTGTAAATTAATTATTTGATTAAGTTTCATATCTTTAATCTAAAGACGTTTAATTATTTGTGGATAAATTAAATCTATAACCTTAGATATGATTTTGCAAAAAAAATAATAAATGGGCGATACTGGATTTGAACCAGTGACTCCTACCATGTCAAGGTAGTGCTCTACCCCTGAGCTAATCGCCCGACTTTAAACACATTATAAACCCCTAAATGAGTTGATATGAAGTTCAAGTCTTTATTTCTTCAGTAATTTAATTTTCCACCTTTCTCTTTTAGTCTTTTCAATTTCTAATATTTCAATTATACCCCTATTTTCAAATCTTATTTTATCTCCTACTTTTAAATTAATTGTTGATTTATTGACCTTTAAACCATTAAGGTAAAGAAAACCATTTTTAATTTTTTCAATAATTTTACTTCTTGATATCCTAAAACCTGCTGAAGCTATCGCATCAATTCTTGTAGATGCTTCTACGGAGTTAATAAATTTTGAAATTCTTTCGATAGGGGTCTTAAGTTCTGTTAAATTTACAAAATTAATATTGACTTCAACATCTCTCAATAAATATTTATTTTGTTTTTGAATATCTTGATTAAAATCTATAATTCCTTGTGCACCTCTTTCACCTAAGGTCCAAATATCTCCAATCATATTTTCTTTGATTCCATGATTTATTAAAAAATTCCTGAAATCATCTTGTGATGCGTTATCAAATAAAAAATTACCTGAAATATTTACTCCTTTTCCTGTAAAACTTAAAATTAGATCTTTTGCACTAGGTTGAATTGATTTCCTAAAACAAGCTATTTTAGCTCTATCTGCATTTACATAACCACCATATACGAAATATGATAAATCAATTAAATTATGAAATTCTTTTAAGATTTCTTCCTGTATATAAGATGGAAAAAAGTTAGTCCAACATATTTCCCAAGTTTTATAAGCTAAATTTGATATTTCTATTAAATGCCTAATATCCGATTTGTATAAACAATCCTTTTCAAAGTCTTTTAAATCAATCATTATCCCTCTAAAAAAATAATATCTAATGGTTCAGATTCTTTTATTAAATTCCAAGGTAATTCATATCCATTTTGATTTTCTAGAAAAATAAGCCATTTCCCATCTTTATTAGCATTTAATAATGGTCTAATCTCTTTACTTCTATTTAAATTTATACTCCCAGCAGCAAAAAAGCTCCCTATATATCCAGAACCTAATCCTAAAAGACCTCCCATTAATGATTCTCCGAAAGGATTAAGATTAAGGAAAGAAAAAGTTGTTAGATTTGTCATATTTGAAAAACTTAAACCTGCTAGAAAACCAAATGGCATTAACCAATACCGTATGCCTTTTTGCCGTATTTGTCGATCTAATTTTTGATTAAGAATTCTATTGTCCTCAATATTTTCTATTTTAAAAAGATTACTTTTTAAATTTAGAAGGATTTGTTTTTGTTCACTTTTTATTTTCTCATCATTTGGTTTTATTAAGATAGCGCTGGAAAGGAATATTGATCTTTCTCCAAAAATTTTTATGAGATCAGCACATTTTTCTATGTTCCTAAAAATTAAGATGCATTTAGTCAATTTTTATTCCTCAAATGTTGATTTCTTGATCCAATTTAATAAAACAAGATCTATTCACTATAGATAAGTAAAGTAAATAATTAAAGAACCAATCTTAAATGAACAAAGTTCTAATTACAGATCCAATCGATCAATCGGGGATTGATATTCTCTCCCAAGTAGCTCAAGTCGATCAAAAGATTGGCATTTCAGAATCAGATTTAGCTGCTATTATTCAAGATTATGATGCTTTAATGATACGCTCTGGAACGCAAGTCACTGGAGAAATTATTAATTCTTCAAAGAATTTAAGAATAATTGGGAGAGCTGGAGTAGGAGTTGATAATGTTGATGTAAAGGCAGCAACTCAGAAGGGAGTATTAGTGGTAAATTCCCCTGGAGGAAATACTATTGCTGCAGCTGAGCATACAATAGCCATGATGCTTGCTTTAAGTAGAAATATTCCAATTGCTAATAGCAGTATGTTTGAAGGTAAGTGGGAAAGAAAAAAATTTGTAGGGAATGAACTTTTTAAGAAAAAATTAGGTGTAGTTGGTTTAGGAAAAATTGGTACCCATGTCGCGAAAGTTGCAAATGCAATGGGAATGGAAGTTCTTGGTTATGATCCTTTTGTCTCTAATGAAAGAGCTCAACAACTTCAAGTGAAATTATCAGAATTAGATATTTTGTTTCAGGAATCTGATTACGTCACATTACATTTACCACGAACAGTTGAAACAGAGAATTTAGTAGATATTGAGGTTCTAAAATCAATGAAAAGTACATCAAAGTTAATTAATTGTGCAAGAGGTGGAATTATTGATGAAGAGGCCTTAGCGGAAGCATTAAATAATTCTTTGATTGGTGGAGCGGCAATAGATGTTTATTCTGAGGAGCCCCTAAACGCTAATTCATCATTATTAAGAGTTGAAAAGAATCTTATTCTTACTCCACACCTAGGTGCTTCTACCAAGGAAGCTCAAGAAAATGTAGCAATTGATGTCGCAGAACAAATAAGAGATGTTCTTTTAGGACTTTCAGCAAGAACAGCTGTAAATATACCTGGACTAAGTCCAGATATTATGGATAGTCTCAAACCTCATCTTCAGCTTGCTGAAACTTTAGGTCTACTAATTAGTCAATTAGCAGGGGGACCTATTCAAAAGTTAGAGCTTAAATTGCAGGGAGAATTCGTACAACATCCTTCTAAGCCTTTAATAATAGCTAGTTTAAAAGGGTTGTTGTCAAAAGCTTTGGGTGATCGCATTAATTATGTTAATGCATCTTTAGAAGCTGAGACAAGGGGAATAAATGTTATTGAAAATAAAGATGAATCACGACCTGAATTTGCGAGTGGACTACTTCAGCTCACAACCTATGGAAATAATGGAGAGAATAGTGTTGCTGGAAGTATTTTTGCTGATGGCGAATTAAGAATTATCAGTATTGATCAATATCCTGTCAATGTTTCACCAAGTAGATTTATGCTTTTAGCTAGGCATAGAGATATGCCTGGGATTATTGGTAAGTTAGGGTCACTTTTAGGGGACCATAATGTGAATATTGCTTCAATGCAAGTCGGTAGAAAAATTGTTAGGGGTGAAGCAGTGATGGTTTTGAGTATTGATGATCCAGTGCCAGATAGCTTACTGAAGTCAATTCTTGAAGTTGAAGGCATTAATAGTGCAAATCCAGTGACTTTATAAGTAAAATTTTAAATTTATGGAGAATAAAAGCTGGTGGCGGTTTGCTATAGAAATTGATAAGAATATCGAAGACTTAATAATTTGGAAATTAAATCAATTAGAAATATTTAGTTATGCATTTGATTGTTCAAATAAAGATAAAAATATAAGTAAATTACTAATATGGTTGCCAGAATTTTATTGGAAAAAAAGTAAAAGAGAAAAACTTGAAGAAAATTTAAAGTCTCTTCTTAGAGAGAATGATCAAATTATTAATCTCTATGGTTGGGATTTTGTTAAAGAAGAAGAATGGCTTAATACTTGGAAAAATTTTTGGAAATTTGAATTGATAGGGGAGAATTTTCTTGTTCTCCCTTGTTGGATGAATTTACCCTCCCAATATGATAAAAAGATTGTTCTAAAGATTGATCCCGGAGCCGCATTTGGTACAGGAGGTCATCCATCAACTTCTCTTTGTTTAGAAATGTTGGAAAAAATAATTGTTGCACAAAAAACTTTTTTAGATGTAGGTTGTGGTAGCGGAATCTTATCTATAGCTGCTAAAAAACTTGGTGCAAGAGAATTACATGTAATTGATAATGATTATTTAGCTATAAATTCAACGAGAGAAAATCTTAAATTAAATTTTGGTCAAATAAGTTCAGTTACAATTCATCAAGGTTCTTTTTTAGATATAAAAAGAAAAAATTTACTGAATAATTATGATTTAATTTGTTGCAACATAATTGCATCGGTCATTCAATCATTAATTCCGCATTTTGATGAGATTTTAAATTTTAAAGGTTCATTAATTCTTAGTGGGATTTTAGAATCTCAAAAAAAACAAATTATCAAATTATTAAATTTGTATCATTTCAAAATAGATAATGTATTATCTAAACAAGATTGGATTTGCATTAAATCATCCAAATTAATCAATTAGTTAAGATTTTTATCTTAATCGAACGATTTAATATCTATGCATTTCTACTTTTAATGAGAAAAATCTCAATTATTCAATTAAATAAGTACTAATTAAATTAATTTGTTCAACAAATCTTTTTAATTTTATGGCAACATACAAAGTAACAATTATAAGTGAAGTTGAGGGTGTTAATACAACTATAGAAGTTCCAGATGACGAATATATTTTAGATGCTGCAGAAGAACAAGGAATAGATGTACCCTATTCCTGCAGAACAGGAGCATGTTCTACATGTGTAGGTAAAATTTCTTGTGGAAAAGTTGCTCAACCCGATCAAAGTTTTTTAGATGAGAAACAATTAGAAGATGGTTATTTTCTTCCTTGTGTAGCTTATCCAACATCTGATCTTACAATTATTACTAATGCTGAGGAAGAACTTTACTAATTTGTCTCTTTTATAAAAAATTACTTCTTTATTGTTGTAAAAAAATTTTTATCTGCCATTCTCTAAACATGTATGTTTTAAAAATAAATGGGAAGTTCAAAATTTTTTGAATATGGTTCAATACATTCTAGTTTAGGAGGACAATATAGTTATAAAATAATTGGGCCTTGTTGTAGATTATATGATAGAGAAGAATTACCATGGCCTTGTTGCAGAATAGCTTGGAGGAGTAAAGAGCCTTATTGGATACGTGTAGGCGCAAGATTTGTTGCAGATATCGCTTCAAGAAGATGTCCTTCTTATTCTGTAGAGATTTTAGAACCAGGATCTAAACCTGTTCAAACAGTCATCACTTTATTTGCTGAAAGGTTCTCAAATGAATTACAAGAATGGTGGTACAGTAAAAAACCAGGTTCTAGGGAACCTGGTAATGTTTTTCCTGCTGAAATTTAATAAGATGTTAGGCTTTTGGCTTAGGAGGTGTGTAGCCTTTTATTCCTGCACATTCAAGACTGTCGAAGGTATCAATTCCAGTCTTTGAGTTTGTTCCGGAAGCTCTCGAGCACAGTGCTTTTCTTTGAGATAAATCTAAATTAGCATTTGTAAAATCTGTACCTTCAATTGCTGCTCCATCAAAAACACTTTTCATAAGCTCACCATTTGTTAAGTCAGCATCAGAAAGGTCAGCATTATCAAATCTGGTAGCATATGCAATTAAATCTTTCATATTAGCACCCTTAAAGCTAGAGTTTTTTGCGGTAGTTACGCTCATGTAAGCTCCTTGCAAATTTACTTCTGAAAGATCTTGGCTGGATAAATCATATTTAACATATTCAGTATTTTGAAGGTCTTTCCCGCGATAATCTTCCTTTAAAACATCTACAGATGAAGGATCACTTGGGTAAAGGGCATTAGCAGTTATAGGACTTATGAGTAATCCAACTACTAATGGGAGAAAAATCAATAGTCTAGTGTAAGACTTTTTAAGGAAAGCAATAAATGAAAACATTTCGAACTAAATCAATTAATAAAACCATAAGACTATTATTTCATGGGTTGGTCATATAAGAGACTTCTTCTAACGAACTGTTGCAGTTCATCTAATTTTTATAGTTAAAAAGTCTTTTGAAAGAAATGTATTAGGAAATATTTGTTTGGCTTCATTAAGAAGATCTATTGGGGTTACTGAGCTTTTAGGAGTATATCTTGGGCTTAGATGAGTTAAAACTAATTTTTTTGCATTTGATAATAAAGCGGTTTTTGCAGCCATAGTAGTTGTTGAATGTAACTTTTCAAATGCCATTTCTTCATCTGTCTCTGAAAACGTTGACTCATGAACTAATAAATCAACATTTTTTGATAGTTCGACAGCACTTTCGGTAAAAATTGTATCTGTGCAATAAACAAAACTTTCACCTTTTCTTAGCTCTCCACAGAAATCACTCCCATTTAAAACTCTTCCGTCTTCTAATTCAACTCTCTGACCAGAATGTAATTTCCCGTAAATTGGTCCCGCTGGGATATTTAATTTTTTGGCTTTTTCAAGATTGAATTCTCCTGGTTTATCTTTTTCATTAACTCGATATCCGTAAGCGGGTAGTCTATGCTTTAAAGATATGCATTTAACTTCCATAAGCTCATCTTCAAATAAATTGGTGTTAGTTTGTGCAGAATTTTCAACTTCAAAAAATTTTAGAGGAAAAGATATTTTACAGTAGCTGTTTCTTAAGGCAGAAGTAATAAAATTCTTAAGATTTGAAGGACCATAGATATCTATACCTTTGCTGTTGCCTGAAAGCCCAAGTGTTGCTAATAAACCTGGCAAACCATAAATATGGTCACCATGCATATGCGTAATAAAAATTTTTCTTATTTGAGAGGATTTTATTTTACTTTTTATTAATTGATGTTGGGTTCCTTCTCCGCAATCAAAAAGCCAAACCTCGGCTTTTTGTGAAAGCTTGAGAGCTAGAGAAGAGACATTTCTAGTAAGTGTTGGGACTCCTGAACTAGTTCCTAGGAAGGTAATGTTCACTTATGAAAATATTTTTGTATGGTATGTCTAGATTAAATCTAAACTTTTAGGCAAACTAAGGCAAATGCAAAATTTGTTTCTAAAACAAAGTGCTTACTAGACATTTAAAATTTACTAATAAATATCTTGTTATTGGATTTATATGTTCATCATTTTTTTGTAACCAAAATTTAAATGCTTCAAATGAACCAATAATTCGAGTACTAATATCTAAAGAAAAGAATTTGAGAATAAGGGCTGATAGGAATATTCCAATGATTTTTAAGTATCAAAATCTCATCAAAAAAAATGTAAAAGGAATAACGTTAGAAAAAGAGAAGAATTCAATAAAATTATTTTTTGATAAAAATAAGTCAAAAATCTATGAAATTGAAGTGGATAAAGGATTAGTGATAAAGTCACATGATAAAAGGGGGATTTGGGTAGGAGGTAAAAGATATTCTGGGTTGATTTATATCAAAAATTTAAAAAATGAAATTTTTGTTGTAAATACACTTGGAATTGAAAAATATCTTACGAGTGTAGTCGGTTCAGAGATGCCACATAGATGGCCTCTAGAAGCCTTAAAAGCACAAGCTATAGCATCTAGAACTTATGCTTTGAAAAAAATTGGAAATGATTTGTACGATATTGACTCCACGCAAAGAGATCAGGTTTATAACGGTTTAGAATCGAAAACATATAAAACAAATAAAGCGGTAAAATATACAAAATCATTAGTTATTACTCACAAAAATAAACTTATAAATGCTTTATTTCATAGTAGCTCGGGAGGTATGACAGAAAATAGTGAGGATGTTTGGAAGAATAAATATCCTTATCTTATTAGTGTTAAAGATTTTGATCAAAATAATCCAAAGTTATATTGGAAAAAAATCTTTTCTAATAAAGAATTGCAAATAATATTCCCAAAAATTGGGGGCATTAAGGAGACTCAAATATTAGATATTACTAAAACTGGGCGTGTCAAAAATATTAAATTAATTGGTGATTATGGCTCGCTTGATATCTCAGGAACAAAACTTAGAAAAAAAATGGGATTAAAAAGTACTTTATTTAGAATTAAATATACTGAAGTTGATAATCAAAAAGAAAAAAATAAAATTAAAAATTACAATAAATCAATAATGATTTCTGGAATGGGTGCAGGACATGGAGTTGGTATGAGCCAATGGGGAGCAAAACATTTAGCCATGCATGGATATAAAGCTAAAGATATTTTGGAATATTTTTATAAGGGAATTCAAATTAAACCATTTAAAGAAATATATAAGTAATAATTTATTGAGCATTAAGTACTAGTTTTGGTAGTAAAAGATCAAAATCTTTACGAGCATAAATTCCGATTCCTAATAGTTGATATTTATTATCGAATACAAGGAATTTATCTTTCTGAGATTGATTATTGTTTTTAGTGAGATTTGTTGATTTAAATTGAATTTGCCTGCCTGTCCTCCAATAAAGAATATCTGATTCATTCGTTAAATGAATTTTGGGCAGATGATCTAGAGCATCTTGTATTGGAATAATGAATTTATTTTTATAATTTTGATTGTTAATAAGATAATCTAATTCGATTGATATATCTTCACTAAAACCTGATGCTTCAATTCTTCTAAGGTCATATAAGCATCCCTCAGATTTTAATATAATTCCTAGATCTCTAGCAATTGATCTGATATAAGTTCCTGATGAACAATTGATTTCTATTTTTAATTGACCATTTGATTGATCCCAATCTTTTAATATTAATGATTCTACTTTTACTTCTTTTGAGGGTAAAATAAAATTTTCTTTTCTCCAGGATTTTTTATATGCCCTTTCACCATTTATATGAACGCTTGAAACTTGTGGCGGAATTTGTTGAAATATTCCTCTGAATTTATTTAGAATTTTATCTAAATCATCAAAGGTTAATTTAGGCACATCTTTTTGTTTTAAGATTTCCCCATGAATATCATCTGTTGAGGTCTTTATACCAAGTTGAATTGTTCCAAAGTATGATTTTTCTTGAGGTAAATATTGTATAAATCGTGTTGCTGAACCAAGAGCTAAAGGAAGAACACCAGTAACTTGCGGATCTAAAGTTCCAGTGTGTCCAACTTTTTTGATATTATAAATTCTTTTTATTCTTTTTACACAATCATGTGATGTGCAATTTTTACTTTTATTAAGAATTAAAAAACCATCATTTACTTCCATTAGATATTAAGATTTTATGAAAACATTATTCTTTATTTTATTATTTTAAGTAACTAACAATTAATAAAAATTGAAAAGCAATGAAACTATACTGAATGATTTCTTTAAAGATGCATTTGAACTAAAGTCACACCTAATAGAATTTTTACCAATTAATCAGGATAATTTTAATAATTTTCTAGATAATGCAAAAATAGAGTTGGCTAATATTCATCCTGGTGATAGTTCAATTGATAATTCAGCATTTTATGAAGATATCGTTGGAGATAAGCACCTGGCAGATCTATCTGCTTGGCATTTGACTAGTAAAGAATATATCCGAAGTACATTGAAGTTACAGCAAAATTTTTCAAAAAATTTGGTCTTGGATTTTGGAGGTGGAATTGGGACACATTCATTAGCTAATGCTATGTCAGAGAATGTAGAACATGTTTTTTTTGTTGATATAAACAAAACAAACAGAGAATTTGTAAAGTTTAGAGCTAACAAATTGGGATTAGATAAAAAAATTTCTTTTCACAAATCCATTGAAGATACAAATGTCAAAAACTTTGATTCAATTGTGTGCCTAGATGTCTTAGAACATTTAGAAGATCCTGCTTCGCAACTTGATAAATTTCATGAAATCATGTCAGAAGATTCAGTTTCTATATTTAATTGGTATTTCTACAAGGGAGACAACAATGAGTATCCCTTCCATCTTGATGATAAGAGATTAGTATCAAAATTCTTTCAAACCTTACAATATAAATTTATAGAAATTTTCCATCCAATGTTAATCACAACAAGAGCTTATAAAAAGAAGGTTTGAGCTAAATAACTATGTTTACCCTTTTTCTGTTTCTTAAATTTCTTTTGATGCTTTCGTAACTAACTATTCCATCTTTTAGAGCGAATAAAGTATCATCTTTCCCTCTCCCTACATTTAAACCTGGTAAAAATGAAGTACCCCTTTGCCTTATTATAATCGAACCAGCAGAAACTTTTTCTCCGCCATAAGCTTTAACTCCCAAACGCTTTGAATTTGAATCTCTACCATTTCTTGTAGAGCCGGTTCCTTTTTTGTGTGCCATGATTTCGCTTTAGAATTAAGATTCTTCTTTTTTGGTAGTTGTTGATTTTTTAGAACTTTGTGATTTTGTTGAGTTCTTAGAATCACTTTTCTCTATTGTAATAGATTTTACCATAACTCTCGTTAGTTCTTGTCTATGTCCCATTTTTCTTCTAGTTTTCTTTTTTGGCCTCATTTTATAAACAATTATCTTCTTGTCTCTTAAATGAGACATTACTTCTAATTCAACTTTGGCATTTTTGATAAAAGGTTTTCCAATAGATATATTTTTATTATCCTTAATCAGAAGAATATTATTTAAGGTGATTGTTTCTTTTTCTTTAGCATTTATCCTATCTAAATCATAGTATTTATTAACTTTAAATAAAAATTGTCTACCTGAAGTTTCTGCAATAGCAAAAAGATTGTTTTCTGCATCTGCATTTTTAGAGTTTTTTGTTGTTGTTGTCATGTCGTTATGGACGCAATAAGGCTCAACAGTAAAGTTCGATTATGCCTTAATTTGCAATCTGATGGTATTTCCTATTTTCTTATTATTTAGTGTATTTAGTCAAGATATATCTAGAATAAATTTATGTATATAATTTGAGGTGTTAAATGGCAGCCAGAAAAACTTATATTCTAAAGTTGTATGTAGCTGGAAATACTCCTAATTCTATGAGAGCTTTAAATACTTTGAAAGGAATATTGGATACTGAATTTAAAGGAGTTTATGCTTTGAAAGTCATAGATGTTTTAAAAAGCCCACAATTAGCAGAGGAGGATAAGATTTTAGCCACACCAACATTAGCTAAAATACTACCTCCTCCAGTAAGAAAAATCATTGGCGATTTATCTGATAGAGAAAAAGTCTTGATAGGATTAGACTTACTTTTCGATGAACTACATGAATCGGAAGTAAAGGCTAAGTAATAAAAATAGGAAAATCTTTAGAGTTATACTTATTACAGTTATTCAAAAATAGTATATTGAAAGAGATGAAAGAAACAGATCAAAATAAATCAATTAAAATGCAAGTCCAGAAATTACCTACTGGAATAGAAGGCTTTGATGATGTTTGTAGGGGAGGGTTGCCAACATCTAGAAGCACTCTTGTAAGTGGGACTTCTGGAACGGGTAAAACAGTGTTCTCCTTACAATATTTGCATCATGGTATAGATAATTTTGATGAACCGGGTATTTTTGTAACTTTCGAAGAATCACCATTAGATATTATTAGAAATGCTGCAAGTTTTGGTTGGGATCTTCAAGATCTAATTGATCAAAATAAATTATTTATTCTAGATGCTTCTCCTGATCCTGATGGCCAGGATGTTGCAGGCAACTTTGATTTATCAGGGTTAATTGAAAGGATAAGTTATGCAATAAGAAAATATAAAGCAAAAAGAGTAGCTATAGATTCAATAACTGCTGTATTTCAACAATATGATGCAATATATGTCGTTCGAAGAGAGATTTTTCGATTAATTGCGAGATTAAAAGAAATAGGAGTTACTACAGTAATGACAACAGAAAGGGTAGATGATTATGGCCCCATTGCACGTTATGGCGTTGAAGAATTTGTCTCAGATAATGTTGTACTGCTGAGAAATGTTCTTGAATCTGAGAAAAGAAGAAGAACACTAGAGGTCTTGAAGTTGAGAGGTACTACTCATATGAAAGGTGAATTCCCATTCACAATGGGAGAAAACGGGATAAGCGTTTTCCCTTTGGGAGCAATGAGATTGACTCAACGATCATCAAATATACGAATAAGTTCTGGTGTAAAAGATCTGGATGAAATGTGCGGAGGAGGTTACTTTCAAGATTCTATTATTCTTGCAACTGGTGCTACGGGTACTGGGAAAACGATGCTTGTCTCCAAATTCATAGAAGATGCGTATAGAAACAATGAAAGAGCAATCCTTTTCGCTTATGAAGAGTCGAGGGCTCAACTCTTAAGAAATGCAACCAGTTGGGGGATTGATTTTGAAAAAATGGAAAGTGATGGTTTACTTAAAATTATATGTGCTTACCCAGAGTCAACTGGACTTGAAGATCATTTACAAATTATTAAGACTCAAATAAATCAATTTAAACCTACCAGAATGGCTATAGATTCTTTATCTGCTTTAGCGAGAGGTGTTAGTTTAAATGCCTTTAGGCAATTTGTTATTGGTGTTACAGGCTATGCTAAACAAGAGGAAATAGCTGGTTTCTTTACAAATACAGCAGAAGAGTTTATGGGAAGTCATTCAATCACAGATTCTCATATATCAACAATTACAGATACTATTTTATTACTGCAGTATGTAGAAATTAAAGGGGAGATGGCAAGAGCTTTAAATGTTTTTAAAATGCGAGGCTCATGGCATGATAAAAGAATAAGGGAGTTTATTATCACAAGTAGTGGTCCTGAAATTAAAGATTCCTTTTCAAATTTTGAACAGATTTTTAGTGGTGCTCCTCATAGAATTATTCCTGATGAAAATTTGCCAAATGTGTTTAAAGGAATAGATAAAGGTTAGATTAATTCTTCTATTTGATTAGCGGATAAGTTCTTCTCATTATTAATTGTATTTAAAAGGATTTCATCTTTATCTGATTGTTCTAATGGGAGGTCAAACCAAAAAGTTGTACCAGTTCCTAATTCACTTGCCATTCTTACCTCTCCCCCATGCTTTTCAATAATTCCTCGAACAATAGATAGTCCTAAACCAGTTCCTTGTTCAGTGTGGACAGCATTTTCTACTCTGAAAAAACGATCGAATATTTTTTCTTGATCTGATTGAGAGATACCGCATCCAGTATCTGCTATCTCAATTCTGATTTTAGGTAAAGGAGAGACAAGTTCACATTGCGGAGCTGCGAGAGATTCGTTTGGAGGAAAAGCTGGACAGGAATCAGGCCATGTATAAGCTCTGATCATTAAAGTGCTCTCTTTAGCACTAAATTTCAAACCATTACCCAATAAATTATCAAACACTTGCAATAACAAATCCCAATTACCTAATATTGACGGAATATTTTCTTCTATGTCACTAGCAAGAGAAACATTTTTTTCGGTTGCATTAAGTTTATAATTTCTAAGCGTTTGTTCAATAGCAGGTTTTACGTCCATTGGCTCAAGTTGAATTAATTTTCCTGACTCTAATCTTGATAAATCTAAAACATCATTAACTAGCCTAGTAAGCCTATCAGTTTCTGAGTTTGCAATACTAAGAAAATCTAATTGTTCTTCATTAGTTAATTGATCTTTTAAATCATATAAAGTCTCAACGTAACTTTTTATATTGAAAAGAGGTGTACGTAATTCATGTGAAACATTACTTATAAATCTATTTTGTGCAGCATTGAGTTCAACTTCCCTTGTGAGATCTTGAACTGTTACAGCAATGCCTTTTAATTGAACTTTATTTGTATCAAGTACTGACTGTAAAACTATTCTTAATGTTCGTGGTGGCTCTCCAACACTACATCTTATATCATCACTTTCTTTATCCTTTTCAAGAATAGATTCAATGGATGCATGCAGATCGTTTGAAAGAATTTCAGGTATTTCATTTAATAAATCTTTACCTTCTAAATATCTACCTTCCCATCTAAAAAGTCTCTTTGCGGTAGGGTTTGCTAAGACAATTTTACCTTTAGAGTCTAATAAAATTGCTCCATCAGCCATAGTAGAAATTAAAGATTGCTGTTTTATTTGAGCAGCTTTTAATTCTTCAATATTTGCTTCATCATAATCCTCTAATTGGGAGGCCATTCTATTAAATGATGTTAGTAACTCTCCTAATTCTCCTGTCATTGGAAAAGATATTCTTGACTTAAAATTACCTTGAGAAATTTCCCTTACACCTCTTACTAACTCTCTCACAGGTCTTGTGATTGTAAGAGCATTAAATACTGCTCCAAGTATAACTAAGACCC
Organism: uncultured Prochlorococcus sp.; assembly: GCA_902628235.1. Classification (GTDB taxonomy): domain Bacteria; phylum Cyanobacteriota; class Cyanobacteriia; order PCC-6307; family Cyanobiaceae; genus Prochlorococcus_A. The sequence goes on along the minus strand of CACOMD010000002.1, from coordinate 60,396 downwards.
AAATTGAAATAAAAACCGCAACTGTTACTTCTCTTGTGAGAGCTGCACTTGCTAATGCTTTTTTATTTGGAGTAACACCTAATGCTAATGTTCCCAAATATTGTCCTTTCCATAGCATTGGAACAAAAACATCTGTAACTTGACCTTGAGGAGTTGTATGTTGCTTAACAACAGGGAATTGTGGCCTTTTCTTTAATTCTGAAGGTAATTTAAGTTTTCTTGTAAGTTGGAATTGACTATTAGAGCTTGAAGGGCTTGCACTTATGGGAATTCCAAGTTGAACTATATCTTCTTCATCAGTAAAAAATATATATCTTAAATTTCTACTTGATCTCCAAAATTTTTCTGCAACATTAGAAATTTCTTTTTTCTGATTATTGGCAACAAGTTCAGTAACGTTTCCCGAAAGTAATAAACCTAGATCTCTTGCATATCTCGTATCATTCATACCCGCATCTCTTTGGATGCTATTTAATGCAAAGAAAGTTATTCCTGTCATTAATAAACTGACTACTAGCGTCGCGATAGCAAGTAACTTTGTTCTTAGACTAAAACCGCTCCACCATTTGACTAGGCTTTGCCACCAGTATTTATTTACTGGATTATTTTCTGTATTATCTGGAAAGAAAATTTTATTTTTGTTAATGTTAGTTTGATTATCCATTAAGTATCATTATAGGAATAATTTTTTCTTACTTGATGTCCAATATCTTTCCTGTAGTAAATCCCAGCAAAATTAATATTTTTTAGGACTTTATACGCCATATCAAAGGCATTATCAAAATCTTCACCTTGACATACAATACTCAAAACCCTACCCCCACCAGTGATAATTTTACCTTCCTTATCTTTTGATGTCCCTGAATGAAAGATTTGAACGTCTTTAGATTCTTCGCAGTTGAAAGTTATCGGAAAACCAATATCATAATTCTCTGGATAACCTTTAGATGCAGCTATTACACATCCACTGACTTTAGAAGAACCTAGTACTTCTTCGTCGCCGTTAAGTTTACCTTTTGCACATTTATAAAGAATGTTTACAAAATTAGTGTCCATTAAAGGCATAATCGTTTGACACTCAGGGTCACCAAACCTGCAATTATATTCTATTACTTTTGGTCCGGATTTCGTGATCATTAATCCGAAATACAACACACCCTTATATTCAATATTTCTTTTAATTAACTCATCTATAGTTGGTTCAATTATGTCTTTACAAATCATTGAAATTTCTGACTTAGTTAAAATAGGAGTTGGTGAATATGCTCCCATCCCTCCTGTATTTAATCCTTTATCATTTTCTTCAATTCTTTTATGATCTTGAGCTGATGGTAAAAGGATATATTTCTTACCATCACAAAGAGCAAAAATTGATATCTCTGGGCCTTCTATTTTTTCTTCGAGCAGAACTATTTTTCCAGCTTCCCCAAACTTTCCATTGATAATTTCTTTTGCAATTTTGTGAGTATCTTCTTTTGTTTCTGGAATAAAAACCCCTTTACCAGAAGCTAATCCGTCTGCCTTAACGACCAGAGGAAATGGTGCAGTTGAAATTATCTGCTTAGATTCTTCTACTGAAGATACCTTCCAAAATTTTGCAGTAGGAATATTAGCGTCAATCATGAAACTTTTAGCCCATGATTTACTTGATTCTAATTTTGCTCCATCTGAATTAGGTCCAAAAACTTCAAAATTTTTACTTCTGAGAAAATTTCCAAGACCTTTTGCAAGAGGAATTTCTGGTCCAATTATTATTAAATCAATTTCGAGTAAATTTAAAGTTTTAATCAATAAATTTTTGTTTTCATAATCAAGAGTAAGATTTTGACATTTTTTAATTTTCTCAGAACCTCCATTTCCAGGAATTAAGTAAATTTTTTGGACTAGTTTATTCTTTTGTATTGCCCATGCTAAAGAATTTTCTCTTCCACCACTCCCGATAATTACTATATTTTCCAATTTTTCATAAACTTTTTTTTTCATTAGATTTAGTGTCCGTTGATTATTCAAAATAGTTATTTATTTTGCTGATTAATCAGTTAAAGTGAAACTGGTAATTTCTTACTTAATGTATTAATTACTTAAAGTAATTATATTGTATTTTTTTCTATTGAAAATCAATTCTTATGAACATAGATAACAAAAAATTAATTTATGAAGGGAAAGCAAAGAAAATTTTTGCAAATAAAAATCCTGAAGAGGTAATTGTTCAATTTAAAGATGACGCCACAGCCTTTAATGCCGCAAAAAAATCAACATTTGAAGGTAAAGGAGAATTAAACTGTTTCATAAGTGAAACTATTTTTAAATATCTGATAAATCAAAATATTCCAACTCATTACATAAGATCAAATTCTAAATCTTCTTTTATAGCTCAAAAAGTTAAGATAATACCATTAGAAGTTGTTGTAAGAAATACTGCTTATGGTTCAATATGTAATCAGACAAATATAGAGCCTGGGACTGTACTTAAAGAACCGTTAATTGATTTTTATTATAAGGATGATAATTTAAATGATCCTCTTTTAACTATAGATAGGATTATTTTGATGGACATAATAAGTCAAGAAGAATTACTTTTTATAAAAGAATTAACAAAGAAAATTAACTCAATATTAATGGTATTCTTTTCAAATATTCAGATAAATTTAGTTGATTTCAAAGTAGAGTATGGTCGAAACCAAAATGGGCAAGTAGTTTTGGCAGATGAGTTTAGCCCTGATAATTGCAGATTGTGGGATATGAAAGCAAATAATGGTAAAATTGAAAGTCTAGATAAAGATCGTTTCAGGCATGATCTAGGAGACTTAATTGAGGCGTACAGTGAAATTAGTAATCGAATAAAAATTTTTATTAGTTCCACTTAAAATCAAATTTTTTTTCATTATCACCCATGAATAATCATCAATTAAAAATAAGAAAAATATTAACTAGTTTTGGAATTTTTTCAATACTTTTAGGCGTAAGTAATAATGATGCGTATTCGCGATATTTGTCGAAAAATGAATCATTGATAAATAAAAAAAATTCCGTATTTGAAAATCTTTCAAGCGATTTTTCTCGAGAACACTTTTTAGAGACTTATGTAGTTGATAATTCAGAAGAAGTTAATTCAGACTCAGATGCAAACGTACTGATTTCGGAAATTATTATTAAAGGATGGGAAGATCATCCTGAGGGCAGAAAATTAGAGTTAGCAGCTTATGACTCAATGAGTATAAAACCAGGAAGTATTGTGAATAATGAAATATTAAAACAAGACTTAGATTCTATATATGCAAGTGGATGGTTTTCTGGAGTTAAGTTCAAAGCAGAGGATGGTGCCCTAGGAGTTAAGTTAATTGTACAAATTGTGCCTAATCCAATCCTTAAACAAATCTCAATTCAACCAAGTAATTCAATTGTTACTCAAAAATATGTAAATGGGATTTTTGATAAATATTATGGTTCAACATTAAATTTAAATGAACTTCAAGATGGGATTAGTTTGATAAAAAAATGGTATGTGGACCAAGGGTATTCTCTTGCCAGAGTTGCTGGTCCTGAAAGAATTTCTGATAATGGTTCTATTCAATTAAATGTTGATGAGGGAATTGTCTCTAAAATTCAAATAAGATTTATTGGTATAGATGAAAAAGTTAGAAAAGGTAAGACAAAAGAATGGGTTATTAGGCGAGAACTGAAAACAAATTCAGGTGTTGTTTTTAACAGAAAAATATTAGAAAATGATATAAAAAGACTTTATGCAACATCTTTATTTAATGATATCAAGGTATCCTTAAAACCAGATGACCAAAATAATAAAAAAGTAATAATAGCTCTAGATATTAGTGAACAAAGGACAGGATCACTAACAGGAGGTGTTGGTTATAGTAATTCAGCAGGTATTTTTGCCCAACTTGGATTTAAAGAAAGTAATACTTTTGGCAGAGCCTGGAGTACTGATTTAAATCTGAACTTTGGTAACTTTTCGACTACTTATAATTTCTCCTTATATGATCCTTGGATTAAAGGAGATAAACATAGAACTTCTTTTAAAACAAATGTATTTTTAAGTAGGGATTATCCTCAGGAATTTCGAAGTAATAGTAATGGTAGATTGTTTGCGGTAAATGATAAAGATAGTAATATTACAGATTCCTTCTCTTCAATCGTTTTGGAAAACGTCGGAGGAGGATTTACATTTTTAAGGCCTTTAAATGGTGGAGATCCTTTTAGAGAAACTCCTTGGAGAATCTCAACTGGTATGAATTTTAAAAAAGTAAGTATGATTGATAGTAATGGCAATAAAAAACCGTACGCGACTAAAAATCCAATCACTGCAAATATAAGTGAAATTATTTGCATTGGATATTCTCCTAAGGATGGTAGTTGCCCTTCTGAAAATACCTTAATAAGCGTCGCCGCCGGAGGAGTTTATAACAAATTAAATAATAATGTTAACCCTAGCTCTGGAAGCTTATTAAGATTTGGTACTGAACAATTTTTTCCCTTAGGAGATAATGCCCCTACTTTTAACAGATTAAGAGCAGCTTATTCGTGGTTTATTCCAGTTAGGTTGATTAATTTTACTAAGGAATGTAAATCTGACGTTTCTGCTAATAATGAGTGTTTTCAAACTATTGGATTTCAATTCAAAACAGGCACTGTTTTAGGAGAATTACCTCCTTATGAAGCATTTTGTATGGGTGGGTCTTCTTCCGTAAGAGGCTGGGGTTCTTGCGAATTATCAGTTAGCAAAAGTTTTGTAGAATTATCTGCAGAATATCGAGTCCCAATATGGAGGATGATCTCCGGTTCCTTATTTGTAGACGCAGGTACTGATTTGGGAACTCAAAAAGATGTTCCTGGCAAACCCGGGAAACTACTTAATAAAGTAGGATCTGGTTTTTCTCTAGGTGGAGGTATTGGAATCAAGACTCCTCTTGGACCTTTAAGATTAGATATTGCATCACAAGATCTAAGCGGTAATACAAGATATACACTTGGCGTCGGTTGGAAATTTTAAGTGTTCCCTTGGCCTTCTCACTATGATGATTGCTTTACTATTTCTGGTTCAATAACTAGAGATGGGATAGGCCTTCATAGTGGAGAAAAAACTAAAATTACAATTAAATCATATGATCATGAGGGTTATTATGTATCTTTTTCTGATAATCCAAATAAAATTTATCGATTAGATCAAAGCTTAATTGGAAATACAATGCTTTGTACAGCTGTTAAGTTGGGTAAGAGAAATTTATATACTATTGAACATCTTTTATCTTCTTTCGCAGGATGCGGTATTAACTATATTCATATAGAAGTCGATGGTAAAGAGATTCCTCTTTTAGATGGCTCAGCGATTCAATGGGTTGAAGCTTTTGAAGAAGTTGGAATAAAAAAAGTGGCTAAACCATCAAATTTCATGAAAGAAATTAATAAGTCTAAAATTTTAAATCAAAATGATTCAGTAATTTCTGTTATACCAGCGAAGCAAATAACTATAATTTCAACTATTGATTTTAAATATGAAGCCATTGGAATACAGACCTTTAAAATCGAATTAAACCCAAAAGCTTATGTAGATTTGATTGCTCCAGCAAGAACTTTTGGATTTAAAGATCAATTTGAAGAACTAAATGAACTTGGGTTAATTAAAGGTGGTAATTTAGAGAATGCACTTGTTTGTGATGGGGATAAATGGGTTAATCCTCCATTAAGATTTGCTAATGAACCGATAAGACACAAGATTTTAGACTTGATAGGGGACCTCGCTTTGGTAGGGTTACCTAAGGCGCAAATAATGGTCTATAAGGGCTCCCATTCTTTGAATGCTTTATTAGCGTCATACCTTAAAAGTTAATTTTTTTAAATTTTGGAAAATCAAAAGCTTACTAATGGAGAGCAAATAACTACCCAAGAGATTCTAGGTCTTTTGCCTCATCGATATCCTTTCGCATTAGTAGATAAAGTAATTAAATACATTCCAGGAGAAAAGGCAGTTGCGGTAAAAAATATTACTATTAATGAACCACAGTTTCAAGGACATTTCCCAGATAGACCATTGATGCCGGGTGTATTAATAGTTGAGTCGATGGCACAAGTTGGTGGTTTGATTGTTGCCAAAATGCCTGCATTACCAAAGGGACTATTTGTATTTGCAGGGATTAATAATGTTAAATTCCGCAAACCTGTTTTCCCAGGAGATCAATTATTAATATCTTGTGAATTAGTTAGTTTAAAAAGAAAAAGATTTGGAAAAATTAAAGGAGAAGTACAAGTTGAAGGGCAATTAGTTTGTTCCGGTGAATTAATGTTCTCTTTGGTTGATTAAAAGATGGATAATATCAAAAAAATTGAAAATTCAAAATCAAATAATTTGGAAATTCATCCTAGTGCTTCTATTCATCCAAATGCTCAATTGCATGATGGTGTCATTGTTGGTCAAGGAGCAATTATAGGTCCTGAAGTTATTATTGGATCTGGTACCTCAGTTGGACCGAATTCTATAGTTGATGGGAAGACGATTTTAGGTAAAAATAATAAAATTTTCCCCAATGTTTTTTTGGGCCTTGAACCTCAAGATTTAAAATATAAAGGTGCCAATACAGAACTCATTATTGGAGATAATAATACTTTTAGAGAATGTGTAACCATTAACAAAGCTACAGATGAGGGAGAAAAAACTATTATTGGAAATAATAATTTGATGATGGCTTACTCCCATATAGGACATAACTGTGAAGTAGGTAATAATGTTATTTTATCGAACAGCGTCCAAGTGGCAGGTCATGTAATAATTGAAGATTGTGCAGTTATTGGAGGTTGTTTAGGTATACATCAGTTTGTCCAAATTGGGTATCTATCAATGATTGGAGGAATGACTAGAGTGGTAAGAGATGTACCCCCTTTCTGCCTCGCTGAAGGTAGTCCAGGTAGACTAAGAGGATTAAATAAAGTTGGGATTAAAAGAAGTGGATTAATTGAAAAAAACAACCTTGATTTTAAATTACTTTTAAAAACATGGCTTTTGCTCTTTAAGTCTGATTATGTAATTTCAGAAGCAGTTGAGGTTGCAATGAGTCAAGAACTTGACTTTTCATCAGAAAGATTATGCCAATTTGTAAAAGATTCGATACTAAATAATAGAAGAGGTCCAATGCCAATAGCTAACTTATGAAGAAAAAAATATTTATAAGCACAGGAGAAGTATCAGGTGATTTACACGGTAGCTTATTGGCTAAAGAATTATTTGATGAGAGTAGAAAACGATCTATTGATTTAGAGATCTATGGTTTAGGCGGTGAAAAGATGAGAAAAGCAGGAGTACAAATTATAAAGGATACTACTCCTATCAGTGCAATTGGGATTTGGGAAGCTGTTCCATTAGTACTACCTATGATGAAAATACAAAAAGAATTTCTGAAGGCTCTAATCGCAAAGTCTCCTAATTGCTTAATTTTAATTGACTACATGGGGCCAAATATTAGTATCGGAAGAAAATTAAAGAAAAAAAAAATCGATATGCCAATTTATTATTACATAGCACCACAAGAATGGGCTTGGAGAGTAGGTAATAATTCAACAACAGATCTTATTAGTTTCTCGGATAAGATTTTTGCAATTTTTCAACAAGAAGCAATTTTTTATAGGAAAAGAGGTGGAAGAGTATCTTGGATTGGTCATCCAATGGTTGATCTTACAAAAAAACTTCCTACTAAAAAAGAATCTAGAAAATATTTAGACCTTAAAAGTAATCAAAATATACTTTTAATAATGCCAGCTTCAAGACCGCAAGAACTAAGATATATATTGCCTACCTTTATAAAGGTTGCTCAAAAATTACAAAAAAAATATCCTGATCTTGTAGTATTTATCCCTTCTTGTAGAAAAGTATTTGATCAAACTTTTCAAAAAGCATTAGATAAAAATAATATTAACGGCAGAGTAATATCGACATCAGAAATAGAGGAAACTAAAATTTATATATACTCATTATCAAAATTAGCACTTTGCAAATCTGGTACCGTAAATATGGAACTAGCTTTATATGATATTCCTCAAGTTGTTGGTTATAAAGTTAGTAGAGTCACAGCATTTATTGCTAAAAAACTTCTTAATTTTAAATTAAAATTTATTTCTCCCATCAATCTTTTGACGAAGAGACTTATAGTTCCAGAATTTGTGCAGAAAGAGTTTAATGTCAATTCAGTATTTAGAAAATCATGTAAATTATTAGAAAAAAATAATGATAAGTTAAAAATTAAGAAAGGATATAAATTACTAAAGAAAAATTTAGGTGATGAAGGAGTCACTAAAAGAGCTGCAAAAGAAATCTTAAATTCAATTATTTAGTATTTATAATAAATTTATGAAATATCTTTTGCCTTTATTCATTATCCTTTCAATAATAACTAATCCAATTGAAGTGCATTCTGATGAAATTATTCTTGCAGGGGGCTGCTTTTGGTGCTTAGAGCATGATCTTGAATATTTAGATGGGGTAGATTTTGTTAAAAGTGGTTATTCAGGCGGAGATTTAAATAATCCTAATTACGATAATCATAATGGTCATCAAGAGGTAGTATTAGTAAATTATGATCCCTCATTAGTTTCTTTAGATCAATTATTGAGAGTTTATTTGAGAAATATTGATCCTCTCGATGGTAAGGGCCAATTTTGTGATAGGGGAGATTCTTATAGACCAGTTATTTTTTATCAAAATTCTACTGAAGAAAATCTATCTAATGATGCATTAAGATCTGCAGCTATGGAACTTAAGGTTCCTATTGAAGAAATTAAAGTAGAAATTAAAGCTAAAAATAAATTTTGGATAGCGGAAGATTACCATCAGAATTTTGCTGACAATTATGAGTTTAAATATAAATTTTATAGGTACTCTTGTGGAAGAGACAAGAGATTAGAACAAATATGGGGTGAGAATTCTAAATCAGGTAGTGAGTGGTCTGAATAAGTTCTATATTTTTTCCTTACTTTTGATCCAATCTATTAGTGTTCTAACTCCATAACCTGTGGCGCCGCTGGGATTTAATCCTTTATTCTTATCTGTCCAACATGTTCCAGCGATATCAATATGAGCCCAATTGATATTTTTGTCAAGAAATTCTTCAAGAAATAAAGCAGCTGTTATTGATCCTCCAGCTCTTGGTCCAGTATTTTTCATATCTGCTATGTGAGATTTCAATCCATCTTTGTATGACTTTTGTAAAGGCATTCGCCATAACCCTTCTCCCTTGTTGAGGGCAGCGTCCAATAGTTCGTTTGCTAATTCATCATTATTACTCCACATCCCTGCAACATCATTTCCTAATGCGATAAGGCATGCACCAGTTAAAGTTGCTAAATCAATTATTGTATTGGGTTTTAAATTAGAGGCATAAGTTAAAGCATCAGCTAGTGTAAGTCTTCCCTCCGCATCAGTATTATTGACTTCGATAGTTTTTCCATTAGATGCTGTTATTACATCTCCAGGATGCATTGCTAAACCATTAATCATATTTTCACATGCGGCAACTATAAAATGTATTTCAACACCTTTTGGCTTCAAAGATCCAATCGCTTTTGCTGCGCCTAAGACAGCTGCACTTCCTCCCATGTCATATTTCATCATTTCTATTTGAGAAGCTCCAACCTTAAGGTTATATCCACCAGAATCAAAAGTTAAACCTTTCCCCACTAATGCGACCTTGAATGATACTGAATTTTCAGGTCTATAAGTTATATGTATAAATTTAGGTTTTAAATTAGAACCCTTTGCTACTGCAAGATAAGCACCCATTCCAAGATTTCTACAATCATTCTCTTCTAAAATTTTAATTTCAAGATTGTGTTCATTTGCTATCTCAATCGCTTTTTTTGACATTTCAAGTGGGGTTAAATCATTTGGCGGAGCAGCTACAAGCTTTCTAGCAAATTCCACTCCTTGACAAATATTTTCAACTTCTTTGAATGAAATACTTTCAATATTTTCAAGGTTTAAAAATTCAATTTCTTTAAGAGTTATTTTTTCATCTCTATGTTTATTAAATCTATTATCCTTATAAGTTGATAATCTAAGTGTTTCAGCAATATCATAAATTGCGTTGTTTCCTAATGCATCCCAAGGCATCAACATCCCAATTTTTTCTTCCTTATCGATAACTTTTCTAATACATTCTGATAGAGAATTCCTTAAAACATTAGTATTCATTCCATTTTTTTCACCAAGACCAATAATGGTTAAAGAATCTAAATTATGGCCTAAAATTTCTAGACTTATTGAGTTACCAATCTCTCCCTTGAAATTATTGTCATTAAGCTTTTTTATTAGTTGTTTTAAATCAACGATAAAATTAATTGTTTCTAACTGATTATCGATATAGTCCTTATTTAATCCAATTATGAGTGATCTGCCTTGCCAAGAACTTAATTGATTTTTGAAGATTGAGAATTGCATTTTTTATAAGAATTTAATAAATTTGTTAATTATTGGTGAAAGTTGTAGTCCATCTATCTCTAGTCTCTTTATTGAATGGAGGTAACCATAAATAGATTAGACGCTTTTCTAATTTACGTCTTAATTTGACATCTTTGGGCACATCTAGAAAAAAACGTATATCTAAATTGCTTTCTAATTTATTATTTGACATTGTTTCTTTATAGTTAGATATATAATTTTTGCAGTCATGATCTCCTTTCCATCTTTTATCTGCAGAGTTTGTTTCTCCTATGTAAAGAATAATTTTTGAAGTTTTTATTGTTTCAATAACAAAATACATAGCAGGTCCCTTATCTACAGATTTATTTGAACGCCAGAAATTAATTGAAAAACTTGTAAGTGAAAAAGGATTAATTTTTATTAAATCTAAATTATCGTCAATTGTGAATAATGACTTTTGTGAAATTGGATTTTGAATATTTTCAATAACTTTGTTTTGATATTTGTAAATATTTTTTCTCCATTGAATTAAGGATGCACGAGATTGATTTAATTCTTTGTTTTGGAGAGGTGAAATAGCAAAGAAATTATTAGATTCAAATATTTCAAATTGAAGACTTTTGTTATAATTATTTTTTTTAGGTGGAATTGGCAAGGTAATGAATTTTTAAGAAAATTTAGAAATCTAATGTAAAATTTATGAATGATTTAATAACTAAAATAGTATTTTAAAAACTAAATTTAATATTATTAATGTTTATATCATAATACTTTTAGAAATTTTTTTATCACTTGAAATAAATAAGTCATTAGAAAATATTAATTAACTTTAAATTTTAATTTGTTTAAAAATTTTAGGTAGTATTTTCTACCTTTCAATTGTGGGCAAAATATATTAGTTTAGTACAACAAGAGTGCAACCTCACTTCAAATCCTTTGGTATCAGGAAGTGAAAAACATTAAAAGTTGCACCGGTGCAACAACTTTTTTAAGACATGCAAATTCATCAAGTCAGTTATAAAAATAAGTCACAAGGATTAGAGAGGAGGATATAAAGATGGGATTTTTTGAATCAGATATTGTGCAAGAAGAGGCGAAGAAGCTTTTTACTGATTATCAGGATTTAATGAAGCTAGGTTCTGAATATGGAAAATTTGATAGAGAAGGAAAAAAGATGTTCATAAAAAAAATGGAATCTCTTATGGATCGTTATAAAGTATTTATGAAACGATTTGAACTGTCTGAAGATTTTCAGGCGAAAATGACAGTAGAACAACTAAAAACACAATTAAATCAGTTTGGTATAACTCCTGAACAAATGTTTGAGCAAATGAATAAAACTTTAATGCGAATGAAAGATGATCTTGAGAAAAATTAATAATTAAAAATTTTATGGTTAAAACATTAGATTTACCAGAGTGGCTTACTAGAGGAATCTCAGAATTATTCCCATTGCAAAATCCAGAACAAAATTTAGCTAATAAGTTAGATGAAACTAATAAAGGATATAGAAAGTTAAGAGTAAAACTTGGAATTGATCCAACTGGTACTGACATACATATTGGTCATAGTATCCTCTTTAAAAAACTTAGATCTTTTCAGGATCATGGACATGTAGCTGTTTTAATTATTGGAGATTTTACCGCTCAAATTGGTGATCCTACCGGTAAGAATAAAACGAGAGTCCAACTTTCAAAAGAAGAAGTAGAAGAAAACTCAAAAACTTATTTACAACAATTAGGTATGGGTAAGCCTGCAAATCAATCTATTCTAGATTTTGAAACCAAAGGAAGAATTGAAATAAGAAAGAATAGCGAATGGTTGGAAAATTTAAACTTAAACACAATTATTGAGTTAATGAGTAGTTCTACAGTAAGCCAAATGTTGGCTAAAGAAGAATTTAATAAAAGATATAATTCTCAAATACCAATTGCGTTGCATGAATTTTTATATCCTTTATTACAAGGCTATGATTCAGTGGCTATTAACGCAGATATAGAACTTGGAGGAACCGACCAGAAATTTAATATAGCGATAGGGAGAGATTTACAAAGATATTTTAAAAAAGAACCGCAATTTGGTATTTTACTTCCAATTTTAACTGGTTTAGATGGAGTAAAAAAAATGAGTAAATCCGAAATGAATACGGTTTCATTAAAGGAAGACCCTTTATCAATGTATTCAAAACTAGAAAAGGTAAAGGATGAAATTATTCCATCTTATATTGAATTACTCACTAATTTTGATTTGTCGATTTTAAAAAGTAAGTCTCCAAGAGAACTTCAAAGATTTATGGCTCTTGAAGTAACTGCAAATTTTCATGGCCGAAAAAATGCGCTTGATGCACAGTCAAATTGTGAAAAAATTTATTTAGGAGATAATGAAAAAGTTGGAAATATACCAATAGTAGATTTAGATAATATTAATTTCCCAATCAAATTTTTTTATTTATTAAGTTATTTAGAATTTTTTAATTCTAGTAGTGAGGCTAAAAGAGCAATAAAAGGTGGAGGTGTTAGGATTGAAAACTTAAAGATTACAAATCCAGATTTAGTTTTTAATTCAGTCGAAGAACTAAATGGCAAAATTATTCAAATTGGTAAGAAAACTACAAAAAGATTCAAAAATTAAGAGAACATGAATATCCAAAGTTCTGAAAAAATAATACTTGCTTTAGATGGTTTAAATATAAATGAAATTATAAATTTTTTAAAAAAATGTCCTCAAATAAGATGGGTTAAGGTTGGGTTGGAATTATTTTGCAAAGAAGGTCCTGAAGTAATAAAAATTTTGAAAAAAATGGAAAAAAAGATTTTCTTAGATTTAAAGCTTTATGATATCCCAAATACAATGTATGCAACCTGTTACCAGATTTCAAAGTTAGGAGTTGATATGGTTTCATTGCATGCTTCTGCAGGTTCGAGATCATTAAAAATCTCAAAAAAAGCATCTTTAGAAGGATCTAGTGAACATAATTTAAAGCCTCCAACTCTTTTAGGAGTTACAGTTTTAACAAGTTTTTCTTCGGAAGATTTAAAAATTGACTTTAACATACAAACTTCTATTGAAAAGAATGTAGTAAAGCTTGCAGAGATATCTTTTAAATCTGGATTAGATGGTTGTGTTTGTTCTCCAAGGGAACTGAAAACATTGAGATTAACTTATGACAATAATTTTCAATTAATAACTCCTGGAATAAGATTAGAAGAAACAATTAGACACGATCAAAAAAGAGTGATGACACCTAAAGAAGCAATATTGGGTGGAGCTTCTAAATTAGTGATTGGAAGGTCCATAACACAATCAGAAAATCCAACTAAAGTATTTTTTAATATTTGTGAAAGTATAGCTTAATTATTTTTTTTACTAATTTTAGGTTCCTCTCCTCTAAAGATTCTATTTAAATTGGATCTATGTTTCCAGATTACAATAATCGCAACTATAAAACTAAAGAAAGTAAAAGAATGGTTAATAGTTCCTATATATATCAACATATATATAGGAAGAAGAATAGCTGCAATGATACTTGATAGAGATACTATTTTGGTTAAACTAATCACTGTTAAAAATGTTCCAAAAGATGCTAGACCAACTTTCCAAGAGAGGGCAATAAACATTCCTAATCCAGTTGCAACCGCTTTCCCTCCTTTCCCTTTTAACCATATTGACCAGATGTGTCCTGCTATTGCAAATAGCCCTGCAAGAACTTGAAAAATATTATCAGATAGCATGAAGGAAGCAATCTTTACCGCAATAAAACCTTTTAAGACATCTATTATAAAAACAATAAGAGCTGGCCATCTTCCAATATTTCTGAGAACATTTGTAGCACCAGTTGAACCTGATCCCACATATCTTAAATCTATACCCTTTAAACTTTTGGCTATGAGAAATCCACTAGGAAAAGATCCTAATAAGTAACTAACTAATAAAATAAAAAATACTAATATCATTATACTAAATCTAAATCATCATAAATTTCTTCTGAACTGCCAACGAAAGCAAGCCATAATGGGAATTGTAAAATGGGAGCATCGATACTCTTCTCTGAAGCATCAATTATTATAAGTGGAACTTCATCATTATCTTCGAGTCTGTCAGCTCTCTCTATGACGCCTTCAGCTCTTTCAAAAAGTACTATACCACTGTTTGGGCCAAAATCTTCTCTATTAAGACCTAAGGAATCTTGAAGTATTCTTCTCCATTCCCCTAACCTTTCAGGCTCAGAAGCTAAAATTAATGTTTGAAACTGATCCCCATATAACTCACCTAAGATAGAAATCAGCCCAGCTGAAATAAGTACATTTTTTTGTCTAGAACCTCTACTCTCTAAAGCGCCTCTACCGCCCATATTAAAAAACCAATCTTCAAGCATTTCTATATCAATTCCCTCAAGACTTCTTCTAAGCTTCCATGGTTCTGCATAAAAATCAGGTTGATTAGAAAAATCTGAGAAACATTTTCTAATTATTGCTTCATCGGGTTTAAAAGTATCTGCAAGGGCTGGGATATTAATCTCTTTATTATTATTTACGGTATTTTTAACTTTATCTAGAGGTGAAGGTTTGATTATCAATGGTTGAGGAACTAAATCTAATTTTTCTACTGATTGAGAAAGATTTTGTAATGCGCCAGTCAAATAATCTTGGAAACCTTTTACCTGGTTTGCAATATTTTGTGATTGGCCAGAAAAGTTAGATTCAATATCTTTCATTAATAAAATTTTCTTATTTTCTAAATCCTTAATTTCTTTGTTTAAGAGCAATTTTTTCTCTATTAGTTCATTAAAAATTTTTTCATATAAATCTTCATTAGTTGATTTATCGTTTTTACTTTTGGATTGATAATTTTTATTAAGTGTTGTGTTGTTATTTTTCCCAGGATTCTTAGCCTCCATTCTTTTATCTGCTTCTTGTCTATCCTTAGGCGCGTTTTCTTTGGTATTCATTGGACTTTTAATTCAAATAAATTTAGGTCATTTTAAAATCATTTTTGATTAATTTCTAGCTCTCCTACTTTGTCTTTTAGCTGATTTCTTAATTGTTCAGGGTTAAATAAAATAGGAAGTAAATGTGGGCTAGATTTTTCTCTGAAATAAAAAATCCCTGGAAGACTTGGTAAAAATAATTTCCAGGTCAACCAATTCTTAAAAGGAAATCTTCTGATTTCTTTACCTAATTGCAATACAATAAAATCATCTTTGGAAATTTTAATTCTTAGAGTAAATGATTGAAGTAAAAGAAAAAAACTGAATGAAGCAGAAATAATTGTGGGAAATGAACCAATTTTCAAAAATAGAAGAGAAAAACTTAATGCAATGAGAATTATAGGCAATTGAAATGATGGTGCTATTGTAACTGATTCTTCAATATTAGAATTTTTAATCATAATTTATCCAAATAATATTTGAGTTAAGATTACATCCATTAAAGATACAGTAACAAGTGTCATTACTACTGCTCCAGTGGTGCTTGTGCCAACTTCTTTAGGACCTCCTTTTGTCGTAAGTCCCCATCCACAAGAAATGATAGCTATTTGTAAACCAAAAACGACTGATTTAATAATCATAGAGGTTAAATCAGTATTTGTAAGGCTTACACTGCCTGATCTTACTGATGCCCAAAAAATAATTGGAGGAACTTTATAGAAAATAGTACTCCATATTTGACCACTCCATAAAGCTACTGATAAAAATAAAAGACATTGAATTGGAGACATAATTACCATAGCTAATAATCTTGGTACAACTAAATACTGTACGGGCTCTGTTTTTAGCATAGTAATTGCATCAATTTGTTCAGTTACCTTCATCGATCCCAGTTGAGCTGCATAAGCAGTAGCAACCTTCCCTGTCATAAGAGTTGCTGTCAATAGTGGAGCCATCTCCCTAGCCATCCCTACCGCTAATAATCCACCTATCTCTCCAGAGATACCCATTTCTGATAACTGAGAAGCAACTTGAATATTGAAAACTGTTCCTGCAGCTATGCCAGTTATTAAAACTATAATCAGGCTTCCTGGACCTGCTTCCATTAATTGTTCAAAAAGATCACTCTTTGAAATCTTTCCATTGAAGATATAGTAAATTGATTGACCACCAATAACAAGGCTTCTCAGTAGTCTTTTTAAAAACTTTGGATAATGCATATATCTAGATTAGTTTGTAATTAATTTTTGATCCCATTTTCTCATAATAAATAGGCCCCAATAGACAAGAATAGAAGGTATTAAACCCATGCAAATTCTCACGGTTATAAGTGCAGAATCTGGTTGATTGATATCTATAATTCCCTGACAAGCCGCTTGCTTAAAACCAGTTAGAGTAAGTAAATAACCAAATAATCCTACGCTTAGAGCTATACCTAGTTTTTGACATAAAACCATCCAAGCGGTATAAATTCCCGCTGCTTTCTCTGGATCATTATCAATAGCATCTGGCAATAAAGACCAAGGTATTAAATATGCTGTTGATGCTCCAAATCCAACAAATAAAATTGTAAGAAATAAAATTAACATTTTTATTGAATCTATATTGAAATTATTCACTTCAAAATTATTTGACAATGGTGGTAGTATCATTGCTATCAAGCAACCAATAATCCATATAAATCCACCTATTTTTAATGCTTTAACTCTTCCATATCTATTTGAATAAAAGCTCCAAACTTGTAATCCTAAAAGAGCACTAATTTGAAAAGGAATAATAATCCAAAAGGATATTCCTCTCGGTACATTCATGACTTGTTGTAAATATATTAATGAAACTGTTTGCATTAACTGCAATCCACACCAAAGAAGTAAATAAAGATAGATCACCTTTATAAAAATTTTATTCTTTAAAATACGCTTGAATTGAGTTTTTATTGGCTGTATTTTATTTATGGGTTTTCTCGCAACCTTTGCAAATGGAGCTAGACCCCAAGTTGAAAGTAAAGTTATAAGTACTACAATAGAACCTGATATCCTTCCCATTGAGAGGTAACCTATATCTCCTTTAGTTAGGCATATGGCTCCTATAGTTAATCCAGATAAAGAAGCTAATATTGAACCTGTAAATCTTGCGGCGTTAAGTCTAGTTCTGATATTTTCATCTTCACTAATTTCTGTTGATAGTGCACCATAAGGAAGATTTACTGAGGTATAAGCAGTCATATATAAAATTGATGTAAATATGTAGTAAAAAGTTTTTTCTTTGATGCTGTAATCATTAGGTATCCACCACATTGCAGCTAAAAAAATTCCCAAAGGTAATGATGCTCCAATCATCCAAGGTAGTCTTGGTCCCCATCTTGATTGAGTATGATCACTCATCCTTCCAATCAAAGGATCATTAAAAGCGTCCCAGAGCTTAATTATCATCAAGATAGAACTCGCTATCCATGGGGGTAAACCCGCCGCACATGTAAAGAAAGGGAAGAGGTAAAAACCAAATTGAGCATTAGCAAGTCCTGTGCCTGCATCTCCAAGCCCATATGAAAGCATTAATCTAGTTCTTGATCCAGTTATATTTTTTGAGTGTGAATTTTCCAATCTTTTTAAGTTGTTGATTGTTTGATAATGTATTATTGCAGAGTGGTAAATTTTTACATCATGCGGGCGTAGTTTAGTGGTAAAACCTCAGCCTTCCAAGCTGATGATGCGGGTTCGATTCCCGCCGCCCGCTTTAATTATTTTGAAATACATTTTCAAATACTTCATTTTTTATCAATACAATAGAGCTTAAAGCATTAATCTTTATAAATTTATCTTTTATTGTCTTAGGTTTCAACGAAAAATTCATAGAGGTATCTAAAACTTTTATCCAATTTGTCTTTGATGTAGGGATAGAGAAATTAATATTTTTTGAGTATGCATTTAAGCCAATCCAAATTAATGGATTTTTATCATTGTTTATACTAAAAGCTATCGTATGAGACCAACTCCCCCAGTCTGGTTTATCTAAAGTTGTCCCATGCCACTGATATTCAATAATGTTTTTATTATTTGAAATTTCTTCATTTAAAGAAGGGTTAATTAAATATATTAATTTTTTTCTTATTAAAGTAAGCTGTTTGACATAATTCAACAATTCTAAATCTTGATTAGTTTCGTCCCAATTCATCCAGCCTAAAAAATTATTTTGACACCAAGTATTGTTATTACCTCCTTGTGATCTGCCTATCTCATCTCCCATTAGTATCATGGGGACACCTTTAGAAATAAATAATGATAAAAGAAAGTTTTTTTGTTGTTGAAGTCTTAAGGCATTAATTTTTTCACTAGATGTTGGTCCCTCAACCCCATAATTAAATGAATTATTGTTATTCTCTCCATCTTTATTTTTCTCTCTATTAGCAAAATTATGTTTAGAATTAAAACTCACTAGATCCTTTAAAGTAAAACCATCATGCGAAGTAATAAAATTTATTGTCTTCGTATTCATTTTCTCTAAATTATAAACAGAGGGACTACCTTGTATTTTGTCACTCATATCCCAAGCAGTACTTTCTTCCCCTTTCCAAAATCTTCTTACATCATCTCTGAAATGACCATTCCAAGTAAAAGTTGTTTTTGATGGAAAATCTTTAATTTTGTATAGTCCTCCACAATCCCATGGTTCACTTATTAACTTAATTTCAGTTAAGTCTGGATCTGATTCAATATCTTCAAAAAGTGGCGGGTTATCAAGTGGGATTAGATTTTCTCCTCTAGTTAGAGCTATCCCTAAGTCAAATCTGAATCCATCAATACCAAATTCATTTACCCAACATTTAAGTGAATCAATAATTAATCTTCTTACCAAACTTCTGTTAGCAGCAATGGTATTGCCGCATCCACTGACATCCTGAAATTTATTGTTATCAATAAAATAATATAAGTTTTCATCTATGCCCTTCCATGATAAAACAGGGCCATTGCTATTCCCCTCAGATGTATGGTTATAAACCACATCTAAAATTACTTCAATATTATTTTTGTGACATTCTTCAACAAATCTTTTAAATTCTTGTCTTATTTTCTTAGGTGAATTCTCATTGAAATATTCAAAATGAGGTGTGAACCAATTTATTGGACTATATCCCCAAAAATTATTGAGGCCATTTGGCGCATCTTTCGGGTCATAGCAAAAGATAGGAAGTAATTCAATAGAAGTTATTCCAAGATTCTTTAAGTAAGGAATCTTTTGCAAAAATTTATTAAAACAACTTTCATTTTTATTGTTTTCAATTGAAGCAATTGTTTTTGTAAAAGCTCCAATATGTAGTTCATAAATTATAGATTCCTCCCATGAATGTCCAGGCCTTGGAAATTCTTTAAAATTGAATTTTTCTCTATCACAAACAACACTCTTTAAGCAGCAATATAAATTATCTCTCTCATCGGTAGATTTATCTCTCTTGTAGTTCTCCCAACCAGTTATCCCTCTCGAGCAAGGGTCAATTAAAACTTTTTTAGAATAATCTCTATTGATTCCATTTACTTCCTGATGAATTCTATATGCATAAATTGTTCCTTCTCCAAGACCTTCAATTTCTGCATGCCAATATGGCCCAGATTTAAATTTCTTATCTAACTTATAAATATAAATAGGTTTAGTTGAATTTTTCTCTTCAAAAATTAAAATTTCAACTAATATTGCCTTTGTTGCGACTATGCAAAAATTAACCCCAACATCTGTGATTGTGCTACCTAATGGGACTGATTTGCCGATATTAATTACTGCCACTTTTTATGAAAAAAATAAGAACTTTTTAAAATTAAATTCATAACACAATCAAATCTAAAAGTTTTCAGATTTATCAATTTTGTTAGGTTTAAGATTTAAATAAATTACCTTAGATAATTACATAATATTAGCTTTTTATTTTTGTGGCTATTTAAATAAGGGTTTCAAATTTAACTTGCCTATTAAACCATTGAGTTAGGCAATTCTCGCATTGGATGTGATGAGAACAAAATATATTAAAAAGTTAATAAAAAATAATATTAGTGTATGATTTTTTTTGTAATTTACCCTTAAAGATTTTTATTATTATTAATGTTAATATTTTTAATAAGTTAGAATCAAGTAATAGCAATCGATTTGGCCAATTAGTAATTTATCTTTTGAATGATTTTTTTTTTAAATAAGATAAGAAAACTTATTTAATATTGAAATAAATGTCAGTAAACTCTGTATAAAGCTATGCGCTGACGGCATTTTCGGTTGCCGTATTTGAATTTGCTCAATATGATGTGCAAGTTCGAGATATTTAGATTGATTTCAAATTAATCTTTTAAGTCTCCGCTTTACAAACAATTCAATGAACAAAGCTGATTTAGTAAATCTTGTTGCTGCTCGTACTGAGCTCACAAAAACAGATGTTTCTTTAGTTGTTGATGCAGCTATTGAAACTATCGTTGATTCAGTTGTGGAAGGCAAAAAAGTCTCCATACTAGGATTTGGTTCTTTTGAACCAAGAGATCGTTCTGCTAGACAGGGCCTAAACCCTAAAACAGGTGAAAAAATAGCTATCCCAGCTAAGAGAGTACCCACATTTTCAGCAGGAAAATTATTTAAAGATAGAGTACAAGGTTAATATATTTAAATGTATTTTCCTTTATTAGGGGGGCTCATATAGAGCACCCTTTTTTTTGAAATATTGATTTTCTATTTAGACCTAATAAAGTAAAAAAAAGTTGCAGATGACTGTAAGAAAAAATTTATTCATGTCGATTTTCTTTGTATTAAACTGCTTTGTCGACAAGTTATCAACTGAGCCCAATTATCCTTCATCATTTTTAAATGAATTAAAAAAATGTTTTAACTCTGAGCAAGAGGATAAATGTAAGGAAATAATTTTACTTACTGAAAGCATGCAGTTAAGAGAGTACTATGTAGGCAATCTTAAATGTCAAACAAGTATATTAGGATTGCAAACTGAGCTTATTAGAAATATTTATTTTGATGGAGTTAAAGATAATGTATCTGGGAAAACAATTCCATATCTAATTAAAAATTGTTAACTTTAAAAAAATTTTTAAAACATAGAATACTATAAGTTTGAAATATTATTTTTATGAACAAAGGTTTTTCAGACAATTCAAATTTAGATAATCGTAAGGCTGAAGAAATTAAAAATCCTAAAACAGGATTAGCAAAAATACTTGCAGAAAAGAAATTTACTTACACATTGCCTGGTAAAAGACAAATAAATATTTTTGCAACCATAGTATTAGGTTTGAATTTCATACTATTGGTTGGAATTATATTATTTTTAAATAATGAATCTTTTCATGATTTCATATTTAATTTTGGGAGATAATTAATTTATAAAATAAATGCCTTGATATAAAAATGCTAAATTATTAAATATACATTTATTTTATTGATGAAAATCATAGGGACAATATTGCAAACATTATTAATTTTGGTTTTAATAATACTTATAACTTTTTGGTTTTCAGCTTATAATTCGGCTTTTGAAGCAGATAGGGCATGCCATAGTCTCTTATCCAATTATTCTAATTCCACTAACTTGGGGTGTGACCATGATACAGAAACTCATAAGTGGATATTATATGAAAATCAGGAAAACGGAGTCAGTGCAAAAGTAATTAAAAGATTTAGATATAGATTTTTATAAGTTTATTTTACTAAAAATATTTTTAGCAAAGATTATAGAAATCATAGCTGTTAAAGAGAATGTTAAATATTGGCCTAAATCTCCTTCACTGTAAATACCATTTTTTAGAAAAGGTAAATCTATTAAAGAAGCAATTGATCCCCAAATAATAACCCAGACAGAAATGTATAAAAATACCTTAAATTTGTGATTTGTTTTTACCATAATTCAATTAATACCAAATATTGCAGAAGTAACTGGACGTCCTTGAAAAACTAATTCAGTTAGTATCAGCATGAAGAATCCAACCATGGCAGCTCTTCCGTTCACAAGTTCGGCACTTGCATTAAATCCAAATACATCATTTACTTCCTCACCACTATTATCTATCCATTTAGAGTCTTGATTATTAATGTTTGAAATGTTTTCAGTATCCTCAGTTGATTCTGAATCATTTAATTTATTATTTTCCATAAGATTGTTTTAAACATATATTAATTAAAAAATATTACACCTGTTAGAGGTTAATTTATAAAAAAAATCAAACTAAAAAATATAAGCCAAAGGAATTCCAACCTAATTATCAAATTACAAATATGCGTTATCGAGTTTTTATCGCATTTATTTCCTTTGTCATTTAATAATGGTTTTAAAATTATTCTTTCTTGATATTTATTTTCGCCTCCAAGTTTTATATTTACAATATAAGCAAATATTGCTTCAGAAATCCCAGAGTTAGGTGATTCATACTTTCGTCCTTCAGAAAAAGTTTTTTCAATTAGGTAAAAATAATTTGAAATTTTTTTGCTTACTAAAGGTAATGTTAAGACAACAATTCTACTTGGTAAGTAAGTCGCATAGTCTTCAAATTTTGCACTGAAAAATCCAATATATTTAAAGGGTTCATATTTATAACCAACCATTGAATCTAGAGTGCTTAATGCTTTATAAGAGAATCCAAGAGATAGAGGCCCTGGTAGATAAATCGAATAATTTAGGCAGAAAGCCCCTATAAATATCCAGAACAATGGACCAAAAATCCCATCAACTGAATTCTCTGTCAAGCTTTCCGTTGCTGATCGCATTAAATTTTCTTTGGAACAGGTACTTACATCTCTACTAACAAGTCTTTGAACTTTATCAATAATATTTTGATTAGGTTTCCCATCTAAAGATTCGTCATTTATTAAAAGTGAAATCTCTTTAACACTTGAAATTAAGCTTTTGCTTGCGAGACAGCTGGAAAGTCCTATAAGAATTATTATTCCCCAAAATATATTCCCTCCTGACTGTAAAAATTTAAATTCTAGATATTTTCCAGAAAAGTAACTTAAAGTTAAGGTTGATATTAATAGTAACAAACCTCCCAAAAATTGAGAATTCTTACCTTTTATGCATCTTAAATATGTTTTAGAAAATTTATCAATCCATAATCCAATTATTTGAACTGGATGGACAAGAAATGATGGATCGCCTATCAAGAAGTCAAAAAATATTGAACCTAAGATTAAAACGTAGATTTCTATTTTAGCCAACTAAACATTGATCGTAAGCCTTTACCAACTTTTTCTATTTCATGATTTGAATTTTCATCTCTTAACTTATTCATTAATGGTTTGCCAGCCTCACATTCTTTAACAAAATTTTTAGAAAAGGTTCCATCTTGAATATCTTTTAATATATTTTTCATTTCTTTTCTAGTCTCCTGATTAATAAGCCTTTTACCACTTACATAATCTCCATATTCTGCAGTATTTGAAATAGATTCTCGCATTTGGGAAAGACCTCCTTTAACCATAAGGTCAACTATTAATTTAACTTCATGCAAGCATTCAAAGTAGGCTAATTCTGGTTGATAACCAGCCTCTACAAGTGTTTCAAATCCTGCTTTAACAAGTTCAGATAATCCACCGCACAGTACGGCCTGTTCTCCAAATAAATCAGTCTCAGTCTCTTCCTTGAAATTAGTTTCAAGGATTCCTGCTCTTGTCCCCCCAATACCTTTGGCATAAGCCATTGCCAGCGATCTGGCGTTCCCAGAGTAATCTTGTTCGACTGCGAATAATGCTGGAACTCCCTGTCCATTTTGATATTCCCAGCGAACAGTATGCCCAGGGCCTTTTGGCGCAATCATTACTACATCGACAAAGCTAGGAGGCTTTATTAATCCAAATCTAATATTAAATCCATGGGCGAAACTGATTACTTTACCTGTTTTAAGATTAGGTTCAATTTCTTTGTTATAGACATCTTTTTGAAACTCATCTGGTAGAAGAATCATTATCCAATCTGCCCTCTCACAAGCTTCTGTAACGCTAAATACTTCTAATCCATCATTTTTTGCTTTACTCTCAGATTTACTTCCTTTATATAATCCAACAATTACATCTATACCACTGTCTTTAAGATTTAATGCATGGGCATGACCTTGTGATCCATAGCCAATTATCGCTAGGGTTTTATTATTTAGGAGACTTAGATCTGCATCAGAGTCATAAAAAAGTTTCTTCATTAGTTCTTAAACTACTTTGTTTTGATAATTATAATTTTAGACAATATTTAGCTAAATAAACTTATTTGCTCATAATTAAGCAAATTATCTTTTACATAAATTTATCTTTATAGATTTTATTTCGCCTCACTTGGATGGGTGATAACACGATCTATTAGACCGTAATTTTTCGCTTCCTCAGCACTTAAGAAATAATCTCTGTCAGTATCTTTTTCAATTTTTTCAAATGTTTGACCAGTCATATCTGCCATTGACTTGTTTAACATATCTTTGATTCTTAAAATTTCTTTTGCTTCAATTTCAATATCACTTGCTTGCCGTTGAGAAGTACCTCCTAAAGGCTGATGAATCATTATTCTGCTATGAGGGAGAGCAACACGTTTGCCTTTTGTTCCTGCTGCTAATAAAAATGCACCCATAGAGGCAGCCAACCCTACGCAAATCGTAACAACATCACTTTTGACATACTTAATAGTGTCATAAATAGCTAAACCAGCAGTTACAGAGCCTCCAGGGCTATTTATGTAAAGATATATTGGCTTTGAATTATCATCAGAGTCAAGATATAGCATTTGAGCTACAAGACTATTTGCAATCCCATCATTCACTTCCTGTCCGAGGAATAAAATTCTTTCGACACCTAGTCTCGTATAAATGTCAACCCATCTCTCATATTGACTTCCAGGAAGTCTATAAGGCACGCTTGGAGTTCCTATTGGCATGATAAAAATTAATTAAATGTTTGTTGGTAAATCTTTTTGACTTGTGAGTACTCTATCAATAACACCATACTTCACTGCTTGATGTGGATTAAGATAACTCATACGGTCAGAATCTTTTGAAAGTTCATCTAAGGTCTTACCTGTATTCCTTGATAGAATTTCGAGCATCGATTTTTTATTTTTCAAAACCTCTTCTGCTCTAATTTGTATATCTGTAGCTTGACCTCTTGCACCACTTATAGGTTGATGTAAAACAATTGATGCATGGGGGAGGGCAGCTCTTTGACCTTTTGTTCCAGAAGAAAGAATTACTGCTGCAGTACCCATCGCTTGCCCTATACAAATAGTATGAACAGGCGGTTTTATGTAGCTTATAGTATCGCAAATTGCGAAAGCTTCCGTTTCAAATCCAACGGCATCGCCAGTATACCAACTTGTTCCTGTTGAATTTATGTAAAAGAAAATAGGTTTATCTGGATTATCAAATTCAAGATATAAAAGTTGAGCAATGATTAGTTCAGTGACATCCATACCTAATTGACGCTTAGCATCATCATCAGAAAATAACGGCAACCCAAGATATACAATTCTTTCTTTTAGTAATAAGGAAGGAAGGTCTGGAGGTGGAGTTCTCATTACGGTGTTATCACCGTAATAAGGAGCGGAAACTGTCATATTTATTGAGTTAGTTATCTATAAATGATTCTAGCTAGTGTTAGCCCTCAGTTGCTTCAGATTTAAAAGATTTGTTTGACTCTTGATCATTTAGAAGTTTACCAAAGGCCATCCGACCTGTAGGAGTCTGTAATGCTCCAGTGATAACAATGTTTAATCTACTTCCTACGAATTGTTTTGCTTCCTCAACAACAATCATTGTTCCGTCATCCAAATATCCAATACCCTGCATTTTCTCTTTACCTTCTCTAACAATTTTTATATTAAGTGATTCTCCCGGCTGTACTTCAGGTCTCAATGCAATTACTAAGTCACTTAAATTTAAAACTTTTAATTCTTTTACTTCCGCAATTTGGTAAAGATTATAGTCAACTGTGATTAATGTACCAGCCATATCCTGTGTTATCTTGAGAAGTTTTTCATCGGTACCATCTCCTTCATATTTAGTAGGATTAATTACTAACCTTCTTCCATAAATCTCTCTTAATTCTTTTAATAATTTTAGTCCTCTTCTACCTTTGGATCTTTTTTCGTTACTGCTGGAATCAGCCAATTTTTGTAATTCATCTATAACACTTTGAGCTACAATTATTTGACCTTCAAGTAACCCACAATTTAATAGTCCATTGATTCTTCCATCAATGATTACACTTGTATCAAGTATTTTAGGGCTGGCAGCAGGCAAGATCCCCTCATTAACTAAGTATGCGTCTGTATTGTTGGGGTTAAATAACCTTAATAATGTTCTCCCATGGGTATCAGCTAATTTATAACCAAGAACTCCGAAGAAGATATTGCTCAAAATTGCCGCTAATGGCTTAGCGAAAAATACTTCTCTTGGAAATGGTATTAGCAATATTGGTGCTAAAAGTAAATTAGCTACAAGTAATCCTAAAATAAGTCCTACAGCTCTACTAATTAGTAGATCTGTTGGCATTGTTCGTATTTGATCTAGAAATGTTTTTCTTAGTTGCAAAAAAACAAACCCTGCAGCTAATCCTACAAAAGAACCAATTATTGATAAAACTATTCTAAATCCCTCAATATTTGAAACTTGTTTTAAGTTTTCAACAGGCAATAAATCAACCCCAAGCCAACCAGAGGCACCTCCAGACAATATAAATAAAATAATTACTAAAATATCTGTCATAAACCTAATCTACTAGGCTTTATTAATTGAGTAAATAAAGATTTTGTTTTTAGAAAGCTTTATTGTGATCTCCTAAAGAACTTTTTAACTAATTAGATATGTTTAAACCACCTAGAAGCGCCTATATACATATCCCTTTTTGTCATAGAAGATGTTTCTATTGTGATTTTTCAATTGTTCCTATTGGAGATGAAGTAAAAAATACTAAAGGAAATGGAACAAAAGTAATAAATGATTATTTATATTTCTTAAAAAAAGAAATATTGTCAATTAAACACAAATCTCCATTATCCACAATTTATATAGGCGGGGGAACGCCCTCAATCTTAGATCCTACTCAAATGGCAGAATTAATTTCTATTTTTGAAAGTAATTATGGAATTGATTATGGTGCTGAAATCACAATGGAAGTTGATCCAGCTAGTTTTGAAGAAAAAGATTTATATGGATTTATCAATGCAGGCATAAACAGATTTAGCTTAGGAGCACAAAGCTTTAACAACCAAGTTTTAAAAGAAGCTGGGAGAAGACATATATCTAATGATGTAGAGGAGGCTTGTAATTGGATGAGAAATGCAAAGAAAGATAAATGTATCAAGAGTTGGAGTTTGGATTTAATCCAAAATCTCCCCAAAAGTACTCTATCAACATGGCAAAAAGATCTAGAAAAAACAATTAGTTTTTGCCCTCCTCATATCTCAATTTATGATTTAAATGTTGAAGAAGGTACTGTTTTTCAAAAATTACAGGATCTGGGGAAGTTACGATTGCCTAATCAGGATGAATCTTTTGAAAATAGTAAATTAACAAGCAAAATTTTAAATAATTCTGGCTACTTAAGATATGAGATATCTAATTACTCTCTACCCAGGCATCAATCAAGACATAATAGAGTTTATTGGAAAGGATTGGGTTGGTGGAGTTTTGGTCAAGGTTCTACAAGCTCTCCTTGGGGTATTAGATTCTCTAGACCAAAAAATATAGATGATTATCAAAAATGGGTAATTGATCAATGCGATAAGCAAGTAGATAAATCTTTACTCGCAAATTCAAGAAAAAAGTTAGATCTTGATGAAAAAATAATGTTAGGTTTAAGAACTAAAGAAGGAATTAATTTGAGAAGATTGTTTATTGAAGAAGGATGGGATGAGGATGATTCAAAAAAATTTATGTCAAAATTATTGGCAAGCTGGCAAAAATACAGAGATTATGATCTTTTACTTAATGAAGGTGATAGATTTTTTTTAAGTGATCCTAAAGGAATGGAATTAAGTAATCAAATAATCATTGCGATGTTTAATTGGTGGGATCAAATTAATTAATCTATTCGTTTAGAAAAAAATAGTTGATACTTAATTAGAAATAATTATTTTATTTATGATGAAAGATATCTTATAGCTAGTTTAATTTAGATAGTTATAGCACTTTTTTGACTGACAAAGTTAGTCAAAAAAATATTAGTAGAGAAGGGTTATTAGGAAATTAAACAAATTTGTACTAAATTTCATGATAATTTTTGTGCCTAATATATAGAAGTAAAAACTTTATTTAGAGAATTCCCTAGGATTCAGAAGACGGAAATTCATCAGAAAATACTTAGTACTTGGTATGCTTTTTTAAATATTTATAACTAGCATAATTAATAATTATGATTCTTAAAAATTCAAAAAAAAATGAGAAAAGAATTTCGTTTGTTTTTTATATTTCTTTTACAGAATTTATATTTAAATGTATGCAGTGAAACTATATATTCAAATAAAAATATTAATTATGTTGATAATAATTTAGGAAAAAAAATATTTCCTTTGACGTCTATCAAAGGAAATTTATTTTTTACTTTTGGAGGTATTAAAAATAATAATAATGAATCAATAAATTTTACTTATGAAAAAAAAATTAAAATTAAAACAAGCTTTAATGAAAATAATAAATTACTTACAATTATTGAATCAGGGAATGCATTTGAGAGTCCGTTAAATCTTGATTTGCAAAGCAAGAAAGGAAATAATCTTAAAATTTCAACCCTACAATATCAATTTAAAATAAATGATAATTATAAAGGTACAGTTGGACCAATGATGTTTGGATATAATGGTTTAGAAGGTAAGTCCTCTCTTTATAATGAGAGAATTGCAATTTTAGATGGAAGTAAATTTACAACATCATCCGGAATCGGTCCTGGTTTAGGAGTTTCAAGATTATTTGAAAAAGGTTTTAACTTATCTTTAAAAATAAGTTCAAACAATACAATTATTACAAATGAAACTATTCACTTTATCAGTCAAATTGGTTTAAACAGAAAAGATTGGGGTGCTACCATTACCTCAAACTTCAATAATAAATTTAATGCTTATGGAATTGCCACATATTTTACTAAAGGAAATTTCCCCTCAATTAGTACTTCTGTAGAAATAAAAAATGGTCGAAAATTAAAGACATCTTATAACTGGATTTTTGCTTTACAAAAAAAATATAAAAATAAAAATTTTGGTCTAGCTTTCGGAACTCATAATGATCAAGAAAAGATTGCTTATGAAGGTTGGTTTGAGATTAATATTAATGATAAATTAAAAATTATTCCAGTTGTTTTTGTTAGGGAAACAAATAAAAATAATTCAGAATTAGGATTTGCTTTTAATACAAAAATGATTTATTAATTCTTAAATTACACTTTATGAGATTTAATTAATATATTTTTGAAAATAATTTTTTGAATCTAAGCTGAAATAATAAATGCAAAATTTTTAACTTAAAAATAAGTTTGAAATATTGCCCACAAATTAAATAGTATTTTTTTAAATTAAATTAAGAAAATTACTAATAAGAAATTTTAAACATGATTAATAAAAAAGGATTGCTAATATTTATCTCATTTTTAATTAGTATTCCGTCAATTTTTTATTTTCGATTTTTATTAAACAATAAAGTCTTGATAAAATCTTTTATTTTGAAATTTTTTTCTGACTCGCAAATGCAAAATTTAAGTAAGTATATCTTGCCATATCGAGAGATAAAAATTTTAGAAAAAGATAATAGAATTTTAAAGAATCTTGAGAAATATGGAGTTGACAATGATAAAGAAATAAAAGAATCGATGGTTGATTTATATTTTGAAAATAATGAAATTATAAAGTTAAAAAAAACAAAATTATTTCTAGAAAAATATAATCCTCAAAAAAATTTTATTATGAGAGGTATTTACGATAAAGTCCCTGGAAGCGCTTATATAGACAATTATCAGAATCAAATTATATTATTATCTTCAACTGGTATCCTAGGAAGCTCACAATACGATAAAAAGCTTTTAAAGTTTAAACAAATAAAGAATAATATAGGAGAATTTATTAATGAAAAACAATTCAAAAAATCACCTAAATTTTCTATAAAAGATCTCTTCATCTCAAATGAGAAAATATATTTGTCTTTTACAAATGAAGTTAAAGAAAATTGTTGGAACACTAGCATAATATTTGCAAATTTTAATTTTAAAGAAGTTAAATTTGAACCTTTTTTTATGCCTGATGAATGTGTAAACTCTTTAAATAATGAAGATAAAGTTTTTGAAGCTTTGCAATCTGGAGGGAGAATTTCAGAGTTAGATAAAAATCAAATTATTTTTACTACTGGAGAGTTTAGAAGTAGATCAAAAGCTCAGAATAAAGATAGTGTTATGGGTAAGATTCTTAAGATAAACAAGGATAATAAAAAATTTGAAGTTTTAGCTATGGGGATGAGAAATGCACAAGGCTTATATTATGACAAAACAAATAAATATATACTTACAACGGAGCATGGCCCCAAAGGCGGTGATGAGATTAATCTGATTGCTAAGGAAAATTCAAAAAAAATTTTCAATCTTGGATGGCCAATTTCTTCTTACGGTGAACATTATTTAAAAGAAAAGGAAAGATTGCCTGGATGGTCTTTTGAAAAAAATAATCCTTATTTGAAATATCCACTTCATAAATCACATATAAAATATGGTTTCTTAGAACCAATTAAATTTTATACTCCAAGCATTGGTATCTCTCAAATACAAGCAATTGATGAAAAAAATAAAATTTATATCCATGCTTCTCTCGTTGATCAATCATTATATTTATTTAAATTGAGTGACAATAATGAAATAATTAAAAATTTAAGAATTAATATTAATGAAAGGATTAGAGATATCAATAAAGCAGATAATAAATTATTTTTATTTTTAGAAACTACTTCTTCAATAGGAATAATAGATTTAGATAAGTCCTATAAATATTTAAATAGAATATTAGAAAAATAAATCATATAATTTGAAATCAATTATATAGCAATATAAGTAAATGGAACAATTATTTGAACAACACTAATAATTACAAATATTATTATTAAAATTAAAAATGCGGTTATTAATGCTGCTTGAAGTGGGGTGGCATTTTTCCATACAGACATTAATAGATGTTTTAATAAACTGAAGAATTTCATTTAATTGATTCTAAAAGAGCAAAATCTGTAATTATATATTTTAATGGACTTCGAGAACTAATCATGAATGAATCTATTAAATCAAAACTAGTTGGATCTCCACTTAAATTAAGTGAAGAGTTGGCAAGTAAATGGATATTATAATTCTTAAGTGCATCTAGTAACTTATAAAGAAAATGATCTTTTTCAATTATTTGAATTCTTGCTGTTTTATCAATATGAGTTGTTGGGAAATTTAATGATTCACTACCTTCCTTACATTTTGCTGTAGCACTCATTGTTTTATAACAATCAATTAATTCATCTCTAACGTCATAGTATTTTTTTGCAATTGATTCCTGCATTACTGGAGCAGTAGGCCTGAAAGGGCTACGTTTTTTTATTTTTGTATTTAAGAAGTTTACAGCATCTTTATTTGTACCATCACATATCAATGATCTATTACCAAGTGCTCTAGGTCCTGTTTCTGAATTTCCTATTATAACTCCAATAATTTGACCTTTACTTATTAAATCTGCAGATCTTTCTATAATATCTTTTATATCTTCAGCAATTATTTTATAATTGGAATCAATTATTTTACTAGCTAATTTTCTTTGAATATTAGAGTTAAATTTTGAGGGAAATAAAGATGGTTTAGATATAAAAATATCTTTATCAATATTATTTTTTAGATAAGAATAAAAAGCGGCTCCTATAGCAGAACCTGAATCTCCAGGTGATGGAGGTATGTATATATTTTTTATAAAATCAAGAGATGCTAATTGATCTAATGATGCAGAATTCATTGCGACTCCACCAGAGAAAAGAAAATCATTACATTTTGTTATCTGATATGCATAGCTAAAAATACTACGTAATATTTTAACAACTGCTAATTGTGCTCCCTTTGCAATATCTGCATAATATTGAAAATCATCATCATCTGGTAAAAGCTGCTTGAAGGGATTTCTTGGATTCCCTAGATAATTAACTAACTTTTGACTAAAAGAGATTTCAGGGTCAACATGATAATTAAAAAAACTCATGTCTTGAATAATTTTCTTTTTATCATTGTCCCATCTGATTAATTTAGATACTTTGATAGCAATTTCACTATTCTCATTCCCAAAAGAAGATAAACCCATAACTTTATATTCTCCTTCATTAACTTGAAATCCAAGAAAATCTGTTATCGCGGAATAAAATAGTCCTATGGAAAATGGATAAGGACAAGACCATAATTCAACTATATTATGATGATCATGTACTAAAGATATAGAAGTTGTACTTCTATCTCCAAAACCATCAACAACTACTGAACATATTTCATTTTGATTTGGTGAATAAGCTAAGGATGTTAAAGTATGAGATAAATGGTGATCACAATAAGATAATTTTTTTTCTAAACCAGGATATGTCTTTGCAATATCTAAGAAACAGGCAACTGAGCTTTTATTGAAATTTCTACATTGATGTGAAATTAGAGGTAGACTTTTTGGCATATTTTTACCTGATGTCTGCAATATTGTAATGTAAGCACTTAAAGGTCTCTCATAGAATGTAATTTCACTAATCTCACTTATATCTAATTCATTGACATCTATTAACCTCTTCAAAGATCTTTTAGGAAATGATTTATCTCCTTTAACTCTGCTTAAAAACTCTTCTTTATAATAATCAATTAAATTTCCTTTATTATCTACAAGAGCTGCTGATGATTCATGATTATATCCTGTTAAACCTATAAACATTTTAAATTACAGACTTGGATTTTATATCCATTAAATTTTTGCCTTTCCTATCAAATTCATTCATATCTACAAACTTTAAAACTTTTCCAACTAAATAGGCAATAAAAAAATAAAGAGGTGTTAAAACTTTATCAAGAAACTTAAGATTCTTATCATAGAATTTTCTTCCTCTGTTCATAATTGTTTCTCTTAATCTATAACACATCAATTGCCATGGTTGTAATCTTGGATAATACTTAAGAAAATATTTTTCTGCTAATCCATGATGTCTTAGCTCATCATCCATAATTTTAGAAATCTGAATACCTTCATCAGAATGCGGTCTTAAAAGTTTTAAGATCCCATCAAAAGATTCTTTTGCTAATAATTCATTTGTATAAACATACGCAATAAAATCCTTTATGCTCATTGTTTCTATAAGATATCCATCTGTTGAAACATAACCTTTAGTTATTACTGAATTAGTATTGAAGCGGTATTTTCTTGATATTTTAGTTGGGGAATTTTTCCCATATTTAGAGAGTATTGATAAAAAAGTATGAGTATGATTATATTCATCTTTTGCATGTTGGAAATATCCATTTGCAATATTTATACTATCAGCTCCTTTACATGCAATAAGCATCTCGAGGGCAGATCCAAATTCAGCACAAGCTGTTTCAAGAAGAACATTTAGTATCCTAATATTTTCATTTTCTTTTGATAACTTTTTATTTTTCATTACTTAAGGCATTTAGAAAATAAGGTTGCAAAATCTCAGCAATTTTTTCATGACCTTTAATTGAAAAATGACTTTCATCTGTAAACCAATCAAATTTGCCTATAGATCCAATATTAATAATATCAATGTTCTTAATTTGAGATAAACCAGCAAATAAAGAATTTCTGTAATCTTTCTCAATAATATGTAAATCTTGAATATTTAAATTTTTATATTTAAATCTATTTGAAATATTAATTTGTTCTTTAATAGATATTCTTGTAGGCAAATAAACAAACAATACTTTACTTGTAGGAATAGTCACTGAGACTGATTTCAAATTTCTAATTGTTGAAAGGATAGTAGAATTTTTAATATATTTGTATTCTTCATTTGTAATCTCTAATTTATTTTCAATTATATTTTTAAGAAGAGATTCTTCATTATTTATTTTATTAAAATCATATTTTTCAATATTTTGATAAATTAATTGTCTAGATTTTTTATCTCTTATCCTTCTCATTATTTCAATAGTATTGCTATTCTCTTTGATCAAAGAAATAAAAGAATTAAAAAAGATGTCAAAGGAGATAAATACATTACCTATTGAAGTCTTATATGCTTTTTCATAAAATTCTTCAAAAGGTTTATTTCTCTGTTTCCATGTCATTAATCCATTCGCTTTATAGTAATCATTATCAAAATATTGTTTATTATGAAGTAAATCTATAAACCCCCAAAAATCTTGAATTCCCCCAATACTCGCATATATGTCAACATTCGGTAAATCTTTATAATTATAAAATGAATTTAAATATCTATTAAATTCAACTTTTTCTTCCCAACTATTGAAATTATAAAAAGATAAATTAACAACATCTATTAAACCTCCTTTGTCTCTGATCCCCTTTTCAATTAAGTTAGTAAAAGTTTTTTTAAATAATCCCCTCTCAATAAAAGGATGTCCTAAGGAAACGCTATTCCCAGTGATAATAATCCCTTTATTTTTATTTGTTACTTCAGATTCATAAAAGGTCTTCAATAGGCCATATTTATTTAGATAGATATTTTTTTTATCTTTACTATTAATAGGTTCTTTAAATCTTATTCCATTTATCATATCTGGTTTTAAATGTTCATACTTAATATATGATCTTTCAGGAAAAAATGATTTTTTATATCTTATTAAGCCGAATGATATTGACTCAATTATAAATACTAAAATTGGTATGAAAAATATTGTTAGTTTGAAATATAATTTTTTATCGTAAACTGATTTCATAACTAAATACTAGTTAATGTATGTTCAATTTTCATAATATATAATAAATAAAAATCATAATCTATGTGGTAAATTTATTGATATCTAGAAATTAAATTTTTCACTTTAAAATATATAGTGAAATGAGAGAGTTTTTAAAGAGCAATTATATATTTTATTTTTTTATATTTTTTTTTAGTGCGGAATATTCATTAAGATACTTAGGTCTTGGATATAATGTTCAACCAATCAATGAAAGTTCTTATAATCATCATGAGCATCCTAAAAACTTTAAATTTAGGGCTTATGAGCCTAATGGTGAATGGGGTAACTTTACTGTAAATTTTGATAACTTTGGCAATAGAATAATTAAAAATATTTGCAAAAAAGAAAATAGTGAATATAGTTCAAGAATAATTTTATTAGGAGATTCATTTATTGAAGGTATCCAAGTATCTGATAAGGAAAGTGTTGGAGGTTTATTGCAAAAAGAATATTGTGCAAAGAAATTAAAGGTAATTAATTTAGGTGTTACTAGTTATTCTCCAGTTCTTACTTATATTCAGCTCTTTAATCAGATACAAAACAATCCAGACCTTATAATTGAAGACTCAATCATACTCCATTTCCTATCAGGCAATGATTTAGAAGATGATAATTATTATTCAAAAAAAGTAGAGTCAATTATTCAAGGAGAGATGATTTATCCTGTAATAAATTCAAAAAAAAGTAATCAAATATTAAAAATACTTTCCAGAAAATCATATTTTTTTAGATTAATTAGAAGAATTATTCTCACAATAAAAGTAAATATATCTGATATTTTTTATGGTAAAAATTTTGAATATAAAGAAAATTTATTTAATTCCTTTGATAAATGCATCGTAAATTCATATGAAAGAAAAATGACCAAAATTTATATTAATAAGATTAATAAGCTCGTTAATAAAAACCAAGGTAAGTATTTAATAACTGCTATTCCTCATGATCCTAAAAAAAGAGAAATAACAAATTATTCTTGCTTCAAGGAAATTTCTGAAGAATTAAATGTCAAATTTATTGAATCACCAAATGAATTATTTATTAATCCATCAAGATATTATTTTAAGAAAGATTTACATTTAAATATAGAAGGGAATAGATTATTAAGTAATAAGATTATTAGATACTTAAATAATTTATGATACTTAAAACATTTATAATTACTAAATTAAATATTTAATTTAGTGATAGATCTTTAAATATATTTTGTAAGGTTTTTAATAGAAAATATATTTTTCTCCTCTAATAAAGCACTTAACCCTAGATATTTGATCATCAACTATGTATTGCTTAATTAAGGTGATTATGTATTTATTTTAGTTATTAAACATCTAGCAATATGAAATTAAATAACTTTTATTTACCATATTGCCTAAAACTATTTTTAATGAATTTAGCATTAGGAATTATCTATTGGGGAATAAATTTATAAAATTAATTAAGTTTTTCAGATTTTATCCATTCTCGTAATTTTTTTATAAATATTTTTTTCCCATCTATGAGAGGCTCACAAAATGGCGGGTGCTTATCATTTAATCCAAGTAAATCTGCCGTTACTCTTATTTGACCATCGCAATCTGAGCCTGCTCCAATTCCAATAATAGGTATTTTTAGATTATTTCTAATTTCTTTTGAAAGAAAATCTGGAATATGTTCTAACACCAAAGCGAAACAACCTATCTTTTCAAGGATCTCAGATTCCTTCTTAATCTTCTCCTGGCTGATTAAATTATCACCTTGTTTCTTAAGTCCTTGATTTAAAAAACTTTGAGGGGTTAATCCTAAATGACCCATGATTGGAATTCCCATTCTGATTAATCTAGAAATAACTAATTGTATTTCTGGCTCAGCGCCTTCAACTTTTAATGCTTTAGCAGGGGTTTCCTTAATTATTCGTCCAGCATAATCAACTGCTTTATCCTCTCCACATTGATAACTAAGAAATGGCATGTCACAAATGACTAAAGGTTCTTTTCCTGCATTACTTTTAAAACCTCTACAAACAGCATTTGTATGATGAATCATATTATCCAAAGTAATGGGCAAAGTTGTCTCATAACCAAGAGCAACCATCGCAAGTGAATCTCCGATTAAAATTATATCTGCACCAGCTTCCTCAGCTAATGATCCTGTAATTGAATCCCAAGCTGTTAAGGCTATTATTTTCTTTGACTGATTTTTATATTTAACAAGTTCTTTAGGAAGCATAAAAATTTTTCAACTATTAAAGCAATTATTGCTAATATTATAAATGACTCGGCCTTTCGCGGTTTGAACGCCTAAATTTGGTCAGGACTGGAAAGTAGCAGCCACGCAGGATGCTTTAAACAGGCGAGATAACCGAGTCATAATTATATAGGTTAACTATCGTTTCTTTTGTTTTGCCTCAATCTTAGAAATTCAGGAATATTTGCACCTAATTCTTTATTATCAGAAGTATTGTAAAAAGGACTACTTGGAACCCCACTTATTCTCCTTCTAAGATTTTGATTATTATCTAGAGGTGATGAATTAAATCCTGTAACAATTACAGTAACTGCAATCTCACTTTCCATAGATTCATCAATTACAGCACCTACAATGATATTTGCTTCGGGATCTAATACTTCATATATGAAATCAGAGGCTGAAGTCATATCATCAAGCGTCATATCATGACCACCTGTAATATTAATTACACAACCTTTCGCACCCCTAATTTTATCAGATTCGAGCAATGGGCTATTAATAGCAGCTTGAGCAGCTTCTAATGCTCGGGATCTTCCAGAACCTATACCAATTCCCATTAGGGATGTTCCAGCCTCAGTCATTACAGATCTAATATCAGCAAAATCAACATTTACTAATCCTGGTTTAGTTATAATGTCACTTATTCCTTTAACACCCATTCTTAATACATCATCTGCACTCCTAAAAGCTTCTTGTAGTGGAGCTCCAGAAATTACATCTTTTAATTTATCATTAGGTAAGACAATTAAAGTATCAACATTTTCAGCTAATCTGGTTATACCTTCTTCAGCTTGACGCATTCTTCTTTTCCCTTCAAAAGAGAAAGGTTTTGTAACTATACCAACTGTTAAAGCACCACTTTGTTTAGCAACCTCTGCGACAACAGGAGCTGCTCCAGTTCCAGTTCCGCCTCCCATCCCTGCTGCGATGAATACCAAGTCAGCTCCATCTAATACTTGCTGCAATTCTTCTTTGGATTCTTCTGCAGCTTTTTGGCCAATACTTGGATTGCCTCCAGCTCCTAAGCCTCTGGTCAAATTCTGACCTAACTGAACGCGTTGCGTAGCAGAAGATTGCAGCAGAGCCTGGGCATCAGTGTTTAGAACTCTGAATGTAACACCATCAAGATCACTATTGATCATCCGGTTAACTGCGTTACTTCCTCCTCCTCCAACACCAATAACTTCTATTTTGGCATTCTGACTTGGAAGAATTTCACTCGATTGATTTAAGTTTGGATTGTTTCCGAAGCTCATCGCTATTTCAAAACAAATTTTATTCCTTGGTGCATTATGAACTCACTCAGGTCATCTGTAGGGATTTCTTGAAGAAACTACTAATGTTTTTTTTTTACAAATATTTCCTTAATCTATTGAGAACCCTCTTGGAGATTGACTTCATCTGAAAATTAAATATATTATTTAATCTCAAATATTAGGGAATGAACACTTTTATCTTTGGATTAGTTAGATCTGTTAAATCCAAACTCTTAATTTTTTTACGAAATTTCTGTTTTTTAAATTGTTCTCTAATATCGAAAATTAAATTTAATTTCTCTTCTATATCTTTAGTTTTAAAGCCAAGAAAGATTTTTTGTAAAAACTTTTCTTCCAAAGTAATAAATCCCTCTGAACTGATTTTTATAGCTTCGAGATCATCAGTTCCTTCATAATTTTTTATTATTAGTGAGATAAGATTTTTATAGTCTTTCTTCCATCCAAATATTTTTATAGGGAAAATCAATTTTTCTCTATCAGGTACATATTTCTTGTTAATAAAGACACCATTTTTATCCACGAAACCTTGAACTTTTATTCCCTTCTCTTCTTTTACTGCAAAAGCGATTGGATTTCTTGTTTGAATATCAATTATTAATCCAAAAGGAAATATTTGTCTTGATATTGATATTTGCTTTAAGGAAATATTTTTTTCTAATTCTTTTTCTATTAATTTTGTTTTTATAAAAATTAATCTTCTAGGTAATTGAAGTGAGGTGTTTTCAGTAATATCATTAACTGATATAAACTCTGCTCCATAAATATATATATTTTTTAAATCTACTTTTTTAAACAAATTAATAGTAAGAATATTGGTAATGATAAAGAATAGTCCTATTATCAATATTTTATTTTCGAAAATTTCTGTATTTTTCACAAATCACAACGAGCTTTCTGCATTAATTGATCCATCCATTCTCTAGCCTTATCTGCATCTGAAAATGGTACATCCATTTCTCTCCCACTTCCAACAAGTCTTAATCTGCATTTGCCTTGTGATTCATTTGTAAGAGGGGCTTCCCCTGAAGTAAGTGCCATAAGCTCAATTAATTCAAGCTTTTTAATAATAAAACTATCTTTTTCTTTAAATTCGCCTGCTTCAAAAGCACTCCAAATTAATTTGCCATCTTTTAGATAGGCTGCTCCAGAACTATCTAATTTACAAAGTTCAGATCCGTTTGCCCAATTTCTAAATAGATTTTGTCTCCTTCTTTCTAACCAACCTAATGCAGTTAAAAGGAAGAAAATAAAAATTAATGGCAACCAAAGTAGTCCATGAAGCATTTAGACAAAATTTTAAAGAGAATATTCTATTAGTTTAGCGATAAGTTCATCAATTTCTAAACCTGATGATTGCCAAAGTAATGGGAACATACTAGTTGATGTAAAACCCGGGATGGTATTTATTTCATTCAAATAAATTTTATCGGTACCTTTTTCAAGAAAAAAGTCTACTCTCGCAAATGTATTTATATTTAATGCCGTACAGCTTTGCTTAGATAATGTTTGAATCTTTTTCCTTAAATTATTATTAATTTTTGCTGGTATAGTTACTTTATTTTTTGACTTGTATTTGGAATCATAATCATACCAATCTGATACATAATTTACTTCCCCTACTTCAGATGCAATAAGATTAGTTTTTCCAATTATACCAACTTCTAATTCTTTTACTTCTAAACCTTCTTCAACAATTATTCTATGATCAATTGACCATGCTTTTTGTAAAGCCCCCACGATTTCAGATTGATTTACTACTTTTGATATACCAATTGATGAACCAGAATTGGCTGGTTTGACAAATAGAGGTAAATTTAGTTTTTTTATAATTTGATCGCAAATTATTTTTAAATTATTGCTGTCATCTAAATTTTCATTTTGGATTATGAAAAAATTAACTTGAGGAATTTTTAAATGAGAAAAAATTAATTTCATTATAATTTTATCCATACCTAGAGCCGATCCTAAGATGCCTGAACCAACAAATGGTTTTTGAGTGAATTTTAATAAACCTTGTATTGATCCGTCTTCTCCATTAGCTCCATGAATAATTGGGAACCAAACATCAATGTCTTTACAATCTATGTTTTCAAAGATTTTTATATTTTCAAATAGAGAGTTTGTAATGAAATTATCAATATCTTTTGAGTTTTCTAAAATTAATAGAGAATCTTTGCTATCGAACCATTTCCCGTTTCTATTAATGTAGAAGACTTTTGTTGAAAACTTTTTTTTATTTATTTCTGAATTTAAAGCAACAAATATTGCTTTAGCAGATTCTATCGAAATTGCATGTTCATTTGATTGACCACCAAAAATGATGCCTACACATTTTCTGCTGACTTCATTCATATAAGATTTCTTCTATCTATCCAACATTACTCCCGATAAAGAAAAAGATCTTACTTCTTTAATTTTTACATTTATTTCGTTTCCGATAAAATCTAAATGTTTTTTTTCGGGTGGTATTTCAACAAAAGTTAATCGATTTGTTCTTGTTCTCCCCATTAATTGTGATAGATTTTTC
This sequence comes from uncultured Prochlorococcus sp., assembly GCA_902628235.1. Classification (GTDB taxonomy): domain Bacteria; phylum Cyanobacteriota; class Cyanobacteriia; order PCC-6307; family Cyanobiaceae; genus Prochlorococcus_A. The sequence continues at coordinate 19,099 of CACOMD010000002.1, read as the reverse complement.
GGATTGTATCCCTCTATTAAAATATTTTCATTTTCATATAAATATCTTTGATTTCTTTTTCTTGAATTTAACTCTACAGTTTCATTTAATTCATTTAATCTATCTTTTTTAATGTCTTCTGGAATTTGATTGGTCCACTTAGCCGCGGGAGTGTTTGGTCTAGGAGAATAAGCAGCAGTATTCACCAAATCAAATCCAATATCATTAATTAACTTTAGAGTATCTCTAAATTGATTTTCGGTCTCTCCTGGGAATGCAACTATCGCATCTGCAGTTATTGAGGCATGAGGCATCAATGAACGTATATTGTCTATTATTTTTTTATATTTATCGACTGTATACCCTCTAGACATTAATCGTAGGATCTCATTATTTCCACTTTGAAAAGGTATATGAAAGTGTTCGCATACTTTTTCTAATTGCAAACAAGTTTGAATAAGTTTTTTAGAAAAATATCTTGGATGACTCGTCGCAAACCTTATCCTTTTGATCCCATTTATATCATGAATATATTCAAGAAGGTCACTAAGAGATGTTGTATCACTACCCTCTATAAATCTGCCTGAGAGGTCTCTTCCATACGCATCAATATTTTGTCCGAGAAGAGTAATTTCTTTATAATTGTTTTTCGCTAAAGATTTAATCTCATCTTTAATCGCTAATGGTAGTCTCGATTGTTCTTTCCCTCTAACAGAGGGAACAACGCAATATGAACATCTTTCATTGCATCCATAGATGATATTAACCCATGCGCAAATGCCACTTTCTCTTCTCGCATTTGTAATATCTTCAGATATATATACATCTTCAGTTGCGACAACCTGATTTCCTGAATCTACTCTCTCAAGCAAATTCTCTAAATTATTAACATGTTGAGGCCCCATAACTAAATCAAGTTCTGGGACCTTTCTTAGTAAGGAAGCACCCTCTTGTTGAGCAAGGCATCCAGCTATGACTAATTTTAATTCTGGAATCTTATGTTTTCTTTTTGCTTGTCTCCCAAGGTAGCTATAAACTTTTTGTTCGGCACTGTCTCTTATCGTACATGTGTTATAAAGAACTAAATCAGCTTCAAATTCATCTTCAGCCCTTATGTATCCTAAATTTTCCAAAATACCAGCCATCCTTTCAGAATCAGCTTTATTCATTTGACAACCAAATGTCGTTATCCAGTAGGAATTAGAGATGAATTTTGAATTCTGTGATTTGAAGTCGTTTCGAGATTTAGTCTGTAACACCTTACTTATGAAAATTAAAAACTATCTATATAACCAAAAATACACACTATATTATTTTGCGGCAATAATTTTGAGGGCGAGCGAGGGGATTCGAACCCCCGAATAGCGGCGCCACAAGCCGCTGCCTTAACCACTTGGCGACGCCCGCCTCATATAATGAATCTAACAACTCATGTGCATAATTTCATATTTTTTTTTGTTTTATAAAAGAATTTGAATTAATTTATGAAAATATTTAGTTATTTTTATGTTTAAACTAGGATAACTTTTTAAAAAATTTTGGATAATTCAGGTAAGTCACAAGTTTTAATTCCGAGAAACTTATGCGAATTAGAACAAGAGGCTAATATTTATGTAAATAATGAGGGATTATCTCCTGTTGAAATTTCATGGGATAAAGGATTTGTTTCAAACATTAAATCAATAAAAGAAAAGAGCAATTTAATAAACAAAATTTTGTTCCCTAGGTTTGTCGAGTCTCACGCACATTTTGATAAGTCTTTTTCTTGGATTAATTATCCGAATCTACAGTCAAATTATGAAAATGCTTTATCTGTAAATTTAGAGGAACATGTTACTAGGACTGCAAGTACAGTTTTAAAAAGGGCTGAAAAATCTTTAAATCTCGCTATTAAAAATGGTTATAGAGCAATCAGGACTCATATCGATACATATAATTTTCAAGATCAAGAAATTTGGCCCAAACTCATTTATTTACAAGAAAAATACTCTGAGTTTTTAAGCTTACAATTTGTTTCTTTAGCTCAGATTGATTTTTGGGGAACTAAAGAGGGAGATTTATTTGCAAAAAACTTTAAATTAAATAATGGAATATTAGGAGGAGTTCTAGTTCCACCATTTGATAGGCCAAGGATTATAAAAAATCTTTCAGATATGCTTTTACTTGCAAAAAAATATAAATTAGAAGTTGATTTGCATGTTGATGAATCTTCTGTTGAACCTGGTTCGGGAATGAAAATATTATTAAATACTATTGAAAAATTGAATTCTAATGTCAAAGTTACTTGCAGTCATGCAAGTAGTTTGTTGCTACTCAAAGATAATGAGCTTACTAAGCTAACTGATAAAATGTTAAAACAAAATATTTCAGTAATTGCTTTACCTTTAACGAACTTCTGGTTATTAAATAGGCAAGAAAAAAATATAATATTAAGACCTGTAGCACCTATTAAACAATTACAAAAAGCTTTTATAGATGTTTCTATTGGGAGTGATAATGTTCAGGATCCATGGTATCCATTCGGAAATTTTGATCCTTTTTATTTAATGTCTCATGCTATGCAAATGTTGCAGTTAAATCCTTGGGATAGATTATCACTCTCAGCCATTTTTAATTCTCCAAGTAGATTACTTAATTTAAATTGGGATGGGATTGTCAAGAAAGGATGTCCAGCAGATTTTGTTATCGTTGAAGGTAATTGTTGGGGAGATATATTCTCAGGAAACATTAAAAGAAAAATAATAATAAAAGGCAATTGTTATAAAAAATGATTTATCTTTAATTAAGAAAACATTTCATAATGACTAATAAAATTGAAAATTTAAAAAATTATCTTAATAATATTCCAAATTTAGAAGTTATAGATAATATTTCTGATTTGAAGAGGTTATCTAGGGATTTTTATAACTATTCTCCTGTTCTGCAAAAAAAATTAGATAATTGCTTAGCAGATATTGTTGTAAGACCTAAAAATATTGAGTCTCTATTAGCAGTTTCAAAGATATGTTGGGATTTATCAATTCCTTTAACTACGAGAGGTGGAGGTACTGGAAACTATGGTCAAGCTGTCCCTTTAGCCAAAGGTATTGTTTTGCAAATGAATTATTTTAATAAGTTAGAAAAGTATTATCCAGATAGCGGATTTGTAAAGGTTCAATCCGGTTGTCTCATGGGAGATTTAAATAAAGAGCTAGGAAAATATGGTCGAGAATTAAGATTATTTCCTAGTACTTGGAAAACTGCCTCAATAGGAGGATTTATTGCTGGAGGATCAGGGGGAATTGGATCTATTAAATGGGGATTTTTAAGAGATCCTGGAAATTTAATAGGATTAGAAGCCGTCAGTGTGAATTTAAATCCTAAATTACTGAAATTAAACACTGAGGAATCAGAACCTTTAAACCATGCTTATGGAACTAATGGGATCATAACCTCGTTAATAATTTCTACAGATGTTAAACAAGATTGGTATTCGATAGTTATAGACTGTGAAGACTTTCATAATGCCATAAATGTAATTAAGTTATGTACCTCTGCGGCGATTGAACTAAAGCAAGGTGCAATTTTAGAAGATGAAATTGTTGATAAAATGCCTTCTTGGTTTAAAAGGAAAAGACTATGTCATAAATTGTTAATTCAATCAAATTTAGGAGGTGTTAAAACTATTGAAATGATTTGTAAGAAAAATAAATTAAATGTAGAAAATCTTGGGAGAGAAGATGAGTTAGATCAAGGAATTTCAGACCTAGTGTGGAACCACACCACGCTCCAAATGAGAGCGAAAGATAAAAATTGGACTTACTTGCAAATGCTGTTGCCTTTAAATGAGGAATTTAAACTTATCAAATCATTAAGAGATAAATATGGGAAAGAACTTCTTTGGCATCTAGAGGCTGTTTCTCAGCAAGGGATACCAAGATTAGCGGCCTTACCACTTTTAAAATGGAATGATGAAAAACAATTGAATGAAATCATAGAGGATTGTCGTAGTCTTGGTGCAATAATATTTAATCCACATGTTATAACTGTTGAAGGAGGAGGACTTGGTGTTACAGATGCAGATCAAGTAAAAGCTAAACAAAAGTATGATCCCAAAGGATTATTAAATCCTGGTAAATTAGCAGGCTGGGCAGAGAAAGAAAAATTTATTGATTAGTTTTTGCAAATTTTATAAATTCAGAAACTAAAAATATAGAACCAGTTAACACGGGTATACATCTTGGCCATTCTTCAAGTTTTTTTAAATAATAAAAAGCTTCTTTAAAGTCAGTAAATTCAATGAAATTATCTAATTTGCTATCAGATATTTTCGAAATATCACTTAAAGACCAACTTTCTTGATTGGGCACAGGTACCAGCAAAACTTTATCAATAGATTGTATTAAATTTCTAATTATCAAAATAATATTTTTTTGTTTCTGAACTCCAATTATCCAATAGACTCCCTTCTCTTCATTCGGCCAATTTTCTCTCTCAAGTGAAAGAACTTTTGCCGCAGAAGAATTGTGCGCAGAATCTACAAGGATTTTTTTATTCTCAAAATTAATAATTTCTAATCTCCCTGGCCATTTTGTGAAAGAAAGACCCTTTCTAATAGCATCTTGTTTTATAGTCCATCCTTTTTCAATAAGTAACTGAGCGACTTTAAAAGCAACTGCGGCATTTTGCTTTTGAAAATTTCCTTTGAGACCTAACTCCCAGTCTTTGTTAAGTGGCTCGACCCAGTTAATGCGAGCTCCAATTTCTTTTACCCTATCGTTAATAATATTTCTTGCGATGTCATTCTGTTCACAGCTTACGACAAGAGATCCTTTTTCAATTACAGCTGCTTTTTCTCTTGTTATTTTCTCCAATGAATCTCCTAGATACTCAGTATGATCAATTCCTATATTCCCAAAAGCAATTATTGGTCTTAATGTATGTGCTGTAGTAGCATCTAACCTCCCTCCTAGGCCAGCTTCTAGAATCAATAAATTAACATTATTAAGTTCAAAATATTTTAACCCGCAACAAATTATTAATTCAAATGGTGTAAGTCTGTATTCGAAAAGTTTTGTTTGAATATCTCTAAGCAATGTATCAAACTTTTTGTTGCTTATTTTTACTTGATTCACTCTAATCCTCTCAGAGACTTCAAAAAGATGGGGTGAGGTTGTCACTCCAACATTTATTTTTGCTTGACAAAGAATATTTTCTAAAAAAGCAGATATTGAGCCCTTCCCATTTGTTCCAACTATTTGAATCGCTGGGGTATTATGACATGGATTATCTAGTTTTATAAGAGCTTGTCTCATCCTTGTGAGATCTAAATTAATTTTTTTTCTTTCGTTTTTTAGAGATAAAAAATTAAAAGTTTTAGAATTGATATTTTGCAAAACTCTTAAGTCATAATTCTTTAAAAATTAAGGATAGTTTCTTCAAAATTATATTAATTTCATTTTTAGAAATTATTAATGGAGGAACTATTCTCACAACATTTGTTCCTGCAGGAATAACAAGTAAACCTTTTTCAAATGCGCTAATAGTTATTTTTTTTGCATCAAAAATTTCCTCGTTTAAAACAATTCCTTGTAAAAGACCAATACCTCTATGGCCCACAATTATATTTGAATATTCCTTAGCAAGAATATCCAACCCATCTTCTATCTGATTACCTCTTCTTAATACATTATTAAGCAGATCCTTTCTTTTGATTTCATTTAATATTGTTAAAGCTGCTGTACATGCGAACGGATTTCCACCAAATGTACTTGCATGATCACCAGGGATAAACAGGTTAGCTTTCTTTCCAACCAAAAAAGCTCCTATTGCATGACCCCCTCCTAGTCCTTTGGCAAGAGTAAACCCATCAGGTTCAATATCTAAGTTTTCATATCCCCATAATTTCCCAGTCCTACCAACGCCGCTTTGTACTTCATCAAAAATTAGTAATGAGTTTTTTTGATCACAAATTTCTCTTAATTGCTTAAAGAATTTTTTATCTCCAGGAATAACGCCACCTTCTCCTTGGATAGGTTCAATTAAAATCCCTGCGATATTTTGATTCCTTTTCTCGCATTCTTCAAATATATTTTTAACAGATTCAAAGTCATTATATTTAAAAAATTTAAACCCACTTAATAAGGGTTCAAATCCTTTGTGGTATTTTGGTTGTCCAGTTGCACTTAAAGCCGCAAAAGTTCTTCCATGAAAACTAGACTCAGCAGCTAGTATTATTGACTCTTTATTCTTAGTGATTTTTAATCCATATTTTCTTATTAATTTAATTGCAGCTTCATTAGCTTCAGCTCCGCTATTGCAGAAAAATGCAGCTTCTGCACAACTATTATCAGTTAGCCATTCACTGAGTTTAGTTTGCTCTTCAATTTGATAAAGATTTGATACATGTTGGATTTTATTTAATTGTCTTGATAAATTTCTTTTTAAAGCGCCATTGCTATGGCCCAAGCTACAAGTTGCTATTCCTGAAACAGCATCTAAATATTTATTACCATTTTTATCCCAAAGCCAACAACCTTTCCCTTTCTTAAAAGTAATATTAAATCTGTTGTAAGTATTCATTAAAGTGGGAGCGGTCGGACTTGAACCGACATACCCGAAGGTGCCGCATTTTGAGTGCGGTGCGTCTACCAATTTCACCACGCTCCCATAAATTTATTTTATACCTAATAATTATAAACTAATTCTAGATTAAGAGTATATGGGTTTATTGGAATTTAAGCAGCATAAAAATTTTGTGCATCACTAGTAAAAAAATTTTGTTTGTGTGAAGTGTCTGCAATATTTTCTGTTAGATCTCTTTTAATATTGGCACCTAATTTTTTTAATTTAAATTCAAAATCTTCATAACCTCTATCTAAGTGTTCTAATCCTTCAATTAAGCTTGAATTATCAGCGGTTAAGGCTGCAATAACTATAGCGGCAGTAGATCTTAAATCAGATCCTTTTAAATTTCTACCAGAGAGTTTTTTAACACCGCTAACTGTCGCAATATTATTTTCTAATTTAATCGAGGCTCCCATTTTATTCAGTAAATCAATATGATTCATTCTATTTTCAAATATTGTTTCTTTTATTATTGATTTACCAGTAGCTTTTAACATTAAGGCTGTAAAAGGGGCTTGCAAATCAGTAGGGAATCCAGGGAATGGAGCAGTTTCAATATTTACGCCTTTAATTGTTTCAGTTTTAATCGAAATCGCATCATCTTTAATACTAATATCACTACCACTTTCTTTTAGTTTTTGTAGCAAGCTATTTAGATGTGAAGGTATCACAGGGGAAATAGTTATACAGGATAAAGTTGCAGCAGCAGCAATTAAAAAGGTTCCAGCCTCTATACGATCTGGTATTACCTCATGTGAACAACCATTTAAATAATTAACTCCTTCTATGCAAACTTCGGAGGTTCCAGCTTTTGTGATTTTTGCACCCATTTTATTAAGCATTTCGCATAAATCTTGAATCTCGGGTTCTCGTGCTGCATTGCTAATAATAGTCTTCCCTTCAGCTAAAACAGCAGCCATTATTAATGTTTCGGTAGCCCCTACGCTTGGGCATCCAAGTCTAATATGTGTACCTTTTAGCCTTTTTTTATTATTATTTATCCTTGCATTCACAAATCCATCTTTTTCTTCTATCGTTGCACCCAACTGTTGAAGACCTTTGAGATGTTCTTCAATACGTCTTTCGCCGATATTGCAGCCACCCGGTAAAGCCAAAGAAGCTTGTCCTAATTTAGATAGTAGAGGGCCTATGCAGAAAAAACTTGCCCTTATTTCATTAACTAAATTATGAGCAATATTACCAAAATGTAGATTTCCTGAATTAATTAAAATTTTTTCTCTATCTTTATCATCTATTTTAACTCCAATACTTTTTAAAATATTCTTCATTTTCCGAATATCAGATAAATCAGGAACGTTTTTTAAATAAACGTTGTCTTTAGTTAATAATGAAGCTGCTAATAAAACTAAAGCTGAATTTTTTGCACCACTTATTTTAATCCGCCCTTGAAGAGAGCATCTGCCATTTATCTTTATACTTTCAAATTTAGGATTTAATTTATTTTCATTTTCGCAAATCATTAATAAAAAAATTATTTTTCTAATGATGACAAATTACATTATGTAAGTCCAGTTTTCTTAATGCTTATATTATTTATAATCTTGCATTTGATGATTTAAAAAATGCTCATTAATATTCCGCTAATGAAACTATTAATTTTAAAAACTAATTAATCTAAATTTAATAGAATTTTTGAGTGCATCTTGAATATTATAATTTTCATATAATTTAAAATGAACAAAAAATATCTATTGTTTCTTCAATAGAAAAATTTTATGATGTATTTAGTTTTATAAGAAATACATCATAGAAAGTAAAAATTTTGTCATAACAAGTAAAAATAATCCTTTAATTAAAAGGTTTAGATCTTTTAAAGATAATTCATCTAGAAAAGAAAAGGGATATTTTTGTATAGAGGGTACTCATTTAATTGAAGAATTTTTAAAATTAAGAATTAATCCCTCAAAAATTATTGCGACTGAAGAATGGCTTATAAATAATAATAATTTAATTAATCATTTAGAGTTGGAAATCATTTCAGAAGTTTCCAAAGAATCATTAAGATCTGCAGTCTCAACTAAAAATCCAGATGGAGTTGCCGCGATAGTTCAAAAATCTGCTTTTAAGGCATTTACTTTTGATAAAGAGGATGATTTCATACTTGTATTAGATAGAATTCAAGATCCTGGGAATTTAGGAAATCTTTTCAGGACAGCATTAGCTGCTGGGGTTAATAAAGTTTTGTTAGGAGGTGGAGCTAGTCCATTTAATCAAAAAGTATTAAGATCATCATGTGGTTCTATCTTTCATCTTCCTTTCCATAGAATCGAAGGAAATGAAGAAGAAATTTCCGATGAACTAATAGATTCTTTAAAAGTTTTTACAAAAAAGGGTTTTCAAATCGTTTTAGCAATTGGCAATAAACAATTCTCGAAGAAATGTCCTAAACCTTATTGGGAATATGATTGGTTGAAACCAACAGCATTAATTTTAGGTAATGAAGGGTCTGGTATTCATTACAAAATTCAAGAAATTTTTAAAGAAACAATAACTATTCCGCATAGCGAGCTTGTAGAATCATTGAATGTAGCCTGTGTTGCAGTTCCATTATTACTGGAGCGAAAAAGGCTTATGCTAACTTCATTTTCAGAAAATAAAAGTGACTGAATCTAAATTTGACTTTGATTTAATCGTAATAGGTGCTGGATATGGTGGCTTTGATGCTGCTAAACATGCTGCTGAAAAAGGATTAAGGGTTGCAATTGTAGAAACTGCTGAAATGGGTGGGACTTGTGTCAATAGAGGATGTGTTCCTTCTAAAGCTCTTTTAGCAGCAAGTGGAAAAGTTAGAGAGATTGCTAATTATGATCACTTATCAAAATTTGGAATACATACTTCTCCCGTTAGATTTGAAAGAGCTAAAATCTCAGATCATGCTAATAATTTAGTACTTAATATCAGAGAGAATCTGACTAAAACCTTAACTAGAGTCGGAGTTCAAATAATTAGAGGTTTTGGCCGCATTGAACAACATCAAAGAGTTGGTGTTAGGGATAAAAATGGTATTGATAAGATTTTTTCATGTAAAGATATCATTATTGCGACAGGTTCATCTCCTTTTGTCCCCAAAGGAATTTCGTGTGATGGGCGGACAGTTTTTACAAGTGACGAAGCAGTCAAACTTGAATGGCTTCCAAGATGGATCGCAATCATTGGCAGTGGTTATATTGGCCTTGAGTTTGCAGATGTTTATACAGCCTTAGGTTGTGAAGTTACGATGATCGAGGCTTTGGGAAATATTATGCCTACATTCGATCCTGATATTACAAAAATTGCAAAAAAAACATTAATACAATCGAGAGATATTGAGACAAAAGCAAATGTTTTTGCAACAAAAGTCACTCCAGGATGCCCAGTTAGTATTGAATTAACAGATGCTACAACAAAAAAAATTACTGAGAATTTAGAAGTTGATGCTGTTTTAGTCGCCACTGGAAGGATCCCTAACAGTAATGGTTTAAATCTTGGATCAGTTGGGATAGAAACTAATAGAGGGTTTATTACGATTAATGATCAGATGAGAGTAATAAACGATAAAAAAATAATTCCAAATGTTTATGCTGTTGGAGATGTAACTGGAAAACTTATGCTTGCTCATACTGCTGCTGCTCAAGGTGTTATTGCTGTTGAAAATATTTGTGGTAATTCAAAAGAAATTAACTATAAAACTATACCTGCTGCAACATTCACTCATCCTGAAATAAGTTCTGTTGGTTTATCTGAGAATGATGCTAAGGAAATATCTAAAAAAGATAATTTTAGTTTAGGAATTGTTAAAAGTTATTTTAAAGCTAATTCTAAAGCTTTAGCAGAACTTGAAAGTGATGGGATGCTGAAATTAATTTTTAATAAAGACTCAGGAAAAGTTTTAGGAGCTCATATTTTTGGTTTACATGCTGCTGACCTTATTCAAGAAGTTGCTAATGCAATTGCGAGAAATCAAGATGTTACCCAATTAGCTACAGAAATTCATACGCATCCCACTTTAAGTGAAGTAGTTGAAGTAGCATATAAGCAAGCAGCAGCTCAAATTAAATAGTTATTTTTAAATGGAAATTAGAAGAAAACCACCTAATCCAAAAATTAGAGTTGAAAACTTAGAATATGCAATTCCTCATAAAGATTCAAAAGCAAGAAATATCCTAGAAGAAATTATTTGGCATAAAGATATTGAAATTTCAAATTTTAAAAAATCAGTTCCTCTTGAAAATTTAATAAAGAAAATAGATGGTTTACCTCAAACTAAAAATTTTACTGATGAGATAATTCACTCCAAGAATAAGCCAGCAGTAATTGCGGAAATTAAAAAAGCAAGTCCTAGTAAAGGAGTTATAAGAGAAGATTTTTATCCTTCTCAAATAGCTTCAATTTATGAGAAATCTGGTGCTAGCTGTATATCTGTCTTAACTGATAAAAAGTTTTTTAAAGGTGGCTTCGAAATATTATCAACTGTAAGAGAGGCAACTCAGCTTCCATTACTTTGCAAAGATTTCATTATATCTGCATATCAAATCTATAAAGCAAGGTGCTCAGGCGCTGATGCAGTTTTATTTATAGCAGCAATTCTGACAAATGCTGATTTAATTTATTTAAAAAAAATTGCTGATAAATTGAATCTGGATGTTTTGGTTGAGGTTCATGATAAGTCAGAGCTGCAAAGAATTATTAAATTAAATTGTTTTAATCTTATAGGTATAAATAATAGGGATTTAAAAACATTTACTACTGATTTAAAAGTTACAACTTCATTAATGGATAATTTATCAAATGATGTTATAAAAAAAAATAATATTTTTATAAGCGAATCAGGAATTAATAATAATAAAGACCTAATTAGGCTTAAGAATCATGGGATTAAAGGAGTTTTAATTGGAGAAAGATTTATGAAAGAAAAAGATATTGAAAATTCTTTTAAAACATTACTTAAACCTGTTTAATAAAGTACACGTATTAGGTGTATTGGATTTTATAATTAATAGTTGTTGATATAAATTTATGCTGCATATAATTCCCCAAGATTTATTCGCTCAGATAAATCATTTAAGTAATAATGGCGATCATATTAATTTATTTTCATCATCAAAATATGCAATTCCAATGGGATTATCTGCGGGCATAATTCATGTAGTAAGCGGAGCAGATCACCTTGTAGCAATGGCTCCATCTTCAATTACTAACCCAAAGTCTGCCTTAAAGAATGGCTTGTCTTGGGGTATAGGACATTCATCGGGAATTATTATTCTTTCAATACTTGCAATCTTCATAAGAGACATAATTCCATTAGAAAGATTTTCAAGCTTCGCAGAATTCTTCGTTGGTATATCTTTATTAATTATCGGCGTAATTGCAATAAGAAATTCCAAGAATTTTGGAATCCACACTCATCAGCATGAGCATAATAATGGAATTACTCACAAACATTATCATTATCATCAAAATAAAAATCTACATAATAAAAATGCTCATGCTTTAACAGGATTAGGTCTTCTACATGGAATTGCTGGAGGATCACATTTAATACCATTAATATTTGTTATTACAATTCCTGATATACAAGGAGCAATTTTTTATTTATTTTCATATTTAATTGGTTCATTGGTAATTATGAGCTTATTTACTTATTTAATTTCTATTTCAACTCTAAAGTTTGGTAAAAATCAACTTAAAAGTTTAATAGCTTTTGCAGGAGGAATTTCTTTCTCCGTAGGGCTATTTTGGATACAAAAAAGTACTCTTATTGTTTTAGGTTAAAAATAAATTTCAGATTATTCATTGATTTCTTTGAAATCCTTGAGGTGACAATACCCACAACAGAATTTTTATTAATCAAACCAAAGTAATTACTATCATCACTAAAATTTGTATTTTCACCTGAGACTTCTAATCCCACTCCCTTAATTGACGAAATCTTTTTAATTAATTTAATATTTTTTGTCGGATGATCAAATATGACAATATCTCCGATGGAAATAGATGATCTATCGATAACATCTTTATAGAAAACAATATCACCACTTTCCAATATTGGTTCCATTGAAATACCTGAAACTACTGCTGTTTTTCTTTTGAAAAACAGCAGTAGAAATAAATCAGAAATTTTAATACTAATAGACAGGTTTACTAACTAGCTTTTATAAAAGAATCGCTTCTCCCCTTAGTTTGCCAAAATATATTATGTATTTTTTCAACGTAATTCATAAGTTCCTCAGCTTGAGCTTGATCAATGTTTACTTTGCATGCACTACATAATTTTGTAGCTTTCCAAATTGTATCGTGCAAATCAGGATAAGTTTCTAGGTGTACAGGCTTAAAATAATCTGTCCATAAAATAAGAATTTCTTTCTTTGTCTCTTTTGCTTGATCTTCCTTAATAGCTACATATCTTGAGAAAGTATTATTGTATGCGGACCATTCTTCAGAATTTGTACTTGAGGGAGGTTTTAAATCAATTAATTTTTTTGTCATTGATAACACAGCCTCTGCAGCTACTCTTGTTGAGGCTGGATCATAAACTCCACATGGACCATCACAATGGGCATGAACTTTCATCATCGATGTTTTCTTCAAAATTGAGGTTAATACTTTGCTAAGCATTTCTTTTAAATGTATTTATTATTATTTTAGTTATACATCCATCAACTTGAAAAGTCTCAGAATATTTTCTAATTTTATTAATTAACTTTTAATAAATCTACTTCAAAAATTAATGTTGCGTTTGCGGGTATCACATTACCAGCACCTCTAGAGCCATAGCCCAATTCAGGAGGGATTGTTAAAATTCTCTTTCCTCCAACCTTCATCCCAGCCACTCCTTCATCCCATCCTTTAATAACTCTCCCAGCGCCTAAAGGAAAACTAAATGGAGCTCTTCCTATACTGCTGTCGAATTGATCTCCATTAACTAGAGTCCCAGTGTAATTAACAGTCACCGTTTTACCAGAAACTGCCTCATCTCCATCTCCTATAACTTTATCCTCAATTACTAAGCCAGTTTCTGTAGTTCTTGTGTTTAAATTTTCTGATGATTCGTCTGCCATGGCAAAAAGTGTAGGGTTTGGATCTGAGGGGTCTAATTCAAATAAATTCACTTTTTTAACTGTGGATTTATTTAAACTAATTTCAGTATTACTCATTAATTCATTTTGTGCGGCATTAACTGGCCTAGGAGAATTAAATTGACTGTAAATTGTTACCGAAATGCAAAATAAAAAAACTGCAAAACTAAGAAATACTTCTTTCACTTATGTATTAGTTATCTAATAATATTCTTGCAGATAGAGGTACACTTAAATTAATTTTTAATAAATTTATTAAGATTTTAATTTTGTTCAAATTATTTAAAAACAATAAATTCTTAAAGTATCTAACTCCTGTCTCTGGAGGAATCTTGGGAGGAATTTCAATATCCTCCTATTTCTGGATAATTTTAATGCCAATATCATTATCAATATTATGGAGTGGATTTGACAGGAAATATTCAAATTTTTTATGGGGCTTTTTTTTTATCTTCATTAGTCATTATTGGCTTCTTTATCTTCATCCATTAACTTGGCTTGGCTTTTCTTGGATTACAAGTATCTTAATCTCTAATATTATTTTGATTTTTTGCTCATTATTAGGAGGCTTTTGTGTGATTCTATGGGGTTTAGTTGGAAGTAAGATAATTTCTAAAAATGATATTTTTTCTCAAAAAGATAGTTTTGTTTTTATGAGAGTTACTTTAATATCATTATTATGGGCATTTGGTGAAGTATTTATATCTCAAACTTCTTTTTTTTGGATTGGTATTGGCGAAAGTTTAATCCCTGGTGATTTATATCTTGCTGGTCTAGCAAGATTAATTGGTTCCCCAGGTGTTTGCTTTATTATCATTTTTTTAGGATTTTGGATTTTTCTTATTTTTGAAAGATGGAAAAGAAAATTAAATTTCAATAAAGTATTTTTTGTAGGCATAGCAAGTATTTTCTGTTTGCACTTAATTGGTGGTTTTTTAATTCAACCTGATAATTTTCGTAATTCTTTATATCCAATAGCTATATGGCAAACAAATATACCGACAAGGGAAAAATTATTTCAAAATAATCTAAAAACTACTCATCAAATTCTTCTTGAACAAAACAAAGCCTTATCTAGGGATGCAAAACTACTTGTCGTGCCAGAAGGTACCTTAAAAACAAATTTTTATTTTCAAGAGCCAAGTAAAATTAATACCTTGATTGGGGGTTTTAGAATAGAAAAAAATAGCATAAGAAATTCACTACTAGCTTATAAAGAGGGTGATACTTTTTATTCTGATTTTGTAGATAAGTATAGACTTGTTCCTTTGGGAGAAAAAATTCCAATAGTTTTTCGTAAGTTTTTGAATTTATCTTCATTGGGAGGAATAGAATCTGGTCAGCAAAATAGATATTTTGAATGGGAGAATTTACCTCCTTTCGCGGCAATTATTTGTTACGAAATAACTGATGGTTTAAAGATTCAAAATGCGGTTCAAGATGGGTCGAAATTTATTTTGGCAATTGCAAATTTAGATCCTTATCCATCAAGAATCTTTAATCAATATCTTTCTCTAGTAAGAATGAGAAGTATAGAAAATAATATTGATACGGTTATTGCTTCAAATACTGGACCTTCAGGTTTAATTAGAAATGATGGCCGGATAGATAAATTAATGGAATCTAATAAAGAAGATAATGAAGTTGTTTATACAAATTTATTAAATAAAAAAACTTTTTATACTCAATATTGGATATGGCCGTTAATAATAACTTTCATTTCTCTTTCAATTTATATAAAATTTTTTGAGGACATTAAGTAATTATTCCTCCCCCTAAAAGAATTTCATCTTGATAAAAAACAGCTGCTTGGCCAGGAGTTATTGAACTTTGGTCATCATTAAAAATCAATTTATAGTTAGTGTTAACATTATTGCCAGTCTTTATTGGAATCAGTCTTCCTTTGACTGGTTTACTTCTATATCTGATTTGGGCACTAACTTCTATCTCTTCATTGGGTTCTTGTATCGATACCCAATTAAGATCTTTTATGATTGCTGTTCTTTCTAATAAATCTATAATGCTGGCTACATAAACTACATTATTTGTATAGTCTAGCTTTTTAACATAAAGAGGTTCTCTCCAAGAAATTCCAATTCCTTTTCTTTGACCAACTGTAAAATGTTGAATCCCATTATGTGAGCCTAATACCTCTCCATTTATATGTTTTATTTGTCCATTTTTCTCAGGGATATGATGATCGATAAACTTACTCATTGAGCCATAATGTTCAACTAGACATAAATCTTGACTTTCCGGTTTTTGTGCAGTTCTTAATCCCAGCCTAGAGGCTTCTTCTCGTGTCTCCTCTTTTTTTAATTTCCCAAGTGGCAATACTAATCTGCTTAATACCTCTTGTGAAAGACTATAGAGAAAATAACTTTGATCTTTATTTTTATCAACACCTCTTAAGAGAAGATAATCATTGTATTCAAGATTTTTTGATAAGTTTATTTTAATCTCTTCAATTTTTTTTATTTGTGCATAATGTCCAGTCGCTATATATGTGAAAACTTTTTGTTCTTTGGCCCAATTAAGCATTTCTTCAAACTTCACACTCTTATTACACATCGAACATGGAAGAGGAGTTATGCCAGACTCATACCCTTGTGTTGTTTTTTCTATTACTTTCTCTGCAAATAGGCTTCTTGAATCAATTATATGGTGACTAATGCCTAAATCTTCACATAGTCCTGCTGCATCTACTAAGCCCTCGGAACAACATGAGCCTTGCCCTTTCATTAACCACAATGTAAGACCTTCTACAGACCATCCTTCTTCAATTAATAGTGCTGCTGATAGTGAACTATCAACGCCTCCAGATAGTCCAACAACAATTTTTTTGGGTTGTTTGGAATTACTATTAATAGAAGAATAGTTTTCTAACTTTTTTTCTTTAATAGATTTAGTCATTAATCTAAGTCTTTTTAATCAGTTTGATTTTTATCTATAAATTTATTATGAATGAAATTAATTGGCCAAATTTAGATTCAGAGCATTTAATTGTCTATTCAAAACAAATGATAGAGATTGAGAAAGATACTTTTTCTAGAGGGATGCCTGTGGAATCATTGATGGAAAAAGTTGGTTTGAGATTAAGTCAGTGGCTTCTTAAAAAAAAAGATCTTATCAAAAATGGAGTAATCGTTTTTATTGGTCCTGGACATAATGGTGGCGATGGAGCCGTAGTTGCCAGAGAATTATTTTTGAAAGGCTATAGTGTTACCGTTTGGTGCCCCTTCCCTATTAGGAAAAAGTTAACTTTGCAGCAACTTAATTATATTACCTCTATTGGAGTTAAAAAATTAGATAATCTTCCAGATCCTTTTAATAATGATTTATGGATTGATGCGATTTTGGGGAATAATCAGAACAAAGGTATAGATAATCAAATAATCAAAATGTTTAATAAAAAATTTGATAGCGGTTTCGGTAAAATAGTAAGTATTGATATTCCAACAGGTTTATGCCCAGATACTGGAAAAGTATTTTCAAAAAGTGCAATTAAATCAAATTTCACATTATCTATTGGATTAAAAAAAATAGGTATATTACAAGATGTAGCTATACCTTATGTTGGAAAAATTATCAATATTGATATTGATTTAAATGTAAAACTATTTTCAAAAAAAATAACAAATCTTTTAAGTGTCTCTAATCGAGACTTAAAAAAAATAAGTCTTTTGCTGCCTCCTAAAAATCAAAGTAAATATAATCGAGGAAGAACTTTACTAGTAACAGGAAGTAATAAATATCTTGGAGCAGCCTCTTTAGTAATAAAAGGAGCATTGGCAAGTGGGGTTGGGCTTGTTAAAGCTATAGTTCCAGAAATAATAGCTAAATCGATTTGGCAAGTTGCACCTGAAGTTGTCTTAGAAGGTTACTTAAAAAGTTCTTCAGATGGGAATTCACTTTTGTATGAATCATTCAAAACAATCGACTTTAATCGTTTTGATTCAATAGTTATTGGTCCAGGCATTGGTATAGATGTACCTGATTGGGAAAAATGTCTTTTTTACTTAAAAAATTTTGAGGGCATTTTGATTTTGGATGCAGATGCATTGAACCGAATAGCTTTATCAAAAGAAGGATGCCAGTTTTTTTTAAATAAGACATTTCAAACATGGATAACACCTCACATAAATGAATTTCAAAGATTATTTCCATACTTAAAAGAATCAAATAATATAGAATTAGCTTTACGAGCTGCAAAAGAATTTAATATTAGTATTTTACTCAAAGGAGCACATAGCATAATTGCAGATGCAAATGGTACTGCATGGCAAATATATGAAACAGATGAAGATTCTGCCAGGGCCGGTTTAGGTGATCTTTTATCTGGTTTTGTTTCAGGCATGTCCGCACTAGAATTAGCTTCTGGAAAGAAAATTTCAACTGAATCTTTTGCTAGATATGTTTTGATACATTCATACGCTGCACATCAATGCTCGAGTGGATCAAGTGCATCCAAAATTGGAGAAGAATTAACAAAACTAGTAAGGCAGATAAAAACGAGACAAATGTCTTGAAAATGACAATTTTGGCGAGTTTTTTATAGTTTTAAACACATAACTAAACAATTGTTACTGCAAATCTGAAGCGGATATTAAAAAATGATGGTTTTTCGAAAATATGTAGGAAAGTTTTAATACCCAAATTAGGTGCGAAAATGGCTTCTTCAATTCCAGTATCAGCTGAACCTCAGAAAAGAAGAGGTAATGATCCAATAAGTTGGTATCTTTCGAATATTGGAAGAGTCCCTCTATTGACTCCAGCAGAAGAAATTGAATTGGGTAATCAAGTTCAGAAGCTGATGGCTCTTACTGAAGACGGTCAGGTTACTGAAAAAAATAAAGAATTTACCTTACAACAAAAAAGAACAATAAAAATTGGTAGAAGAGCTAAAGAAAGAATGATGAAGGCAAATCTTAGATTAGTTGTGAGCGTAGCAAAAAAATATCAAGGCAAAGGCTTAGAGCTTCTTGATCTAGTTCAAGAAGGTTCATTGGGATTAGAAAGAGCTGTTGAGAAATTTGATCCAACCAGAGGTTATAAATTCTCTACATATGCTTTTTGGTGGATTCGCCAAAGCATGACAAGAGCGATTGCGTGCCAATCTAGAACAATTCGTTTACCTGTTCATTTAAGTGAAAGATTAGCAACTATCAGAAAAGTTAGTAGAGAGCTTGCCCATAAGCTTGGTGCAATGCCTAGCAGAATAGAAATTGCGGAAGCAATGGATATAGGAGTTGAAGAGCTTGATTCTGTCTTAAGGCAAGCACTCTCTACAAGTAGTTTAGATGCTCCCGTTAATGGAGATGATGGAAGAAGCTTCCTCGGCGATCTAATAGCTGATACTAATCATGAAGAACCACTTGATAAAGTAGAACAAAAGATCCATCAAGAACAATTAGGTAAATGGTTAAGCCATTTAAGTG
>CACOMD010000001.1 GCA_902628235.1 uncultured Prochlorococcus sp. | reverse complement strand
ATGCTTCTTCTTAAATCAAAGTTACTAATAATAGCTAGAGAACAAAGAGCAGAAGAAATAGCAGATATAAAGGGTGATATCGTTGAAGCAGCCTGGGGAAATCAAATTAGAAATTATGTTTTTAATCCTTATCAATTAGTCAAAGATCTTAGAACTAATCAAGAGAGCACAGATGTGGAAGGTTTTTTGAATGGGAATATAGATAATTTCATATATGGATTATTACGCTTAAATGTTTCTTCAGAAAAAATATAAAATTATGACTAAAAAAGAAAATCTTGAAAAAAATGTAGCACCTCCAAGTTTTATCAAATTAGCAATGAGAAATATGGTTAGAAAAGGTTCAAAAAGTTTGATCCATTTTAGTGTGACTTTTTTAATATTATTTGTAATCTTGATATTATTGGCAATTCTGGCTAAGCCAAATATACCCATTTAAGAAATATGATTAATCAAAATAATTCTATCGAATACATTGAATTGGTATTTAAAAACTCTTATGAAATAATGCCAAATAAGCTTAATTTGAATGCTTTTAAACAATTTATTTTTAAGTATGATTTCTGGGAAAATACTTTTTTGATATGGATAAATATTCTATTGAATGAATTTAATCAATTTTTACCAAATTATTTATTAAATAAAAATTCTTGTTCATTAAGTTTTGAAATTGTAGATGATTTAAAAATTTCGGATTTAAACAAAAAATGGCTCAATAAATTAGGTCCCACTGATGTACTTTCTTTCCCAATACTTTCGAAAGAGGATTCAGTAAATTATCTTACTTCTATAGAATTTGGAGATATTTTTATATCTTTGGAAATGGCAATAAAACAATCAATAGAATATAATACTTCTTTAGAACAAGAAGTAATTTGGTTAGCTAGTCATGGTTTCTTACATTTATTAGGATGGGATCACAAAAATCAAAGTCAATTAGAGAATATGATAAAAGTCCAAGAATATTTGATTTCAAAATTAATATTTGAATAAATAAATTATGGATAATCAAAATAATAAAGTAAAAGAAAGAAGCAAGTCTTATCAAACATCAAGAAATATTTTTGCTAGTTTTAAATTTGCCATTAATGGATTAATTTATTGTTTCCAAACCACTCCTAATTTTCGCATACAAATTTTATTTGGAGCATTAATATTAATTGTTTGTTCTTTTTTTAAATGCAGTCTTAATGAATATATGATAATAATTTCTACAATATTTTCTGTTTTAATACTTGAATTATTAAATACTTCAATTGAATCTGTAGTCGATTTGAATGTTAAAAATAACTTTAATAAACTTGCAAAGATATCTAAAGATTGTTCAGCAGCGTCTGTCTTATTGGCATCTTTAAATTCAATTTTTGTTGCTGCATTTATATTTTTTCCTAAAATTAAATTGATCCTGTTTAGTTAAAAAAAATGTTTTTAGTAATAGATAATTATGATAGTTTTACATACAATTTGGTTCAGTATTTAGGAGAACTATCTTCAGAATATTCCATTACTAAAAATATTTTAGTAAAAAGGAATGATCAAATTACTTTGGATGAAATTTTAAAGCTTAAACCTAAAGGCATTCTTTTATCACCTGGCCCTGGGAATCCAGATCAATCTGGTATTTGTATACCAATTTTAAAAGAGATTTCTAAAGATATTCCTACTTTAGGAGTTTGTCTTGGTCATCAAGCATTAGCACAAGCTTATGGGGGGAAAGTTATTGTTGGAAAAGAATTGATGCATGGTAAGACTTCTAATATATTCCATAACAGTAATGGTCTATTCAAAGATATACAAAACCCATTTCTTGCTACTAGATACCATAGCTTGATAGTTGATACTCTTACATTACCTAAGTGTTTTGAAGTTACAGCTTATTTGGATGATAAAACCATTATGGGTATTTGTCATAAAGAATATAGCCATATGCAAGGTATTCAATTTCATCCTGAGAGCGTATTAACAGAATTTGGTCATAAAATAATTGGCAATTTTCTTAAAATGGCTCAAGAGATGTAAAATTTATAAATATATCGGATATCTATCTTGAAAATTAAAAGATTTCTATTTTTAATATTATTTTTATTAATACCCTCTCATTTAAATGCAGAGGAATTGATATTAAAAAGTTTTGGGCATAGTCAATTTTTAATAAAAGGTGATGGTAAATCTATACTAATTAATCCATTCAAAGCTGTTGGTTGTGCTAGCCAATTTAAAGAGTCTCTAAATATTGAAAAAGATTTAATATTGGCAAGTTCAAGATTAGCTGATGAAGGTTATAATCCAAATGATGATTTAATGTTTGTTGAACCAGGCACTTATGAATATAATGATTTAATTTTTAATGGTATATCAATACCTCATGATCGTTTAAATGGAAGAAGATATGGTAACGCAACAGTATGGACTTGGAATCAAAGTGATTTTAAGATTGTCCATATGGGAGGTGCTGCCGGTGATATAACTTTTGAAGATCAAATAGTGATTAATAGACCAGATATTTTATTTATTTCTATTGGAGGAGGAATAAAATCATATACAGGCAAAGAGGCTTCTAACATTATAGAAATATTAAATCCAAAAATAATTGTACCTGTGCACTTTTTAAATCCTAAAAAAAATATTGATGATTGTGATTTTTCTGATGAAGATATTTTTTTAGAAAATATATCTCAATATAAAATTAAATATATTGGAAAAGAACTTAAATTAAATTCAAAAAAATATATAGATAAAATTGTTTATATTTTTAGAGATTAATTTATTGTTGATCTAACTTATTATAAATTTTCCAAAAGAATTTCATTTGTTCAATAATACCTATACTAACTCTTACTGATTGATCAATATCTTTTTTGTTTTGCATATTTCTAATTAAAATTC
Source organism: uncultured Prochlorococcus sp. (assembly GCA_902628235.1). Taxonomy (GTDB): domain Bacteria; phylum Cyanobacteriota; class Cyanobacteriia; order PCC-6307; family Cyanobiaceae; genus Prochlorococcus_A. Next base: position 300,086 of record CACOMD010000001.1, on the reverse strand, counting down.
CATTATCTTTCATTTCTTTTTCTAAGACTTGTGGTTCTTTATTAGGCCAAATTAAAAAATAATTTCCTCCATTGAAGTTATGTCTTACATCTAGTGTTTCAAATTTCTCCTTAATCCAATTTCTAGCTTCCTTCACTTTGGAAACATAATTATCAATATATGCTTGATCATCTAAGGCTGCATTAGCTGCTGCAACAGCGAAACTATTAACATCGTAAGGTCCGGTTACTTTATTAATTTGTTTAATAATTTGCTCATTACCAAAGGCGAAACCTACTCTTAAGCCTGCTAACCCTGCAGTTTTAGAAAGCGATTGAATAATAACTATATTTTTTGTTTTTTTAAAATCAATTATTGGGAGTAGACTATCTCCATAGAATTTTTCATATAATTCATCGATCACAATTAAAGATTTTTTATTTTTATTAGCGACCTCCATAATCTTTTCAGCGCTTATTACTGATCCTGTTGGGTTATTTGGATTACAGATGAAGATCAACTTTGGTTCATATCTTTCAATGCTTTCGAAAAATTTTTCTAAAGGAAATGTGAAATTATTGCCAATATATGAACAACATTTTATTATCATTCCATGCATTTCCGCACATGGGAAATAGTATCCAAATGTTGGATTTGTAGTTAAAAATACTTTATCTTTTTCACCAAAAGCTTTACATATCGAATTAATAGCAGCATCAGCACCATTAAAGATACTAATTTCATCAATGTCAAAATTTCTATTTTTAAGATATTCAAGACAAACTTTATTTTTTAATAAATCATATTCTGGATAGATAGCAATTTCATTTATTTTTATATTCTTGATTGCGTTATAAACTTTTTGACTTGGTCCAATAGTATTTTCATTAAAATCTAATCTTAGTAAGTTTCTTCTATTCTCCAATGGAGCAGAATAAGATTTTAGATTTTTTATATATTCATTTGGTTCAGGGTTTGATTTATTAAATTGATTTAATTTTGACATTACATCCTTTCTAAAGTTTCTATTCCAAGAAGATTAAGACTTAATCTTAAGGTTTTTTCAGTAAGAGAACAAAGTGCTAATCTTGAATTTCTAATTTGTTTGTCTGATTTAAGAATGGGTAATTGATCATAAAATCTATTAAATGTTTTACATAGTTCAAATAAATAATTACATAATCTATTTGGCATTAAATCATTCTCAATAGATACTATTATCTCATCATATTTTAATAATTTTTTGAGAAGTTTCCATTCATATAAGTTCTCAAAAGTAATATATTCAGTGTGAAATTTATCCTCTTTAAGATCATTTTTTCTATTAATTCCTGCAATTCTGACAAGTGTATAGAGAAGGTAAGGAGCTGTATTACCATTTAGTGCAAGCATTTTATCAAAGCTAAATTGATAATTTGTTATTCTATTTTGGCTTAGATCTGCATACTTTACTGCTCCAATCCCTATAATCTGAGATGTTTTGTCGATAAAGTTATTATCTTCATTTCTTTTCTCAGACTTTATTCTTAACATTAAGTCTTCTTTCGCTCTGTTTATAGACTCTGTCAATAAATCTTTTAAACGTATTGTTTTTCCTTCTCTCGTTTTAAGCTTTTTACCATCATTCCCTTGTACTAATCCAAATGGGACATGAATTGCTTCACAATTCTCTGGAATCCATTTAGCTTTATGAGCTACTTGGAAAACCCCGTAAAAATGATTAGATTGCCCTTGATCGGTAACGTATATGATCTTTTTTGCTCCATCCCCTATATCTTTCTCGCTAAATCTATATTTTATTGCAGCTAAATCGGTAGTGGCATAATTATAGCCACCATCTTTTTTTTGAATAATTAGAGGAAGAGATCCTCCGTCTTTATTTGTTAGCCCCTCTAAAAAAACACATTGTGCTCCATCATCTTCCTCCGCGATATTTTTTAATTTAAGTTCTTCAACAATTGATTTAAGAAAAGGATTATAAAAAGATTCTCCTCGCTCCTCTATCTTAATGTTTAGGACTTTATATATTAAATCAAACTCTTTTCTAGATTGATTGCATAATAATTTCCACGCAGCTATTGAATCCTTATTACCACTTTGTAATTTAATAACTTCCTCTCTTGCTTTTCTCTGAAATTCAGGTTGATTATCAAACCTTATTTTGGACTTTTTATAAAAAGATACGAGATCACCTATATCTATTCCTGAAATATTAATTAAATGTTTTGGAAATTCATCTTTGAGATATGCAATGAGCATTCCAAATTGCGTACCCCAATCTCCAACATGATTTATTCTTAAAACATCATATCCTCTCAATTCATAAATTCTAGATATTGAATCTCCGATAATTGTTGATCTTAAGTGACCAACATGCATTTCTTTTGCGATATTAGGGCTAGAAAAGTCAACTATTATTTTTTTATTAATATCTTCATTATTGTCTGAAAAAGCAAGTGGTATCCCTACTCTTTGACATTTTAAATTTTCTATTAGTTTTTCTATAAAAATATTTTTTTTAATTGAAATATTAATAAAACCTGGGCCAGCTACTTCCAGACTTTCAACTATATCAACAATCTCATTATTCTTTTCTACTAACTCAATAATTTCTGAAGCAATTATTTTTGGATTCTTTCCATAACACTTAGATAAAACTAAGCTAATATTTGATTGATAGTCACCAAACTCCTCTTTTGAGGATTGTACAATTATATTTTTTTTTAAATTATCAAATTCTGAGATTTTGTTATTCTTGTCAAGACTTTCCTTTAAAGAGCAAGTGAAATATCTTTTTAATATATTAAAAGTGTTGAGCATAAAGTAATATTTTGAAATTTAATATATCAATTTAATCAATATAACGCATACTAAAGTCAATCCATTTACTTTTTGTTGTTGAAGAGCTTGTAGATATTAGGTTAATACCATCTATTAAATAATTTTCAATATCGTCTGGATTTATTCCAGATACTTCAATAATTAAATTTTTCCTTTCTTTTTTAGAATCATTATTTAACCTAATTTCTCTCAATAATTTAATATTATCTCTTAATATGTTTGGTTTGATTTCATCTAATAAAATACTATCTGCACCAGCTAATATGGCTTCTTTAGCCTGACCTATATTTTCTGCTTCTACTATAATATGGGTCGTAAAAGGGGTATTTAATCTTATTCTCTCAATTGCATCTTTTATATTTTTACTCCAAGCAATGTGATTTTCTTTGATCATTGCGGCGTCGTATAGCCCCATTCTATGATTTATTCCCCCTCCGCATTTAAATGCATACTTTTCCAAACTTCTTAGGCCTGGGGTAGTTTTTCTTGTATCAGCTAATTTGATTTCCGTATTTCTAAGTTTTTCAACAATTTTATAAGTATGAGTTGAAATACCAGAGAGATGCATTGCAATATTTAAAGATATTCTCTCACTGGCTAATAAACTTCTGGATGGACCATCTAATTCTATTAATATTTGATTTTTTTTAAAGTTTTGACCATCTTTAATTAACGGACTAAAATTTAAACTCTGATCAATTTGATTAAAAATTATTTTTAAAAGTTCAATTCCACAAAAAATACCATCTTCTTTAGCTATCCAATAAGCTTTACCAATATTTTCTGTAATACATGATTGTGTTAGATCACCACTTCCAATATCTTCATAAATCCATTCACTTATTTTACTTTTCAATTGTGGTGAATTCCAGTCCAAAATCAAATTATTTATTTCAGATATTATTCTAACTTTTAAAGCAAGCTTATATCATTATTATTTAGTTTTAGATTCACTTACCAATACAAAACTTTGAAAAAATATTATCTAATAATTCTTCTGTTAATTCTTCACCAGTTAATTTAGCAAGATTTTTAATACTATCTCTTATTTCAATTGCTAAAAAATCAAAAGGTAATTTTTTATCGAATATGTCTGAGGTATCATTTAAGTTTTTTAAAGAATCTTTTAAGTTAGACATTTGTCTTTCATTAAGTAAAACCTCAATATCTTGATATTCTTTAGTTCCACATTTTTCTATTATTTTTTCTGTTAATAAGTTTTCACCCTGTCTCTCTTTTATACTCATAAAAATTATGTTTTTAGAGTATTTCTTATTTGTTATTTTTTTAATTTTAATAAGATCTTTTTTATTACCTAATATCGAGATAAGTTTTTTATCTGGAATTTTTTCTATAATTTCTTCATCATCTTTATCTAGGCCAATTGTAAGATCAAAAATATAAATAACATAGTCACATTCTTTGATCATCTCTAAACTTTTTTTAATACCAATTTTTTCAATATAATCTTCAGTATTTCTTATTCCTGCAGTATCGATAATTCGAACCGGAATATCCTTAATAATCAAATTCACTTCAATAATATCTCTTGTTGTGCCTGGGATTTCAGTAACAATTGCTTTATTTTGTTTAGAAAGTAAATTTAATAAAGAACTTTTACCAACATTTGTTTTGCCAATTAAAGCTATTGAAATTCCATTTTCTATGTAACGATTTCTATTTGTAGTCTCGATTAAGAAATTTATTTTTTCTTTAATTATATTTAAATTTTTTGAAAACTTATCATAATCAAATTCTTGAAAATCTTCTTCAAAATCTACTCTCGCCTCAATTTCAGCTAATTGATTAATAAGGGAGTTTTTAATAAGATTTATTTGATTATTTAATTCTCCTTGTATTCCTTTAAAAGCAATTTCTGCAGCTCTAATATTATTAGCATTAATTAATTTATTAATTGATTCTGCTTGAGTTAAATCAATTTTTCCATTTAAAAATGCTCTTTGACTAAATTCTCCTGGATTAGCTAATCTAACATGCGTGCTTTTTAAAAGAATATCTAATATTCTATTAACTACAATAATTCCACCATGACAATGAATCTCAACAATGTCTTCACCTGTAAAGCTATTGGGAGATCGCATTACTAATATTAAAATTTCATCAACTAATTTCTCATTTTCAAGATCTTTTGCATAACCATGAAAAACTCTATTTGATTCCCAAGCTTTTTTTGATTTAGTTTGAACAATTCTTCTACATGCATTTATAGCATCTGGACCTGATACTCTTATAACTGCAATACCTCCTTTCCCTAAAGTAATTGCTGAAGCTATCGCTGCTATTGTGTCATCTAAAGGTATTATTGGACTCATTTCTCACTGTGTAAAAAATAATTATGTAAGATAAACAAAATTTCTGCGCGTAGAATTTTCAGAATGAATTTAATAAAAGAATTTTTCAGTAAAAAAATTCTATCATTAATTTGGCAGCAAGATGGTACACCATATTTTAAAGCCAAAGGAACTGCAGCAGGTGTCTTTAGTGGATGTTTTCCATTTTTTGGCTTTCAAACATTATTGGGGATTTTCCTTGCGAGAATTATAAAAGGTAACTTAGCTTTGGCTGCAATTGGAACATGGGTAAGTAATCCTTTTACCTATATTCCTTTATATTTTTTAAATTATAAAATAGGTTCTTTCCTTTTAAAGGATGATGAAAATATAATAATTCAACCAAGTCTGATAAAAGAAGAATTTTGGCAACAAGGATGGTTTGTAATTTCAAGATTAATGCTTGGTTCTAGTGTTATTGGATTGCTTTTGGGTTTGATAAGTGGCACCTTAACTTACTATCTAGTAAAAATTATTAAAAAGTAAATCTCTAATAAATTTAATTATTTTGATTTAGCCATTTTTACTATGTTAATTCGACTCTCGCAATTTCAATAACATCTGCCATTGACTTTATTTGATCTATTGTTTTATTTAATTGACTATAACTTTCAAGTTCTACGCATAAATTAATAATTGCTGGTTTATTGAATGCTGTTTTAACACTCGCATTACTTACATTTATTCCTTTATCAGATAAACGCATCAAGATATCTTTTAATACCCCGACTCTATCTATAACTTCTATTCTCAATTGAATTGGAAATTTATTGTTATTAATTTTATTAGTTTGATTCCATCCCACTGGTAATCTTCTTTCTATTGGAATTGGATTAACATTTTCACAATCTCTTCTATGAATAGTAATACCATGGTTACCTAAAGTTACTGCTCCCACAATTTCTTCTCCAGGGAGTGGACTGCAACATTTTCCAATGCGATAATCTAAACCTTCAATACCTGATATTGGAGATTTATTTGCTCCTTTTGAATAATTTTTTGTAATATGATTTTGATCTTTTATTGTTTGAGCTATTTCATTATTAGTTTCATTTTTATTTTTTATATTTTTGATATTTATTTCCTCTCTAAATCGATTTAAGACTTGCTGTAGAGTAGTTCCGCCATATCCAAGTGATGCCAATAGGTCTTCAGTATTTTTTAAATTACATCTTTGAGCAACTTTATTCATTTCTTCACTATTCATGAGTGATTCAAACCCATTCTTTCCAATTTCTTTTTCTAATAACTCTCTCCCTCGCTTGATAGTTTCTTCTCGATGACTTTTTTTATACCATTGTCTTATACGATTTTTGGCAGTAGGTGTAACTGCAAAATTTAACCAATCTAGACTTGGATTAGAATTATTACTTGTAATTATTTCAACAAAATCACCATTTTTTAAAATTGTAGATATCGGTGATAATTTTTCATTTATTCTTATACCATTACAATGATTACCAACTTCAGAATGAATTCTGTAAGCAAAATCAATTGCAGTAGAACCTTTTCTCAGGCTAACAACATCACCTTTTGGGGTTATTACAAAAACTTCTTCATCAAAAAGATCTGCTTTAATTGATGCTAAGTAATCATTATGATCTTTTTCGTTACCCTCCTGTTGCCATTCTAATAGTTGTCTAAACCAATTAAATTTCTCAGCTTCTGCTAATGCAGGAGAACCACCTTCTTTATACTTCCAATGAGCAGCAATACCAAATTCAGCGACTTGATGCATCTCAGTTGTTCTAATTTGTATTTCAACTGGTCTATATCTACCAATGACAGATGTATGTAAAGATTGATATCCGTTAGGTTTTGGTAGACCTATATAGTCTTTGAATCTACCTGGAATAGGTTTAAAAGTATCATGGACTACAGCTAATGCTCTATAGCAGCAATCTGTATTTGACACAATTATCCTAAGGGCAGCGACATCATAAATTTCATTAAATTGTTTTTGCTGCCTCTCCATTTTGCTCCAAATCCCATATAAGTGTTTTGGCCTCCCACTTATTTCAAATTGATCTAATCCAGCAGCTATTAGTTTATCTTTTATAAGAGTTAGTGTATTATTCAACCTTTGTTCTCTATCACTTCTTTTGATTGAAATTTGGTCTTTCAAACTTTCATATTTTTCTGGTTCAAGAAATTTAAAAGCTAGATCTTCTAATTCCCATTTAAATCTATTAATTCCTAATCTATTCGCTAAAGGGGCATAAATTTCTCTAGTTTCTCTAGCAATTCTTTTTTTTCTTTCTTCGCTAAGCCATTCAATAGTTCTCATATTATGTAAACGATCGGCTAGTTTTACTAAGACCACCCTTATATCTCTAGCCATTGCTAAAAACATTTTTCTGAGATTTTCAGCTTGAGCTTCTGTTCTGTTTGTAAAGTGAATTCCACCAAGCTTGGTTACACCTTCGACAAGTATTTTTACTTCTACTCCAAAATTATTTTCAATCTCAGTTAAAGGAATACAAGTATCCTCTACAACATCATGTAAAAGTCCTGCTGCGATTACTGATGGGCTAGCACCAATCTCTTTTAAAAGATCCGCGACTGCAACAGGATGAATTATATATGGTTCGCCGCTCGCTCTTAATTGTCCATCATGAGCTTTAAAGGCCAACTTAAATGCCTCAGCGATTAAAAGTGAATTTTTGTTATCGTCACATTTTTTATTTTCAGAATTTATTAAGCAATCTATAAGCCATTGAGGCAATTTTATTTGATATTTTGATTGATGACTTTCAAAACTTTTATTTTCAGGCAAAATAGTATTTGAAACAATTTGTTCCTTTTTTTTGTTTGAATTTGTCTTGGCTTCAAACATTTCTATTTGCTTTTAATTTATTTTATTTATTACTGGTTAAATTTGCTACAAAATTATGAAATTAAATTTTAACAAAATTTTAGAAATTAATAATTTAACTGTTACCTATAGTTCTAATAAAAGCCCAGTTTTGAAGAATCTGAAATTAGAAGTAAATAAAGGAGATCATCTAGCATTAATTGGACCCTCAGGTTGCGGTAAAACAACATTTGCAAAATCTATTGTGAACATGTTACCTACAAATTCAATTTGCACTGGAGAAATATTTGTTAAGGGTGAAAATTGCAAAGTTATGAATAATAAACAATTACAAACTTTTAGAAGGGAAAATTTTGGTTATATTCATCAAGATTCAATTAAAAAATTAAATCCACTGATGACTGTTCAAGCTCATTTATATGAGCTATTAAAGATTCACAAACCTGATACTTCAGATTGTGAAATAAAGAAATCCATACAAGAAATTTTCTTTAAAGTTGGAATTGATACAAGAAGATTGAATTCATATCCTCATGAATTTAGTGGAGGTATGCGACAAAGAGTATGTATAGCTTTGGCTTTAGCATTAAATCCTTCGATAATAATTGCAGACGAACCAACGACAAGTCTTGATTCATATACAAGTTATAAAGTAATGGATGAACTTTTAAATTTATGTAAAAATTTTGATAGCACTTTAATTCTGATTAGCCACGATATTCATCTTGCGGCAAAATGGTGTAAAAAAATAGCTATTTTTGATAAGGGAAGAATTAAAGAGCATGGAAAAATAAAAGAAATTCTTAATTCTCCAACATCTGATATAGGTAAAAAATTAGTTAGCTCTGCTTGCTATAAATTTCAATCAAATACTTTATTCTCTAAACAAAATCCCGTTATATTAGAAGTTGAAAATTTAAGATGTTGGTATAGATCTAATTATTCTTTTTTAAGTCCAAAATGGAATAAAGCTATTAATCAAGTAAGTTTTAAATTGTTTCGTAATGAGACTTTAGGTTTCGTGGGTATTTCAGGTAGTGGAAAAAGTACTTTAGGCAGGGCATTAGTCGGACTTTTAGATCAGAGAGGAGGTAATATAAAAATCAATATTGAAAATGAATATTTTAATAGAAATCTAAAAATTCAAAAAGCTAGAAATATCCAAATGATCTTTCAAGATCCATTTTCCAGCCTAAATCCTAAAATGACTGTTCAAAGAACCTTAGAAGAAATATTGTTTTTACATAATTCATCTGGTAAGAAAATTATGAAAGAAAAGCTTATATTGACCTTGAAAAAATTAAATTTACCTTCTGATAGTGATTTTCTCAATTCTTATCCTAAAGAATTATCAGGCGGGCAACTACAAAGAGTAGCAATTGCTAGAGCACTTTTAATTAATCCTAAAATACTTATTTGTGATGAAAGTGTAACTATGCTTGATGCAACAGTAAAAATGGACATTTTAAAATTATTAAGACAAATTCAAGAAGAAATGACTTTATCAATTATCTTTATTACTCATGATTTAGGATTAGCAAAAAAGTTTTGTGATAGGTTATTGATAATCAATAAAGGATCAGTTGTGGAGGAAGGTGATGCATTTCAAGTATTCAATAATCCTCAACATATTGTTACTAAAAAACTAATTAATAGTAGTTTAAATATTAATTAATTTTCTTTATCATTTTTAGAAGTTTTTGAAATTCGTGTGGCAAATCAGCTTCAAAAATCATTTCATTACCATTAATAGGATGAATCAATCCTAGACGATTTGCGTGAAGAGCTTGTCCTGATAAATTACAAGGCAGTTTTTTACATCTTCCATATAAAGGATCTCCAAGAATGGGATGTTTAATGTAAGAGCAGTGAACTCTAATTTGATGTGTTCTCCCAGTATCTAATTTGAAGCTCATTAATGAATAATTACCAATTCTTTCTATTAATTTCCAGTGAGTGCGCGCATATCTACCTAAATTTTCCTCAACAACAGCATATTTTTTTCTATCATTTGGATTTCTTCCAATATTTCCTACGATCGTACCTTCGTTTTGTTTAGGTCCGCCATGAATAACTGCTAAATAATTTCTTGAAGCAATTTTATTTTTTATTTGTAATTGTAGATTTACTAATGCTTCTTGGTTTTTAGCAACAACAATACAGCCTGAAGTGTCTTTATCTAATCGATGAACGATACCAGGTCTTAGCTTCCCATTTATACCAGGTAAATTTTTGCAATGAGCTAATAGTCCATTAACTAAAGTACCTGATTTGTGACCAGGGGCTGGATGGACAGTTATACCTGATGATTTATTAATCACTATTATATCGTTGTCTTCAAATAAAATATCTAAGTCCATTGGCTCTGGTTTGAGATAAGGTAATGGTTCAGGTGGTGTCAACCAAATTTGTATATTATCTCCTCTCTTTAATGGGGTTTTGGCTTTCGCCGGTTTGTAATTAATCAAAATTAATCCAGAATTTATTAAATGCTGAATACTTGTTCTGCTCTGCTCTGGTCTTTGACTTACAAGCCATCTATCTAGTCGCATTGGTAATTCATACTTATATTTAATTTCTATCAGCTCTCCTTTCCCTAGACCAAATAATGAATTATTCTCAGAATTCACTTGGCACCTCAAGACAAATTTTGCCCAACATTTGAGTTCTAAAATCTTCAAGCAATCTATGTGCCATTCTCCTTTGATTCCCTGAGGTATGTATGTCAGATGCTAGTTTAATCCATTGATCTGGATCTTTAAAACTTTGATCAATATCTATGCTATATCTTTTAGATATCTGCTTTAGAGAAACATTAGAAATTGGATTTGTATGTAATTTGAATATGATTTTTAGAAATTCTTTAGCAACACTATCAAGATCGTATGCTGCTTCTCCAATATCATCGCAGATTGCAAGATTTAAAGCAGATTTTTGATTATCTAAATCGGGTGGAATTATACCTGGAGCGTCTAGTAAATCAATACCATTGTTTAATCTTATCCATTTTAGAGATCTTGTAACACCTGCTTTTCTTGCACTAACAACTACTTTTTTTCTAGCAATTCTATTGATTAAAGCTGATTTCCCTACATTTGGGAAACCCAATGTTAATGCCCTAATAGATCTTGTCTTCATACCTCTAGATTCTCTCCGAATATCTATTGATAATCTTGATTTTGAAGCCGCTTTACAAATTTCTTTAATGCCAATTCCTTTTTTTGCATCACACCAAAAGGGGGTTGTATTTCTTTCTTTAAACCATTTAGTCCATTTATAAATTGCAGAATCTGAAATCATATCTGCTCTATTGATAACTAAAAGATGTTTTTTATCTTTTATCCACTTATCGAGATGCAGATGACTCGTTGAGATAGGTATTCTTGCATCTCTAACTTCAATAACTAAATCTACTCTTTTAATGGTTTCCCTTAATTTCTTTTCAGCTTTTGCTATATGACCTGGATACCATTGAATTTTAGGTATTTTCACATTAATAAATTGTTTGGAACTAAAAAATTTTTAATAAGTATTGATGAATTAGTTAAGTTCATTTTATTCTATTTTTGAAAATTAAACTTTTACAAACTTATTAATCATATTTTTTTAATTTTTATTAAGGCATAACTATTTAGCATTAAATTTTTACCCAATAGTGATTAATAAACGTTAGGGTTTCAAGGTTATTAAGAAGTATTCATGCCAAAGCTATCTCTTTCAAGTTTAAAAAAATCATCTCTAGAGGGTAAAAAAGTACTAGTTCGGGTAGATTTCAATGTTCCACTTAATGATGAAGGAGAAATTACTGATGATACTCGTATAAGAGCAGCTATTCCAACTATTGAATATCTGATAAATAATTCATCTAAGGTGATATTATCAGCCCATTTTGGAAGACCGAAGGGGAAAGTAAATGAGAAGATGAGACTAACTCCGGTTGCTTCCAGGTTAAGCTCAATCCTTCAAAAGAAAGTTACTTTATCAAGTAACTGCATTGGTGAAGAAGCTAATTCCTTAGCTAATGCATTAAATAATGGTGATGTGATGTTATTGGAAAATGTAAGATTTTATGAAGAGGAAGAGAAAAATGATAACAATTTTGCAAAAAACTTAGCTTCTATTGCTGATATGTATGTTAATGATGCTTTTGGTGCCGCTCATAGAGCTCATGCCTCTACTCAGGGAGTGACAGAATTTTTAAATCCATCTGTAGCAGGATTTTTATTAGAGAAAGAGCTCAAATACTTACAAGGTGCTATTGATAATCCTCAAAGACCTTTAGCAGCAATAGTAGGCGGCTCTAAAGTAAGTAGTAAGATAGGTGTATTAGATTCTCTTTTAGATAAATGCGATAAAATAATTATTGGAGGAGGAATGATATTCACTTTTTATAAAGCCAGAGGTTTAAATGTTGGAAAAAGTCTTGTCGAGGAAGATAAATTAGAATTAGCAAGAAATTTAGAGAAGAAAGCAAAAGATAAAGGGGTTCAATTACTTTTACCTTCAGATGTAGTTCTTGCTAATGAATTTTCACCAACCGCAGAAAGTAAAATTTCTGATATAAATTCTATAAGTGGAGATTGGATGGGATTAGATATTGGACCAGAATCTATTCAAATATTTCAAAGAGCTCTTATTGAGTGTAAAACAATAATTTGGAATGGTCCAATGGGTGTATTTGAATTTGAAAAATTTGCTATTGGTACTAATTCCATTGCTAAAACTTTAGCTGATTTAAGCTCTTCTAATGTTTGTACTATTATTGGAGGTGGCGATTCTGTAGCTGCTGTAGAAAAGGCAGGACTAGCCGATAAAATGTCTCATATTTCAACTGGTGGAGGAGCTAGCTTAGAACTTCTTGAAGGGAAAATACTACCTGGTGTAGCTGCTCTTGATGATTGCTGATTTAGTAATCTTTAACAATATTTACAGTTTTTGTAAATGATACCAACCCACTTGGATGGGCTATTATACCTGTCCAAACTTGAATACCTGGTAATAATGGAGCTCGAGATACTTTAAAAATTCCTCCTGTAGCTAGAGGCTCCAAGGTAATCGATTGATTTAATAATTTTCCTTCTTGATACTCTTTAATACCTCCTGCAATAATAATATCTTCTAATGGTTGATTTAAAATTATGTCAATATCATATTTTGAACCTGTTAAAACTTTATCTGGGATTGAGATTTTAATATCAATTTGGTTATCATCACTCCGGATAGTGGTTAAATTATTTTTTATATTGCTTTGTTTTATTAATCCATTATCTAAGTTAAATACAAAACAAAAACTTGATTGCAACTTGAATTCTTTCCCATTTAAAATTTTACTACCATAAAGTTTCATCTCAAGTTTATGTTGATTAGCATTAATTGAATTTGATTTGATTATTTCCCATTTTGCATCAGGAAATTCTTCTATTAATTTAAAAAATTTATTTTTAAAGTCATATTTTTCATTTTGATCAAAATATTTTTCTAGTGTGATAAAGTTTCTTTGATTTAATTCATTCTCAATATTTTTAAAATCTTTTTTAAAATTATTCTCGCAAATTGCAAATTTTGATGAAATGAGATAAAAAAAGATATAGATAATGCTTATATACTTAGTAAAAGAATAAAATTTAATCATATTCCATTTATTTTATCCCCTATAAATGATTTGCGCATTTTTATGAAAAGAAAAATAAAAAATTTATTAGTTGCAGCTAGTGGCACCGGTGGACATATTTTCCCAGCTTTAACAATTGTCGATAATCTTGATAGAAATTGGAAAATTAATTGGTTGGGTATAAAAAATAGATGCGAAATTAAACTAGTACCAAAAGAATATAATTTATTAACATTAAATATTGATTCTCCTCAAGGGAATAATTTATTTTTAATGATTAAGTATTTGCAATTATTTCTTTCAACTTTGCCAGTAATTCGAATAATGATTAGTAGAAAAATTAAATTAGTTTTAGCAACTGGCGGATATATCTCAGTGCCATCTATTATCGCAGCAAAATTATTAAATATACCAATCATAATACATGAATCTAACCTAGTTCCTGGTTTAGCTACAAAATATTTTGGCAGATATTGTAATTTTGTTTTAACAGGTTTTAAAGAAACAGCTTTTCATTTAAAAGGATGTAATGTTGTTTTTACTGGGACTCCACTCCGTAATCAATTTTATATTCATCATCATATTCCAAGTTGGGTTCCAGTTGGTAATGAACCTTTGATAATTATTATGGGAGGAAGTCAAGGTGCACAAGTTATTAATAATGCTATTTATAACTTATTGGATTTTTTAAATGATAATAATTTTAGGATGGTTCATATCTTAGGTGATACTTTAGATCCTAAATTTACTAATAAAAAGAATAAAAATTATATTCCAATAGACTTTACAAATGACATTGCTGCATTAATGCAAAATTGTGATTTAGTAATTTCGAGAGCTGGTTCTGGTGCAATAAATGAACTTATTCAAACACAATCTCCTTCAATACTTATTCCATATCCAAATGCTAAAAATAATCATCAAGAAAAAAATGCTTTAGTTCTCTCTTCAAAAGGTTGTTCAATAATGATTAAGCAAAATAAAAATCTAGAAATCAATTTAAAAAAGAATTTGCAGAGAATTTTTAATATTGAATCTAATAATTCAAGAAATCAATATGAGATTTTAGACATAATGAAGAATAATATTTCTAAATTTAATTTAAAAGATCCTAGAAATAAAATTAATAAAATTATTAATTACTATAAAAATAATTTATAAATTTCTTTAGCTATTATTTGATTTTTCTCATGAGTTTGTAAACTAATTCTCGCCCACTTATCATCTAAAAATTTAAATGAAGAACATTCTCTTAAAAGAATTTTTTTTCTAGCTAAACAATTTATAACCTCCATGAGAGAATATTGACTCTCTATTAAGAAGAAATTTGTCGATGATTCATGTATTTTTATTTGGGTAATTTTTTTTAGCTCATCAGTTAGCCATTTTTTTTCAGTATTTATCCAGTTATGAATTTTCATTGTCCATTTTTTATATTCTTCTTTATTGCTTAATAATTTTATTCCCGTTTGAATTGCAAATGAGTTTAAGGGCCATGGATCTCTCAAGTTATTGAGATTTTGGCATATTTTTTGGGAACTAATCATATAGCCTAGTCTTAAACCAGGAATACTGAATAATTTAGTTAAACTTCTTATGACAATTAAATTATCAAATTTTTTAGTAAGAGGTATTAAAGATTCATTTTCACCATTTGGTGTTAAGGATAAGAATGCTTCATCACATATTACAAGTTTATAATTTTTAATTAATTCTTCTAGTGATTTTCTATCCCATAATTGCCCGGTTGGATTATGTGGATTAGTAATCCAAATTACATCGGATTTTGGTTTAATTGGAAAAGATTGTTTTATATTTTTAAAATTATTTTTTGGAAGTTCCATAAAAAAATACTTTGCTTGCCAGCATTTTAATGCTCTTTCATAATCAACAAATCCTGGAGCAGGTAAGCAATTTACTTTATATTTTGCTGCTTCATATCCCACCCAAGTAATTATTTCTGAAGCACCATTTCCAGGCATAATGCAGCAAGGATCGATGTTATGTAAACTTCCTATAATTTCTTTAAGATTGTTTAAATTTCTTTCAGGATAATATCTAAAACTTTCATTTTTTATTTGAATATAGAATTCATCTTTGAGAAAATAAGGGATTGGGAATGGAACGATAGAGGCACTGGCATCAATAATTTCCGTTAATGATAAATTAAATTTCTCCGCAAAATAATGTATATTTCCTCCATGCTGAAATTCTAAATTTTTCAAAATATCAAATTTTTACTGATCTTCTTTAAATATACTTATAAATTTTTAAATTTTAACTTTTCCATAATAAACCTGAACCAATAGCTTCTTTAATATTAGATATTTGATAATAATTTAGTTGTTTGACAATACCTTTTAATATATCAGGAACTAATCTAGGTCCTTTATAAATCCAACCTGTATAGAGCTGTATCAATGATGCACCAGAGGTTATTCTCTCCCAAGCAGCTTCTGGAGAGTCTATCCCTCCTACACCAATTAAAGTTAACTTTTTATCAATATTGTGGATATGTTTAATAATTTGATTAGCCCTATTTCTTAAAGGTTTTCCACTTAAACCTCCGCTTTCTTCTGATAATAAAGTATTTGTTTTTTCAATAAGTGTATTCTCTAGACCTAGCCTATCAAGACTAGTATTGGTTGCGATAATCCCATTAATTTTTTCATCATTTATGAGTTGGCAAATTTTATCTATGTCTTTGAAGCTCAAGTCTGGAGCGATCTTTACGAAAAGAGGTGGACAATCAGGTAAGTTTTTGATTTCTTGGAGTAGTTCTCTAAGAAGAATTGGATCCTGTAGTTTTCTTAGACCCTCAGTATTAGGAGAACTAACATTTATTGCCGCATAATTACAATATGGCATAAGTAGTTTTAAAGATGAAATATAATCATCTGTTGCATTTGAAATTGAAGTTATTTTTGATTTTCCGAAATTTATACCTAAACAATTATTTTCTCTATCAACCTTTTTCTTAATATTTTGCCTAAAGAAATTTTTTAAGAATAACTCAGCTCCATTATTATTAAAACCCATTCTATTTAGTGCAGCTTGTTCGTTAGAAATTCTAAATAATCTTGGTTTTGGATTCCCTGGCTGAGCATATTGAGTCACTGTTCCTAATTCAGAAAAACCAAAACCAAAATCTTGCCAAATATTTGCAGCTATCCCGTTCTTATCAAATCCAGCAGCAAGACCTACGGGATTAGGAAAATGTATACCAGAAATTTCCTGCTTTAACTTTTTATCTTTAATACATAATTCGTTTCTTATCTCTTCAAGATAATTTGATACTAAAGTCCATTCATTATGAGTTGAACAAAATGCTAAAAGTTTTAAAGATAGATTTGTTAGACATTCTGCATCAACTCCTTTATCTTTCATAAGGATTGGTGTGATTAATCTTTCATAAATATTTATGATTGAATATAAATTCTTTATCATTTAGAGTATTGATTATTTTCTTGAATTAACCATAGTTTTTTACTTGTTGGTTTAATAACCCAATTGCGCCAATTAAATTGTTTTATCTCTTTTATGTCCTGATTCTCTTCAATAGAGAGTAAATTGCATAATTCACTAGTTGTTAATAAAAATCCTTTTTGTGCAAATTTGCTAACTAATTCAATACGAGAATATAAATTTATTATTTCTTGGGGTGCACTATCATCTTGAACAATATTTTCTTGTTCGTTCTTTTTTAGTTGATACAAACCTTTACTGTAGTTAGTTGCTATTAGATCTACTCTTTCATTATATTTATCTCCACTATGGCCTTTCACAAATTCCATGTTTACTTCTTTTATTCTTAGTCCATCAATCTTTTGCCATAAGTCTAAATTTTGCACCGGTTTCCCAGCACTGGTTTTCCATCCATTTTTCTTCCAATTATTGATCCAGTTACTATAACCATCAATTAAGTATTTACTATCAGTTCTTAATTTAAAATTTTTTTTTATTTTAAATTGTTTTAATTTTTCTAAAGTTTTTATAGCAGCCATAAGTTCCATTCTGTTATTGGTAGTATTTTCTTCAAAACCTCCAATCTCTAACTCACTTCCATCGTCAAATAAAATTAATCCTCCCCATCCTCCTTTCCCAGGGTTACCACTGCAGGCTCCATCTGTAGCAGCTTCAATTGCAATATTTTGACTACTATCCATAGATTTAGAGCCGATAATAGAAACAATCGGCTAATAATTTATTTATTACTTAAGTGTAACTTTTCCTCCGGCTTCTTCAATCTCTTTCTTTAAAGCTTCTGCTTCAGCTTTTGCGAGTGCTTCTTTTACAGTCTTAGGGGCTGCTTCTACAAGAGCTTTAGCGTCTCCTAAACCAAGTCCAGTAGCATTTCTGACAACCTTAAGAACTTTTATTTTTGCGGATGCATCAAAACTTTCTAAGATTACATCGAATTCGCTTTGCTCTTCAGCAGCTGCGCCATCTCCATCTCCACCGCCTGCACCTGGAGCGGCCATGACTACTCCTGCTGAGGCAGCAGCAGACACACCAAAAGTTTCTTCAATTTGCTTGACGAGCTCAGAAGCTTCTAATAGTGAAAGAGATTTTAATGATTCAAGAATTTCTTCGGTTTTTGCAGACATTTTTTTTGTTGATAAATGAATTGGAATTTATGATTCTGAACTTTCAGAATGTTGCTTAAGTGATCTTGCAAGTCCAGATGGAATTTCGTTGATACCAATAGCTAGCTTGCTTGCAACACCATTTAAGGCGCCAGCAATCTTAGCCATTAATACCTCTCTTGAAGGAAGATTAGCTATTTCTTTGATCTCAGCTTGGCTAAGAAGTTTTCCTTCAAATAAAGCACCTTTAGTTTCGGATTTATTTGTTTCTTTTTGAAATGATTGGATAGCTTTTACAGCTCCTCCAACATCTTCTTTTATTAAAACAAAAGCATTAGAACCTGTTAATAAAGAATCTAAATCAGACCAGTTACTTTCTCCTTCAATTGCTCTACGCATTAATGAATTTTTTGTAACCTTACAAATGCCCTGATTTGCATGCAATCTCGCTCGTAAATCAGACATTTCTTTAATTGATAGACCTTTGAAATCAAGGACTACTGCCATTTCCGATTCGTTTAAGAGAGTTTTAATCTCTTGCACTATTTGTTGCTTATTCTCAAGTGTTCGGCCCATTCTTTTTTGGATCGTAATTTAGGAAGAGCAGGAAATGCGACACAAAGAAATTTAGGGTCGCTTTTATTTTGATCTCCAAAAAAGGATGAAAATTAAAAACTACCTAGGTGGGATTTACAATTTAGTAAAACTAAATTAGCCCACTTTCTCTGGTCGTATCGTTGCAATATCTATTGTACTACAAAGAGTTAACTTTCTTGTTGATAATCCTGTAATGCACCAATATCAATTTGAATTGATGGTCCCATTGTTGAAGATAAATAGAGTGTTTTCCAATACTTACCCTTTGCACCACTAGGCTTGTTTTTATCAATTGCTTCTTGTAAGGTTTTTAAATTTTCAAATAATTGATTGGCAGAAAAACTTGCTTTACCAAAACGAACGTGTACTATACCCGCTTTGTCTGCTCTAAATTCTAATTTACCTGCTTTGAATTCTTTAATGGCATTTGCAATATCATTAGTTACAGTTCCGGCTTTTGGATTTGGCATTAAACCTCTAGGGCCTAAAACACGTCCAAGCTTCGCAACTTTAGGCATCATATCTGGAGTCGCTATTAATAAATCAAAATCCATATTACCTTTATTGATACTCTCCACTAAATCTTCTTCACCAAATAAATCTGCTCCTGCAGTTTTTGCTTTTGAAACGTTTTCCCCACTAGTAATAACTGCAATCTTTATAGTTTGTCCTGTCCCATTCGGCAAAGCAACTGTGGTTCGAAGCTGTTGATCGGTATATTTGGGATCAATACCTAATCTAATATGTGCTTCAATAGTTTCGTCAAATTTTGCATTTGCATTTTCTTTTACGATGGCTAAAGCTTCTTGAGCTGTATATATGCGGTCTTCAATCTTTTTAGATAGAAGTTCCATTCTTTTAGATAATTTTTTCATAATTTGTCTGGGTTCAAGCGGCTAGAAATAACCTCCCCGATAAGGTTTATATTAGAGAATGTATTAATCTGATATTGATACGCCCATATTTCGAGCAGTACCTTCAATTACTTTCATTGCAGATTCAATACTCGTACAGTTTAAATCAGGGAGCTTAGTTTTGGCTATTTCTTCTAATTGAGCTTTACTTATTTTGCCGACTGCACCTTTTGCAGATTCGCCAGCACCTTTTTCAATCCCTGCAGCTTTTGTGATTAAAACTGATGCAGGTGGAGTCTTTGTAATAAATGTAAAACTTCTATCCTCAAAAACTGATATTTCTACAGGAATAACAAAGCCAGTCTTATCTTGGGTTCTTGCATTGTATTCTTTACAGAAAGCCATGATGTTTACACCATGCTGACCTAACGCCGGGCCAACTGGAGGAGCTGGATTCGCTTTCCCAGCCTGAAGAGCTAATTTAATTAATGCAACAACTTTTTTAGCCATTTTTTTTTAATTTGAGATAAAACTACAATACTTATTTAACAATACAATAAATCATGTTTAGTTTAAATTAGTTTTGTTTGTTGATTTGAGAGAATTCTAATTCTACAGGAGTCTCCCTCCCAAAAATTGATAGTAATGCTTTTAATTTGTTCCTCTCGCCAGATACTTCTATTACTTCCCCCTGAAAGTCTTTAAAAGGACCACTTGTAACAATAATTCTGTCTTTTTCTTCAATATCTAGTTTGACAATAGCTTTTTTCTCCGAAGCTCGCTTGAAAATCCTATTTACTTCTTGTCTTGATAATGGTCTAGGTTTAATATGACCTCTTGATCTTCCACTCCCTCTACCATCTTCTGCTCCAACAAAATTAATAACATTAGGTGTACTTTTCACAGCCATCATTGTATCTTCGTCTAAAATCATCCTTACAAGAACATATCCTGGAAATACTTTCTCTTCTGTTGTTTGCCTTGAGCCATCTTTTTTCAACTTTATTCCTGGTGTTTGTGGAATTTCAATCTCAAGGATTCTATTATTGACCCCTAAAGTTACTGATCTTTGTTCAAGAGTAGCTTTTACTTTATTCTCACAACTGGAAGCAACTTGAACTGCGTACCATCTGGCTATACCAGTATTAGCTTTAGATGAAACTAAACTACTATTAGATTCTTTACTCATGATAGGTTTAGACTGAAATCTAGAAATAAATTGAATTTTAAATTAATAAAGAATAAAAACATTATTAATTTAACTGAAAGATTTGTGAAGCTGCCCATCCATAGAATCTACTAACAGCAGCAATGGCAGCTGCAGAAAAAGAAACCATGATAATAACAGCAACTGATTCACTAAATAACTGCTGCTTATTTGGCCAAACAACTAACTTTAGTTCATCATAAGTGGAGATAAAAAAGTTTTTCTTCTTTTTTTCAAAATCACTTTTTGAAGAGATTTCTTCTGATAGATCTTGCTTGGAAGAGGGACTTGTCACAAATTTAAGTTTAACAACTAACTTTATCTTATTTGTATATTAACTTATTGTTTTGCTCGTGGGCTAGGAGTGAATAAAATATCTTTCTGATTTTTAGAGTCAACCTTAATTGAGATTGTCTTTTTATTCTTAAAATTGTTTTCTAGAAGTCTTGTAGCTAGCGGATTCTCAATTTGTCTCCTAATTTCTCTACTTACAGATCTAGCTCCATATTTAGGCTCATAAGAATCGTTAGCTAATTTTATTATTACTTTTTTATCAACATTAATATTGATTTCTTGTTCCATAAGTAATTTCCTAAGTTCATCTATTTGAAGAGATATTATTTTCTGTAATTGTTCTTTAGATAATGGTTCGAATTGTATAACTTCATCTATACGATTTAAGAACTCTGGACGAAACATAGAAGAGAGTGACTCATGAATAGCTTTATCCAATGTTTTATTAATTAAATCTTTATTAGCATCATTGTTGTTTAATTTAATTTTATTTTCTAATATTGCTTTGCCTGCTAAATTACTGGTCATAATTATTACAGCATTTTTAAAATCAATAGTGCTCCCTTGAGAATCTGTAAGTCTGCCTTCGTCAAGTACTTGCAGAAGAATATTAAAAACTTCGGAATGAGCTTTTTCTATCTCATCGAGGAGTATTACAGAATAGGGCTTTCTTTTTACGGCTTCAGTTAATTGACCCCCTTCTTCATAACCAACATATCCTGGAGGTGCACCTAATAATCTGGCTACAGCATTTCTTTCCATATATTCACTCATATCTAACCTTAATAAAGCTTCTTCTTCATCAAATAATGATGCAGCAAGAGATTTAGCTAATTCAGTTTTCCCTACTCCAGTTGGCCCCATAAAAAGAAAAGATCCTATTGGCCTTTTTGGGTTTTTCATCCCTGCTCTTGCTCTTCTTATCGCTGCAGAAATAGCTGTAATAGCTTTTTCTTGCCCTATGACTTTTAAACTAATTTCTTTCTCTAAATTAATCAATTTTTTACGCTCATTAGAAACTACCTTTGAAAGTGGGATACCTGTCATCTTAGATACAACATCTGCAATATCTTCAGGAAGGACTTTAAATTTAACTTCGAAATTTTTATTTGTAATTAAAAACTTCTCTATTACGTCTATATCTTTTTTCACCTCTAATAAGTAGTTTTCAAATTCATCAAGTTTTTTGAAATTTGACTGATTATGAGAATATGATTCGATCATTTTGATTAAAGTATCTTCTTCTTCTAAAAGCTTCATCAATTCAGATAGCTTATCTTTCAAGCTGATCCATTCACTATTTAAAAAATCTATATTTTCAGATATCAGTGCAGATTTATTTAATAAAGACTCTTTTTGTTCGTTCTCTTCAAAAGATAAATTACTAATTAAATTATTAATCTCTACCAGATTCTTTTCTTGATTTAATATTATCTTTGGTTTCAGATTTGTTTCAATTTTTAATTGAGCAGCAGCTTCATCAATCAGATCAATTGCTTTATCAGGGAGATATTTATCACTTATGTATCTATTAGCAAGCTTTGCTGCATAGATTACCGCTTCTTTAGTGATTTTAATGCCATGATGTATTTCATATTTTCGTTTTATCCCATTCAGTATCTTGGCACTTAATTCTAGAGATGGTTCATTAACAAAAATTTTCTGAAAACAATTATTTAATACTTGATCCTTTTCAATACTTTCGCGAAATCTTTCTGGCGTTGTTGTGCCGATACATCTTAAGTAACCAGCAGTTAGTAGCGGCTTTAAAATGCTACTTATATCAATAGAAGTCCTATCAGAATTTAATATTGTGTGGATCTCATCAATTAAGAGAATTACACTTTGGCCAGATTCTTCTAATTCATTCAGTACAGATCTTAATCTTTCCTCTAATTGTCCTCTAAATTTTGTACCTGATACTAATGCTCCGAAATCTAGTGAAATAAGTTTCAGATTTTTCAAAGAATCTGGCACCTTTTTTTGAGATATTAACTGTGCAAGTAAAAAAGTAATTGCTGTTTTGCCAACCCCTGTATGACCAATGATTATTGGATTATTTTTATTTCTTCTAGACAGGACTCGCATTAAATTATTAATTTCTGTTTCTCTACCGATGACTGGGTCAAATGATCCTTTTTTGGCTTCAGCAGTTAAATCCTTTCCGTAAATAGAGAGCGCTGACCGTTGATTAGATTCTTCTATAAATTCAATGTTTTTACTTTTATTTTTAGAAAGGACAATATTACTTGATTTTTGAATAGCCTCCTTCTTTTCACTCTCATTAAGAAATTCATGTGGTGAATCATCTACTATTTGCTTTCGAGTATTAATAGTATCTTTTGTTTTGTTAAAAATTGGAAAGTTTTTTAATTGTATTTCTAAGTTTTCTAATGATAAATTTCCTTGTTCAAAAACGTAGTAACCTAACCTATCATCTTTTGCAATCGCTATTAGAAGATGTGGAATTTCTATTAAGTTTGATCCCCATTGTGTTTTGATATGATTTGCTTCATCAAGTACTAATTCCAAATCTTCTCCAATAGTTAAAATATCTGAGTCACTTACTTTATTATCTGCTAAAAAATCCTCTGTAATATCTAGAACAATATCTTGATCAATACTTAGATTATCAACAAAATTAACGAATCTATTAGAGGTAAACAATGTTTGAACAATATGTTCAATGTTAAATTCATCATGTTTCCATTTTTTTGCAGTTTCTTCCCCTTGTAAAAGAAGATCCCATGAAAGATCACTAAATAATTCAGGATTAGATGTAAGAGTTCTGCTCATAAATAATGCAAAAATTAATCCAAGAATTTCATTCGCACTTAAATTCTAAATAATTTTTAGCTTAATGATTGATAAAATATTTTTTCGAATTAATTATATATTTTTTTTATAAAATTTTGTTTTCATAACAAACTAACAAAAATTTTTAATAAAGGTATATTACTATTAACTTTTTTTTTGTTTTAGATTCACTCCTATGATTGAGTTTAAGGCTATTTTCTTTCTTTCGAATTTGGTTTGCTTAAAAAATTATATCTCTATTTTATTTCAGAAATTAGCCAAATAACTCAGCAATTAATAGGATTTATATAGTTTTTATTAAATTGTGAAAGAAACTTTTGATCTCTTAATTGATACTATCCATGCAAGACAAATTCTTGATTCAAGGGGAAACCCAACTATTGAGGCAGAGGTCTTATTGGAATGTGGTATTAGTGGTAAGGCAATGGTTCCTAGTGGTGCTAGTACTGGTGCTCATGAAGCACACGAACTAAGAGATGGAGGAACAAATTATATGGGAAAAGGTGTCCTAAATGCTGTAAATAAAGTTCATGAAACTATATCCCCGGCTTTATGTGGGTTATCTGCTTTAGATCAAAAAAATATTGATCAATTAATGGTTGAAATAGATGGAACAATTAATAAATCAAATCTTGGTGCCAATTCTATACTCGCGGTAAGTCTTGCTACTGCTCATGCTGCTGCTAATGCATTAGAAATACCTTTATATAGATATCTAGGTGATCCATTATCAACGCTTCTGCCGGTACCATTGATGAATGTAATAAACGGTGGCGCACATGCTCCTAATAAATTAGATTTTCAAGAATTCATGTTAGTTCCACATGGTGCAAATACATTTAGTGAATCCTTAAGAATGGGAACTGAAATATTTCATTCATTAAAAAAATTACTTAGTTTAAAAGGCTTGTCCACTGCAGTCGGTGATGAAGGAGGCTTCGCTCCAAGCTTAGATTCTAGTGCGGAGGCAGGTGACGTATTGATTGAATCAATTCAAAAAGCTGGATATATACCTGGTAAGGATGTCTCTTTAGCTTTAGATGTGGCTAGTACAGAATTCTTTAGTGATGGTACTTACAAGTGTGAGGGTAAGACTTTAGATAGCGATCATATGATTGATCATTTATCTAAATTGGTTTCTAATTATCCCATTGTTTCAATAGAAGATGGATTAGCAGAGGATGATTGGGAAGGTTGGTCAAATTTAAATAAAGAGTTAGGAAGCAAAGTCCAACTTGTTGGCGATGATCTATTCGTTACCAATACTGAACGATTGAAAAAAGGTATCAAAGAGCATTGTGCTAATTCGATTTTAATTAAAGTTAATCAAATTGGAACCCTTACTGAAACACTAGAAGCTATTGATTTAGCAAAAAGGTCAGGATATACAAGTGTTATCAGTCATCGAAGTGGAGAAACTGAAGATACAACTATTGCTGATTTATCTGTAGCGACAAGATCAGGCCAAATTAAAACTGGTTCATTAAGTAGAAGTGAGCGTGTAGCGAAATATAACAGACTATTGAAGATAGAAGAAGATCTTGGCCAGCAAGCTCAGTTCGCTGGGAAACTTGGTTTAGGGCCAAAAACTTTTTGATTTATTTTTTAAATCTTTCTAATCTTGAACCCTTTCTCATTTTTAATTGACAATTAATCCAATCTAAAGTTATTGGAGCAGCAAAAATAATAGGAAAAATTGCAAGATTTGAGCTATTTTTAGACACTAATAAGGCTGATGCAATAGTAAGACTGCCAATTAATATTGAATGTCCAAGTGATTTTTGAGCTGTAAACATATTTTTGAATTGCCTATCTGATTCACCCATTCTTACTTGAAGTTGTAAATCTCCTTGTTCTAATCTTTCTAAACTGTCATCAATCCTTTTTGGTATCCCAACAGCTTTTGAACTTATTTCACCAACTTGCCTACCGAGCTGATTAATTAAATCATTCGGACTTTGATTATTTGAAGACATAATAGAAATTAAATAAGGTTTTGTAATTGATACAAGATTAAAGCTAGGATCTAACATCCTACCAACTCCTTCATATGTTGATAAGGCCCGCATTACAAAAATAAGATCAACTGGAAGTTGAAAAGGAGTTTCATAAACAAGTTCATATAAATCCCCTGAAAGTTTATCAATAATATTAGGACTAAAAGGAGGGGTTAATGCTTCTTTGAGCATAAGCCTGACTAATCTTCGAATAGGTCCTACATCAATTCCTTCCGAAATCAATCCTGCCTCCTGGAGCTGAGATACTAAGGATGATGCATCTCTCAAAGCCGCTGATTTAACCATAGAACCAATTCTCTTTTGCAAATTATTGGTAATATTGCCCATCATTCCAAAGTCATAGAAAATTAATTTGCCCTCATTGGAGATTGCTAAATTACCCGGATGCGGATCAGCATGAAAGAAACCATAATTTATTAGTTGTTTGAGATAGCTAATTGCGCCAACCTCTGCAATTTTTGTCAAATTATAATTTTGATCTTTTAAATCTTTAATATTACTTATTTTTATACCTTTAAGATATGTGAGGCAAAGTACTTTTTCAGTACTCATATCCCATATAACCTCAGGAATAAGTATATTTTCATCATCAAGAAATTGTTGCCTAAATCTTGCAGCATATTGAGCTTCACAATTGAAATCTAATTCTTTCATAAGCACTTTTCTACATTCTTTTGCTATTGCTACCCAATTTTTCCCTTTGCTCCAATTCCTATTCTTTTGCAAGATAAAAGCAATTTGTTGCATAATATCTAGATCAATTTTGAATAATGTCTTTAAATTTGGTCTTTGCACTTTAAAAACTACTTTCTTTCCATTTTTTAAAGTCGCTTTATGAACTTGAGCTAGCGAGGCAGAACCAATTGGTAAAGAATCTATTCGTTTAATATTTTCGTAATTATTATTTAATTCTTCTCTTATGATTTGGGTCGCTTTTGTGAATGAGAAGGGAGGAACTGCATCTTGTAAAGTTGTCAATTCTTTTATCCATGTCTTTGGAATTAGGTCAGGTCTTGCAGAAAGAAGTTGTCCAATTTTTATAAAGGCTGAACCAAGCTGAATTAATTCGTTTGTAAACCACCTCGCTCTCTTTTTTTGCAAATGGATTTTTTGATCGGATGATTTTAAAAAAAACTTAAAAATAAAATTATCAAACCATAGACCTATTAGAAGAAAACAAAGCGTTTTCCATATAAGAAAGCTTCTTTTTAATTTTTTTAAGTGAAAAAATAATTTTGATTTAAACATATTTTTTACTCAATTAAATCATTTAAATTTTCTAAATAAGTTTTAATTGATTGAATTTTCTCTAAAGATTGTTCAATTTTAGGATTTAATGATGATTCTGGTTCTCTTAAATTATCATCACAATCAATTTCTTCTAGTCTTTTAGCTTCTTGGATTATCTCATCTTTAAGGTTTTCAATCTCTTTTTTTAATATTTGTGGAGCTTCTTGAGCTACATTAGCAGCCTCTTCAACTTTCCCTATAAAAGTCTTATTTATTCTTTCACTAATTTTTTTAACAGTAGCTTTAATTAAATAATCAGAGTTAGACATAAATTTATTAAACTATTAATTATCATTTCTATCTTTAATAGTA
Source organism: uncultured Prochlorococcus sp. (assembly GCA_902628235.1). Lineage (GTDB taxonomy): Bacteria > Cyanobacteriota > Cyanobacteriia > PCC-6307 > Cyanobiaceae > Prochlorococcus_A. The sequence continues at coordinate 272,514 of CACOMD010000001.1, read as the reverse complement.
TATGAAATAAATGAAATCAGTAAATTCATTTAGTTTTTAAAAATTTATATTTGTAGCTTTTATTTATGCAAAATATAATGAAAATAATGTTTACAAAAAAAATTATGCCTATTTAAGTTTGTATCTATATTGTACTTTTTTAGTTTTTTTCTTCTAACTTATATATCAGGTGGAGAATAGAAGTTTTCTAACCAAACAATAAGTTAATGCATTAATGGAGTTGCACTAAATTGGAAATTTTTGAATCTGATGTTGTTATTATTGGAGGTGGTCCAGCAGGATGTACTTGTGCTTTATATACATCCAGAGCGAATTTAAAAACAATTATATTGGATAAAAATCCATCTGTTGGTGCACTTGCAATAACTCATCAAATTGCTAATTATCCAGGAGTACCAGTTGATATTAGTGGCGAAAAACTTCTTGATTTAATGAGAGAACAAGCTATCGAATATGGTACAGATTATAGAAGAGCGCAAGTATTTGGAATTGATGTGTCTGGGGAGTGGAAAACTGTATATACTCCTGAAGGTACCTTTAAAGGTAAATCTCTCGTTCTAGCGAGTGGAGCGATGGGTAGACCTGCATCATTTAAAGGTGAGGCAGACTTCTTGGGTAGAGGTGTGAGTTATTGTGCTACATGTGATGGAGCATTTTATAAAGGTAGAGAGGTAGCAGTGATTGGTGCCAATAAGGAGGCTATTGAAGAAGCTAATGTTTTGACAAAATTTGCCTCTACTGTTCATTGGATTACCTCAAGTGATCCAAAGTCCGATAATGAAGAGGCTATGGAACTTATGCAATTATCAAATGTTAAACATTGGAGTAGAACTCGTTTACTTGAAATAGCTGGGGATGATATGGGTGTTAACAATATTACGGTTAAAAATAAACAGGAAGAACAACCAATTAAACTTGCATTAGAGGGTGTGTTTGTCTATATGAGTGGATCAAAACCAATTACAGATTTTGTTGGAGATCAAATTGCACTTAAAGAGGATGGAGGAGTTATTGTTGACGACTTTATGTCAACAAACTCTGAGGGGGTTTGGGCTATTGGAGATATAAGAAATACTCCCTTCAAACAAGCAGTTGTTGCTGCTTCTGATGGATGCATTGCGGCTATGTCAATTGATAGATATTTAAACAGTAGAAAAAATATTAGAGTTGATTGGATTCATTCCTGAATGAATCTTTTTTGTTCTTATAATGGTGTCGCCTCTGATATATATGCCACTCCACCGTAATAGCTAAGTACAGATCTTATTTCATCTCTCATTTTATCAATTATTTCTTGTTCGCAAAACACAATTACATGTGCGTTCGCACCTAGTCCAGTGAATTCCATATCCTCAGTCACAACTCTTTCAGGACCTCTACCTGTTGCATGCTTCATTACTGTATAACCTGGAACATCGGCATTCTCTAAAGTTTTTAGGATTGTTTGAAGTTCCCTTTCACTAAAAATTAAATCTAATCTTTTCATTTTTTAAAAAGTTGAAATTGGTATGAATTTATTTACTAAGCTCATATACAAGGGTATTCCTAAAACTATATTGAAAGGAAAAGTAAGACCTAATGTAGTAGAGATGTAATAGCTTGATCGTGCTTCAGGTACTGTCATCCTCATAGCTGCAGGAACAGCTAAATAAGATGCACTAGCACATAAAACCACAAATAAGAAGGCATTTCCAGTATCGAGAGATAAAGATCGTGCAACTAACACACCAATAATTGAATTAAATATGGGCATTAGAATTGCAAATCCTATTAAGAATGAACCTGCTTTCTTTAGACTTGGTAATCTTTGGGCTGCAACCATTCCCATATCTAATAAGAAAAAACATTCCACTCCATAGAATATTGAGTGAGTAAAGGGATACATTTTCTCAACCGCAGATGGATTACTTAAAGAAGTTAAAAATCCAATTATTAAGCTCGTAATCAATAAATATACTGATCCATTTAAGAATGATTCATGTAGGATTGAAGATAAATGTAATTTTCTAGATTCTGGACGATTTTTTGGTCCAGCAAATCTAACTAATAAAAGTCCAACTAAAATTGCTGGGGATTCCATCAAAGCTAAAGCACCCACCATAAATCCATCGGAACCAATATTTTGGCTAGCTAAGAAACTTTCTGCCGTAATAAAAGTAACTGCACTTATGGATCCGTAGGATGCGGCAATAGCAGCAGAATTAAAGACATTAAATTTTAATCTAAGAATTATAAATCCTAAAAGTGGTATTAATAATGACATTAATATTGCTGCACTTAAGGTTAATAAAACTTGGTTATTTAGGATACCACTTTCTTGTATTCCGATCCCACCTTTAAATCCAATAGCTAGTAGTAAATAAAGAGAGAATAATTTTGGTAGTGGAGCAGGTATTTCTAAATCAGATTTGCAAAATACTGCAATAACTCCAATGAAAAAGAAAAGTACAGTTGGTGCAAAAATATTTTGAAGTAACAAGCTTAAATCCATTGATTTATTTTTTTAGTTCATTAATTGCAACTTGCAAAGCTTCTTTTCTAGTAGTAATAATTTCTTTAACTCCAAATTTTGATAATCTTTCTTTAACTTTTTCATTAGCACCTGCTACGAAGGCTTTTCTTGAATTATTCTTAGCTTCTTGCATCATATCTTCAATAGCAAGAGTTGCAGTTACTCCTAGTCTTGGAACATCTGTTATGTCTAAGATAAGAATCTTATAATTTCTTACAAGATTCATCCTGTCAGAGATGCCTTTAGCAGCTCCAAAACTTAATGGACCTTTTAGCCTGAATAACATTACTTCACCAGAGCATTTATCAAGTAAATCTTTTTCTTCAGCAGGTAATAAACTTTTAGCTTGGATATTTTCTTTATCTAATGGATTATCAGCATCCATACCTTCAAGTTGAGTCTCAGTAATAGAATCAATAGTAAGCATATTTGCTATAAATACTCCAACAAGTACGGCCCATATTAAATCCCAAAAAACAGTCATTAAAAGGACACCGTACATTACTCCAGCAGTTTTAAGTGAGAGTTTATGAGCTCTTCTTAAAAACCCCCAGTCAATAATATCTAAGCCAACTTTAATAAGTATTCCCGCTAATAAAGCTGTGGGTATTTTCTCAGCTAATGGACCTGCACCAACAAGCACAATTAGTAAAACTAAAGAATGCACCATGCCAGATATAGGTGTTTGACCTCCGGATTTAACATTAATCACAGTCCTCATAGTGGCTCCAGCTCCAGGTAGTCCTGAGAAAAGTCCAGCTATCGCATTTCCTATTCCTTGCCCAATAAGTTCACGATCTGAATTATGTTTGGTTTGAGAGATATTATCAGCTACTAATGATGTAAGTAAGGAATCAATAGCTCCTAATACTGCTAACACTAATCCAGCTTTAAATATAATAGGCAGATATTTATTAAAACTTGGTAGGCTAAGAGATGGTACACCTCTAGGTATCTCACCAATCCTATCTAAGGCACTATCACCAAAAATTAAAATAGATAAAGGGGTAACTATTAATAATGCCAATAGGGGGGAAGGTACCCATTCACTAATTTTCCTTGGAGTTAGGAAGACTATTCCTAATGTCATAATTGCGACGCCTATTGCTGCGCCATTGGGTTCAAAATTAGAAAATACTGTAGAAAGAGATTCAATTACCCCTCCCCGTGTACTTATCCCCAATAAAGGCCCGATTTGTAGAGCAATAATAATCACTCCGATGCCCGACATAAAGCCTGAGACAACTGAGTATGGAACAAGAGTTATATATTTACCAAGTTTCAAAATGCCAAATATGATTTGAAATACTCCACCAATGACAACTGCTGCCATTACTAAAGGCAAAATTTGGCCAGCGGAGAGATCTCGTGGAACTCCTACAGCTGCTAAACCAGCTACTACACCAGCAACTGTTACGCTCATTGGTCCAGTTGGCCCGCTCACTTGCGACGGAGTCCCCCCGAAAAGTGCTGCTAAAAATCCGACAACAACTGCGCCATATAAACCATAGATTGCACCACCAGGACCCAGTGCTGCATTGCCAAATGCTAAAGCAAGAGGCAATGCTACAACTGCTGCTGTAATACCTCCAAGAACATCTCCACGTACATTTCTGAGATGAAATCCATTGATTAAGCTCAAAGAAATTCTCCTTAAATAAAGAATATTAACTTAGAATTTTATCTTGTTATGTCCACAATTTGTTAAAACATTCAATTTGTGCAAAAAAAATCAATAAATATTTTCTTAATTTGTAATTAATTAGATTAATTTTTTTCAAAAAGGCTGTTGTTTATCAAATTACTTATATAATCTAAAATCTTATTATTAAAAGCTTTTTAATTTAAGAGTTATTTAATAAAATATATTATCTAATATTGCAAAATATCCCAATGAATTCTTTTATCAGGCCAAGACGTTTAAGAAGAACAGAAGCTATTAGGCAAATGGTTCAAGAGACAAAAATTCAACCTGAAGATTTTATTTATCCCCTATTCGTTCATAACAAAGACTATAAAGAAGAGATTTCTGCAATGCCTGGAATTTATAGATGGGATATTTCTGGTCTAATAAAGGAGGTTTTTCATGCTTGGGAATTAGGTATTAGATGTATTGTTTTATTTCCTAAAGTAGATGAATCATTAAAAACAGAAGATGGAGCTGAATGTTTTAATGAAGCCGGAATAATTCCAACAGTAATTAGGAAAATAAAACAGGAAATACCTGAAATGGCAATAATGACTGATGTCGCATTAGATCCATATTCATGTGACGGGCATGATGGATTAGTTGACCAAGAGGGTAATATTCTTAATGATGAAACTATAGAAATACTTACAAAACAAGCTCTAACTCAAGCCAGAGCAGGTGCAGATTTTATTGGACCAAGTGACATGATGGACGGAAGAGTTGGAGCGATAAGACAAACACTTGATAAAAATGGTTTTAAAGAAGTAGGCATTATTAGTTACACGGCTAAATATTCTTCTGCGTATTATGGTCCTTTTAGAACCGCTCTAGATTCAGCTCCAAGATTAAATCCTAATAAAAAGATTCCTACTAATAAATCGAGTTATCAAATGGATCCCGCGAATGCTAAAGAAGCTTTTATAGAGTGTGCTCTTGATCAATATGAAGGTGCAGATATATTGATGGTTAAACCTGGATTATCTTATCTAGATGTAATTTATAGACTAAATAATTTTTCTAATAAGCCAATAGCAGCTTATAACGTTAGTGGAGAGTACTCAATGATTAAAGCTGCTTCACTAAAAGGTTGGATAGATGAAAAAGATGTTGTGCTTGAAACTTTACTAAGTTTTAAGAGAGCAGGAGCTAAATTAATACTTACTTATCATGCTTGCGATGCTGCTAATTGGCTTAAAAAGACTTAAAAAACTCATTAAATTAAAATTTATTGTTTATTCTTGTATTAATAATTTGAAAAATTTTGAAATTAGAAAACTCAAAAGGTGTTAAAAGAATAGGCCATACTGCTTTGCGTGTGAAAGATCTTGATAGATCAAAATCCTTTTATATGAACTTGGGAATGAATTTGATATGGGATGACAAGGATTGGTGCTACTTAGAAGCAGGAACAGGGAAAGATGGATTAGCTTTGCTTGGCCCAACTTATAAGGCTGCAGGTCCTCACTTAGCGTTTCATTTTGAAGATAAAAAAGAAATAGAAAAAATTCATTATGATTTGAAGAATTCTGGTTTAAAAGTGGGTGCCATTCATGATCATAGAGACGGAACTGCTTCTTTTTATATGCAAGATACTGAGGGTAATTGGCTAGAAATGCTTTATGTGCCTGAAGGTGGAATTAAATCAAATATTTGAAAAAAATAAATGATTGAAGAAAATAATATAAATAAAGATTCTTTAGTTGGGAATGTGACAAATGAATCCATAGAACTGTTGGAATGGCCATTATTAAAAAAACAACTTTCTTCTTTTGCTTCTACTCCTATGGGTAAAAAATCAATAATTGATTTTGAAATCCCATCAAGATTAGAAGATACTCAATATTTATTAGATCAAACAAAGGAGATTTACTCATTAGAGAATGAATACGATCAAAATATTCATTTTGAAGGTGTATTTGATATAAAAAAAAATACCGAGACTTGTTTTAAAGGTGGAGTAATTAGTTCTTTCGAACTTTTAGAAATTGCTGATACTATTGCCGCTGCGAGAAAGTTAAAGAAAACTATAATAAATTTTGAATTAAGGCCTAAATTATCATCTCTTTTGGAGAAATTAGTCGATCATATTGAATTGGAAAAAACCCTAAAAAATGGTATTGAAAATAATGGAAGAATTTCTGATAGAGCCTGCCCAAAACTTTCTGAATTGAGAAAGCAATTAATGTCAATCAAAAATGAAAGGCGTTTAATATTAGATAAAATTATCTTTAAAAATAAAAACTACATACAGGATGCAATAATAAGTGAAAGAGTTGGAAGACCCGTATTAGCAATAAAAGTAAATTTTATTAATAAATTCAAGGGCATTATTCATGACTCATCTTCATCAGGAAATACAATTTTCATTGAGCCAGATGCAGTTGTTGCAAAAGGAAATAAAATTGCATCATGTAAAGCAAAAATTGCGAATGAAGAATTTAAGTTATTAAAATCTTGGGCTAATCTAATTTCAGAAAATAAAGATACTCTTTTTTTACTGTCTGATATTTTATTAATTGTTGAAAATGCTCACATTCGATCACGATATTCAAGATGGATTAATGGTCTTCCTCCTAAATTTGTAAGTGATTTAAATATTCAAATTACAGGTTTTACTCATCCTTTACTTTTGTGGGAAAACAAAAATAATTATTCTCATAAGATAATTCCCATAGATTTTTATATTAAAAAAAATATTAAAGTTGTATCAATCACTGGCCCAAATACAGGAGGAAAAACTGCAGCATTAAAAGGAATTGGGATGGCTATATTGATGGCTAAGTCAGGATTATTTATTCCTGCAAACGATCAACCAGTAATACCATATTATGCAAATATCTATGCTGATATTGGAGATGATCAATCATTGCAAGAAAATCTTTCTACTTTTAGCGGACATATTTTGAGAATTAAAAAAATTTTTGATGCTTTATCGATTAAACAGGGATTATCTATTGTTTTGCTAGATGAAATTGGTTCTGGTACAGATCCTGAAGAGGGGACAGCTTTAGCTATTTCCCTTCTTGAGGAGTTTGCAAACAAATCTGACTTAACTGTAGCTACAACACACTATGGTGAAATCAAAGCGCTTAAATATAAAGATTCTAGGTTTGAAAATGTTTCTGTGAGTTTTGATGAAGAATCTTTAAAACCAACCTATACATTAAATTGGGGGATCCCTGGTAGAAGCAATGCATTAACAATTGCGAGTAAATTTGGAATTAATAAGAAAATTATTGATCAAGCTTCTAATTATTTAATCCCAAAGGAAACAGACAATATAAACAAAATAATTAAAGGCCTGGAAGAACAAAGAACAAAACAACAAAGAGCCTCTGAAGAAGCTGCAGCCCTTATTGCTAGAACTGAAATTCTTTATGAAGAATTAAATAATAATTATAAATATCAGAAGTCTCACGCTAAAGAGATACAGGCTAGAGAAAAAGAAAAATTAACTAAATCAATTAAAAAAGCTAAGTTAGAAGTAGTAACACTAATTGAAAGACTAAGAAATAAAAATGCGACTGGAGATGATTCTAGAATAATCGGAAACAGGTTAAAAGAAATTGAGAAACAATTTACTAGTGATGATGGACAAAAAATGAAGAATTTATCATGGAGACCAAAAATAGGTGATGTTGTAAAAATAAAATCTCTTAATAGCCGCGGCAGAATAATTTCATTAGATGAAAAAACTCAAACATTTACAGTCAATTGTGGATCTTTTAACAGTGTTTTGTCTGTTTCTGAACTGCAAGGGATTAATGGAGAACAACCAAATATTAAAGAAACGAAGTTTCAAATTAATTCTTCAAAAGATGACTATACATTTGCGAAAGTAAGAACTGCAAGAAATACTATTGATGTTAGGGGATTAAGAGTACATGAAGCAGAAATTTTAGTTGAAGAGAAAATTAGAAAATTTCATGGTCCTCTATGGATTATTCATGGTATTGGTACAGGTAAATTAAAAAGAGGTATAAAAGATTGGCTCTCAGAATTAGATTATATTGATAAGCTAGAGGATGCAGCTCCTTCAGAAGGTGGCTCTGGCTGCACAATCGCTTGGATCAAATAGAATTCATTTATTAATACTGACAATTTTCATCCTAAACCAACGTGCATTTCATTGATCAAGCAGAAGTTATTCTTAAAGCGGGTAAAGGTGGAGATGGCATAGTTTCTTTTAGAAGAGAAAAGTTTGTTCCTGCAGGTGGACCTTCAGGTGGTAATGGAGGAAGAGGAGGTTCAATTATATTTATAGCTGACAATAATTTGCAAACTTTGCTTGATTTCAAGTTTAATAGAGAGATCAGCGCAAAAGATGGAATCAAAGGTGGTCCTAACAAAAGAACAGGTGCTCGTGGAGAAGATAGGATTTTAAAAGTACCATGTGGAACAGAGATTAGAGATTCAAAGACCGGAATAATTTTAGGAGATCTAGTTAATCATAATGAACAAGTTGTAATAGCTTATGGTGGTAGGGGAGGATTAGGAAATTCTCATTTTTTAAGTAATTCCAATAGGGCTCCTGAATTTTGTATTGATGGAAGAGAGGGCGAGATTTGGCATGTAAAATTGGAACTAAAATTGATTGCTCAAGTTGGCATTATTGGATTACCCAATGCTGGAAAAAGTACATTAATAACTGCGCTATCATCAGCTCGCCCAAAAATTGCTGACTATCCATTTACGACCTTGATCCCAAATCTTGGGGTAGTAAGAAAACCCGATGGGAATGGTTGCTTATTTGCTGATATTCCAGGATTAATATCAGGAGCTGCTGAAGGGATTGGTTTAGGGCATGATTTTTTAAGACATATTGAAAGGACAAAAATTTTGATACATTTAATTGATGTATTTGCAGATGATCCCATAAATGATTTTTTAATAATTGATGATGAACTAAAAAAATATGGCAATGGGTTGATTGATAAGTATAGGATTGTTGTTTTCAATAAAACTGAATTAGTTGAAGAAGAATATTTGAAATCGATGACTAAAAAGTTAGAAAATTTATCTAAAAAGAAAGTTTTAGTTATTTCTTCATCATTGCGAAAAGGGTTGACCCCGCTTTTATCTGAGGTTTGGAAAAAAGTTTAAGAATGCAAATTAAAAGATTTGTAAAATTAAATACTTGATTTTGATTGTGAATTTGGTCATTAATAAAATATTGAGCTAATACAATTTATGAACTTTTATAGTTGCTTTGATAAAACGGGAAAAGTAATTGCAAGATGTCAAACGATTCAAGACATAGAGGTATTAAAAAAAATGGGTAGACCAATAGTCGAAGTCAAAGAGATGAAGAATGAAGAATCTGTTGTCTGCTCTTTGACGGGAAGCCCATCAGATTACAATATGGATTATTAAAAAAAAATGGGTTTATAACCCATTTTTTTATTCAAATTGCGTGATTATTTATTAGTCATCATAAACTAGACACTCAGGTTCATCTGGATTTGCATCGCAAAATAATTCAAGTGCATTAGGATCATGTTTATCGTCAGGATGGTGATCTTTGTATTCTTCTAATTCTTTGAGTTCTTCAGTAAGATGCCTTACTTTTGGAAGATTACCTTCTGCTTTGGCAGATTCGATTTCTGATTGATCTTTTTGGATGTGCTCGTCAATGGATTTCATCTTCTGATTTCCTGAATGAGTAATTAAATACACAATAGTGAATTAATTCATAAATTGCATCCTATATAAGTTGAAATAATGATTAATCAGTGAATGAATAAAAAATTTAGAAAATTAAAATTTATTCGAATTAATTAACTCTTCTAAAGATGGTTGTAATGGGATTATTTGGTTTGGATTTAAAGGAAAGATTGCTTGATAATAATCTTTGAGCCAATTTTTATAAGAGCAAGTTTTTGGTATGCCTTTTAGTTTAAAAAAATTATATCTCCATAAAATGATACTTTTAAAAAAGTAAATATCTTTTTCAGTACATTTAAACAACTTGCTATAAACATATTCCCATCTAATTATTGTTGGGAACAAATATATATCTGCTATTGATATTTCATTACCTAAAAGCCATGGACCACCATTCTCTTTCAACATCTTTTCAATAGCTGTTAAACCAGAAAAAAGCTTTTGACTTGCTTTAACGTATGCATTTTGATTTCTTGCGAATCCGCATTTGTAAACTCCATTATTTATGTCTTCATTGATGAGATTAAGAAGTTTTTCATCACAATCTTTTATGAGATCCCTATTTGAACATGTATTAAAGGTACTAGAATTTAAAATATTTAAGATATCTCTACTTTCATTAGAGATTAATTGTATTTCTCGATTCTTATAATTTATAAAAACAGGTACAGTTGTACGAAATATATTAGTTTGATCGCATTTTGCATATACTTCTTTTAAATTCTTGCAATTATAAAAATCCTTTTGAAAAATCCATTCACCTGTCTGATAGTTCGGTTTTAAAAAGATAATATTAATTTTGTTTGATAAGTTTAACAATGTGCATAAAATTACTAACCTATGACACCAAGGACATGTTGATCCTACTAATAAGTATAAATTTTTATTTTCATTAATATTAATTTCGTATTTCTCATTGTAAATAAATCCTTTGGGTCTTTTATAGTTACCTTTTTTATCGGATGGAGCAAACCCATCCATTAATTTCATCCAAAACCAAAACCAGAATTGCCTAGCAATAAATATTGTGTATTTATTAGGTTTCATAAAATTTCTAAAGCTATTTTATAAATATGATTGAAAAAAAAATACTTATAGTTTCAGGCACACATGGAAATGAATTAAATCCAGTTTGGGCTGTAAAAAAATTTAGAAACTTAATAAATACATCTCCACAATCAAATTCCTTAGAATTTATTTTAGGAAATCCAAAAGCACTTGAAAAAGGATTGAGATACATTGATGTAGATTTAAATAGATCATTCAATGTCTTAAAGACTGCGTCTAATCAAAATTTTTACGAAGTCAATAGATCTGAATATCTTATTAGTGAATATGGCATTCAAGGTCCTAAATCATGTCCAATAGTAATTGATTTGCACACTACAACCTCTGCTATGGGCACAAGTATTGTTATGTACGGGAGGAGACAAAGAGATTTTTGTTTAGCCGCAATCTTGCAAGCAAAATTTGGTTTGCCTATATATTTACATGAAAGAGATGTTAACCAGACTGGATTTTTAGTTGAGGCATGGCCATGTGGACTTGTTATCGAGATTGGGCCAGTTGCTCAGAATCATTTTGATTCAGAGATTACGGAAAGGTTCTTAATAATTTTGAGTTTTCTTGAGGATCTAATAAATAATTTAGAAAACAATAGGATTAATTTGCCAAGTGAGATATCTCTTTTTGTTCATCAAAAAAGTATTGATTATCCAAGAAATGATAGTAATGAAATTGATGCTTTAATTCATCCGTTAAGAATTAATAATGATTGGAAAATGATTGAAGAGGGTGATCCTTTATTCTTAAATATTGATAATGAAACACTAACTTATTCAGGGGAAGAAAAAATATACCCATTATTTATAGGGGAGGCAGCATATAGAGAAAAGAATATCGCAATGAGTTTTACCAAAAAAGAAATCTTAAAGTGTGATCAAGGATGGATTAATGCTCTTTTGTCTTTGTTAAATCTGTAAATCCTATAAAATGTTGATTAGAAGATATTTTTATATTTGAAAATGTTATTTAAACTATAAGTTTTTTTTATAATTAAGATTCGTTGATCGTTGCTTGGAAGTTTAAAACCCCTAAATTTTTAAACCCTTTCAGACCAGTATACGATAGCACCAATTGATTCTAACTCCAGCCGCCTGCTCTTTGCAGAGGATAATGGAATTATTTCCTTGGACCTTTTTCCGTTAAGTAGCCACTCTAGGAGAACCAAATTGAAATTAGAATATTAAGAAAATATTAAATCATCGAGACTCTTTTTTGTAAAAATTGAACAAATTTTGATCTTTTTATTATTTTATTTACACATTTTTCATGATTTTGGATTAAAGTTCTATAAGCAGATTTTCTCTGCTTTTATTTACACGCCTTATTTAAGGCATACCTTACGAACTCATGACAACTATTCAGCAGCAGCGTTCATCGCTGTTAAAGGGTTGGCCACAGTTCTGTGAGTGGGTAACATCAACTAACAACAGAATCTATGTTGGTTGGTTTGGAGTTTTAATGATTCCATGCTTACTTGCAGCAGCGGCTTGCTTCATTGTTGCTTTCATCGCAGCACCACCAGTAGACATTGACGGAATTAGAGAGCCAGTTGCTGGTTCATTCCTATATGGAAACAACATCATCTCAGGTGCGGTTGTTCCTTCATCAAACGCTATTGGTCTTCACTTCTACCCAATTTGGGAAGCAGCGACTGTAGATGAGTGGCTATACAATGGTGGCCCTTACCAACTTGTAATTTTCCACTTCCTAATCGGTATCTCAGCATACATGGGAAGACAGTGGGAGCTTTCATACCGTTTAGGTATGCGTCCTTGGATCTGTGTTGCATACTCTGCACCAGTTTCAGCAGCTTTCGCAGTATTCCTTGTATACCCATTCGGTCAAGGTTCATTCTCTGACGGAATGCCTCTAGGTATCTCTGGTACATTCAACTTCATGTTTGTTTTCCAGGCTGAGCACAACATTCTTATGCACCCATTCCACATGGCTGGTGTTGCTGGAATGTTCGGTGGATCATTATTCTCTGCAATGCATGGTTCATTGGTAACATCATCTCTAATTAGAGAAACAACTGGTCTTGAGTCACAAAACTATGGCTACAAGTTCGGTCAAGAAGAAGAAACATACAACATCGTTGCAGCTCATGGCTACTTCGGTCGTTTGATCTTCCAATATGCAAGTTTCAATAACAGCAGAAGTCTTCACTTCTTCCTAGCTGTATTCCCTGTTGTTTGCGTATGGTTAACATCAATGGGTATTTGCACAATGGCATTTAACCTAAACGGTTTCAACTTCAACCAGTCAGTTGTTGACGCTAACGGTAAAATCGTTCCTACATGGGGTGATGTACTTAACCGTGCAAACTTAGGTATGGAAGTAATGCACGAGCGTAACGCTCACAACTTCCCACTCGATTTAGCTGCTGCTGAGTCTACTTCTGTAGCTCTTACAGCTCCTGCAATCGGCTAAGCTTAAGGTTCTTAAAATTAAGATCCCCTTCGGGGGGTCTTTTTTTATGCCTATAAATAAATTCATTAAGTATTTTATGATGAATGGAATTCGCTAATTCAGTACTAAGTAAAATTTTAAAATTTCAATTCAAATATTCGCATTGATGAATCTAGAGATGATAAATGATATTAAATAATTGATAGCAAATATATAAATTTAAGATTAATTTCAGATTACTATTATTTAAAGAAAGATGCGTTTAAGAAGAGATTCTTAATCAATTAAAGGGATACATCTACAATATTGTTATTAATCATTAAAATTTATTATCAATCCCATAAGCTTTTGTAATTATCACTTTACAAAATAATCATTTATATTATCAGTAGCAAAATTTTATTTTGCTATACGTACACGTCTCAATCGAGGCATCTTTAACGAACTTATAATGACAACTATTCAGCAGCAGCGTTCATCGCTGTTAAAGGGTTGGCCACAGTTCTGTGAGTGGGTAACATCAACTAACAACAGAATCTATGTTGGTTGGTTTGGAGTTTTAATGATTCCATGCTTACTTGCAGCAGCGGCTTGCTTCATTGTTGCTTTCATCGCAGCACCACCAGTAGACATTGACGGAATTAGAGAGCCAGTTGCTGGTTCATTCCTATATGGAAACAACATCATCTCAGGTGCGGTTGTTCCTTCATCAAACGCTATTGGTCTTCACTTCTACCCAATTTGGGAAGCAGCGACTGTAGATGAGTGGCTATACAATGGTGGCCCTTACCAACTTGTAATTTTCCACTTCCTAATCGGTATCTCAGCATACATGGGAAGACAGTGGGAGCTTTCATACCGTTTAGGTATGCGTCCTTGGATCTGTGTTGCATACTCTGCACCAGTTTCAGCAGCTTTCGCAGTATTCCTTGTATACCCATTCGGTCAAGGTTCATTCTCTGACGGAATGCCTCTAGGTATCTCTGGTACATTCAACTTCATGTTTGTTTTCCAGGCTGAGCACAACATTCTTATGCACCCATTCCACATGGCTGGTGTTGCTGGAATGTTCGGTGGATCATTATTCTCTGCAATGCATGGTTCATTGGTAACATCATCTCTAATTAGAGAAACAACTGGTCTTGAGTCACAAAACTATGGCTACAAGTTCGGTCAAGAAGAAGAAACATACAACATCGTTGCAGCTCATGGCTACTTCGGTCGTTTGATCTTCCAATATGCAAGTTTCAATAACAGCAGAAGTCTTCACTTCTTCCTAGCTGTATTCCCTGTTGTTTGCGTATGGTTAACATCAATGGGTATTTGCACAATGGCATTTAACCTAAACGGTTTCAACTTCAACCAGTCAGTTGTTGACGCTAACGGTAAAATCGTTCCTACATGGGGTGATGTACTTAACCGTGCAAACTTAGGTATGGAAGTAATGCACGAGCGTAACGCTCACAACTTCCCACTCGATTTAGCTGCTGCTGAGTCTACTTCTGTAGCTCTTACAGCTCCTGCAATCGGCTAAGCTTAAGGTTCTTAAAATTAAGATCCCCTTCGGGGGGTCTTTTTTTATGCCTAAAATTTAATAGACTCAATATAATTAAACTAAAACAAGCTTAATTATTTTATGGGTAATAGTTTTGGAAAGATTTTTAAAGTTAATACTTTTGGGGAGTCTCATGGAGGAGCTGTGGGTGTAATTTTAGATGGATGTCCACCGCGTTTGAAACTTGATATTGATTTAATCCAAGATGAATTAAATAGAAGAAGACCAGGTCAAAGTCAAATAACTACTCCAAGAAAAGAGGAAGATAAGTTAGAAATATTGAGTGGAATAAAAGATAATATTACTCTTGGTACGCCTATCGCAATGATAGTAAGAAATAAAGATCAAAGACCAGGAGATTATACTAATATTGAAAAAGTATTTAGACCTTCTCATGCTGATGGGACCTATCATCTTAAATATGGAATTCAAGCTGATTCTGGTGGAGGAAGGGCTTCGGCAAGAGAAACAATAGGTAGAGTCGCAGGAGGAGCGATTGCAAAGCAATTTTTAAAGAAAATCCATGAAATTGAGATATTATCTTGGGTGAAAAGAATTCATAATATAGATTCGAATATAAATCCTAATGATGTTACCTTTAATGATATTGAATCAAATATTATTAGATGTCCAGATGTTCAAATAGCTCAAAAAATGATAAAAAGGATTACTGAATTGCAGCAAAAAGGTGATTCCTGTGGAGGTGTAATTGAGGCTATTGCGAAAAACATGCCAAGTGGTTTGGGTATGCCGGTTTTTGATAAGTTAGAGGCTGATTTAGCTAAAGCATTAATGTCTTTACCTGCTACAAAAGGTTTTGAAATAGGTTCTGGCTTCTCAGGTACTTATTTGACAGGAAGTGAACATAATGATCCATTTGTTCAATCTAATGAAAATAATAAATTAAAAACTTTATCAAATAATTCTGGAGGAATACAAGGAGGCATTAGTAATGGTGAGATGTTAAAAATGCGAATTGCATTTAAACCTACAGCAACTATAAGAAAAGAGCAAAAGACTGTTAATTCAGCAGGTAAAGAAGTAATGATGAAAGCAGTTGGAAGGCATGATCCATGCGTTTTGCCTAGAGCTGTTCCAATGGTTGATGCAATGATAGCTCTTGTACTTGCTGATCACTTTTTACTAAATCATGCACAATGTGGAATTATGAATTAATTTATTTTAATTATTTGTCATTATGTTGTTTAATATTTTAATTATTTCAGGATCAAATTTCTCGCCATCATATCCCTTTTTTCCAACAATAACTCCTTGATAACCTAAGGATTTGAATTTACTGATATCGTTTATAGCTATATCACCAGCTCCAATAAAAGAAAATTGATTAAATTTATTTATATCCAATACTATATCTTTCTTCGCAACTGGGAAGATTTTTATCATGGAACAATTCAAAGAAATAGCCTCTTTAAAATCTTTGATACTTGTCATTCCTGGGATTAATAAATAATCATTTTGTTTAGAATATTTGTATAAATCTTTATTCCAAAATCTCATCATAGAGAAATTAAGATCAAGTTTTAAAGAATCATCAATTGATTTTTTATTAACTAGAGAAGCCGATCCAATTTGTAAGTGAGGATATTTAGATTTTAAATTTGACATTAAGTCTAACCAATTTTCATTGTCGACCCAAGGTATTTCAAGCATTAATAAGCCTTTTTCTATTATAAAATCTAAATCTTGAATAAATTGTTGTTTAGCTACATCGCATTTATAAACAATATCTTTTGGCCTTACTAATAATATGAATGATTGAATTTTTAGAAACTTCTTAAAGTTATTTATTTTATCTTGTAGAATTATATCCGGTTTGTTGTTTTTACAAGTAGTTGGCAACTTTAACCTCAGAGCGGTTAATTAAATCCTGAATATCTTCAGTATCTATTGTTTCTCTTTCAATAAGCATTTGTGCCATCTCATCTAACATACCTCTATTTTCGGTAAGAACTTTAGTTGCTCTTTTATAAGCAACGTCGACAAGTTCTGAAACTTCAACGTCAATTGTTGCTGCAGTATCTTCAGAAAAATCTCTTTCAGAGGCTATATCTCTACCTAAAAACATTCCACCCTGTGATCTCCCAAGAGCAACTGGACCAATCTTTTCGCTCATCCCAAATTTTGTAATCATTTGCCTAGCTACATTAGCTACTTGTTGTAAATCATTAGATGCTCCAGTAGTAACTTCCTCTTCTCCATATACAATTTCTTCAGCTACTCTTCCTCCCAATGCAACTGCCATTTGATTTTGGAGATACGATCTTGAGTAAAGACCAGACTCTAACCTTTCTTCACTTGGAGTGAAAAATGTTAAACCTCCTGCTTGACCTCTAGGGATAATAGAAACTTTAGCTACTGGATCATAATCAGGCATTAATGCTCCTACGATTGCATGTCCAGCTTCATGGTATGCAACTAATTCTTTTTTCCTTTCACTAATTACTCTATCTTTTTTTTCAGGACCTGCCATCACTCTTTCAATGGCATCACCAACTTCATCATTACTAACTTTATCTAATTCTCTTCTAGCGGCTAAAATTGCTGCTTCGTTTAATAAATTTGCTAAATCTGCCCCAGTAAATCCAGGTGTTCTTTTAGCTACTTTATCTAAATCTACATCTTTAGAGAGAGTTTTATCTTTAGCATGAACATTTAAGATTTGTAATCTGCCAGCATAATCTGGTCTGTCTACGGTAACTTGTCTATCAAACCTTCCTGGTCTCATTAATGCTGAGTCAAGAACGTCAGGTCTATTTGTAGCTGCAACTATAATTATTCCAGAATTACCTTCAAATCCGTCCATTTCTGTAAGAAGTTGGTTTAAAGTTTGTTCTCTTTCATCATTACCACCACCTAAACCTGCTCCTCTTTGTCTTCCCACTGCATCAATTTCATCTATAAATACAATACAAGGTGCATTCTTTTTAGCCTGTTCAAAAAGATCTCTCACTCTGCTTGCACCAACACCAACAAACATTTCTACAAATTCAGATCCCGATATAGAGAAAAATGGCACTCCTGCTTCACCAGCAACAGCTTTTGCTAAAAGAGTTTTACCTGTTCCGGGAGGTCCAACAAGTAAGACTCCTTTTGGTATTTTTGCTCCTACGGCTGTAAATCTATCAGGACTTTTAAGAAAATCAACAACTTCAGATAGTTCAAGTTTAGAACCTTCTACGCCTGCTACATCAGCAAAAGTAACTTTAGTAGAAGGTTCCATCTGCAATCTTGCTTTACTTTTCCCAAAATTCATTGCAGGATTTCCACCCCCACCTGATCCACTTTGCGCTCTTCTAAATAGGAAGAATAGTGCTCCAATTAATATTACAGGAAATAGTAAACTACTAAAAGCCTGCTGCCATGGGCTGGATAGTCTAGTGGGTTGAACCGCTATATCAACATCATTATCTGTAAGAATTTTCAATAAATCTTTATCAGGAGCCAGATTAACCTCAGATCTACTTCCATCATTTTCAACTACTTGAGCTGTTCCATTATCAGGTGATATTAATACTCTGCTGACCTCCTTATCTTGAACGGCTTCTATAAAGTCACTATATCTTAATGTTTTTGTAGCATTTTCAGTATTTGGTCGATCAAGAACAGATGTTCCTATAAAAATAACTGTAATAACTACAAGAATGTAAAGTCCAATGTTTCTTAAGCGTTTGTTCACGATAAAAATTTTTTCAATAACTATATATTAATAAGAATAAATCATTATTAGGACTGTCTTAGTACATCTACTACACTTTTAAAGGCAAACCATTCAGGAATCTCCTCTCCATTTCTCAATTTCTTTCTAAATTCAGTTCCGCTTAATTTCATTATTTGATATTTATTTTCATTAGCTTCCTCTGCTGTTATATATCCTTTCTCTCTTGTGTAGACAAGGTTTTTAGAGGGAACAACTTTCATCTTTAGTTCTGTAGTACACTCTTTAGCGAAATTTTGTGCATCGTAAGGACCATAGAAATCTTCACCATTTTTAGTTGATTTACATCCTGCCATATCTCTACCAATTATAAAATGTGTACACCCATAGTTTCTTCGGATAATCATGTGCTGCAAAGCTTCTCTCGGACCAGCCATATGCATCGAGTATGGCAAATAAGCCCACTTTATTTGTTTACTTGTGATCTCTTCTGACAACTTTTTATAAGTTAAATATCGCACTCTACCTGGGATATCATCTTGCTGAGTGGGCCCACATGTTGGATGAACTAAAACAATCGAATTTTGAGATACATTTTCTGATTGAAGGGCATTTGTAAATAATTCATAATGAGCTCTATGTATTGGATTTCTACATTGAAATGCAACTACATCATGATTAGCAGGTAACGAAGATCTTACTTCAAGGGGAGTTTGACAAGGAAATTCTCTCTTAGGGAGCTCTAAACCATAAATTTTACCTCCTATATAATATTTTTCTCTCTCATGAAATATCATAGTTACTGCAGGGTGTTCTAAGGAAGTTGTTCCATAGCAAAATTGAGCTTCTAATTCTTTATCTGGTTCCCATTTGGATTCGATTTCTAAAACTGCTAAATTTTGACCTTTAAATTTAAGCAAGATTTTTTTTCCTTTCTCAAAATTATCATTATTGGTATCTAAAACTATTGGCAATCCAAATAAAAAACCTTCTGAATTTCTATAATATTTTGTAACCGATTTATAGTCTTCCTCATTCATAAATCCATCTAATGGCGAGAATGCACCAATCATAAGAAGCTCTACATCACATGCATTTCTCTCACTGCATTCATGTTCAAAGTCTACGTCAGATAATAAATCTTCTATTTGATCTTTATCTTTAAGAATTAGTTGTTTGAGAATTCCTCCATAAGGAGGTATTAAACCCATTTCATCTCTTTCAATCTTTTGAGTATTAATCATAAATTTAAGTAATTTTAAAGTTTTACATAAAAAAAGAGGGTACTTTGAAAAACCCTCTTTTAAAACTATAATTTAAGCCTTTCTACCGTATAGCTCACCGATTATTTTTACGTCAACAGGCTCTTTAGATCCCATATCTGTATCTGATGGTTGAATTGCCTCAAAAGTCCCTGCGAATTCATCTGTATCACTATCAACACTTTTTATTGAGAGTTTTATTGTTCCAGTGCCATTAACATCAACTTTAATATTTTCTTTAGCAAGTTCCTCATCATCTCCGCCCAAAGCCACTAGTCCCTGAGCATATTCAACACCAGTATTGGCGGCCCTTGCTTTAGGATCTAAAAAATCACCAGTTCTATAATTAGGTGTGAAGGTAGATCCACTTACCTCAGTCCCAGGTTCAAGTGATGAAGGGAAATTTGCTGTTAAATCTTTTGCTGAGAAGGCAAATGGCACTTCTAATCCTCCAGGTGTTAAAACTGTGATTAATTGAAAATCGATACCACCTTTTTCTGTGAATTTCCCAGAATCTATGTCTCCATAAACTTCCGTTACTGTTGTATTGTTCCTGGGACTAATAATTTTAGTTGAGACGAAGTCAGCTTTTTGACGCTTTGATCCAGGTACTTTGACATAAACTTCAGTCGGATGCATACAGATTCCTTTTAAAGAATCTCCATTACTTATTGTGATGGAACCCTCTAGTGAGGAGTCTAAAGCAGGGCAATCATTAGCTTTTCCCGTATTAACAACGTCAGTGAATTGAGCATTACCTCTTTCAGAAAATGCGTATGTTCTTAATGGAACAAAAGCAAATGTTATACAAAATGAAATGACCAAGGCCAAGAATGAACGAATTCTCATAATTAAAATTTCAATAAAGTTCTGAGTCTGCCGGTAAAATTTTACCTTTAATGTTCAGTACGGATAATACAAGGGAAAGATGCATAACTGTTGGTCATTTTTTGCCTCGAAATAACCCGTAGAGTTAAATTTTTTTTAAAAACTTGATTTATACTAAGCTAAAAAGAGTCTATAACAGCATTTGTCTACATTAAAATTACAAAAAAATACAAATATTAAATTTTTGATTTATTTATCAATTGAAATAATTCTATTAATTAATTTGTTAGCTAAATCTAATTTAGAAGATTTTTCAAAATAGCATTCCAATTCTTTTTTATCAAAAAGCCAACCTTCATTTTCAGAACCTTCACCGAAACCTTGTCCATCAATATCGATTGGATTTGCAAAAATATAATCGCAACCTTTTATCTCAAATTTTTGTTGAATTGTTTTTCTAAGATTTTCAAGAGTACCAGTATAAGCGCAAAAACCTATGAATATTTGATTTTTTCTTTTTAACGATGAAACTTCCTTTAATATATCGGGGACTAGTTCTAGATTATTAACCAAATGATCTTTAAGATTAATTTTTGGAACTTTTTGAATGGTATCTTTTTTAATTTTCATATCAGCTACAGCTGCATTCATAAAAAAATAATCATGATTATGGACTTCTTTTTGAATTAAATTATTGAGCTCTGATCCATTTCGAACCTCATAAGAATCAATACCGTCAATTATTTCTGTACTTAGTTTCAAAGGACCATGTATATAAGTTACTTTTGCTCCTCTAAATCTAGCTACTTGAGCTAGAAGGATACTCATCGCTCCAGAACTATTATTTGTAATCATTCTCGCGGAATCTATTTTTTCAGTGGTTGCACCACCAGTTACTAAAAAAGATTTATTCGCTAAATCATTGAATTCCCTTCGTTCTTCCAAGAATAAAAATTTAATAGCTAGTGATATTAGATCATTTGTAGGAATTTTTCCTATCCCATATTGATCACATGCTAAAAGTCCTTTTAATGGTTCTAAGGATAATATATTTTTAAATGTTTTTAATTTTTTATAGTTTGAGGTTACAGCTTGATTTAGCCACATATTTGTGTTCATTGCAGGTGCAACGATGATCGGTTTCGTATTTGCAATTAGTATGCTTGCAACTAAACCCTCTGCATTCCCATATACCCATTTAGATAATGTTGTGGCCGTCAAAGGTGCAATGATAAGAATATCTGCCCATTCACAGAGAGAAATATGTAAAGGTTTTGATTTTTTATAATTCCATTGATCAGAATCAATTATGCATTTATTTCTACTTAAGATAGAAAGTGAAAGAGGTTGTATAATTTTTTCAGCATTTTTTGTAATTACGCATTTAACGATATAGTTTTCTTTGACTAGTTTACTAACCAACAAAGGAATTCTTACAGCGGCAATACTTCCACTTATTAATAATAAAATCTTAAATTTTCCTTTTTTATTTGATTTCTTCAATTTTTGTTTTCTCATTATTTTAACTTATTACTTAAATTGTCGAAATTAAAAAATTTTTACATCCTCCAAATTATTCAAAAATTATTAAATTAATAGCGATCAAAAATAATGTAATTAATATATATCTAAATATACATTTAAACAATGTCACAAACCAAGAGAGAACAGGTTGTAAGTCACATTAGATATTTAAGACAAGAATTGAGAGAAATGCATCAAGGAATACATGAAGATGGGTTCTTCCCTGAGCCTGGTGAATTAAGAGGTATTCTTGCTCAAATGGAAGCATTGCTTGAATTATTGGAGGGTAATCAAAAAATTAAACCAGCTTCTGATTTGGTATGAGCTTATAATTTGATGTGATGATTATAAGGCCTCAAAAAACAAAATTTGAAATATTGATTGTAGATAATTTTAAAACTTTCAGTAATTGGGCTGTAAATCCTTGGAGAAGATATTCTTTTGTTCTTATTGTTTTTTTTATTGGATATTTCTTTGGAAGTTCATTAGGAATGATAAGTGCAGTTTATAATTTGATGGATCCTGTAAGTGCTTTAATCTCAGTATTAATAATAGAAATATTAATAAAAATAAGAAGAGCTCTATTGCTTGATAGAAATAAAAAATTTTTCCTTTTAATTACAGATTTTCTGAGAATTGGTTTGCTCTATGGCTTTTTCACAGAAAGTCTTAAATTACTTTAAATTTTTATCCTGACCTTACTTAATAGATATAAAAGTGCCATTCTTACAGGTACTCCATTAGCAACCTGATCGTTTATGAGACAATTGGGATACCTATCAACTATTTGGCTACTGATTTCTACATCACGATTTAAAGGACCTGGATGGAGGATAGGAATCTCTTGAGAACAAATATCAAGCTTTTGTGTTGTTAAACAATAATCATCACTATAAGATTGCATACTAGTTAGTAAATTTTCCTCCATCCGTTCTTTTTGTAATCGTAATGTGATTATTCCATCAGCATTTTTGATAGATTTTTCAAGTGATCTTGAAATACTAATTTTGCCTCTATTTTTTATAGGATCGGCTAAATCATATGGGCTTTCATGATTTAAAAAATTAGAAAATTCTTCAGGTACCAAAGTTTCAGGACCACACAAAACAATATTTGCTCCAAATGCGGTTAAACTCCAAATATTTGATCTTGCTACTCGAGAATGCAGAATATCTCCAATTATTAAAATTGTTTTATTAAATAAAATATTTGGATCAAGATTTATTGGGGAGAAAAACTTTGTTAATGTATATAAATCAAGTAAGCCTTGACTGGGATGACTATTAAATCCGTCTCCTGCACTTAAAACAGATGTCTTAAAACCATTGGAATCTAAATATTGTGAAATTTCAAAAGGGGAATGATTTGTTGAATGTCTAATTATTAAAATATTGGAACCCATAGAACAATAGGTACGTGCTGTATCTAGATATGTTTCTCCTTTTGATAAAGAACTTGATGAGGGATGGAAACTTAGAAAATCTGCTGAAAGTCTTTTTGCTGCAAGTTCAAAACTATTTTTAGTTCTTGTGCTTGGTTCAAAAAATAAGGATGTTACTAAAAATCCTTTCAAAGATGGTAAATTTTTAATATCTGCATTACTTACTGAATTGAAACTATGTGTTAAATCAATAACCATTTTAAAATCTTCTTTTGAAAAGTTTGCAAGAGTTAAAATATGTTTATGTGGCCAAGAATTCATATGTATTTAATATTTAAAGTTTTGTAATTTATTTTGCAATTTAGGACTTTTGTCTCCTTTTACTCTTTTACTGACGCTTCTACTTCTCTTTAAGTACCACCTCCATTTTAAATCTACTGCTTTTGAGATACCTATTCTCGTGGTTTGTACCAACTCTTCATTATTGATATTAATATGATTTTCATAAATTTTTAGTAGATTATTATTGTAACTTTTTAATGAATTTAATTTTGTGTCAATTTGAAATTTCTTAGTTAAGAGACCTGGTCCTGAAGCGACTCTCTCTTCCTCTTGAGAAATAAAAACTGATCTAATTAAAACTCCGCTAGCAAAATTATTTTTATCAGTTACTAAATTTAAGCAGTAATGAATGCCATAAGATCTATAAACATAAAATAATCCTGGTTCTCCAAAAAGTGTCTGATTGGCTTTAGTTCTTTTATTAAAACCGTGACATGCTTCTTCTTCTTGAGAATAAGCTTCCGTTTCAACTATTATGCCTTCTTGTATTTTATTCCCGTTATCCATCCTAACAATAAGACATCCAATTAATTCGGGAGCAACAATACTAGAGTGGCGAGAAAAAAAATCTTTATCAAGTATTTTTTTAATTACCGTAAGTAAATTAACTAACTATATTTTTAGCGGGGAAATTATATAAAGTCTAGTTTTTTTAATTAAAGATGGAAGATGTTAATAAAAGTGAGTTAGAACATTAATTATAAATTTTTCTTTGAAAAATAATTTTTGAATCGATATAAAAATTTTATTATGGTTAAAGTCTTATAATATTAGTAATAAACTGATTTAAAATGAGTAGAATTTCGAAAGAAGAAGTAAGCAAAGTAGCAAAACTTGCAAAATTAAAATTAAATGAGGAACAAATCGATAATCATGCAACTCAGATAGAAAAGATTTTAGACTATATCAATCAATTAGAAAAAATCGATACAACGAATATTCCGTGCACGACAAGAGCTATAGAAGTTATAAATAAATTTAGAAGTGATGTAAAAGATACATATAAAAGTAGAGAGGATATTCTAAATCTAGCTCCTTCAAGAGAGGATGATTTTTTTAAAGTACCTAAAATATTAAAAGACTAAATTTAATCTTTTCCAATATAGGTTTTATTAACTAATTTAAGAAGAGATTTTTTCAAACTATTAATTGGAAGAAGATTAATCATTTTTCTTAAACGACCTCTTCTTTTTGCATGACTTCTTACACCCAGAAGCAAATCGTAAAGGAAATTATAAGTATCTTCTTTAGATTCAAATATTCCAACACGCTGAGGTGATCCTTTGGAATCTAATAATGGTTTAGTTTTCTCGTATGCAATTTTATACTCAAACCAGGGAATAGATGGCCATAAATGATGAATAAGATGATAATTTTGTCCCATTATCAATATATTCATAAATCTACTGGGATAAACTCTTGAGTTGATCCATTTATTTCTAGAACGAAATGGTCTATGAGGTAAGTAGTCAAAAAATATTCCTAGAGTAACACCAACCATTAAAGCCGGTCCAAACCACAAATTATAAATAAGATTCATAAAATCAAACTTGATACCAGCAAGTATTAATGTAAGAAAGATAGAACGCTCTATTCCCCATTGGAGCAATTCATATTTTCTCCATAATTTTCTTTGAAAGAAGAATATTTCATGATAAAAAAATCTTGGTGCAATTAACCAAATTGGGCCAAATGTGCTAACGATGTGATCGGGATCATTTTTGGGATCGTTAACATGAATATGATGTTGTAAGTGTACCCTTGTAAAAACGGGAAAACTAAAACCTAACAAGATAGCTGACCCATGCCCCATTAATTGATTAATCCAAGGAATTGGATGAGCAGCTTTATGGCATGCATCATGTATAACTGTACCTTCAATATGCAGGGCAAGAAATGCGGTCGCAACTAATAAAGGTAATGGCCAATCGCCTTTGTACCACTGCCAGATACTTATAAAAGCTAAGATATAACCACCAATAAACAAACCTAAGGTAGGATTCCAGAAATTAGGAGGGTCAACATAAGTTTTTATCTCCTTCTGCCAATTAAAAGTTTTAGGAGATAGTTTTTTAACCTTCTTATTTTGGATACTTAAATTAGTGATTGTTCAAGTAAATCTATAAATAATATAACTAAATTTTTAGTAAATTTGTATTTTTCTGTTCAAAGATTTCTAAAAATAAAGTATTTATTCTCCTAACTCAGATACATTCTGTGGATTTTATATTTTTATGTATCAAAATAGATATCTAAATAAAAAAAAGGTTTCAAATGCCCTCTACTGAATTAAAATCTTATTTAAGCGGTCGTGGCGGAATTGGTAGACGCGCGAGTTTTAGGTACTCGTATCTTATGGTGTGGGAGTTCAAGTCTCCCCGACCGCATTAAGTCATTTTCCCCATTTATATTAAATGAGATTTATAAGAGTTCTTTTAAGGGTATTTAAATATTTACATTTATGTTTTTAATAATTTTTATTGGGGTCTTATATATATTTATTGGTTTTATTTCACTTTTCACTGCTTTGTTTTTTATTGAATTAGGAAGATCTAAAGATCTTATTCAATCAGGATTATCAATACTTCTAGGAATATTTTTAATCATAAATAAAAATATATTTAATTTTCAGAGTTCTTTAATTTTGTCTTTGAATGCCGTCTTGATCAGTTTTTATATAATTGAGAATTTTACATATAGGTGGAATCAGCTTTTAAATAAAGAAAAAGTTGATATTAAAAGTTTATATGGATTGAATAAAAATTTTTCAATTATTTATAAAATTATTAGTCTTGATCTTAAGAATTTATTTTTAAATAATCAAGTTAATATATTTAAAAATTCTTCAATAAAAAAGAAATGGGTTAGAAATCAGGATAATGTTATTAATTCAAGTGATAAAGAAGAATCTTCAAAACAATATATGAAAAATAATAAAACAGCAGATTTTCTTAAAAAAGATATAATAAATGATGAAAAAATAACATAGAGAATACCAAAATTGATAAATAATATTTTTCGCCAATATCAATATGTCTGAGAACAAAAATCATAAGTTGTCAAAATTCTCTTATAAGGATTCACTTAATCTCTTAAAGACAGACTTTTCTATGAGGGCTAACTCAGCTAAGAGAGAACCAGAAATTCAAAGATTTTGGTCAGAAAATAATATTGATATGCATTTAGGTTTAAATAATAAAGGAAAAAATTTTACTCTTCATGATGGTCCTCCTTATGCGAATGGACCTCTTCATATGGGTCATGCTTTAAATAAAGTTTTAAAAGATTTTATTAATAAATATAAAATACTCAATGGATATAGGGTACATTTTGTGCCTGGATGGGATTGTCATGGCTTACCAATTGAATTAAAAGTACTTCAAAAATTAAAAAGTGAAGAAAGAAGAAATTTAGATATCTTGGGACTTCGTCAAAAGGCTACAGAATATGCAAAAAAACAAATTTTTTCTCAAATGGAAGGCTTTCAAAGATGGGCTATTTGGGGGGACTGGGACAATCCATATCTTACTTTGAAAAAAAATTATGAATCAGCTCAGATAGAAGTATTTGGAAAAATGTTTCTGAAAGGTTATATATTTAGAGGTTTAAAGCCAGTCCATTGGAGCCCTAGCTCAAGAACCGCTTTAGCGGAGGCTGAGTTAGAGTATCCAGATGAACATTTTTCAAAAAGTGTTTATGTGTCTTTTAGAATTACGTCTTGTACTAAAAATATTGAATCAAAACTTAAAAAATATAACATTAACAAAAATATTTCAGAAAATACAGGAAATTATTTTATTTTAATTTGGACAACTACACCTTGGACTTTACCTGCCAACGAAGCTGTTGCAGTTAATCCCAAAGTAAAATATGTAGTTGCTTCTGATAATAACGAAAACATCTTTATTTTTGCCAAAGATTTACAAGACATAGTTCAAGAAAAATTAAATAAAGAATTTAAATTATTATTTATAATTACTGGTTCTGAATTAGAAGGTATTGAATATAAGCATCCAACAAAGGACAAATCTTGTCCTGTAGTTTTGGGAGGTGATTACATAACAACAGAATCTGGAACTGGAGTTGTTCATACCGCTCCTGGGCATGGAATAGATGATTTCAACACAGGATTAAAATATAAACTCCCAATAACATGTATTGTTGATGAAAAAGGAAATTTAAATGATGATGCAGGGATTTTTAAAGATCTTAATGTCTTAAAAAATGCAAACGATGAAATTATTAAATTTTTAGAAAGTCAAAATCTCCTTATGTTTATGGAAGTTTATAAGCATAGATATCCTTATGATTGGAGAACTAAAAAACCTACAATATTTAGAGCCACTGAACAATGGTTTGCTTCTGTAGATGGGTTTAGATCTTCAGCTCTTGAATCTATAGAAAAAGTAGATTGGTTGCCTGATAGTGGAAAGAAGAGAATAAAATCTATGATTGTAGGAAGAGGAGATTGGTGTATCTCAAGACAAAGATCATGGGGCGTCCCCATACCAGTTTTTTATAAAAATAATAGTAATGAAATACTTATTAATCAGACGACACTAAATCATATTCAAAACCTTTTTGAAGAACATGGCGCTGATATATGGTGGAGTTGGGATGAAAAAGAATTATTGCCTCCTGAATATTTAAATGATGCAAAAAACTGGAAAAAAGGTTTAGATACGATGGATGTATGGTTTGATTCCGGTTCTAGTTGGGCTGCCGTATGCAGACAAAGAGAAGGTATGCAATATCCTGCAGATCTATATTTGGAAGGTTCTGATCAACATAGAGGATGGTTTCAATCATCATTATTGACTTCAGTGGCAGTAAATAATAAAGCACCATATAAAACAGTTCTTACTCATGGATTTGCATTAGACGAGAATGGTAGAAAAATGAGTAAATCATTAGGAAATGTTGTAGACCCAAACATTGTTATCAATGGTGGAGCTAATCAAAAAACTCATCCGGCATATGGAGCAGATGTTTTGAGACTATGGGTAAGTTCAGTTGATTATACAGTTGATGTTCCTATTGGATCTAATATTTTAAAACAATTATCAGATGTTTATAGAAAAGTTAGAAATACGGCTAGATATTTACTGGGTAACTTACATGATTATGATCCTTCTCTTCAGATTATAAGTAATCAAGATTTACCTATTTTAGATAAATGGATGTTACATCGATTAGCGGAGGTTATTGAGCAAATTACTTGTGCATATGAAAATTATGAATTTGCAAAATTTTTTCAAATTCTGCAAAGTTTTTGTGTAGTGGATTTATCAAATTTTTATTTAGATATAGCAAAAGATAGATTATATGTTAGCTCTCCAAACCAATTTAGAAGAAGATCTTGTCAATTTGTTCTTTCAAAAATAATTGAAAATTTAGCAGTTCTTATTTCTCCAGTCTTATGTCATATGGCAGAGGATATTTGGCAGAATTTACCCTATAAAGTTCAAGAAAAATCAGTATTTCAAAGAGGCTGGCCTTCAATACCCTCTGATTGGAAAAACCTTAATATTGAATCAAAAATGTGTAGTTTGAGAAAATTAAGAGTTGAAATTAATAAAGTAATTGAAGGATGTAGAAATCAACAGCAGGTTGGAGCAGCTCTTGAAACAGAAATAATGTTTCTGCCTAAGGAAAAAGAAATAGAAGAAGCTCTTATATGGCTTAAGAGTTCTGGTAATTTAGAAGTAGATTGTTATGGTGACTGGCTTATTGTTTCTAATTTCTCGCTCATTGATAATCCATGTGAGGAAAGTTTACTGACTGTTAATAATGAATTTGGTATTATTCAAATTCAAAAAGCAAAAGGGATAAAGTGTGATAGATGTTGGCATTTTCAAGAATTTACACTAAAAGGAAGGCATAATACAAATTTATGCAAAAGATGTTCTGAAATAATTAAATAGTTAACTTTTTAATACTAATACTTATTATTTAAGTATTATTAAAATTTATTTTTAGGAATATATTAAATTTATCTCAAATTAATACTATTATTGGTTGGAGTTTTAATCGGTAATGTTGTAAGTACTATATTATTTTCAATATTGGGATCATGCATTTATATCTTTTGATATATTAAATAATTTCCTAATCAAAATCCTAGCCAATCTTTTCTTTTTCGTTGATATTTTATTTTAATTATAAAATTCATTCATAACTACTTAAGCATATTTTTACTAATTTCTAAATAACTAATATTCTCCATAATTTGAAAAACCTGAATTTCTTCCAGATCTTGGTAGCTTAATAATAAACCATTGAAATAGTCCTAACATATAAATTAATAATGCAAATAATCCTATGAATTTTGCAATTGATTCTGTAAAATTTGCACCAAATAAAAAATTAAATAATTGATTTATTATTTGAGATAAATTCTTTGATGGTTCAGACCACTTTAAACATTCAGAACTATTAATTGAATTAAGACAGGAGAAATCTTGAAAAGCATGAACTAAAAAACTAATAGATATGAAAGTTAATGCCCATCTCCAAGCTTTTGTTAATGTAACAAGCGCATTTGTCAATTTATAGCCTTTCAATTCTCTATTTATATCAGTCCATAACCAAATACAAATGGTCATTAAAAAAGTAGAAATTATTAATGTTAAAAATGAAAAATTTACACCTCCGATAAATAATATAAGGCTAATGAAAAATAGTATTGAAACCTTCCAATATGTTTTTAACAACTTCTCAATAGCTTTGTTTTTCTTCTTAATTGACCATATAAAAATTGATAAAGGTATTCCTAATATAAAAATTGCAGATAATTGAAATGTGATCCAAGCAGAAAATTCATTAATAAAGATCAAAATTCTTTCTTATTAACATACTTTAATATTAAACCTCAATCGTCAATAACTGTAATATTTATTTTTATAGTTGGGTATAAATCAGAAATTAAATCTTTAAAATGAAAAATTACTTTTTATTTTTTAATCCTAAATGATGAGGAAATAAAAATGCGACAGCATGTCAACCCATTAAGTAATGTTTTTAATTATGTGGAACCTCTTCCGCCACTTGAGGAGATTTTTGATAATCATACTATGCCTCTGCATTTAGATGTTGGTTGCGGCGCAGGTGATTTCTTAATTAACTTGGCCAACCATAATAAGAATTGGAATTATATGGGGGTAGAAATTAGAGAAAAATTGGTCAATAAATCAAAATTAAAATTAAAGAATAAATCTATAGATAATTTATTCTTTGCATTCGGTAACGCTGAATATTTAATTGAAGACTGTATTGGTAAATTCCCGGTTAATGCATTATCAAGCGTTTCTTTTAATTTCCCAGATCCTTGGTTTAAAAAAAAACATCATAAAAGAAGAATAATACAACCTCAGTTAATTCAAAAAATTTCTCGTCTAATGGCAAATGGAGGGTTTATTTCAATCAAAACTGATGTTGAGGAACTTTTTGAATATATGGATATGACTATAATCGACTCCAAATTTTTTATTCCTTATAGATATCAAGATAGTGAAATATTAAATTCTTATAATCCTATAAATTTAAAAACTAATCGAGAGAATTATGTTAGTGAAAAAAAACTAAAAGTTTTTGAGATACTATATAAAAAAATTTAATATTATATTTTATTTTTTAATTATTTTTTCAGCAATATTTGTCATTTCCATTGAAATATGCTCAACAAGATTTTTATTTTCTGCTTCTACTAAAATTCTTAAAACGGATTCTGTTCCACTATTTCTAGCAAAAACTCTGCATGGTTCTGATATCTCATCTAATTTATCTTTTATTAATTTATTCATATTATCTTCAATTAAATCTTTGAAATTCTTATCATTTGTTCTTAGTTTTATATTAGTCAGTTTTTGTGGAAAACCTTTAAAGCTAGTTTTTAATAAATTTTTTAAAGTTATATTTTTCTTTCTACATAAATTGGCTATTTGAATAGCAGTCAGTACCCCATCTCCTGAGAAATTATTTATTTTTGAGAGAATATGTCCAGATTGTTCACCTCCTAAATCTGCCTTTTGTTTTTCAATTCCTTTATATATAAAGCTGTCTCCAACTGGCGTTCTAATTAAAAAGCCACCAAGCTCATTCCATGCTTTTTCAAATCCTAAATTTGACATTACGGTTGTAATTAATAAATTTCTTGATAAAATTTTTTCTCTCATAAGTTCTCGGCCCCATAGAAATAAAATATGATCTCCATCAAGAATATTTTCTTCTGAATCTACTCCTATAACTCTATCAGCATCTCCATCAAAGCTAAACCCTATTTCAGCATTAAATTCATTTATCGCTTTTTTTAAAGGATCAAGACATGTTGAACCACATTTGACATTTATTTTTGATCCGTCAATACTACTATTGATAATATTAATATTTGCACCTAATTGCTTAAATACACTTTCTGCAAAGACTGAGGCAGATCCATGACACGTATCCAATATTATTTTCATTCCATTAAGATTATTATTTCCTATAGATTCAATTAAACTTTGTTTATATATTTCTAAAAGATCAAATTTTTGTATAATTTTGGTTTGTTTTTTAAAGATTAAATTTGAATTAATTTTGCTTAAATAACTTTCGATTTCTATCTCTTTTTTTTTATTTAATTTACGACCACAATGATCAAAAATTTTGATTCCATTATATTCAGGAGGATTGTGACTAGCTGATATCATAATCCCTGTATAAATTTTAAAATGCTTAATTAGAAATGGTATTGCTGGTGTTGGGCAAATACCTATATCAATTACTTCTTTTCCAGACTTATTTAATCCACTTGATAAGGCTTCTAATAATATACCTCCACTAACTCTTGTGTCTCTACCAATTAAAACTTTATTTGTATTATTGTTAATGATTCCAAAGGCATAACCTATCTTTTGTGCAAGATCGGACGTGATTTCTTTGTTAAAAATACCTCTAATTCCATCAGTTCCAAAGATTGCATTCATATTTTAATTAATTTTATAGTTAAAATCTTCTTTTAATTGATCTAAACATAGTATCAGTATAGTATCCTTTTATCAATTTTCTTTATTAGAAATTTCAATACTTAAAACACAAAATTATGGAATCCAAAAATAATTATTCATCAAATCAATTTCAAAAAATCATGTACGCTTTGTTTGCACTTTTTTTAATTGCTTTTATATTAATTTTTAAAAATACAATTTTTAAATCTACTTTACAGTTAAGAAATTTTGCAAATTTATCGATGAATCCAGAAATAGCATTCACTAATGGCAAGCCTACTTATCTAGAATTTTATGCAGAATGGTGTGAAATATGTAAGGAGATGGCGCCAGAAGTGACAGAACTGAAAAAAGATTTTGACAATGAAATAAATTTTGTTTTCTTGAACGTTGATAATCCCAAATGGGATAAATTCGTTAAACAATTTAAAGTAAATGGAATACCTCAAATTAATTTTATAGATTCTAATTCAAATTTAAAGGCAACTTTTACTGGCCTTCAGGAAGAAAAAACTTTAAAAGACTCTATAAATTATTTACTTGTAAGACGATAAGAAAAGAAAATTAATCTTTAAGAAAGCTTTTTCTTAAAAATCATGACTTTAGTAATTACCAAATTAATAATTAAGCTTACCAATCTAAGGCTTTTGATACAATTGGGAAATTTTCTTTAAAGATTTTTCTGCAATTTAAAGCAATTTGCTTATGTTCTTCTTGGGTACCATTAGCCGATCTCAACTTTACATAATGTATCCATGAACGGCATGATCCTGTCATATAGATTCTTGTTGGAGTGGCTAGAGGCAAAATAAATCTTGCACATTCCTTAGCTATACCTGCTTCCAGCATTTCTTCATATAGATCTGACGTTTTCTTAAAATTTTCTTTAATTTTATTGATGTATTTATTTTTAAGTTCTTCAGGCAAATCTGAAATAGAATTCTGCCTATTTTTAACATCTTGTCTTCTAAGTTCTGGGATTGGAATATAACCTAATTGTGAGCTATCAGCATATCTTTGAGAAAATTCTTGAAAGGTAAATGATCTATGTCTCAGTATTTGGGCTGCGATACCTCTATTGGTCTCTATTTGCAGGGTCATAAAAGACTGTTCAAATACACTCCAATGCTCATTTTTAATACAGTAACTTAGTAATCTTGAGAAGTCTTGATTGTCCTGGTTCTTGGGATTACTTACTCTGGCAATGTATGCCATAGTTTTTTCAGCCTCAGGTGTTATTGATAGTAGTTGAACATTTTGCATATTAAATTTTTGCTAAAGTAACTTCTTCTTGTTGATTTTGATATTTACCTTTTCGATCGTTATAAGTAGTTTCACATGGATCACCTTCAAAAAAAAGTATTTGACAAATTCCTTCATTAGCATAAATGCGACAATCAGCACCAGAACTATTACTAAATTCAAGAGTGAGATGACCTTCCCAGCCAGCTTCTGCTGGAGTTGTATTAACGATAATCCCTAAACGTGCATAAGTACTTTTACCAAGACAGATTACAGTGATGTTTTCAGGGACTCTCATTCTCTCTAAAGCTACACCTAATCCATATGAGTGAGCCGGTAGAATAAAATAATCTCCATCTTTATCATTATGCAATGGTGTTCTTTCTAAATTTTTAGGATTGAAATTTTTTGGGTTCATTACTGTCCCCGGTACGTGTCTAAAAATGAGAAATTCCTTAGATGATAGTCTTAAATCATAACCATATGAGGAACAACCATAACTTAGAACTGCTTTCTGTTTTTGTTTAGGATCTAGATGTCTAATTAATTTTGATTGAAAAGGATTTAGCATTCCTTTGGAAGCTTGTTCAGAAATCCAAATGTCATTTTTGAGCATAATTTTTACGAGCGAAGTTCAGTAACTTGATCAGCCATTAATAAGAATTTTTTTGGAATTTTCGTTCCTGTTAGGATTACATCTCCAGAGATAAATCTGTCTTCAAGTGCTGAAATTAAATCATCTTCTTGAATCATGCCCAACTCCACAGCGCGGAAAATCTCATCTAGGATTACTTGATCTTGTTTCCCTGATGATAATTGTTTTTTGCAAAATTCCCATAATTCAATAGTAGAGTTTTTTATTGAATTTTTTATATTATCGTCATTGGATATACTCTGATAATCATATTGATCATAAGAATCTGATGATCTTATCCATAAAAGATTATCACATAAGCTTACTGGGTTTAAAACCCCTTGTTTAACTCCGCCTTTCATTAATTGAACTAGTAATACTCTTCTTCCTAGAGCTGCGTTCCTTATGCAATCTCGAATTATCGTAGAATAACTCCCCCTATAAGAGGATTGATAAATTTGAATTTGACCATTTTGTTTTATCCTTTTGACTTTACTGTCAGAACTTTCTTGGACAGTAAAGTTGATAAAATCATTCTTATTTCTTGATAAGTTTGTTGAACCACTAACAACCATTATTTTCAAGCTTAGACTATATAAAGTATAATTTGAATTTATAGGCACTGCATATAGTGTAATTTTACTTAAAAGAATAAAACTTTAGATAAAAACCTAAAATGGTTACTGTTGATACAAGATTTTTTTTCGCTTCTCTATAACTTCTTTATATTCAGAAAAACTATGATTCCAACCAATAGTGGGTTTAGTCGCCTAACTTCACAATCAAGCGGCAAGAAGACAACTAATTCCGTTGGAGAACGTTTCCCCATCAATAAAACTTTAATGGAAGTTTTTAAGGGATTAGATGGTGCTAATACTGAGATGGTTGAAAGGTCAAAAACAATATTTTTCCCTGGCGATCCAGCAGAAAGAGTCTATATTGTCAGACGAGGAGCAGTGCGTTTATCCAGAGTTTATGAGACAGGAGATGAGATTACCGTTGCTTTACTAAGAGAAAATAGTGTATTTGGGGTTCTTTCACTGCTCACTGGGCATAGATCTGACCGTTTTTATCATTCTATTGCTTTTACAAGAGTTGAAATGATAACTGCTCCTGCTAATTCTGTTTTAAGAGCAATTGAAGCTGATGCATCTGTCGGATTATTACTTTTGCAAGGATTATCAAGTAGGATTCTGCAGACAGAATCAATGATAGAAACTCTGACTCATAGGGATATGTCATCAAGATTGGTTAGTTTTTTGATGGTTTTATGTAGAGACTTTGGAGTCGCTGGAGAAAAGGGAATTACTATTGATTTGAAGCTCTCACATCAAGCTATAGCTGAAGCAATAGGTTCTACAAGAGTTACTATTACGAGACTATTAGGAGATCTAAAAGATTCTGGACTATTAAATATAGATAGAAAAAAAATTACAGTATTTGATCCAATTGCCCTTGCTAAAAGATTTAATTGATTTATTAATGGCTATATTATTATAAAAAATAGGATGAATAACAATTTGTGTCTGGTTGGCTCTTAATTATTTTCTTACTTTTACTTGGAGGGTTAGTATCCTCCTTTGGTGATTTACTAGGAACAAAAATTGGTAAAGCAAGATTTAGTATCTTTAAATTAAGACCTAGAAAAACTGCTACATTAATTACTATTATTACTGGAAGTTTTATCAGTGCCTCATCAATATCTTTAATATTATTAGTAAATAGTCAGCTTAGAGTTGGCCTTTTTCGATTAGGCGATCTGCAAAAAAAATTGCAGGAGAGTAGAAAACTTTTGTTGTCATTAAAATCAGAAAGAGAAACCTTAGAAGATAAGATAATTAAAAAAGAAAAAGAGCTGACAAAATTAGAGAGTAATATTATTGCTTTAAGAAGTGGAAAAGTTGTAATAAGTAGTGGTCAATCTATATTTATTGCTGAAATAGACAAAGATAAAAAAAATAAAATTGATTCACAAATGCAAAATATCATTAAAAATGCGAATAGTATTACTCAAGAACAAGTGAATCCAAAACTAAAAGAGCCTAGAAGAATATTGTTGCTTCGTAAAAACCACATCGATGAATTGAAGAAAACGATCAGAAATGGAGGTGATTGGATAATTAATATTAAATCTGTTCGAAATGTTTTAGAGGGAGAAAATTATGTTTATGCTTTTCCTGAATTAATAGAAAATAAGACTATTGTTTTAAAAGATGAAATCATATCTAAAAATTCTTTCATTAATAAAAATAATAATATTAAAGATCTTAAAAATACAATAAATTTACTACTTGCTTCATCACTGGCAGAAGCTAAAAGACGAGGTTCTCTTGTTAATGAAATAAAGCTAAAAAGTGATTCAGTGAAAAAATTACAAAGTTTTATTGGAAAAAATAAAGGTTTTGATTTTGAATTTGAAGTTGTTTCATTAAGGGATAGTAAAACTGCTC
Organism: uncultured Prochlorococcus sp.; assembly: GCA_902628235.1. GTDB lineage: Bacteria > Cyanobacteriota > Cyanobacteriia > PCC-6307 > Cyanobiaceae > Prochlorococcus_A. The sequence goes on along the minus strand of CACOMD010000001.1, from coordinate 235,293 downwards.
AACCAATAATTGTAGAGTTAAAAGTTTCTAAGCTCCTATAATGACAAAATATATATCTATTGATCCTGGAAAATGTAAATGCGGTTTAATTTTTGCTGATTTTAAAAGTAAGAGAGTTCTAAAAGCGTTAGTTATTGATAGTAGATATTTGGTTCAAAATATAAAAACTTTTATAGGAACAGATAAAAATATAAAAGTAATAATTGGCAATGGTACAACAAGTAATCATCATATTAAATCATTAATTTTTTTAGAAAATAATTTAACTATTGTTGAAGAAAAAAATACTACTTATAGATCTCGGCAAAGATACTTCGAGATTTTCCCAATTAAAGGAATTAGAAGGTTTTTACCAAGAGATGTTTTTTTACAAAATATTAACTTAGATGCAATCTCTGCATTAGTTATATTGGAAGATCATCTTAATTGCAAATTTACTTTAAATTGTGATCGCTTATCTAAAACTTGGATGAAACAGTAAATTTATAGTTGCTTCCAGACTCTAATTCATAATCTTTTTTTATTAAAAATCTTAATAATGAATCCTCTATTAAAGCTCTTCCCAAAGGTGGACTAACAAATAATTTGCCTTTTGTAAAAGACCAAGTGAAATTCCATTGAAAGTCACTAGCTTCCACAAAACCTTTCAATTCCCTTCGGTTAAAGTTGTATTCTTTTATGCTAACGTAAACTATAGTCTCTGGTTTAGATTTCATTAATATTAAAAGAATTTAATTCGCATATGATCGAATTTTCATTATGATCATTTAATTTTTGCAATGAATCGATAATTTGACAAAAAATTTTATTTAAAATTAATTTTTCTGGTTTAGAAAAATTTCCTAACACATGTGATATGGTATTAAATTTTTTATCATTCTCGATTATTGGAGGAGATCCTATACCTATTCTGATTCTTAAGAATTCTTTAGAATTTAAATGATTGATAATACTTTTTAAGCCATTATGACCTCCTGAACTTCCTTTTTTCCTTGCTCTAATCTTACCTAGAGGGATATCAATATCATCCACAACTATTATCAGTTTATCCTTATCTACTTTGTACCAATCAATTATCGATCTAACTGCTTCTCCACTATTGTTCATAAAAGTAGTAGGCATAAACATTTTATAAACAACAGAATCAAATATAAATTCAGCATAATTACACTTAAGCTTATTTTTCAATACAAAGTTTGAACTATGATTTTCTACAAATTTTTGAATGAAAAGAAAACCAACATTGTGTCTATTATTATCATATTTTTTCCCAGGATTACCTAAGCCAATGATAAATTTTTCACTGTAACTACTCATTAATTCTTAATCCAATTCAAGATTATTAGGCATAAATGAGTATGTATATTAAAAAATTGCAAATAAAGTTATTTATTGTTTGAATTTAATTCCCATTCCAGTCTACAGAAAATCCTTGTAGGAGTAATGATTGATTATAGATCTGAAGAAGAATAACTAGGAAGATTAAAAGAAATACACCAATTATTGTCATCACAGGTACAGCTCCCCAGCCAGGAACAACTTTACCTTGGCCAGAATTACCAATCGCTTTTAATAAACTTCCTAGTGCAGTTTTTTGTCCCATAGTGAAAATTTCCTAAATTCAATATTATTTCGTTATTGTATTAGATGTTTAACGTAATTTGTTTACAAACTTATCAAAATTGATGCAATCTTTATCATCTACTCCTGATCCTGCTGTTTCTATAGGTATATCTCTATTCATAATTTTACTCGGGCTTACAGCTTTTGGATTTTTTAGAGCTTTTGGTCCAAAATCTGCTAAATTGACTGACCCTTGGGATGAACATGATGATTAGAAAATAATCCTTTAAATTCAAAAGTATTTCAAAATTTACCAAAATTTCACAATTTAACCATTTTCTCTTCAATTAAATATAAATTTAATAAGATAAATTAGAAGAACCGTTAATTTCATGCTTGCTCTAAAAATTTCTGTCTATACGATTGTTTTCTTTTTCGTAGGAATATTCTTATTTGGATTCCTTGCCAGTGACCCTACAAGAACACCAAATAGGAAAGACTTAGAAAGCCCTCAAGATTAAATTTTAAATTTAATTAATAAAATATTTTGAATAATTTTCAAATTCAAAAAATTATATTTGTTTTTTTAACTTTTCCAAATATATTAATTCCCATAAGTGATGTTTATTCATCTACTTTAGTAAACAGTTCAACAATATATAAAAATAATAGATTTAGTGAGAAAAATAATTTTTTAAATTCAAAATACTATGCAAAAAATAAACTTTTATCGAACTTCGAAAATACTGATAAAATAAACTCTGATAATATTCAAAAAAAAAGTATCGATAAAAATATAAACTCAGAAGTAAATGAGTTATCGATTGAGTCTGAAGTACAATCAGAAAAAAATAATATTTTATATGCAGAAGGTGATGTAGTTATTAAATTTAAAAATAATATTTTAAAAGCAGATAGCCTCACATATAACAAAAAAACTAAACTAGCTAAAGCTAAGGGGAATATCTATTTAAAAATTAATAATCAAATATTTCAAGCAGATATAGTTGAATATGATTTTGTTAAAAAGAAAGGTAATTTTAAAAATGTTAAAGGATTAATTAATTCTGAATCTATTATTTCAGATTTTGATTTTCAGTCAAAAAGTATCCATGAAAAAATTCTATCAACTTCCCAAAGAATATCAAAAGATAAAGTTGTTTTTACCCCTGATAAAGTAGCCAATTGGATTCTCTCAGCAGATTCATTGAATGTTGATCAAAATGAATGGTCAACAAAACAAGCATTTTTAACTAATGATTTGCTTGAAACCAATCAAATTAAACTAGAATTTAACGAACTTAAAGTTTATCCTTATAAAGAAAAATTGAGGTTTAAATCAAAAATAAATAATTTGATTTTTCAAGACAAAACTTCTATCCCATTCTGGGTTGGAGATCGAACGATTTTTAAAGACTCACAAAATCCCTTCGCTTTTCAAAATAAATATAATATTGGTTATGACAAATTAAATAAAGATGGATTTTTTATCGGAAGAAAACTTAATCCAATCAAAATTAAAAATGATTTGTTTTTAAATATTGAGCCTCAATTTCTGATTCAAAGAACTTTAAAAGGTAAGACAAAAAGTTTTGTTAAAAGGAATTATTCATTAAATTCTCCTAGAGTTAATAGAAATATTTCATTATCAGATTATTTTGCTTTAAGATCTGGTATTGAAGGAAATATTCAAAATTGGGATTTTAAAATCACCAAGGAATTAAACTCTTTTGATTTAGAAAAGTTTGCAAATGCATTTAGAACTAAAGCAGAGTTAAGTAAAGAAATTAATTTTTTTAATACCGCTTTTGTAAATAGAATATTTGGAGCATATAGAGAGCGTATTTGGAATGGTTCTATTGGAGAATCGGAAATTTATAATGCGTATGGTTGGCAATTAGATCACGCAAAGTCTTGGGAAAATGGTTCAGTCGAAAAAAATCAAAATATTACTTTCGGTTTTGGAAATTATAAAGCTGAAGCTTTAAATTCTACTGATTTTGCTGAAGGCTATAAAGGAAGCGTAAGTTATCAATTAAAGCAAAGAACAGCAGTATATGAAAAAAAATTTGATTCGGAATATGTAGATAAATCATTTGAATATATTCCAGAACCAATCAAACAAGGCGTGTTTATAAGTTCTAAGATTTCTGCAAATTATAATTTATATAAAGATGGTAATTCTCAAAAGTATTTTGGAGTTGGATTAGGTCCTGAAATTGTAATGGGTAATTTCAAAAAAGATTTTTTTGATTACACACGACTAAGTATTCTGCCATTTTATAAATTTAAAAGTGGCAAAAGTATCTTTAAATTTGATCAGGTATCAGAGGATTTTATAGTTGATTTAAACTTTGATCAACATCTAATTGGATCCTGGTTAATTAAAACTCAAGGTACCTTGAATTTAGATAAAGATTCAGATGATTATGGGGAATTTATTTATTCAAGAATTGCAATGAATTTCAAAAAAAGATCTTATAGTTTTGGAATTTTTTATCAGCCATATAATCAAGCTGGAGGAATAAATTTCACTTTAAATGGATTTAAGTAAATAATTAGTTGTTTAAATTTATATAGGGTAAGTTATCCATTTTGCTTTCTATTAGTTTAATGTTGCTTAAAAGTGTTGAGGTAGCATCCCATTCCCCTGTTAAAAACATATTTTTTGAAGATTCTTTCAGCTGCAACTTGTGTTTTGTAGATCCCTCTATTGCAATAACATTTTTTATATCAATATCAAAAAATAAATTTCCTGTATCTGCTCTAACCTGTAAAGGTTTAATATCTTTTTTTGCCAAAGTAAAACATGGTATTCCAATTGCAATGCAATTACTATAGAAAATCTCTGCAAAACTTTCTCCAATAATTGCTTTAATACCCCAGCGCATTAGTGCTTGAGGTGCATGTTCTCTACTAGAACCACATCCAAAATTACTATTTACAAGAAGTATCACAGCATTTCGATTGGACTTTAAGTCAAATGGATGTTTGCCCATTAAATCTTTTCTATCATCTTCAAAAACTGCATCTCCTAAAGACTCAAAGTCAACACATTTTAGAAATCTTGCGGGAATTATTCTATCTGTATCTATATCATCTCCCACCAATGAAATACATTTCCCACATACTTTAATGATTTTTCCTTTAGGGGGTTTAAATTCTTCTTTCATTTTTTTATGAATTCTCTAACATCACTTACTTTTCCTTCTATTGCCGCCGCCGCAACCATCGCAGGACTCATTAAAAGAGTTCTCCCACTTGGTGATCCTTGCCTTCCCTTGAAATTTCTATTACTTGAACTAGCACTGACTTGATTGCCTGTTAATTTATCAGGATTCATAGCTAAACACATTGAACAACCTGGCTCTCTCCATTGAAAGCCTGCCTCCTTAAATATCTTATCAAGACCCTCTTCAATAGCTGCTTTAGCAACTTTTTCTGATCCTGGGACAACAAAAGCTTTAACATTTGGTGATACTTTATGATTCTGTACAATTTTTGCAGCAACTCTTAAGTCGCTAATTCTTCCATTTGTGCAACTTCCGATAAAACAAACATCAATAGGTGTATTTTTAATTGCTTGCCCAGGATTTAATCCCATATATTCATATGCCTCTCCTGCTATAAATTGATCATCCTCACTAAGCTCTTTTAATTTTGGGATTTTCTGACTAACTCCAATACTTTGACCAGGTGTTATACCCCATGTAACTGTAGGCTCTACTTTTGAAGCATCGATTGATACTACATCATCATAAATAGCATCTTTTTCACTTGCTAATGATTTCCACCATGTAACTGCTTTAAGCCAATTTTCATTTTTAGGTGCGAATTGTCTCTCTTTTATATAGTTAAAAGTAATTTTGTCTGGATTAATATAACCACATCTAGCTCCTCCCTCAATCGACATATTACAAATAGTCATTCGCTCTTCCATCGATAGTAAATGGATCGCAGGACCTGAAAATTCATATGCATAACCTACGCCAGCTTTAACACCAAGTTTATTAATTATATGAAGTACTAAATCCTTAGCAAATACTCCATCGGATAGTTTATTCTTGCACCATATTTGTCTAACTTTTAATTTATTCATCGCAAGTGTTTGACTTGCTAGAACATCTCGAACTTGACTAGTCCCAATCCCAAATGCAATTGATCCAAAAGCTCCATGAGTAGATGTGTGTGAGTCTCCGCAGGCAATTGTCATTCCAGGCTGAGTAAGACCAAGTTCGGGAGCTACAACATGTACAATCCCTTGACTACCACTGCCGATATTAAAAAATTTTATTTTATGTTTTTTACAATTCTTTTCAAGGGCTTCAATCATTTGTTCAGCTAAATTATCCTTGAATGGCCTACTTTGATTATCTGTTGGAACAATATGGTCTACTGTCGCAATAGTCCTAGAGGGGAATTTAACTTTTAAATTTTTATCCTTTAGGGCACCAAAAGCCTGTGGGCTTGTAACTTCGTGAATAAGATGTAAACCAATAAAAACTTGGGATGATCCTCCAGGTAGATCAGCAACTTTGTGCAAATCCCAAACTTTATCAAATAGGGTGTTTTGACTCACCGATCAAAAAATTACTACTTATTAGATAATAAGATTAATCGAAGACTGTTTAAACAGTCATTTACACTTAGTCTCTGAATTTCATTTCTATTCCTTAGAGGATTGTATTGTTTTTTGATTTTTAATGTTTCATTATTTGGCCCTGTAATTGCAATAAAGACTAAACCTATTGGCTTTAATTCACTCGCACCACTAGGACCAGCAATACCACTTACAGAAATTGCCCAATCTGAATTAAATTTATTTTTAATACCGGTTGCCATTGATTCTGCTACCTCCTCAGATACCGCACCATAATTATTAAGAAGCTCTTGGGGAACATTTAATATTAAATTTTTTATTTCATTGCTATATGCTATTACGCTGCCTTTAAAAACTTTGGATGAGCCAGCAACAGAAGTTATTTGAGATGAGAGTAATCCTCCGGTGCATGATTCTGCGAAAACTATTGATTCATTTCTTTTAATTAATTCCTTTATGAGAATGGTTGGTAAATTCTCATTATCCTCTCCAAATATATATGTAGAAAATTTTTCGTAGAGTTCTTTTTTGATTGGTTTGATTAAATATTTAGCTTCAGATAAATTTTTAGCTTTAGTTGTTATTCTTAGTTTTACTTCTTCTAAGCTTGCATAGGGAGCAACTGTTGGATTTTTTAAATCAAGAAGATTTTTGATTTTTTCTGAAACTGTCGCTTCTCCAATATTCGTTAATTTTAATGTATTTGAAAAAAATATATTCCCATCTGAAAAATTAGTTTTAATAAACTTACAAGCACTTTCTTCCCACATTGCTTTCATTTCATCTGGTACTCCTGGGAAAGTTAGAATTGTAAAATTTTCTTTTGGCTGCCATATCATTCCAGGTGCAGTTCCTTTAGGATTATTAATTATTTGAGCATCTTCTGGGAAGAAACATTGTTTTTTTAAATTCAAGTTTTCTTTATGTGATTTCTTGTTACGTAGTTTCTTTTTTATTTCTTCCCAAATAGGTTCTCTTGCAATAAGTTCTTGATTAAAAGCATTAGCAATTGATTCTGTTGTTAAATCATCTGGAGTTGGTCCAAGACCTCCTGTAGTTATTAACAAATTACTTCTTTTTGATATCTCTTTAATTAATAGAGAAAGCCTTTCAGAATTATCACCTATGGTAGTTTGTCTAAAGTGATTTAAACCTAAAGCTGATAATTGCTCTGCTATCCATCTTGCATTTGTATTAACAATATTTCCAAGAAGTAACTCCGTTCCAATCGAGAGAATTTCTACTCCTTTATTATGATCTTTATTTGATGGATGGTTCAAGTTTATGTTCATAAAGAGGGAAAAACTCACATAACTTTTTAACTCTTTCTTTACATCTTTCCTCAATAGATAAATCTTCAGGATTTTTTAAACGATCAGCGATTATATTCCCAATCTCAACAAAAGCTTTTTCATCAAAACCCCTCGTCGTTAAAGCTGCTGTTCCTAATCTCAATCCACTTGTGACAAATGGTGATTCGGGATCATACGGAACAGTATTTTTATTTGCTGTTATGTTAACTTCGCTAACTAATAAATCTGCAACTTTCCCAGTCATACCAATGCTTCTTAAGTCTAGTAATACAATATGATTGTCAGTTCCTCCGCTGACAATATTTATTCCCTTTTCATTAAGGGTTTTGGCCAAGACTTTTGCATTAGCAATAATTTTTTTTGAGTATTCTCTAAAATCAGGTTCTAATGCTTCACCAAAAGCGACTGCTTTAGCTGCAATAACGTGTTCTAAGGGACCGCCTTGTGTTCCAGGGAAAACTGCTTTGTCGAATCTCTTACCAAATTCTTTATCTTTACATAGAATCAACCCTCCTCTAGGACCTCTTAAAGTCTTATGGGTCGTGGTTGTAACTACATCACAGTGAGGAATAGGATTGGGATGCAATTTACTTGCTACTAATCCAGCTATATGAGCAATATCAGCCATTAAATAAGCTCCGACTTCATCTGCTATTTTTCGAAACTCTAAAAAATCTATAGTTCTAGGGTAGGCAGAATAGCCACAAATGATTAATTTTGGTTTCTTTTCAATAGCAATCTTTCTAATCTCATCAAAATTCAGACGACTCGTTTCCTTATCAACGCCATAGTGAAAAGATTTAAACCATTTCCCACTCATGTTCACGGGTGAACCATGAGTTAGATGGCCCCCATGAGATAAATCCATCCCTAATATTGCATCGCCAGGATTGATTAAACTTAAAAATACGGCTGTGTTGGCTTGTGCTCCACTATGAGGCTGTACATTAGCCCAATCAGCATCAAACAATTTTTTTGCTCTGGTGATGGCTAGTTCTTCAATTTCATCAACAAATTCACAACCACCGTAATATCTTTTGTTTGGTAACCCCTCTGCATATTTATTAGTAAGGACTGAACCTTGAGCTTCCATTACAGCTAATGAAGTAAAATTTTCACTGGCGATTAATTCAAGGTGACTTTGTTGACGTTGTTTTTCTTTATTAATTAAATTTGAAATTACTGGATCACTTACCTCTAATTTGTTGATAAGACTCATTGTTTTATTTATATTAAATTAAATATAGTAGAAATTTTAAAAAAAAATATAAAAAAATTATTTCTATAGTTGATTTACGCGCCTGGAGAGATTCGAACTCCCGACACTCTGATCCGTAGTCAGATGCTCTAATCCACTGAGCTACAGGCGCACACTTATGTAATATCACTGTTCTTGGGTCTCTTAGTCAACTAAAATTTGATATTAAATATCTATTATTAACAATTCAATCTTAAAGAATATTTAATTTATTTAATATGACTTAACTTAATCGTATGAAAAAATTACTCCTTGCCTCAATTATCTAAAGCTAACTTTTAAAAAAATATATAAATTTCAAATACCATTTAAATTAATTATCCTTAAATGATTAATAGACTAAATTTTTTTATGAATTCAAATAATCATTCAATTAGTGATTTAGAAAATTTAATTTCAGAAACAATTTGTATAAAAATAGAGAATTGGAATCTTTATTTAGGTGATGCAGGTTTAGCTAGGAAATTAGCTATTGAATGCTTGAGCAATATTTCAAAGGGAATAAAAAATACTGTTGACATTGCTTTGGAATCAGTTGAGGTATCTATCGGTGATGGCTCTACAAAAATAGCTCTTTCAAAATTTATTATCGCTTCACAAAAACAAGATTTAGAAAATCTATTAGGGGATTTTATTTGAAAGATTTACTTTAAAAATGTTAGTTCTAATTTATTAACTTTAAAAAATTTAGTTAATAAGAAATAAAGAGAAAAATAAATAGTACTTCCTATACAAATCATAAAAATCTTAACGAATTCATTAATGCTGGGATCATAGTCATTAAAGATATTGTGAGAAATAAGTATTGAAAAAATGCAGGCTATAAATATTAATAAGGTTTTCCTTATTAATATTTTATGAGGAAGTGGCTTGATAAAATTTTTTAGTCTTATAGATAAGATTATACAAATAATAAGATTTACAATTCCTGATGAAATAACAAGACCAGCAACTCCAAAATTGAAAGGTAAAAGATTCCCCGATCTAGGAATAGGAGCTCCAATAAGCGTCCAATCACACAAAAAATTAAGACCTATTCCATATATAGATAATTTAAAAGGTAAGCTAGTTTCTTCAATCAAATAATATACTCTTATTAATAAATCCCTAAAAAGATAGGCTGGTAAGCCTAAAGCATATGCTATTAATATATTCTTTACTAAAAATGAAGATTGAACATTAAAAGCACCTCTTTGAAAAACTAAATCAATTAATAGATCGTTAAAACATATAAAAAATCCTGTCATTAAGAATGTTGCTAATAAGCAATATTCGATACTCGTAATCAAAATTTTATTTAATTTCTGATTGTTTTTTTTATTAATTAATTCAGAAAATTTTGGAAGTAAAGGTAGAATAAGTGCATTAGATAAAATACCTAAAGGTGCCTGAATAAGAAAATTTCCATAAGCTAATCCTGAAGCCGCTCCTTTAAAACTAGATGCAAAAAACATATCAATAAAGACATTAATTTGTCCAAGTCCAGAAGAAAAAGATGCAGGAATTATTAATTTTAAAATTCTATTTTCCTCTGAAAAACTTTTTCTAAATTTACTTTTAAATTTGATTAAGCCAATCTTATGAGTTTCGTAAATTTGAATAATTGTTTGAATAAAGGTGCCAGCTAAAGTCGCAAGAGAAAGTAATTCCGAGTAAAAAAGATTATTGAAAATTTGATTTTTTAAGTTAAATAGCCAGTAGATAATAATAAATGCGATTGTGACTATACTCACAATTATTGGACTAATACTTGATGTGAAAAATTTATTTTTAGTATTTAAAGCACCATAACTTAATCCATTAAAACCTGATAATGGGATACAAGGAGATAAGATCCTTAGTTGCTTTGCGGCGATAAATTTTGTTTCATTGTCTAGATTTGGCCCAAGTATATTAATTATTAATTCTGCGTTAAGAAAAATCAGTAATGCAATAATAAATAATAAGAATATTATTTTTAAACTGATATTTTGTAGGATTTCACTTGCTTTATTCCCTTCTATAGGTGTCAAAACTGTAACTATAGAATTATGCAGTGGTCCATTTATTCCACTTATTATAATTATGAAAAATCCTGGAATTATGTATGCATAGTTGTAAGCGTCATAAGCGAATCCAACCCCAAATAGCGCAGCTATAAATATTTGTCTTAAAAATCCAGCAAATTTACTAAGAGTAGTCCCTAAAGAAATAGAAAATATATTATTTTTGAGAAAAGAATACATTAAAATTAATAAAATACTATATTAAATTTTTTATTTGATTATATAAATTTATTATTTATTTTCAAAGATGAATAAATTATTACTTGAATTTGACCCATTAGAAGAGGGAACGTTAATTAAACGTTATAAAAGATTTCTTGCAGATATTTGTTTAGATGATGGAAGGAAAATAACAGCACATTGCCCTAATACTGGGCCAATGAAGGGGTTGTTGACAAAAAATTCTCGAGTAAGAGTTAAATACTGTCCCTCTCCTACAAGAAAACTTGAATGGACGTGGGAACAAGTTCAAGTTACTAATTATAAAAATGATCAAATATGGATAGGGATAAATACTTTGCTTGCGAATAAATTAATAAAAAATGTTATTGAAAAAAATTTTTTAAAAGAAATAATTGGTGAGATAGATTCAATTAAATCAGAAAAAATCTATGGTAAGGATAATAAGAGTAGGATTGATTTCTTATTAACTCCAAAATCATCAAATCCTGATAATAGGAATATTTATATTGAAGTTAAGAATACAACTTTAATAAAAAAAAATAATGCACTTTTTCCAGATACTGTAACCTTGAGAGGGCAAAAACATTTAAAAGATTTAATGTCCATTATTCCGAAATCAAAGGCAATAATGATTCCTTGTATTACAAGAAATGATGTTGATTATTTTACATCAGGAGATGAGGAAGATCCTATATATGGAGAACTTTTTCGGCAATCTTTAAAGTTGGGTTTAATTGTGATTCCATGTTGCTTAAATTTCTATAGAGATCATATTAATTGGGATAAAATTGTACCTGTCTTAGGGGATAAAGATTGAAAATCAATTTATTAAATATATTAATTATTTATTAATTAAGAACAGCATATAATTTTAATTAAATTTCAAAAATGTATAAACTAATACCAGTTACTAGTAGAAATAATGTTCAAAATTATATTTATGAAGCAGAAGTTCTGTTTCTATTATTAATTAGAATTTTATGACCACTGCTATGCAAACGCCTCCAAGGCGTACTAGGTCTAAATTGCAAGAAGCAAGTCTTGCAGATGGCCCAATCCTCCTTTTGAGGAGTATCCGTGGATTCAGTTCAAATCGCTCAATGATGTGGCTTGCAACTGTTCCTTTAGCTTTATTTGGCTTAGGTGTTTTTAATTTATCAGCTCATGCTAATGAACTACCTGAATTAAATGCAGCTTTTCTTGCTAATAACTTATGGTTACTTATTGCAACTATTTTAGTAATCTTCATGAATGCAGGTTTCGCAATGGTTGAAGCCGGTATGTGCAGATCTAAAAACGCTGTGAATATTCTTGCCAAGAACCTTTTCGTTTTTGCGCTTGCTGTAACTTCATATTGGTTTATTGGATATTCATTAATGTACGGAGGCAGTTTTATAGATGGCTGGCTTTTCTTTAATGGTTTGTTTTTCGATCCAACAGTTACTCCAGAAACTGTTGCAGATGGAGGCTTAGTTCCTACTGTAGATTTCTTATTTCAAGCAGCTTTCGCTGGAACAGCTGCAACAATCGTTTCTGGTTTAGTCGCAGAGAGAGTAAAGTTTGGAGAATTTGTAGTATTTGCTCTTATTCTTACAGCATTTATATATCCTGTTGCAGGAAGCTGGAAATGGAACGGGGGATGGCTAGATTCGCTTGGATTCATTGACTTTGCTGGCTCTTCAATTGTTCATTCAGTGGGTGCTTGGGCAGGTTTAGTGGGAGCAATGCTTCTTGGACCAAGAATCGGGAAGTTCAAAGATGGTAAACCTCAGGCTATGCCAGGACATAATATGTCTATAGCAACACTCGGGGCTTTAATACTGTGGATTGGCTGGTATGGCTTTAATCCTGGTTCTCAACTTGCTATGGATCAATGGGTCCCTTATGTAGCTGTAACAACAACACTTGCAGCTGCAGGCGGAGCAATTGGAGCTACCCTTACTTCAACAATGACCTCTGGTAAACCTGATCTTACTATGACAATTAATGGAATTTTGGCTGGCTTGGTTAGTATTACGGCTGGTTGTGGTGACATGACTTTGACTGGATCTTGGTTCGCAGGATTAGTCGGTGGAATTATCGTTGTATTTGCTGTAGGAGCAATTGATGCTGCTGGTATTGATGATCCAGTAGGTGCATTCTCTGTTCATGGAGTTTGTGGAGTATGGGGCACTCTTGTTATTGGACTGTGGGGTACAGCTGTTCAGGGAGATGGCTCTGGCCTTGGCTTATTTAATGGTGGAGGAATTAATCTCTTATTAGTACAAGCTCTTGGTGCTGGTGCATATGCTCTTTGGTCTTTAATTACTTGTTGGATTGCATGGTCAGTAATTGGTGGCTTGTTTGGTGGAATCAGAGTTTCTGAATCCGAAGAAATTCAAGGTTTAGATATTGGTGAACATGGAATGGAGGCTTATCCTGATTTTGCTTCTAGGTAACCATTAAAATCTTTAAAAAAGACCTGACGTATGTCAGGTTTTTTTTTGTTTCTTTAATTTTATTCAAAATGATGTAATATCTTAAACATGGATACACAAGCTGTAAAACACGCTATACAACATTCGGGAAGATATAACCGAAGAGGATTTGAGTCCCCTACTCAACGTGCAAAAGCTTTAGGAGAATCATATCAGAGTAATTTAATAGCTTCTATAAGAGAAAATAATTTTACTTATCAGGAAGGCCGTTTAAAAATTCAATTAGCTAAATCATTTGGATTCTGTTGGGGAGTAGAGAGAGCTGTAGCGATGGCATATGAAACAAGGAGACATTATCCAAAAGAAACTATATGGATGACTAATGAAATAATTCATAATCCCTCGGTAAATAATCATTTAAGTAGAATGAACGTTAAGATAATTTCTGCAAAAAATGGTATTAAAGATTTTTCTGCTGTTTCTCATGGAGATGTTGTAATCCTGCCAGCTTTTGGAGCAACAGTTCAAGAGATGCAACTACTACATGAAAAAGAATGTCATATTATTGATACAACTTGTCCATGGGTATCTAAAGTTTGGCATACGGTAGAGAAGCATAAAAAACATACTTTTACTTCTATTATTCATGGTAAATATAAGCATGAAGAAACTCTTGCTACTAGATCTTTTGCTGGAAACTATTTAGTAGTATTTGATCTGGCAGAAGCAGAATATGTCTCAAATTATATTCTTGGGAATGGAGATAGAGATCATTTCTTACAAAAGTTCTCTAAAGCCTTCTCAAAAGGATTTGATCCTGATATTCATCTTGAGAGAGTAGGCGTTGCTAATCAAACTACAATGCTTAAAAGTGAAACTGAGGAGATTGGAAAATTGTTTGAAAATACTATGTTAAAAAAATATGGTCCTGTCCATCTTAATGATCATTTTTTAGCATTTAATACTATTTGTGATGCAACTGAAGAAAGGCAAGATGCTATGTTTTCTTTGGTTGATGAAGATTTAGATATGTTAGTTGTAATTGGAGGTTTTAATTCTTCAAATACTACTCATTTACAAGAAATCGCTGTAACTAATAACATTCAATCATTTCATATAGATACTCCAGATAGAATTTCTGTTGAAAATAATTCAATCTGTCATAAACCTCTTGAGTCCGATTTGATATTAAAAAAAGATTTTATTCCTGATGGAGAATTAACAGTTGGAATTACATCTGGCGCTTCAACTCCAGATAAAGTGGTAGCCGATGTCATTGAAAAGCTTATTAAGATAACAAATTAGTAATTTAATAAAAATTAGGTATAAAATTTTTTATTTTTTCCTAAAGATGTACTTTATTCTTTAGAATATTGAAAATAATTCAGTAGTATGGAAGACACAACACTCCCCGAACAAAATCCAACAGCCAAAATGAATTCCTCAAAAGCTCCTCAAAAAGTGGAAGTTGTAGTTGCAAATCCCTCAGGGAATGCTGAGGTAAATATTCTTGGAGAATTATCAATTTTTATTTTAAGGATTGGCTTTAGTCTATTAATGGTTCATCATGGTTTGGAAAAATTGCAAGATCCTCAAGGCTTTGCAGAATTTGTAGTTGGCAAATATTTTCCTTTCTTGCCGGGAGACCCAGTTTTTTGGACATATGGGGCAGCAATTACACAACTTGTTTGCCCACTAGGTTTGGCATTAGGAGTATTTGCACGTCTATCAGCTTTAGGTTTATTCTCTACGATGGCTTTTGCTCTGTATTTTCATATGCTGGATACAGGATTAGAGGGATTCCCTCTCGCTGTCGTTGAAGGTCATAATTATACATTTGAATTGTCCTTTATCTATGGTGCAATATCTCTATATTTTCTATGTGCTGGTCCTGGACGATTAGCTTTATTTAGGAAGACAAATAAGATTACTTATTATCCTAAGACGAATTAATTAATGTAAAAAATGCCTCTTATTTGTGAATATCATAGAAATACCTAATTTGTTACACATATCAATAGATTCTTTATCTCTTAAACTTCCACCAGGTTGAATTATAGCTTTAATTCCATATTGATTCGCAATTTCTACAGAATCTGCAAACGGGAAAAAGCCATCACTAGCCAAAACAGCACCATTAGTATATTTTTTTGCTGAATCTAAAGCAATTTTAGCAGCACCTACTCTGTTCATTTGTCCTGCTCCTATCCCTATGGTTTTTAGATTTTTTGCAATTACGATTGCATTTGATTTGACATGCTTGCAGATTTTCCAAGAAAATCTTAAGTCATTAAATTCTTCTGTTGAAGGTTTTGTTTCTGTTACATATGACCATTTATTTGGTTGGTCAATTTCATTATCAATATCTTGCTCCAGGATGCCTCCTAATATTGATTTAAATGTTGATCTATTACCCATTTTTATATTATCTCTGTTTATTTGAAGTAATCTTAAGTTCTTTTTATTATTTAGTACTTCTAGGGCATTATTATCAAAAGATGGTGCTACAACACATTCAAGAAAGATATTTGAGAGTAATTCTGCAGTAGCCAAATCTACATTATTATTAAAAGCTACAATTCCACCAAAGGCACTTGTGCTGTCACAATTTAAGGCTTCTTTGAATGCATCTGATGGAGAAGCTGCTAATGCTGCTCCGCAGGGATTATTGTGTTTTAAAATTACTGCAGCGTTAGTGATTGTGGAAGAGTCTTGTTTTTGATCATATTCAAATTCTAAGACAGTCGAAAGTGCAGATTCAAGATCAAGTATATTATTATAACTTAATTCCTTCCCCTGCAACTGTTTTGCTGAATTCCACCCAGTATTATTTAAACCATACCATGAGGCTTTTTGATGTGGATTCTCTCCGTATCGTAAATTTCTTATGAATGGGAATGTTTGGATATGAATATTGCTTTCAAGATTTTTTTCTTTCACTAGCCAATTGGATATTGCTGCGTCATAACTAGTGGTATGTTCAAAAGCTCTTAGTGCTAACTCGGTTTTATAGGAATTAGTGAGAGTTCCTTTTCTTAATTCTTGAATGAATTTCTCGTATTGATTATTATTTACTAATACTGAAACATCTTGATGATTTTTGGCTGCAGACCTTATCATTGATGGCCCACCAATATCAATATTCTCGATTGCCTCCTCCCAACTACAGTTGGTTTCAATTTTTTGTTTGAAGGGATATAAATTTACAACCACTAGATCGATTAAATCAATATTATTTTTCTTTATATCATCTAAATGAATTTTATTAGATCTTTTTGCCAAAATCCCACCATGAATTTTTGGATGTAAAGTTTTTACTCTCCCCTCAAGTATTTCAGGAGAATTTGTATATTCGGAGACTTTGATTACGGGAATATTTGCATCTATTAGGTGTTTTGCTGTCCCTCCACTTGATAGAATTTTATAACCAAATTCTTTAACTAAAACTTTTGAAAAGTCGATGATGTTTGTTTTATCTGAAACACTAATTAAAGCTAAAGGAGACATTAAAAAAAATATTAATTACTTAAGAATATAAACATGAAATCTTTAATGAATCATGAATATGTGTCGATAGGCTCTCAAAACTCCTCACATAGGATTATTTTGCTTCATGGCTGGGGAGCTGATGCGGATGATCTTCTTCCAATAGGAAAATCAATTATTTGTAATTCATGTTTTGAATTTGAATTAATTTCTCTCAAAGCCCCTAATTTTAGACCTAATGATATGGGGAGGCAATGGTATAGTTTATTTCCCCCCGATTGGAATGAAGCTGAGATCGCTGTAAATAAATTGTTAGATACACTAAAGGTGTTTGATGAGACAAAAATTTCGCTTAAAAAAACTGTATTATTGGGTTTCTCTCAGGGAGGTGCCATGGCACTAGATACCGGCTTAAGGATAAATATAGGATTAGTCATTTCTTGTAGTGGCTATTCTCACCCTAAATGGGATCCTGTAAAAAATAATCCTGTTTTACTTAGTCATGGCTTACATGATGAGGTGGTTCCTATCAACGCATCTAGAGAGATTTTAAAACGACTTGAAAATGAAAAAAATTTAAATAATGAATTACATGAATATAACTGCTCACATACAATACACCCTGATTTCATTGAGGTTGTAAGGTTAAAAATTAAAGAAATATTTTAAACGAAAGCATATTCATACTCTTCTATTTCTTCCCAGTCATCTGCAGAGAGTTCTAATCCTTCAAATATTTTTTCCTCTCCAATTCCTTCTACAACTGTCTTGAGAGAAGGAAATAAAAAGTGATTCTCTTCAGCATATTGTGCACTAAATAAACCTTTCTCTCCCCAAAAGAATCTATCAGTTGTATGCTCGTTTCTCCTCACGTTAAAAACACATGGAGCAGATAAGCCGTTTTCAGCTATAAATCTTCTTGCAGCTGTTACTGGCTTTAGTTTACCGGTCTCAATATGATAAATGGGTACATGAGCCATTACTCTTTGACCAGCAAGCCTTCTTCTGCTAATTCTTTTTCTTTTTTTTGACATTAGATTGGGATCTCCATTAATTCTTAATATTTTTTTGATTAGTTTCTATTGTGAAAATTGACTAATCAAGCTAATTACTGAAATTCACGTATAAGATACATAGAGGACCCATCAACCTCTGATGTAGCATATTTATTATGAACATCTGTTCATAGAGAGAATGACTTGTGTCATGCATCACTAACAATCTTAATACTTTTTTCAGATTTTACAAGTTTTTTTTGAAAATTTCTCTAGAAATTTTTCAACCAGTCTTTAATTATGCAATTGTCTAATAAATTTAAAGAATTGGTTTTAACTCAATTGGAGAGTTTCGGATGTTTTATGGGAGTTAGGCATCTTGTAGTTTATATTGCTTCTGCGAAGAAAGGGGAAAAAGCTAGTTTTGAATTATTGGGTCAGTGGCCACAAAATGAAAGGTCTCTTAAGCCAATAGCAGATGATCCTGAATTAAAAGTTTCATCACCAAATAGAAGATGGTATCCAATTCAGGATCAAGATATTTTAATTGGTGTTATTAGAGTAGAAACTGATTTCACAAGAGGCGAATGGCCATTAATACTTGATTCTCGACTTAAAGCTCTCTCGATTTCATTATCTAGGAGTTTTTCTATAGAAATTGATAGGCAAAAAAATGATGAGGAAATAAATTATTTGAGAAGCCAGGTAGGTTTTATCATCCATCAACTGAGAAATCCTTTAGCAGCTCTTAGAACTTATGCAAAATTATTAATGAAAAGACTTGGCCCTGATAGTGATTCATTAGAAATTATTGAAAGTATGTTGATAGAACAAAGACAAATAAATGAATATATTGGATCTTTTGAAAAATTAAATAAACCTTTTCAAATACCTATTGAAATTGAAGAAGAAAGACTTTTATTACCTCCTGATCTCAATGCGACAGAAAAAATTACCATACAAGATATTTTGACCCCAATTTTAGAGAGAGGAAAAGCTAATGCAAAATTACAGAATAAAATTTGGAATCAATCTATAGAATGGCCAGATTGGTCACTTAGAGAAATAAATCCAAAATATAGATTAATAGCTGAAATTGTTGCAAATCTTTTGGAAAATGCATGCAAATATACTGAAGAAAATGCCCAAATAGGAATATTATTTCCTAATTCTGGAATAATAGTATTTGATAATGGAAAAAAGATCTCTTCAGAAGAGGGAGAAAAAATTTTTAGAAAAGGTTATCGTGGGACTGCTTCTAAAAATAAAGATGGAACTGGAGTTGGTCTTTTTTTAGCTAGGAAATTAGCTAGAAAAATTGGAGGTGATTTGTATCTCCTGGAGAATGACCAAGATAATCTACTTTATAATGAAATAAAAAATCTTAAAAATAATAATATTTTTTATTTGAAATTACCTACAGAGCAATTGCATAAATAAATAACATAATAGTCTCAGTTAATACAATACTTGCTCCGCAAGTATCACCATTGACGCCCCCAGTTTTATTACCTAACAATATTGGTATCCTCCATGCACAAAAGAAACCAATAAATAATAATAAAATTTTCTTCAATATAAGAAAGTAAGATTCACTAAAAATTAAATTATATGCCCCTAATAAAATTAATATTAAAAAAGATAATCGTGATTCTTTCTTTAGTCCTCTCCAATATTTCTGGTGACTAAAAGATTTTCTTTTATAATTAAAATATTTAAATTTATCTATATATATAAGTGTTGATACTCTTCCCCAAAATAAACATATTGGCAAAACTTGGAATATTTTATCTTCTATCTTCATTAAAGATGCTAACTGTATTAATGTCATTAAAATAATTGCTTGCACGCCAAAAGCTCCAACCCTGCTATCCTTCATCGCTTTAATAAATTTATCTTTGCCAGCATATAAACCATCAAATGTATCCATTAAGCCATCGATATGAAGGCCTCCTGTTATTAAGAAACCACTTGTGATACAAATAGATGCAGAAGCGAAAATTGGCCATGAATTATTTTTTAAACCTACGAAAATGACACTCTGAATGTACCCGATAAAAATTCCTAAAAAAGGTGCATATTGAGCAATATTTTTGAATCTAGGGTCGATTAAAGGTAACTTTGGAAAAATAGTGAAGAAGATCCAAGCACCAGCAAAGTCATTTAAAAAATTTTTTTTGATAATTTTTAAAGATAGGTCTTAAGATAATAATACGTTAAATTAGAAAAATATAATGACAAAAATTTGGTAGATATTGTGTTCGATTTTAAATCAATTTCTTTTTGTAGCTCCACTAATGCGAGAACTGGTATTTTTACGACCCCTCATGGTTTAGTAAGAACACCTAAGTTTATGCCAGTTGGAACTTTAGGCACCGTGAAAGGTTTGAGTTCTAATCAACTTGAGTCTACAGATGCCTCAATGATACTTTCTAATACTTTTCATTTGCATTTGCAACCTGGTGAAAAAATTATTAAGCAATCTGGTGGCATTCATAAATTTATGAATTGGCATAAACCAGTACTTACAGACTCTGGAGGTTATCAGGTTTTTAGTTTGGCAAAATTAAATAAGATTTCTGATGAGGGGGTTAGCTTTAAGAATCCAAGAGATGGTAGTTATATTTTTCTTTCTCCTGAAAAAGTAATGAAAATTCAAATGGATATAGGAGCTGATGTGTCAATGGCTTTTGATCATTGTCCTCCTCATACATCTACCGAAAATGATATTGAGGATTCATTGCGAAGAACTAATCTTTGGCTGGAGAGGTGTGTGAAAACTCATATAAGAGAGGATCAAGCACTTTTTGGAATCATCCAAGGTGGTAGATATCCAGAATTAAGAGAGTTAAGTGCAAAATTTGTTAGCTCATTTGATCTCCCTGGTATTGCAGTAGGCGGGGTAAGTGTAGGAGAGTCTATAGAGGAAATACATAATGTAATTAACCTAGTCACAAAATTCTTGCCATCTAATAAACCAAGATATTTAATGGGCATTGGTTCTCTTAAAGAAATTTCAATTGCAATAGCAAACGGGTTTGATTTGTTTGATTGTGTATTACCTACAAGGCTAGGACGTCATGGAACTGCATTCTTCAATGATGAAAGATGGAATTTGCGGAATGCACGTTTTAGGAATGATTTCCGCCCAATTGATGAAAGTTGTAAATGTGAAACTTGTACGCATTATTCTCGTGCTTATCTTCATCATTTAATTAGAAATAATGAATTATTGGGTTTAACATTAATAAGTTTGCATAATATATCCCATGTCATACGATTTACTAATGCAATTTCAAAAGCAATTCAGGATAATTGTTTTACAATAGATTTCGCTCCATGGAAAACATCCTCCATTGCTCATCATACGTGGTAACGTCATATAGTAATTAATTAATTTATTTAGAAGGTGTTGATTTTTTTAAATACATTTGCTGAACTTCCTGAAGCCTACAAAGCTTTTGCTCCAACGGTTGATGTTCTTCCTTTAATCCCTTTATTCTTTTTTCTTCTAGTATTTGTCTGGCAAGCAGCTGTTGGTTTTAAATAATTAAATAATCAAATAGCTTTTCCTAAATGAAAGCTCTCCCTTGGGTTTTCTACAGCATTCTCGATAAAATCTGCAATCATTAATGCTCTTGAAGCTTGTTCTCCATCAACTTCTGGAGATTCTTTACCCTGCACGCATTTTAAAAAGTGCTCCAATTCAGCATAAAGAGGTTCAATGGAAGTCGTGCTAACTTCTTCCACAAAGCCATCGTTTCTATAAACTAATTCCCCGTGTTCAGCAGAATAAGATTCATTAGATTTCCTATGTATTTGAAGATTATGGTTTAGGAAATCAGTTTCTACTAAACCATTTTGGCAATGTGCGCTTAAGCTTCTTATCTTTTTATGACTCATTTTGCTGGCTGTTAAGTTTGCAATTACATTATTTTTAAATACAAGTGTTGCGCTCACATAATCAATTAAACCTTCTTTATTTTTCCCCCCAACAGCAGATAATTTTTTTATTTTCGAATTAACTAATTCTAAAACTAAGTCAATATCATGAATCATAAGATCCATAACAACTGAGACATCATTGGCTCTGTCTGCATGTGGACTATGTCTTCTCGCTTCTAAGACAACTATTATTTCATTATTAATGATTTTCTTTAATTCTCTAAAAGCAGGGTTAAACCTCTCAATATGTCCGACTTGTAATAAACAATTTTTATTTTTAGAAACTGTTATTAGTGAGGCTGCTTCCTTTCTAGTTGCTGCTATTGGTTTTTCTATTAGAACATGTACACCTGCCTTAAGAGCGTCTAATCCAACTTGATGATGTAATAAGGTTGGAACTGCTATACAGATTGCATCTACTTTAGAGAGAAGTTGATGATAATCTTTATACCAATCACATTGAAATTGGTCTTTAGCTAAATGACCTCTTTGCTCATTTGGATCAGCTACACCAATCAAGTCTGCGTCTTTTAGCAGGCTGAGCACTCTTGCATGATGCCATCCCATATTCCCTATACCTATGACTCCAACCTTGACTGGATACGAGTCTAGTATCATATCTTAGAATCCATATTCATATATTATTATCATGCATAGCATGTCAACTTTTAGTATCAATAAGATTTATTTTTACACGATCAATTCTAGGACCTGACATTGAAATTATTTCAAATTTCATATTTTTAAACTCTAAAATATCACCAATTTTAGGAACCATTTGAAATCTCTCCAAAAGAAATCCTGCTAAGGTATGATAATCTTCACCTTCTAAAATTTGACAACCTAATTTTTTATTAATCTCAACAATTTCTGCTTTACCAGCGATTGACCATTTTTTTTGTGAATTATCTAACTGTTTCATAACAACATTAATACTATTATTTTGAGTTTCATCTCCAACTATCTCTCCCGTTAGATCAGCTGCTGTTATTAAACCTTCTGTTCCACCATGCTCATCTACTACAAGTAAAAATGGGTTGTAATCTCTAACTAGAGGTAAAATCTCAGCTAAAGAACAAGTCTCTAAAACTTTAGTAACAGGCAAAAGGAAGGATTCTAATGATGTATTAGCTCCTAATTCACTTTTAGATATCGGTTTTGCTAAATAACGTAGATCTATGACTCCTAAGACATCATCTAAAGATTCTCCAGTAACAAAGAATCTTGCATGACGAGATTTGTGCACTTTCTTCATGAGTTCAGAAAAAGTGATATCTTTTGGCAAAGTAACCATTTCAGATCTTGGAATCATCACTTCTTTCACCAGAGTATCTTTTAGTGCAAAAACGCCTTCGATTATATTTTTTTCATCAGGTTTTAAACCAGTGACATTATTTGTCTCTATAAGTGTTTCAAGCTCTCCTGCTGATAATCCAGAATTAAGGGAATCCCATTTATTATTTAATTTTAATAATCTTAAGCATGCACTTACAAAAAATTCAATTAATGAAATTATAGGTTTCATGCCTTTTCTTACAGCTTCAAAAATAGTTGTTAATTTTAAGGCGGCTGATTCAGGATTATTTATAACAATTGCTTTTGGGATTAGGCCGGAAATAAGTGTCGAAATAAAAACAATTATTAAAAATAGAGTAAGATCCAAGAATCTAGTTTTAAAGGAATTATCTTGCCAAAAATCTCTAGCTAAACTATTTCCAAGCCAACCGATAGCTACTAGAGAGATAGTTACGCCGAATTGTGATGAAATTAATGATGATCTAAATCTCTTTTGAATTTTAAGTATTGAATTAGCTCCCCTCTTCTTTTCTTCTATTAATCGTAAAACCTTGCTAGGCCTTATTAATAATACTGAAAGTTCACTAGCTGCAAAAAAAGCAGGAAAAGCCAATAAAAATAAGATAAGTGTTATTTTCATGCAAAGCCAAGTATTTGATGGGGGTGGCGAGGATCGAACTCGCCTAAGGCGAATTATGAGTTCGCTGCATTCACCAGATTGCTACACCCCCAAATGTGTACATTAAAAATGCATCTAATTTTATAGTACCTAAAAATAATATTTCAAAAAGCACCAAATTAGTAAGCTTTTGTGAGATTTCTTTTTTTTCTTCTAATCTTTAAATATATTAATGTTCTAATAATGAGTAATTTCTCTCCAGATTTTTATAACAATAAGGCAAATTTACTTGATCTTTTGCAAAAGAATTCGTATAAGAAAGGTAATTTTCAATTATCTTCAGGTAGACAAAGCAGCCATTATTTAAATTGTAAACCTGTTTCATTAAATGGTTATGGACTAAAATTAATAAGCGAATTATTTTTAGAATTAATGAATTCTGAAACTAAAGCTGTTGCGGGCTTAACTTTAGGAGCAGATCCATTAGTTAGTGGAGTAATTTTGTTAGCTGCAAATAAGGGAATTCCTCTCGATGGTTTAATAATTAGAAAAGAGGTAAAAAATTATGGTACTAAATCTGGGATAGAAGGTCCTAAGCTAGAAAATAATATCGTTGTAACTGTTTTAGAAGATGTTGTTACAACTGCAGGCTCTTGCTTAAAAGCAATAAATAAGTTAAGAGAGAACAATTATATTGTTAATGAAGTTTTATCAATTGTTGATAGAGAAGAGGGTGGTGCTGATAATTTGAGCGAAAATAAAGTTGTATTAAAGAGTTTATTTAATATTCGAGATTTTATTAATTAATGATTAAAAAAGAAAATAAAAAAATTTTTTGGTTAGAAGAATTTGAATCCTTTTATGTAGATGGAGAAGGCTCTAAAAGATTTATAAATGGGATTACAACCACTAATACAAATCTTGATGTTTCATTTATGCAAACATGCTGGCTTAATCCAAAAGGTATTTTGAGAGCATTACTAGAAATTCATTTCTATAAAGATAAATTATTAATTATTAATATTAAGGGCAATATTAGAGAAATTAAAGATTTCTTCGGCAATATGATTTTCCCCTCTGATAAGGTTTCCTTGAGTGATAATTTCCCTATTTTTAGATTGCAAGAAGTAGAAAAGAATCAATCTTGGAGAAAATCTCAACCCAAAATTTTTATCAAAGAAGATCCTAAAAAATATTGTTTAGATAATCAAATAGAATTATTAAAATCGAAGAATCTTGAAGAGTGGAAAATATGGCAGGCTATCCCAAGCTTAAATTCTGAAATCGATGGTAAAAATAATCCACTTGAATTAGGTTTATATGATTTAGTTGATTTCAATAAAGGCTGTTATCTTGGACAGGAAACAATGGCAAGATTGAAAAGGATTTCATCTTTAAAGCAGGAAATTAGAGTTTGGTCAGCTAGTATCCCTAAAAACAACTTTGAATTAAATCATAAAAAAATTTATTTAAATGAAAATAAAGATACAATAGCTGGAAATATAACAAGTTTTTTATCTCTTAGCTCTAAGAAAGTAATTGGTTTAGCGATGATGAAAAAGAATTATTTAAATCAATTAAAATATTTTTTTAACGAGGAATTAGGATCAATAAAAGTTGAAAAATCAATAGGATCAGCATTCTTTTAGAAACTGTTCAGCATTATCTAGATGCCATTTAATTATTGCTAAAGTTGCTAAACAATCATCTTTGTTATACTTTATGATTTTTTC
This sequence comes from uncultured Prochlorococcus sp., assembly GCA_902628235.1. Lineage (GTDB taxonomy): Bacteria > Cyanobacteriota > Cyanobacteriia > PCC-6307 > Cyanobiaceae > Prochlorococcus_A. The sequence continues at coordinate 209,840 of CACOMD010000001.1, read as the reverse complement.
TAAAAAGGAATTTTCTTTCGTATTGCTATATTGGATCCACCAATATAAAGCTTTTGAACCGCTAATATTGTTTTGACTCCAATCAAATCCTAACCAATTTGCAACCGTCTTTAAACTGTAATTCTTAATTGGGAGGATCCATGAGTTTCTAATAAGTAAATGCAAATCTATAAATCTTGACTCTAAAGAATCGATTTCAAATTTATTTAAATTAATAATTTTTGCCATTTTTATCATTGTTATTTTTTCTGTTTCTCCAAAATGTAATATTGGCCAATTATTTCTTGAATTTAATTGTTTTAAAATCTCAATATTATATTTATTTTTATTGATCAAATTCAATATGGGTTTATAAACAAAATTTTTAGTTTGGTCATTTACATTTTCTACTGAAAGTAAGCCATATAAAAAGTCATGATTTTCATCAGGATTTGATTCTATATCAAATACATAAAAACCTTGCTTTAATTTATTAGATAAATCTAATAAATCTTTGTGAGACTTACGATGGATTGGTAGTCCTGATAGATAAGATTTTGATTGATTAATTATTTGATTAAATTTCCTAAAATCATTTTCATCATTAATAGATAATGTATTTATTAATTTAGATTCATCACAAGATGCTAATTGCTTTACATCATTTATTCCAACATTTCTTAATGATTGAGCTGTCTTATTACCAATTCCATCAATATCGGTTAAAAAACCATTAGATTCAGCTTCTTTATCGCAGAATTTTTTCCAAGAACATATCGAGCATTTTTTTCTATTTTCCGTAATATTAGGAATTTTATATTTTAATGATGCATTTAATTCAGAAAAAAGATTTATTGCTTTATCTCTTAATTTTTTATTTATGAAGATTTTTTCAGTATAAATTTTATTATTTTGGCTTGATATCACTAAGCCATATTCTATCTTGGCTTTTTGAAATCTTTCTATAAAAATTGAACATAACGCTAAATCTAATTGATGTTCTCTCGTTGTTCTGCGCCCCAGTTTTGAAACGGCAGGCAAATATTTATATTTACCCCAAATACTATCCCCATTAGTTCTTATTAATAAAGACGGTTTGATCTCAATTTTAAAATCATTTTTTAATTTATCTCTAATTTTTATTCCTATTACACCCTTTATACCCTTTTCACATGCTTTTTCTCCTTTGAACAAGTCTCCATTAGTAAATTTATTAAAATTACTAAATTCAGTTATTAAATTGATTGATTGTTGAGCAGACCAAGTTTTTAGTGACTTTTCACCCCATAAATCAAGCCAAGCCTTTCTTTTACATCTTAAATAACTTTTAAGTAATAAATTATTCAAAAATTTTTTAGTCAGCTTATATTCATACTACATAAATTAATATATATTTATATACTCAAGAGGCTTTTAACATTTTGCATCAAGATAATTACACGGTAATTAAATTTGGTACTGATGGCTGGAGAGGTAGGTTAGCTTTTGATTTTACTTTGGAAAATTTAATCAAAGTAACCGTTGCTTCTTGCCAAGAATTAAATTATCAATATTACAATAGGCTTTTATCAAAAAAAGTTTTAATAGGTTTTGATAGAAGATTTATGGCTAACCACTTAGCGAAAGCAATAATTCCATATGTTAATGCTTGCGGTCTTGAGCCGATTTTATCGACTAGCTATGTAACAACTCCTGCATGCAGTTTTTATGTGAAAGAAATGAATTTACTTGGTTCTTTAATAATTACTGCAAGCCATAATCCAAGTGATTGGCTCGGTTTGAAAATAAAAAATTTCCAAGGATCCTCTGTGAATTCATCTTTTACGGAAGCGGTAGAAAAGAGAATTAAATTACAAAATGCTATCGAGCCTGGCAGTAATAAATATGAAGAGGTCGATATAAAGAGATTTTATTTAGAAAGAATCTCCTCCAAATTTAATACACAATTTATTTTGAACAAATTCAAAGAGATGAAAATAAGAGTATTTTTTGATTCAATGCATGGTTCAGCTTCTAATAGTTTAGATATTCTCTTCAAAGGTAATGGCTCCGATATCGTTCAAGGTATTAGTGAAAATAATGACCCATATTTCGGAGGACATCCACCAGAACCTTTAGAAAATTATATTGATAATTTAAAAAAAATTCTTAAGCAAGAAGCCATTAATGATACAAAAACTTTAGGTATAGTTTTTGATGGTGATGGAGATAGAATTGCCGTAATTGATGAGTTGGGTAGATACTGTAGTACTCAAAATCTACTTCCATATTTTATTGCTTATCTTGGTTTAAAAAATAAGACTTCAAATCCTGTCTTAAAAACTGTAAGTGGATCGGACATTATCACGAACATATCAAAAAAACAAAATCGGAAAGTAATTGAGTTACCTGTAGGTTTTAAATTTATTGCAGAAAAAATGATTAATGAAGAAATATTTATTGGTGGAGAAGAATCGGGAGGAGTAGGTTTTGGTGAATATTTGCCAGAAAGAGATGGTTTATATGCTGCTATGACTTTATTAAATGGAATTGCTGAACAATCAAAATATTTATTTGAATCTCTTAATGAAATACAAAAAGAATTTGGTCCAAGTTTTTATGAAAGAATTGATTTACCTTTTACGGATAATAATAAAAAAAATAATCTAAAAAAGTTTATAACTAATAATATACCTAATGATATTTGCAATTATTTAGTCAAAAATGTTTCTATGACTGATGGAATAAAAATACGACTTGGAAATAATTTTTGGATACTTTTCAGATTCTCTGGAACAGAACCGCTGCTGAGATTATATTGTGAAGCTCCTTCAAAAGATTTGCTTGATAAAACTTTAAAATGGAGTAAAGAATTTATTAATAACGAATAAATAAATGAAAAAAATTCTATATCTCGCGAGTAAAAATTTAGGTAAAATTAATGAATATAAAAAATTACTTTCAGATGTTAATTGTCAATTAGCTTTACAACCTGACTCAATAGAGGTTGTTGAATCAGGTAGAACTTTTAAAGAAAATGCTGTAAAAAAAGCATGCGAGGTATCAAAAAAGTTGAATAATTTTGCAATTGCAGATGATTCAGGTTTATGTATAGAGGCTCTAAATGGTAGTCCTGGTATCTATTCATCAAGATACGCAGATAATGATATGGATAGGATTAAAAGAGTATTGAGTGAGCTTGAAGGTATTAAAAATCGTAATGCATATTTTGTCGCAAATGTTTGCGTCGCAACTCCTGAAGGAGAAATAATATTAGATATTGAGGAAAAATGTTTTGGAACTATATTATCAAGTACTAGAGGAACAAATGGATTTGGATACGACCCTATATTTGAAGAGCTTTCAAGTCGATTAACTTTTGCTGAAATGCCAAATGATATTAAAGATAATTTAAGTCATAGAGGGAAGGCTATCGCAAAATTAATTCCTGAACTTAAAAAAATTTTCCAAGATTATTAAATTAATTTTTCATTCGCCCACGATCCATGTAAACCATGTGGAATATTAATTGGTAATTCATATGTAGCTAGCTCTTCAAGATTACTAGAATTTAAAATTATTAAATCACTTCCTCTTCTGGATCCATTCCAGATAAGTATTAACAAATAACCTTCATCTTCATATTTACTACCTTCTTTAGGCACCATTATGGGTTCGCTAACAAAACCTTTTGGAGCAGCAGACCAAAACAATTCTTCTTTAGTTTCAAGGTTTATTTTTTTTATTGCTTGTAGTGGTGCATTCCCTGTCTTCCTCTCTGTGCATGCCATCCAACTATAGTTTGATTTTATTCCTAGAAAATTAGGGTTAGTAACTGCGAATTCACAAGTTTGATTACTAATGCTTACTAATTTAGAACTCTTACCTTTTAAATCAATAAGTGATCTTTTTAATTTGCCTGCGGGATAGTTATCAAAATCAATATTTCTAAAATCTTCATCAGGACCGACTGAGGGGAAATCATCATAAAAAATACTATCTAAAATAATATTAGAATCATTCTCATATGCGTTCACATGGTGAAAAACAAATCCTTCAGGAGCGTCTATGATAATTGGTGGCTGACCTCTGAAAAGTCCACTATCTCTTGGTACGATGAAAAATTTTGCTGTTTTTTTAGGGTTTGACTTTAAACATTGTGCCGCACCTTTTTGACCCATCACAAATGGTAATGGATTAAAGTCTATGGCATTTTGCAGAAAGATTGCCCAATTTGTAGTTATGGCGAAATCATGTAGGAATGCAAAGCCTTTAAGTTTATATTTCCTGTCAAATAAAATTTGCCCTGAATTTTTCCCAGAATTCGAAAATTCCATCAACCTGATGGTACTGGTCGGACCTGTTTGTACTCCAAAAGTTATCAAAACTTCATCTGCTGAATTGGAATTAAAATCTACCTTTGGATGTGCACTAAATGCCTCATTCTTCTTAAGTACACCTTTTAGAGTAGTTAATCCGTTAGTTTCAAGATTATTCGGATCGAGTGAATGAGGTCCAGCTGCTTCCCATAACGCTAATAATTCATCTCCTAATTTAATAACATGAGTATTGGCAATATTTTTTAGTTTTAGGTTAAAAGCATTATTGATAACTCCGCCTTTCTTTTGAGTTCCAAATACTCCTCTATATATAAATTTATTAACATTCTGTTCTTTTAAAAAACCTTCAGTTTTTACAAATTTATTAGTAAAAGAAGCTTTCCCATTCTTAAATTTAATTGCAGTAATCATCCCATCACCATCAAAAGGATGATGTAACCATTGCCCATCTCTTTCAAGAATACCTGGACCATTTCTAAATAATGTTCCATTTAATTCAGGGATTATATTCCCCTTTGAAATTTTTAAAGATTGATTTTCTAACTCAACTTCAACATTTTGATAAGCGCTAGACCAATCAGCTTTATCAAAAACTTGGTTATTTAGAATATTTTTTTCTTGTAAACTTGTCACGGTTAATCATTAATTAACCTTATTTTCGCGAATAATGTTCAAAATTGTGGATTATTTTTATTTTTAATCTTCTTCTCTTTCAAGCATACCTTTACTACTTGGTACGGATCCAGATCGTCTTTGATCTATCTCAGTCGCCATTCTCATGGCTCTAGAAAATGCTTTGAAACTTGCTTCAACAATATGATGTGCGTTTACACCTTGAATTTGATTTATATGTAATGTGATTCCACTACTATTTACAAAGGCGATAAAAAACTCTCTCACTAATTCTGTATCGTAAGTACCAATCCTGGAGGATTGCATTTGTAGGTTATATGACAAATGAGGTCGACCTGAGCAATCTAAAGTCACCTGTATTAATGCCTCATCAAGAGGAGCTAAAAAATGTCCAAATCTATTAATGCCTTTTCTATCCCCAAGAGATTTTGCAAAAGCTTTGCCTAGTGCAATACCAATATCTTCATTTGTATGATGATCATCTATTTCAAGATCTCCAATGGCTTTAATTTTTAAATCAAATAATCCATGACTAGAAATTTGATGCAACATATGATCAAGGAATGGAACTCCTGTATTGATATCTGAGATACCAGTGCCATCTACATTAAGAAAAACACTTATTTCTGTTTCGTTTGTCTTCCTTTGAATTTCTGCTTGTCTTATATCTGACATAAATTTAAAAATTTTTTCTCTACATACCATTAATGCAATAACCTGCATCAACGTAAATAGTTTGACCCGAAATACCACTAGAAAGATCACTTAATAAGAATGCTGCTGTATTTCCTACCTCTATTTGAGTAACAGTTCTTCTTAATGGTGCTTTCTCTTCAACATTATGAATCATATCTAAGATTCCACCAATCGCAGAACTTGCAAGAGTTCTTATAGGGCCAGCACTTATAGCATTAACTCTGATTTGCTGTTCAGGTCCTAGCTCTGCGGAAAGGTATCTTACTGATGCCTCTAATGCAGCTTTTGCAACTCCCATAACATTATAATTAGGAATAGCTCTCTCAGAACCTAGATAAGTTAATGAAACCACTCCTGCTCCTTTACTGAATAAAGGTTTCGCATATTTGCATAAAGGCGCAAGTGAATAAGCACTTATATTAAGTGCTCTATCAAATCCCTCTGATGAAGTATTACTGTAATCACCAATCAATTCATCACGCCCAGCGAAAGCTAAACAATGAACTAATCCATCGATTTCTCCCCATTTATTCTTGATATTTTCAAATACTTCTTCAATTTGAGATGGGTTTTGAACATCTAATGGTAAGAATAAAGAAGGATTTAAATCACTTGTTAACTCTCTGACTTTAGATTCAAATCTACCTTTATCATCAGGCAGGTAAGTTATACCTAACTCAGCTCCAGCTTTGGATAGCTGTTGTGCTATACCCCATGCGATTGATCTGTTATTAGCGATACCAGTAACAAGAATTTTTTTTCCGGTTAAATCAAGAAGCATTTTATTAATTATTTATATTATTCTCCTACAAAAAGTGCACTTGTTAATACATTAATCAAAAATATACAATATTCTTCAACTATACAGTTTGTACATAAACCATGGTTAAAACTAATTCTATGTTTATCGAGTTGGGTAGTTCACTACCTAAGGCTGAAATGCTTAATGTTAATTTAAAAGAATATAAAAAATTTGATTTTTCACATTTGGATGAAAGACATTTATTTGTAATGTTTATTTGCGCGCATTGCCCATTCGTTAAGCATATTGAAACTCATATTTCAAAAATAATAAAAGATGTTGAAAATGATTTTCAAACTATTGCAATCTCAAGCAATAATATCAAAACTCATCCTGGCGATTCTCCAGAGAATTTAAAAATTCAAGCTGAAATAAATGGATGGAATTTCCCATATTTATTTGATGAGGATCAAAGCTTTGCAAAACAATTAAAAGCTGCTTGTACCCCAGATTTTTATCTATTCACTAATAAAGGTAATAGAAATTTTTCTCTTTTTTATCATGGTCAACTCGATAATAGTAGACCTTCTAATAATGTTCCCGTAACTGGAGATGATTTGATCTCAGCAGCCAAAGCCATGCTTAGTGATAAAGATTATCCGTCAAAACAGCTACCCTCATTAGGATGTAATATAAAATGGACACCTGGAAATGAGCCAGAATGGTTTAATTAAAAAAACTGTTAATCCCGTATAAAAAAGTTTAAGGTTAATATAAATACTATGCAAGTACCCCCATTCACTTTAGAAAGACAATATTTAGAAATAGGTTCTGATATTGAAAAAGAAGTGTTAAAGGTATTAAAAGGAGGCCAATTTATTGGCGGAGATATAATTAAGCAATTTGAATATTCTTTTTCATCACTGATAGGTACAAAATATGCTGTTGGTTGTAATAGTGGTACTGATGCATTAATTCTTGCTTTAAGAGCTTTAGACATAGGTGAAGGTGATGAAGTAATAACTTCATCCTTTAGCTTTTTTGCTACAGCGGAGGCAATAAGCAATGTTGGTGCCAAGCCGGTTTTTGTGGATATAAATCCAAATACTTTTTTACTAGACTCAAAAAATATTGAGAAAAAAATTAATTCTAGAACCAAAGCAATAATGCCGGTTCACTTATTTGGTAATTCTGCTGATATGACAGTAATTAAGACAATTGCTCAAAAATTTAAACTTAAAATTATTGAAGATTGTGCTCAGGCTACATGTACAGAATGGAAGGGTCAAAAAGTTGGAAGCATCGGTGATATTGGCTGCTTTAGTTTCTTCCCGACAAAAAATCTTGGAGCAGCTGGTGATGGAGGAGCAGTGACAACATCTGATGCTTTTCTAGCTCAAAAAATTAGAGAATTATCAGTACATGGCAGTCCTAAAAGATATGTTCATAATCAGATTGGTTATAATAGTAGGCTAGATACAATTCAAGCAGCGATTCTGAATGTTAAGTTAAAATCTATATCTAAATGGATTGAATCGAGAAAAAAAATTGCTAATAATTACTTGAATTTAATCAAAAAGAATGATTTTCTCGTCCTTCCAGAAACTAATACCAAACTAAGTTCTCATACATGGAATCAATTTGTTATTAGATTTAAAAATGATACGTTTTCAATTAAAGATAATCCACACGATTTGTTTGATACAAATATAGAAAATTATAAATCTCTAAGGAATTTCTTGAAATATCATCTTATGAAAAAGGGAATAAACACAATTATTTATTATCCAATTCCTATTCATTCTCAACAAGCTTATCAAAATACTTTATATGAAAGAGAAGAACTTTTAGAGACTGAGAAAATATGCACAGAGGTTCTTAGTTTACCAATGTTTCCAGAAATTACAGATGAAGAACAAATCTATGTTGTAGAGAATTTGAACTTAATAATAAATGATTACTTAAATATTAATTAGATATTTGCATAAAGCGTTTTAAAAATTCTCTGCTGAAAGTTATGAGAAACAATTGGACTTGGATAGTTAATTGTTTCTATTTTTGAAATATCACCATTTATTATTTCTGAATTATTAATGCCAGATAATTCAGGAATCCAAAATTTAATATATCTGCAAAGAGGATCGAATTTTTTTGTTTGGGTATAAGGGTTAAAAATTCTTAGTGGTTTAGGGTCCATCCCACTGCTAGCACTCCATTGCCAGCCTCCATTGTTAGCTGAAAGATCCCCATCAACTAAAAGTTCCATAAATTTTTTTTCTCCTAATTTCCAATTGCAAATAAGATCTTTCACTAAAAATGAAGCTACAATCATACGACATCTATTATGCATCCAACCACTTTGATTTAGCTGTCTCATCGAAGCATCAATTATTGGTACGCCAGTTTGTCCCTCAGACCAACGATTAAACCATTCTTGATTATCAATCCATGCAAAATTATCCCATTTCTTTCTGTAGGGACCTTTTTCTAATTCTGGGTAATGAAATAAGCAATGTTGATAAAATTCTCGCCAAGCAAGTTCTTTTTGCCATGTTTCGATTGATTGGATTTTTTTAGAATCTTTATTTATTAAATTTAGGAGCAGAGTCTTTTTCCAAAGACTTCTTATACTAATTGTCCCAAATCTCAATGAGCCACTTAAATATGAGGTTCCATCTTCTGAGGGAAAATCTCTAGCTAATTGATACGAGGTGATTTTATTTGATGAAGTAAAACATTTTAATAATTTTTCTGCACCAATTTCACCAGGTCTACATGGGCATATTCCCATGCCTGAAAAATTAATATTTTTAAGAAATTCATTAAATATTTTTTTAGATTTTGTAACCAATTCACTTTTTATTAATTCATCATTTAAATCTTTTAATTTTTCAAATCTGAAATCCCTATTCTCTTCATTATCAAAATTTACTTTATCTAACTGACTTTTAAATTTTTTAAAAAAAGGACCATAGACTGTATAAGGTGTTTTGCTTCCAGTAGAAATTTTTGAAGGATTAATCAATAAATGATCCAATAAATCAATAATCTCAATATTTGAGTTTTTCAAATCAGCTTTAATCTTCTTATCTCTTTGGATTTCATAAGGCTCAATTGCTTTATTCCAAAATATATATTTGGCATTTATTTTATTTGCTATGAGAGGAATTAAATCTGAGGGTAAACCTTTCTCGATAAGTAATCTACTACCTGCGTTCTCCCATTTTTCACTTAATTCTTTTAAGCTTTCACCTAAAAACCATGAACGTGATTTTGCATTGAAATCATATGGGTATGTTTCATCAAAAATATAAATAGATGTTATTGCTTTTGATAAAGAAATTGCCTTAATTAGAGCTTTATTATCGTTAACTCTAAGATCTTTTCTATACCAAAAAAGAATTCTTGGATGTTCCATTAGATCATTAAAAATTGTTTAGCTCTAAACCATGCAGTGATAGTTTTTGCGTCCAAAACTTCTTGCCCACTAGCGATTAAATTATCTAATTCATCCGGATAGAAAGTTAGTACTTCAATATCTTCATCTAAGTCACCTTGTATATCAATATCTAATTTATGTAATTTGCGGGCGAGGAATAAATGAATTACCTCATCTGAATATCCAGGAGCATTTACCAAAGTTCCTAATTTAACCCAATCCTCTGCTTTATAGCCAGCCTCTTCTTGTATCTCTCTTTTAATTGAATTGATTGGTGTTTCACCTGTTTCTAAAGTCCCTGCAGGAAACTCAAGTAAATATCTTGAAACTGCAAATCTATATTGCCGTAGAATAATGACTTTATTATCGTTTGTTATTGGAACGGCTAATGCCGCGTTTGGGAATTTTATACTTCCATATTCACCTTCGTGTCCATTTGGAAGTTCAATTCTATTTATCTCAAAGCTAAATTTTTTTGTTTTTAATTCAGATATCTTTTTTTTTAAAATCGGCTTTTTTACAAAATGATTATTCTGCATTTTTATCAAATAAATTAACCATAACAATTATTTTGCGCAAATGGACATTAATTCAATACCCAATTTTTAACATTTAATTTTTCTATTTTCTGAGTAATACTTAGTACCTCTGCTAAGGGGGTAATTACAAAATTACGATTTTTAAATCTTGGATGAGGGATTTTGAAATCATCATCATTAATGGATAAATCATCCCACCATAAAATATCTATATCAAGTGGTCTTGGAAGCCATCTTTGCTCTTTTGATGATTTATGTCTTCCAAATTCTTTTTCTAAATTTTGAAATTCTTTTAGTAGAAATCTCGCTTTTTCAATTGAAGAGGAAGGTAGTAAATCTCCATTAACTAATAATAAACAATTGATATAATCTGGTTGTTTACCTATAACTCCTAATGCACGTGTTTGATATAGAGAAGACCAATTAAAAGTTTTTTTTGGTAAATTTTTTTCTAAATTATCAGAATGATTTAAATTAATTAAATTATTAATTATTCTTTCTACCCTTAGTTTTGATTGAATTAATGAATTAATCGGATTACCAAACTTGCTATCAATATTTGATCCCAATGATATGCATAAGCCGTCTTTGATATTAAGATTTGATAATTCCACTATAAATTGTAATTTTATTGGATAAATTCTATATCAGGGATTTAAAAATTGACTGTGGAACCAGAGGTGAAATCTAGAACAAACATTAAGGAGTTAATGAGTAAAAGAGATTCATCTAGTTCATTCCCACTAGCTGCAATCACAGGACATAATTTGTTAAAGTTGTCTCTATTACTAGCAGCAGTAGATCCAAGCTTAGGCGGTGTGATAATAGCTGGTGGAAGGGGAACTGGTAAGTCTGTATTGGCACGAGGCTTACATGCATTAATTCCTCCAATTGAGATTCTTGATAGTGAAGCTACATTAAAAAATTTAAAACCAGATAAAGTTAATTTCAGACCAATAAGTAGAAATCTTGATCCAGGGAAACCAGAAGAATGGGATGAAGGGCTTTTAAAATTATGCGCAAATATTAATTTCAATGATGAAAATGAATTAAAAGAATCAATATCAACGAAAGTTGTACCAGCACCTTTTGTTCAAGTCCCAATTGGTATTACAGAGGATAGATTAGTGGGATCTATTGATGTTGCAAGTTCCCTAAGTTCAGGTGAACAGGTTTTCCAGCCTGGGATTTTAGCCGATGCACATAGAGGTGTTTTATATATTGATGATATAAATTTATTAGATGATGGCATAGTTAATTTAGTTCTTGAAGCGACTGGCAGGGAACAAAATTATGTTGAAAGAGATGGTCTAAGTCTCTCTCATCCATGTAAATCATTATTAATTGCTACTTATAATCCCGAAGAAGGTAATTTAAGAGATCATGTCCTAGACAGATTTGCAATAGTACTTTCTGCTAATCAATCAATAGATAATAATCAAAGAGTTGAAATTACAAAATCTGTTTTGATGCATGCTGAGGATAGTATCAAGTTTTCAGAAAAATGGTCTGAAGAAACGGAAAATTTATCAACACAATTAATTTTAGCGAGGCAGTGGTTATCAGATGTAAGTATAAGTAAGGAGCAAATAAGCTATTTGGTAAACGAGGCGCTCAGAGGAGGCATAGAAGGTCATAGATCAGAATTATTCGCAGTTAAAGTTGCAAAAGCTAATGCAGCTTTGAGAGGAAGTGATTCTGTAAATACTGATGATCTTAAAGTCGCGGTGAGGCTAGTAATTATTCCAAGATCGCAGCAGTTGCCTCCTGAGGATGATGAGATGCAGCCTCCTCCTCCTGAAGACCAAACCCCTCCGCCGCCTCCTCCTCAGAATCAGGAGGATTCTAATGATGAACAATCTGATTCAAATGAAGATAATCAGGAAGAAGAATCAGAGGGCGATGAAGAATCTACACCTGATGTACCTGAAGAATTTATCTTAGATCCTGAAGCATGCTCTGTAGATCCTGACTTATTACTTTTCTCTTCTTCAAAATCTAAAGCGTCAAATAGTGGGAATAGATCAGTAATATTAAGTCAATCTAGGGGTAGATATGTCAAACCTATCATCCCTAGAGGAAAATTAAATCGAATTGCTGTGGACGCAACTTTAAGGGCTGCTGCACCTTATCAAAAATCTAGGAGGCTAAAAAATCCTAATAAGAAGATAATTGTAGAGGAAAGTGACTTTAGAGCAAAATTATTGCAAAAGAAAGCAGGTGCATTAGTTATCTTTCTTGTAGATGCAAGTGGTTCAATGGCATTAAATAGAATGCAAAGTGCTAAAGGAGCTGTAATAAGACTATTAACAGAAGCTTATGAAAATAGAGACGAAGTGTCTTTAATTCCATTTAGAGGTAATCAAGCAGAAGTCCTTTTACCACCTACCAGATCAATTACTGCTGCGAAAAGACGTCTAGAAACAATGCCTTGTGGTGGAGGATCCCCTTTGGCTCATGGTTTAACGCAAGCAGCTAGAGTTGCTAAAAATGCAATAGCAACTGGTGATATTGGTCAAGCGATAGTTGTTGGAATAACAGATGGGAGAGGAAATGTTCCATTAGGAGTTTCCTTAGGTCAATCTGAAGAGGAAGAAAGCGAAGCTGTGAATCTAAAAGAGGAGGTATTAAATGTTGCTTCAAATTATCCCAGCTTAGGAATTAAACTTTTAGTAATTGATACTGAACGCAAATTTATTGCAAGTGGATTTGGTAAAGAATTAGCTGATGCGGCTCAAGGTAAATATGTTCAGTTGCCAAAAGCTACTGATCAAGCAATTGCTGCAATGGCTTTAAATGCAATTAATGAAATTTAATTCTAACTAGGGATATATTTCATTAAGAAATTTAGAAAGTCCAATCGCTAAATCTCTTAAGGCACTTGTAAGTTCCTGATCTTTCATTAATAATTCAAAATCATTAGCCATAAAATCTATCTTTTGAAAGATTGAGCTAGAAGCTTCTAGAGTTAATTTAATGTCTTCAAGAGTTTCTGCGTCATTCATAGTTGCTAATATTTTATTAAGATGACCTGCTGCTATCGTAAGGTCATTTAACAAGGGTTTGACTCTACTAATCTCTTGTTTTGATAAATAAATTAATTCATCAAGATTTTCTTGAGTTCGATCAAATTGTTCAATTGATTTAACAATATTTTCAACTAAATTTTCCTGATTAGAGTCTTTTAAAAGTTCATTTATTCTATTAGTAATATTGGATAAACTTGATAATTGCTTACCTTTAATTGTATCTCCTTCACAAACTATTAGATTTTTATTACATAGTTTTGACGTGGCTTTTTCTACATTTTTTGGTAAATTTGCTTCACTTGTCTCTATAGCGACTTGTACATCTCCTCCTAAAAATGAATTTGTTACTACTTTTGCAAAAGCAGGTTTGGCAAGAATAATTTCAGGATTGTTAATAACTATTTTCGCTTTTATAGATTCATTAGTAAAAATTAAATCCTCAATAGATCCAACAATAATGCCCCTATATGTAACTGGAGATTTCTTTGATAGTCCACTTGCATTATTGAAATTTGCAAAAATGAACCAATCTTTTGAAGATAATTTAATTCCTCTCAACCAAAAGGAAAAGGATGTAAAAATAATTAGTCCTCCTACTAAAGAAAAACCAACTATTGAATCTCTAAGACTTCTACGCATAATAATTAAATCTCTTTTGGTTGCATTGGACCCTCGAGTTTACCTGTCCTAAATTGATAAACGTAAGGATCATTAGTGGTTTTGAAATCATCAACTGAACCTTCCCAGCGAAATTGTCCGCCATATAGCATTAGTACTTTTGTAGATGTTCTCTCTATAGTACTAAGAACATGGCTGACAACAATAGATGAGCCTTTGACTCTATCGTTTGTTTTATTTATTAAATCCTCAATACGAGAACATGCTATTGGATCAAGTCCAGCGGTAGGCTCATCAAATAATAGTAAAGGTTTATTCTCTTTCTTTTCTTTTGGCTCACTTATTAAAGCTCTTGCGAAACTAACTCTTTTTTGCATTCCACCACTTAATTCATTTGGAAGTTTTTGAGCCACGCCAAATAAACCGACTTCTTCTAGGCATTCATTTACAAGATCTTTAATGAATTTTTTAGAAATATTTTTATTTCTGTTCAAAATAAAACCCACATTTTCTTCAATAGTCAATGACCCAAGCAAAGCGGGATTTTGAAAAACTAACCTTACATCAGGAGGACTAATTTGATCTAACCTTAAATAATTTTGTTCTTCACCGAATATCTTTAAAAGACCATTTGTTGGTAAAATTAGTCCAGCTAGAATCTTTAATATTGTTGATTTCCCAGTGCCAGATGGTCCTACAATGGCTAATTTATCACCAGAATTAACTAATAAATTAATTTTTTTAAGTACATTAAGGTTCCCCCAGATCATAGAGAGATCTTTGGCTTCAATTGCTGGAACTGTTTTTTTCAAAATAAATAAATTTACAAAATAAAATTAACATACTTTTATATTTTGCCTTTATTAAAGAATAAGGAAAGTATCATTTAATTTGATTTATAAATTAATATTAGATTAATGTATAAATAAATCCTAAGGATTAATGAAAACAGAGGGAAAAAGAAAAAGGAAAAAATTAAGAAGGACTATTTCGATAATAAATAAATCAAATTTTCGAATATTGAGTCAGTTTTTACGGATTTTTAGCTGGTTATTACCTGGGCTTGTCATAAAAAGATGGATGATTACCTCTGGGATAGGAGTTATAACAACTCTTCTAGGTGTAGCAATATGGACAAATCTAAGGCCTCTTTATTGGCTAATTGAGATATTTTTTTGGTTAATGAGTAGCATTACGAGTATATTACCTGTCTCTGTACTTGGCCCTATTGTTTTGTTAATAGGAATTTTATTGATTGGAGTAGGCCAAAATAGAAGTATTAATTCTATCCAAAAGGCGTTAGTTCCTCAAAAAGATACATTTTTAGTTGATGCTCTGCGAGTGAAAAGTAAATTGAGTAGAGGTCCAAATATAGTTGCTATTGGAGGTGGGACAGGTTTATCTACACTTTTAAAGGGATTAAAAAACTATAGTAGTAACATTTCAGCAATTGTTACGGTTACTGATGATGGAGGTAGTAGCGGAGTACTCAGGAAGCAATTAGGTGTCCAACCTCCAGGTGATGTAAGAAATTGTTTAGCTGCTTTATCAAATGAAGAACCAATGCTTACTAGATTATTTCAATATAGATTTTCTCGTGGAGATGGTTTAGAGGGGCATACTTTTGGGAATCTATTTTTATCAACTCTAACAACAATCACTGGCAGTTTAGAAAAAGCAGTGCAAGCCTCCAGCAAAGTTTTATCGGTACAAGGTCAGGTTATCCCTGCTACGGGGATAGATGTTATGTTGTGGGCAGAACTAGATAGTGGTGAAAAAATATTTGGAGAAAGTCTAATAAGTAAATCTTCAAAGCCAATCAATAGAATTGGATGTATACCAGAAAACCCACCAGCCCTACCGGCAGCTATTGAATCTATTAGAGAAGCAGATTTAATTGTTTTAGGACCAGGTAGTCTTTTTACTTCCTTATTACCAAATTTACTTGTGCCAGAAATTGTTGAAGCATTATTAAAAAATGAGTCACCTAAAATTTACATAAGTAATTTGATGACTCAACCTGGAGAAACTGATGGACTTGATGTATTTCAACATATCAAATCTATAGAAAGACAATTATTAAATTTTGGAGTAAATACAAGAATTTTTAACTCAATCTTATCTCAAAGAGAGTTCGAACGATCTTCTTTAATTGATTATTATCGCTCTAGAGGAGCAGAACCTGTTATTTGTGATAAAGGAAAATTAATCTCTGATGGTTATAATGTTTTACAGTCTTCATTATATTCCAAAAGAATTACACCAACTTTAAGGCATGATTCTCGAAAATTAGCTAGGGCAGTTATTTTGATGTATAAAAAATTAAAAATGAGATCTTAATATGCATCTTGTAATTCATAAAAATCAGGCTGAATATAATCTTTACGCAAAGGCCATCCCCTCCAATCTTCAGGCATTAATAATCTTTTAGGACAAGGATGGTCTACATAATTAATTCCAAACATGTCATAAGTTTCTCGTTCTTGCCAATCACTACCTTTAAAAATAGAATATAGACTAGGAATCGATAAATCAGAATCTCTATTAAGAAATACTTTTACTCTTATTTCCTTGACTTTAAATGTTTCGCTTATATCATCTAATGATATTAAATGATAAAAAGATACGAGACGCTTTCCAGGCCCTTCATCATAGCCCCCTTGACATTGAAGATAATTAAAACCATAGGATTTTAATCGAGCAATAACATCATAAAGATTTTTAGGCTCTACTGAAATTATTTCTATTCCAATATGGTCTTCACCTAAAGATTCATTATCAAGATTATCAGTTGAAAGCTTTTTACTGACTTCTCCTCTTTTATCAAGTAATTCATCTTTTGATTTATCTTTATCTTTTTCCATTTAGGTATCTTTTTGATTAAAAATAGTTTCTTTACTATCTTCTTGAATATCACCAATGACTTCTTTATTTTTTGATGAGTCAAGGGTTTTTTCAGCCTGTTTTTTGAGGTATTCACCGGTATTTTCAGAAAACACCAAATTCATATTGTGTTCAATAGTAAAGTATCTATGAGTCTGTTCCGATCTATTTCTTTCAAAAACACTTTCATTACTTACTTTTTTTCTTAATTTGATAACAGCATCGAAAATTGCTTCAGGTCTTGGAGGACATCCAGGAAGATATAAATCAACAGGTATTAATTTATCAACTCCTCTAACTGCAGTTGTTGAGTCAGAACTAAACATACCTCCGGTTATTGTGCAAGCACCCATAGCAATAACGTATTTTGGTTCGGGCATTTGTTCATAAAGTCTTACTAGTGCAGGAGCCATTTTCATTGTTACTGTACCTGCAACGATTAATAAATCTGCTTGTCTAGGTGAACTACGTGGTACTAAACCAAATCTATCAAAATCAAATCTTGAACCAATAAGGGCGGCAAATTCGATAAAACAGCAGGCAGTTCCATACAACAAAGGCCAGAGGCTACTTAACCTAGCCCAATTATGTAGGTCATCTAGACTTGTTAGAATTATATTTTCACTTAAGTCAGTTGTAACTTGAGGAGCACCTAAAGGATTACAGGTACCTTCTCTTATTTCTCTTATAGCTTTTGGTGATAGTGAATTGTTCAATTTTTTAACTCCATTCTAATGCTCCTTTTCTCCATGCGTATGCTAATGCAATTACTAAAATTGCAATAAAAATAAGAGCTTCTATGAATGCTAGTAATCCTAATCTATTGAAAGCGACTGCCCAAGGGTAAAGGAAAACTGTTTCAACATCAAATATAACGAATACGAGAGCAAACATGTAATATCTGATATTAAATTGTATCCAAGCACCTCCAATGGGTTCCATCCCTGATTCATAAGTCAATTTTCTCTCACCAGTTCTTCCTTTGGGAGAAACAATAAGGTTGGTAACAAGCGCTAAAATCGGCACCGCAGCAGCTATAAGCAAAAAACCTAAGAAATATTCATAACCGGGGAGTGAAAACATTTTAAAATTTTTTTTGAAAAATTCACTGAATTAACTAAAATCCTTTAGAGTTTCTAAAGATTAAAGCGTAAATCGTGAGTGAAGACATTAAACCATCCACAAATAACGAAAATTTGGTTGGCGATAACGAGAATGAAAATTCATCTCAAGTACCTCTTGGATTAGAAACCAAAGAAGTTTCTACTAATCTAGAACAAAATAGATTCGAATGTAGAAGTTGTGGTTATATTTATGATCCGTCCGAGGGAAATAAAAAATTAAGTATTGCCCAGAATACTTCATTTGAATTATTAGATATTAATACATTTAGATGTCCAGTTTGTAGAGCTGGTAAAGTATTTTTTGAAGATATTGGACCTAAGTCAAAACCAAGTGGATTCGAAGAGAATTTAGTTTATGGTTTTGGTTTTAATAGCTTGCCTGCTGGACAAAAAAACATACTTATTTTCGGTGGATTAGCTTTTGCGGCTGCTTGTTTCCTCTCATTGTACTCTTTGCATTAAAATAAACTAATGAAAAAAAATTTCTCTAGATTTACTAATCTTATTTTTGTAACAGTGCTATGTTTTGTGCTTAGTAGCTGTTCATCTTCAGCCGTTAAAACTGCAGAAAATAGTCCTTGGGTTTCAATACAATTAGAAAATCAGGCAAATGCTCTAGATGTTGACTTTATTGATGATAATCATGGATTTTTAGTCGGCTCCAACAGATTAATTTTAGAAACTAATGACGGAGGAATTAATTGGGAAGAGAGATCGTTAAATCTATCTAGTGAGGAAAATTTTAGATTACTTGACATTGATTTCAAAGGAAATGAAGGCTGGTTGATTGGACAACCATCTTTAGTCATGCATACCAATGATTCTGGCAAGAATTGGACGAGATTATCTTTAGGTAATAAGTTACCAGGGCAGCCATTCTTAGTTTCCACAATTGGAGAAGATTCTGCTGAATTAGCAACTACTGCTGGGGCAATTTACTCAACCTCAAATAGTGGTGAATCATGGGAAGCTATAGTTGTAGATTCTTCAGGATCTGGTGGCATCCGCGACTTACGAAGAACTGATGATGGGAGATACGTAAGTGTCAGTAGTTTAGGTAATTTTTTCTCTACACTTGAGAATAAAAGTAATCTTTGGGTCGCTCATCAAAGAGCAAGTAGTAAAAGAGTGCAAAGTATTGGATATGCACCGGATGGTAACTTATGGATGCTCTCTAGAGGGGCAGAAATTAGATTTAATAATGACAGTAATGATGTAGAGAGTTGGAGTAAGCCTATAATTCCAATTTTGAATGGTTATAACTATCTAGATATGGCATGGGATCCAAAGGGATATATTTGGGCTGGAGGAGGAAATGGAACCTTAATATATAGCGATGATGATGGTCAAACTTGGAAATCTGATCCAGTAGCCTCTGAATTGCCTACCAACTATATAAAAATAGTTTTCCAGAATAAAGATGAACTAAATAAAACTAAAGGCTTTATTCTTGGAGAAAGAGGATACATCCTCAGATATGACGGTTAGATTTATTAATTTTTTTAGAATGCTATTAAAAAAATATTAAGTTTAGGTTTCAATTAACAACTGTCTGTAACCAAGATGTAAATTTCTTCGCAGATATTGGATTTTTCCTTGTAAGATCATATGGTATTAAATTTATATTATGGCCGCAGGTTCAACGGGTGAACGCCCATTCTTTGAAATAATAACCAGTGTCAGATACTGGATTGTTCATGCAGTAACACTTCCAGCGATCTTTATTTCTGGCTTTTTATTTGTTTATACAGGTTTAGCTTATGATGCATTTGGTACTCCAAGACCAGATAGCTACTTCCAAGCTTCTGAATCAAAAGCTCCTGTTGTTACACAGAGATATGATGCTAAAGCTCAATTAGATCTACGAACCCAATAGATGAATAATATGATATTTGGTTTGATTGATTAAAATCAAATATCTAATTATTTATTATTGAAGTTCTTTGGCTTTATTTTTTAGTAAATCCAAATTGCAATCTTTCTATCATGCAAATAAACGAAAATCCTAATAAAGTTCCTGTTGAACTTAATCGCACCAGCCTTTATTTAGGCGTGCTTTTTATCTTGGTTTTGGGAATTTTATTTTCCAGTTATTTCTTCAACTAATTTTTAATTATGAGTAACAAAGGCCTTAAAGCCCCTGACGGCAGAATAAAAGACAGACTACCTGATGGTAGACCAGCAATTGCATGGGAAAGAAGATGGACTGAAGGTTCATTGCCTCTATGGCTTATTGCTACTGGTGGAGGTATAGCCGCAATCTTAGTTGTGGGTTTATTCTTTGCGGGATCTTATAATGGAGTTGGTGCAGGAGGTTAACCGCTAATTCCAGTAATTATCTGTAAATATTTTAACTTTAGATTGAGCATCTTTTGATGCTTTCTCCTTAGAAGTCATTAGCCCATCTTTCAAAGATTGATGGGCTTTACTTATTGGTCTGTTTTTATCAATCACTTTTGCTGTCTCATATACTATTTTATTGGCAACTTCTGTATTGATTTTAAGATTTTCAATTACCATTTCAACAGATACTTCTTCTTGTTTTTGATTCCAACAATCATAATCAGTCACCATAGAAAGAGAAGCATAGGCAATTTCTGCTTCTCTCGCTAAACGAGCCTCTGTATGATTAGTCATCCCTATTATTGAACATCCCCACTGTCTATATAAATTAGATTCTGCTCTTGTAGAAAATGCAGGTCCTTCCATAGCTAAATAAGTACCTCCTCTATGTAATTGCCTCCCTGAAGGAATATTTTTATCACCAATATCACTTAATATTCTTGATAAATTTACACAAAAAGGGTCTGCCATTATTACGTGAGCAACTATGTCTTCATTGAAAAATGTTGCAGGTCTATTATTTGTTCTATCAATAAATTGGTCAGGTATAACAATATCTAGTGGACGTATTTGTTCTTGAAGAGAACCAACGGCCGATGGAGCTATTATCCACCTAACCCCAATTGATCTCATGGCCCAAATATTAGCTTTATAAGGAACTTGAGTTGGATTAAATGAATGATTTTTTCCATGTCTCGCAATGAAAGCTAATTCTAAATTGCCAATATTAAAAATTCTTATTGCATCAGAGGGTTTACCATAGGGGGTATCTACCTCAAATTCTTTTGAGCAATTCATCCCACTTATAGAATAAAAACCGCTCCCACCAATGATCCCCAATTTTGATTCTTTAATAGGTAATAAATGTTCTCTATTCATTGAAAGTTAAATGACTCTTAATCATCTTGTTTTAGTTGGAGGTGGACACACTAACGCTCTTTTAATGAAAAATTGGCTAATGAAGCCTAATTTAATGCCAGATGTTCCCATAACAATTATATCGAGAGATTCGTCTTTAGTTTATTCTTCGATGTATCCATCTGTTATTTCCCGATCAATCCCTTTAAAACAAAGTCTTATAGATATCTCTTATTTAGCAAATAGCGCAAAGATTTCTTTTATTAAGGGCGAGGTTAAGGATATTCAATTCAATAACCAAAAAATTATATTAAATAATAGACCTCCTCTCGAATACTCAAAAATTATTCTTAACTGCGGAAGTTCAACAAAAGTTTCTAAAGAATTTAGCGAATTAGTGAAAAAAAATATTGCTTGCACAATAAGACCTTTTTTTCAATCTTATCAATTTATAAAAAGTGAGGATGCATTTGATACTAAAAATGAATTACCTTTCGTGATAACTGGTAGTGGTCTTGGTGCGATTGAAATTGCATTTGCATTAAGAAAAAGATGGGAAAATAGAAAATTAATATTAGCTTGTAATCCAATAAAAATTTCAAGAAGATTTTTAAGAACATTAGAAATTTTTAAAATTCAAATTAAGGAAGATATGAATTTTGAGTATAAGAAAGTTCTTTTATGTACTGGTAATAGTCCACATTCTTGGATCAAAAATAATATTTTAAAATTAGATAATAAAGGTAGGATTATTACTAATCAATATTTAAGAGCAAAAGATTTTTTAAATATATATGCTGTAGGTGATTGTGCCTCTGTTGGAATCAATAAACGAAAATCATCGGGGATAATAGCCGTTAAATCATCTAAAACTCTATGCAATAATATAAATAATGATTTTGTTAATAAAGATTTGAGGAAATGGTTCCCTCAAAAACGCGGTTTACAAATAGTTAATTTATTTAATAATAATCAACCAATGGCTTTTGCTATTTATGGGAAATTAGTAGTAGGTCCATCTCGTCTGTTTTGGGTTTTAAAAAATATTTTAGATACTAACTTTTTGCAACAATTCAAAAAACCTTTGATGAACTTTAATGAAAGTAACTCAAATTTTGATGTTATGGATTGCAGGGGTTGTGCTGCAAAAATTCCTCAAAATGTACTTAATGAATCATTAATAAATTCACAGTTAAAAGCATTTACTGAATTCCCAGAAGATGCTTCTGAAATATATAGAAGTGATAAAGATATTATTTTTGAGAGTGTAGATGGTTTCCCTTCGCTAGTAAGTGATCCTTGGTTAAATGCAAAAATCACTGCATTACATGCATGTTCTGATTTATGGGCTTGCGGAGCCAAATTGATATCTGGACAAGTTTTAATATCAATTCCTAAGATTGAAAATGGTTTTCAGAAATATATTTTTTCTCAAAGTCTTGATGGTATAAGATCTATCTTTGATGAGTTAGGAGCAGAAATAATAGGAGGACATACTTTTGAATCAAGAAATTATTCACATAAGCCTTATACTCTTGGAGTTGAACTGGCTCTATCAGTACAAGGTGTATTAAAAGCGGACCAAAACCCCTGGAATAAATATGGGATGAAGCCTGGAGATGTTCTTCTAATGTCAAGACCTTTGGGAGTGGGTATTTTTTTTGCAGCATGTATGCAAAATACAAATGTGTATGAAAGTTATGGTGAGATTTTTAAAAATTTAGTTTCTAGTCAGCAAAAATTAGTTGAAAATATTCACAGTATTCAAGAAAAGTTTGAAATTCAAATAGTTAATGCAGCTACTGATATTACTGGTTATGGATTTTTAGGTCATCTGAATGAAATGATTCAGGCAACTAATATAAATAGAAGAAAAGAAAATCTTGAAGATATCAAGGTCGTTTTGAATCTGAATTCATTTGAAGCTTATCCAGGTGTAATTGATTTAATAAATAAAGGAATTAAAAGTTCCTTGTTTGAGGAAAATTATAAAATTTTAGATTTTTTAAGATACAAATATGATGAACCAATCATTGATTTTGTTCTGGGGAACAGCATTACTCCTGAAGAGGGGAAAACAATAAAAAAACTATTGTGCGATCCACAAACTTGTGGTCCTTTATTAATAAGTTGTAGTGAGAAATTTGAGAAATATCTTGATAACAGTTGGTATAAAGTTGGGATAGTGGATATTAAGAATAATTAATACTTCCTTAGGTTATCTATTTGTATAAATCTTAATCTTTTCAGCTCATCTCCCATCTCTTTCCCAGGTTTCCAGCCCTCCTCTTTTAATATCTTTCCATTCTTGTCACTTTGTATATATCTATAAGTAAGCAACCATCTTAAAAAATTACGCCAAAATTTACCTCCATCACAAATAATTAACTTTACGGTTTCAGTATCTAAATTCTTTTCTTCAATAAAATTGGTCCAGCTTGATGGAGAAAATTTATAAAAAGACTTTTCATTTTCTAGTAAAGAATTTCTTATTTCTAAGAATTCTTTTAAATGTTTTTTCTCTTTTTGATTTATTAAAAATCTATCTGAAATTATTTCTAATGATTTTGAATCTTTAATTAGAAAAAGAATATAGTTTCCATTGAGCCTTTTTATCCAATTTAAACCTCTGATAAATTTATTATGAAGTTTTATATTTTCATTTAATATTGATAAAACTTTCCATTCTTCTAAAGTTTTAAGTATTTCTGCTAAATCATCATATTTAAATATTTCAGTAAGTTCCATTCTTATTCTTATACTTATACCTGGTGGGAATTTAAAACCATACTTATTTTTAGTGTATTTCCATGGCCATTTATTAAGGACTATTTGTGCCTGATGTAAAGAATCTTTTGATATCTTAAAACCAAATCTTGTTGCATATTTTGAACATCTTAATAATCTACTTGGATCATCTTTGATGCTGTTTTCATGTAAAAGATTAAGCTCCTTTTTTTTAATATGCTCTATACCATTAAATGGATCATATAACTTCTTCTCTGAAATTTCATAAGCGATTGAATTTATACTAAAGTCTCTTCTTTTTAAGTCATCTTCAATACTTGAATCAAATACTGCAGGATTTAATCCAGCGGCAAGATATTTTTCCTCTCTAGCAGAAGCGATATCAACTTTAATATTGTCAATATTTATTTCTACAGTATTGTAAAGTTCGAATTCTTTTATCAAACAAATTTTTACATTTTTAATATTTTTTTTTATAAATCTTGCCAACGATAATGACGATCCTTCAATAATAAGATCGTAATCTAGACTTTTTAATAAATGATTTGAATGAAATTTTTTAATTAGTAAATCTCTTATATAGCCTCCTACAAATGCAACTTTTATATCTTTGTGGATTTCTAAGTAACTTGTAAGAATTGTGAACAGATTAAAAGGTATATTCTTTAATTCTCCATAAAGATATGAATTTAAATTATCCATATTTAATTAAGAATTAATAGACCTTATTGGTGCGATTCGTGGATCTAGGATTTTACTACCTTTATCACCAAATTTAACTGCTAATGAAATTCTTTCTCCACTTCCAAAAATATGAATAATTTCGCCCTTACCAAATTTTGAATGTAATAACTGATCTCCAAGTTTCCATTTTTCTCCTTTAGTAGGACCAGAATAAAGTCTTCTAACAGAATTAATCGGCGTATTTTTAACAGAATTATTATTTCGATCAACTCTTGTTAAACGATCTAAATGAAAATCTCTTTTTAACGAAATTCCACCACTCTGAGGTATCTCTCCATCAATTAATTCTTCTGGAATCTCTTGAAGAAATATAGAAGGTATTGTAACTTCTCTATTTCCTCCCCATAATCTTCTCTCTCTAGCATGAGTTAAAAATAGTCTTTCTTTAGCTCTAGTTAGTCCTACATAACATAATCTTCTCTCTTCTTCTAATAATGATGGTGTATCAATCGACCTATAGCTCGGGAAAAGACCTTGCTCAAGTCCTGTTATGAAAACATTTTGAAATTCCAAGCCCTTACTATTATGCAAAGTCATTAAAGTAACAGAATTTGATACATTTTTTTTATTATCATCGCTGTCAGTAGTTAGAGCAGCAGTAGCTAAAAAACCCTCAGCATCTCCATCATCAGTTTCCTCCTCATATTGAATAGCAGCATTGACCAATTCTTGGAGATTGTTTCTTCTATCCTCTGACTCATCAGTTCCACTCATGATTAATTCATTAAGATATCCACTTTTTTCTAGGATTAATTGTAAGAGTTGAGATGGACCTGAATTCTCTACATAACAAATTAATTCATTCATCATTTCTGTAAATTGATTTATTCCTTTTGAAGATCTTCCTATAGTAGAGATTAAACACTCTTTATTATTAATAACTTCCCACAAAGGTAATTCCAGTTTATTAGCTATCTCATTAAGTTTCTCTATTGTGGTTTTACCTATACCTCTCCTAGGAACATTGATAATCCTTAAAAGACTAATATTATCTGCATTATTTATAAGAACTTTTAAATATGCAATAGCATCCTTTATCTCTTTGCGATCATAAAAACGTAATCCTCCATAAATGGTGTAAGGAATCCTCCACCTAACTAAAGATTCTTCCATCACTCTTGACTGAGCTCTGGTTCTATACAAAATTGCGAATTTACTCCAATTTGGTGAATTGTTCTTACTACTTAAATTTTTTATTTTACTCGTAATGGCTTCTGCTTCGGATATCTCATCATCACAGCTTATTAGTTTTAATGGCTCTCCATCGCTTTTGGTTGCTTTTAGTACTTTTTCTATTCTTTCAGTATTATTTTCAATTAATGAATTTGCTGCACTAAGGATATTTGATGTCGATCGATAGTTATTTTCTAATTTTATAACGCAATCACTTTTATCATTTGGTTTATTTTTAAAATCTTCTTTAAAACCAATTAGTATTCTGAAATCTGCAGCTCTAAAGCTGTATATACTTTGATCTGCATCACCAACAACAAATATTGATCTATCTTTCCATTCAAAGAATTGTTCTGAATCTGTATTCCCAGTTGTAATTAATTTAATAAGCTCATATTGGGTTCTATTTGTATCTTGATATTCATCAATAAGAATATGCATAAATCTTTTATGCCAATATTCTCTAACTTTATGATTTTGCTTTAATAAAAATACTGGTAATAATAATAGATCATCAAAATCAAGAGCATTGTTTCTTGAAAGTGCAATCCTATATCTCATATATGCATCGGCAATAAGTTTATCGATTTGATTTTCAGATTTTTCTTCAAGTTCTTTTGGAGTTAAACATTGATTCTTGGCATTACTAATGGCCCATTTTATTTTTTTTGGGTTGAATTTTTTTGGATCTAATTGCATCTCTTTGGTAATAATCTCCTTTAAAAGAGTTTGGGAATCTATTTCGTCATATATTGAAAATTGTCTGTTCCATGAAAGGCCATCTGGATCTTTATATTTATCAATATCAAATCTTAATAATCTCGAAAATAGTGAATGAAATGTCCCTATCCATAAGTCTTGCAATCTTTCTTGATGTATAGCAGTTCTCAGTTGATTTTGATCAAATTCTTTTAATGTTGACCATGGCTGACCAAAGCGTATAGTTGCAAGCTCTTTTGCAAGTATGATTTCAAGTCTTTGTTTCATCTCTTTAGCCGCTTTGTTGGTAAAAGTCACTGCTAAAATGTTGTATGGATTTACTTGATTATTTTCAATTAAATTAGCGATTCTATGAGTAAGAGCTTTAGTCTTTCCACTACCAGCACCGGCTACTACAAGTAATGGTCCATAAACATGATTTACAGCTTCAAATTGTTCTTTATTAAGTGATTCAAAAAGGAAATTGTTTTGTGGAGACACAGTTTAAATTATAAAAAAGGATTAACCTTCTACTCTTGAAGATGGGGGTGTTTCTAAACTTTTTAATATTGTTTTTAATTCATTAATCTCAGAATTATTTTCGATAATTTCTTGGAATAATTTCTGAGGTATTCTTAACTTATTACTTCTATTAATAATTTCATTTTCTAACCTTTCTTTATAGGAAGAAATCAATTTTTTTGATAATAGGATGTCTTTCTTATCCAAAATTTAATTAATGCCATTATGTGATTACCATAGCGTATTATTCAGAAAATTTTACTATATATAATTTTTTATAAATATCAAAGTTTATAGTTTTATCTTCTTTTTTTCATTAAGAAGAGTTGCTTTATCGCTTTATTAAGGTTTAAAAATAAAGAGTTTGTACTATTGTTATAAAGTCCCTTTTATATAAGTGACTGAAATTACTTCCGATTTAAAAGGATGCCAAATCTTAGCGATAATAAACTTGTTGCAAAACATCTTCAAATTTCAAATTTTCTTGATAACAATTTTGAAAGTATTCAAGAATTTGTAAATACTGCAAATACCAGATTGGATGCAATTAATTCAATAACAATTAATTCACATGCTATTGCTGCAGATGCTGTTACAGCGATGATTTGTGAGAATGAAGATTCTTTAAATTCAAATAATTCAATTAATACTACAAACAAGATGTCTGTCTGCTTAAGAGATGGTGAAATTATTCTTAGATATGTTACTTATTTATTAATTACTAACGATAATTCTATTTTAGAAAAAAGCTGCTTAAAAGATCTTAAAAATACTTATTTATCTTTAGGTGTGCCTCTCACTAACGCAATACGGGTTGTAGAGCTGATTAGAGATGCAACTATATCTGATATAAAAACCACAATGAATTTAACTGCTGAAAACAAAATTATAATGTCAAATCTAATTAATGAAACTAGAATTTATTTTGAGAAAATAGTCAATTTACTTAAGTAATTATTTTTCTTATTTCAGTAGCATGGGATGTTTGCAAAATCCCCTTATTTATTTTATTTTTAATAACTGAATATCTAGAGCGAACATTTTTAGATAGAAACCAAATTTTTTCCTCACTTATAGTTGAGTTATATTCGGTATGAATATTAAAAGTATTGCTTTCGTCCATAATATATCGAGAAGATGAAGGTATTTGCTCTGCATATCCCTTCTCCTTTATTAATATTCCTGAAAATTCATCTTTTGGAACAAAAATTAAAATTGTATTACTTTCGTGAGATTTATTTTCAGTTGCCCATTCACTTAAAGATTTCCATGTAATTTTAATTGCGAATGAAATATCCATAGAGGAGTTAAATTTATTTTTAATTTCTAAGACCTTGTTACTGCTTATACTTTGATATGAGATTTTTAAGCTGCTGTTAGTATTTTCAAATTCTTGGAAAGCTAAAGTGTGTGTGCTCCTTATAGATTTCCACTCCCCAATACTATTATCAATAAATTCTTTAATTGTTATTAAATTCTTCTTCAAGTTTTTCTTCCACTGAATGATTTGTCGCTTTTTGAATCATTCTTACCATTGAATCTATCATTAAATTTTTAGCAGAAGTTATTTTAGTTCCAGATGGTGTAGTTGATATTTGTTCTCCAGGACGCTTATAAGATGTCGGTCTAAATTGGGTCATTCGTTAATTTCAATTTCTTTTACAACTACATATTCTTGCATAAATTTATACCATCAAAAATTTTTTTTGCAAAATGTCATATCTTTTATATTTAAATTAGTTAGTGAAGATAATTCTGAGAAATACAGATTATTTATAAAGACTAAATTCTTTACAGAGAAAGTTTGGGCAAATAATTTTATATTTACCTAAATTCTGAAGAAATTTTCATATTATCTATTTGATATTGAAACCCTTTTTTTAATTAAACCAGTAATTATGGCAAGTCCAAACATTCCTATCATTGCAAAACCTATATAAACCGCATCAGCTAAACCTGCCCCTACTGCGACAGCTACAGCATCAAATATCACAAGACAGAGGAGCAAAGAAAAAGTAAATATTCGCCATTTGGTTCCACCTAGGCCTAATCCATAACTAAGAAAATCAAAAAGTCCTGTCATTAATACTCCAGTCATTAAAAAGAAATTTCCCTCAAGTTGATTTTCATTAAAACTTTCAATTCTCTTCATTGCCTTATTCCCAACTAATCTTTTTACTGGATCTCTCCCTAACTTTCTTGCTATTAAGAAAGCAATTTGGCATGAAATAAAATCAGAAAGAAATATTGTTAAATAGGCAGTTTTGAAATTAAGAACAGTTCCTGCAAGAATTGCATATGGTAGATTTGAAATTACTGGAAAGATTGTACTAATACCTCTTAGGATAAATATTCCTATAGGTGCCCATGGACCCATACTCTGAACAATCTGATTAATCTCCTCTTTCCACTCAATGACTATATAATAATAAAAAAGGATTGCAGCTAATACACATAGAGATATTAAAAGGAACTTTTTAAACTTCATCATATCTAATTATCTAAGTTGAATTTCTTAAGGTATGTAGTAAATGTAAACTGCATATTTACATATAAAATTAATAATGATTTTGAGTCTATCAAATATTTGTAAACAACAAAATCTTAATAAATTTATTTTACGAATAATTGTTGTTCTTCTTTTAGATATTTGTTTTTAGATATATTAATTATTGATTGTCCAAACTAAGTTTAATTAAAATTAGTTATTAACTTTTAGAAGTTTTAAGTTGCTATGCTAAATGCAGATTGCCTACTTAATTTTGAATACTTTTAAAATTTTATTAGCTTACCTTTTGATATTTTTAATTAATATTTTTCCTATAGAATTAAATGCGCTTTCACATAATTGGGTAGAAGTCCCTAGAAGTAAGTATGGTGAACAAGTATGGGATAAGCAAAGTATTCAAATAAATGAAGATGGGACTATAAGAGTATTAAGTAAATTTATACCAAAAACAAAAAGTGACATAACTAAAGATATCTTATACACAATGGACATTAATTGTACTGAAAAGACTTTTAGAGATGTTGCTGTAGGTGCCGATGAATTTAATGAATTTGAAAATATCAATGCAAAATGGAAATATCCAAACGGTGATAAACTTTTGTTAGGTGTTATAAATCAAGTTTGTAGTTTTGAAAAATAAATATATTTTTTGTTTTATAAGACATACATAGATGAGTTTATATTTTAAAAGTTCTATATTTAAGAGTCTTATTTAAGTCTCTAAAACGCTTTTTATTTTATCTTCGAATCTTTGTAACTTGTCAATTCTTGTATTTACTTTGATAGTTGTATATATTCTTGGAGCCCCCTTTTGATGGATTTTCTCATGACATTTTTTTACACACTTAAATACATCTTCCCAATCACCCTCTATAGCAGTTCCATTTGGCCCCATTTGATGAGTTAAATTACTATCTTCAATAATTTTTTTGCATTCTTTAATATAGGGTGACAAAGAAGTTCCAACTCCGATCGGAACTAAGCATAAATCTATACTTACAAACATAATTAACAAATATTGCATATTAACTAAAGTTATCTTAAACCTTGCATGATTTTTGAATAGAATATTAAATTGATAATTTATAAAAATTTCTAAAAAGTCAATCAAAGGCTATTAAAATAAATTTAAAAGATATTTTTATACTTAAAATTTTAATCAGTTTTTCTATTAGGGTCTAATTCTTTCATCAATTTTTCCCAAGTCTCAACTGAAGCAATAATCCCTTTAAAATCATCAGGGAAATGTTCTCTCATAATTGGTTTTATGGTTAAAGAGGCGGGCCAACCAGAATCAATCCTAAAATAAACCTCTTTCCTTTTCAATATCACAATATGAGGAAATGGTATAGGATTTTTACTCTTCCCTTTTTTGTATTCAGCTGTATATTTTGATTTTCTTATCATTTTTTTGAATTGACTTTCATCCTCATTTTATAAAAACTTTCTTCACATCTTATAACCATACCTTTAAACACTTTTGGAAAGTAAGGCATATATTTTTTCAAGATTAAATTTTCAGGAAAGACACCTTTAATTAAAAAAACCACCTTTTTCTCCTTCTCTATAATGAAATGTGGCGGAATCTTGGGCATATGGTTGTCTTTATTTATAAAAATTTATCCTTTTAAAAAATTTATTAACCCTAACTGATTATTTGCGTTGATGAGTTAATATTTTGTGGAAATTGTATTTTAAACACTCTAGAGAATATTTGATCCGACGACTATATCAATAGTTTTTTTTAAATACTAATTAATTATTCTACTTTTTAATTATTTATTTAAAATCTTATTCTTATTCCTCCTCCATATGAATAGTCAGAACCTCTCTCGAAGCCTGTATAACTCGCATTCGCATAGAGAGTAGAGCTTTTATTTATTTTAATTTGAACTTCACCATCAACAAAGACTGTATCTCTTCCTCTTGATTGACTTTTAGTTGTAAAAGAACCAAGCCCTGAGGCCTCTTCAAAAGAAGAATCTAAAGATGACGTTCTATTTGCATTCTTTAAAATTTCAATTTCATATCCAAGTCGAAATTTAGATGCAATTATTCTTTTTGCTAATGCTTTTTTGTTGGTCCCAATTTCTAAAGCAAATGTTGCTAGTAAGCTTTCTTCATTATTATTTTTAATCTTAAGATTTATTGGGTTGGAGCTTGATTCCGTAAATCCTGGTTGATCGAAATGACTATAAGCAATGCCAATTAATGGCTTTACATACACATCCCTTGAGCTTTTTGTAAATGTATGATCTACTTGTAAGGCAGTTGTTAGTCCATCAGCCTCATAATGTGCTGAGAAATTTGTTGGATTGGTCCAAAGGATGCCTGGCGGTGCTGGTCTTGTACCATTAATATCAAAATGGCTATAACTTATTAATCCGATTACTTTTGTTCTACCTGGGTATAAAGGTTGTAGTCCAATAGATGGTATATGTATTGAGTAAATAGAACCGCTTTTAACTGTAGAGCTGACATGAGAACTATCAATAGACATTTTATCTAAATTAGATTTTCCATATCCAAAAGCTGCTCCCAATATTAAATTTCTTGATTTGA
The DNA here is from genome assembly GCA_902628235.1 of uncultured Prochlorococcus sp. GTDB lineage: Bacteria > Cyanobacteriota > Cyanobacteriia > PCC-6307 > Cyanobiaceae > Prochlorococcus_A. Next base: position 177,681 of record CACOMD010000001.1, on the reverse strand, counting down.
GAAATTCAAGACCATATTGAGTAGAGAATATATTAGATTGATACGAAGATAGTCCTCCTTTACCGCTGATTTCTTGGATCGTATTAGAACTATTTGTGAAAAAGCATAAAGGATTTTGTACATGATTATTTAAAACTAATCCTTTTGCTAAACAATTTCCTGCGCTAGATATAAGCAGATCCCTGCGATCTTTTATTGTTTCTAATCCAACGCTTTGAAAAGCAGAATAGGGTTCAGATGACATTGAATTTATTGAATTTATTAGATCATTATCATTTGTTATAGAAAGTAGTTTGTTTAATGAAGTGAAGAAATCTTCAGAAATTCCTGCTGCCGCGATCTGTCCAGTTGTAAAACCTGTATTACTGATAAGAGAACCAGTATTATTCGCATTGTTTTCTGCTTGCGTTGCTAAAGAGTTGAAAGCAATATCAAATAGTGATGCTGCTGAAGAAGGCCTTCCTAGATCTTCTAAGGCTGATGCTATTACTCCAGAACCATTTTTGGGTAAATATTTTATGTCAAATGTTTTGAGGTTCCCATCATTTTCTTGAGATAAAGTTGCTCCTCTATTTAATATGACACTTGTTATTCCGCTAGGAATTAGTTTAAGACTATTTGTTAATGCGAAATCAGAACTATTAGGTGCAGTAATTATTGAATAATTAAAATTAGGCCATAATGTTCCCCCACCAAATGGAATTATATTGACTTCTCCCGTAAAGTTTGTGACATTACCAGTTACTGAAATTTTATCATTTTGAGGCCCCTGAATTTCAATATCTAATGATCCTCCATTTAAATTTAGACTATTAAAATTTTGCGTTCCAATTGAATTACCTGGCGAAATAGTCGCTCCAGTTGTTAGCGTCGTTGATGGATAGCTACCGATTCCTGAAATAATTCCCCCAGAAGCAATAGATAAATCAGATGAAGAAGTTATCGATCCATTTACTTTTAAGTGGGCTCCATTTCCTACAGTAGTGGGACCTGAATAAGTATTGTTTCCAGTTAAATTAATTAAGCCACCAGAACCAGAATTGGTAATAGAAAGACCACCTGAGCCAGAGATATTACCTGCGAGAGTTGTAGTATATGAATTGCTATCAATATTAGTTCCGCCAGTACCTGAGACAAAAGATTTTTGATAAGTATCCTGAGAGTCGATTTCTAATGTTCCGCCTGTGAATGTTGTAGTTGGAAGCTTGCTATTTGTTGTTAGAGCAGAGCCAGAAAGTTTTCCACCAGATTGAACAGTAAGACCAGAGGAATTGGCAATTGAACCAGTAACTTTTAAGTGAGCACCATTACCGACCGTTGTAGCGCCAGTATATGTATTTGTATTAGATAAAGTAGTATTACCACCAGAACCAGAATTGGTAATAGAAAGGCCACCTGAACCTGAGAATACACCGCTCATAGTTGGGCTATAAGTCTTGTTGTCAATAATTGCTCCACCGCTACCTGCGACAAAAGATTTAGCATATGTATTAGAAGCTTCTGCTTGAAATGTTCCGCCTGTGAATGTTGTAGTTGGGGTTTTATTTGAAACCTCAAAAGATGAGCCAGAAATTTTCCCTCCTGATTGAACAGTAATCCCTGAAGAGTTGGCAATTGAACCAGTAACTTTTAAGTGAGCCTTGTTCTCTATAATTGTTTCCCCTGTATATGTATTTGTATTACTTAAAGTCACTTTTCCTGCTGATATAGATTCTTTAATTGTTAATGAACCAGATCCAGAGTATATCCCTGAAAGAACTCCTAATTTAGATTTACTATCAATTGCGCATCCCGTGCCAGTATTAATAGCATCTGAATAAGTGCCTGAGTTATCTATAAATATCGTTGCACCTTTACAATTTTTATTACTTGGAAGTGCGGAGATGGCTTTTGTACCAGATATTCCGCCAGTTCCACCATAAAGTTCGATTCTTCCTAAATAGTGATTAGTAGTCCAAACATCAGGAGCTGCAGTTGTTCCATTTATTGCACGTTGTGTTCCAAATGCTTTGAAGTTCACATTGCTTCCCATTAAACTAATACTCTTACCTAAACCTGCTGTTGTGTCTGTATAGCCGATCCCTTTAGTATTACTATTATCCCTTTGATACAGACCTATAACACCAATTTTTTGTCCTGCGGTAATGCTTACTGCTTGAGAAAAAGTATGCTGTCTTCCATTAGTAAGATCTTGTTCCGACAATTTCAAAGTAGATATATGGCCTTGATTTCCATACATGAGGTTTGTCCATTGAGGAAGTGGATCTGAATGATTAATTAAATAGATATTTACCCATGTTTTCCCTCCACTTGGGGTTGGAGTCCATACTTCTGCTCCTGTTATTTCGAAATCTGAAGGAGCTGTAAACCAATAACCTCTTCCCCAACCTCCTTCGAATTTACGATTAGTAGAAGTCTCTGGAATAGTGAATAATTTATTTGCGAATGCCTCGTTAACTCCAAAAGGTATAAATTGAATTGAAATTAAGCCAATTAAAGAATTAGATAAAGCTTTTTTTATATCAATAGACCTGATTATTTCTTTATATATCTTAGAATTTTTTTTATTAACACACACATCGCCAATTTCGTAAATTCTGCTTGAAAGTAAAAGGCTCTTCGACTTGTAATTTGGTGGAAATTTATTTACTTTTTTACTCGGTCTATGAAGCTTACCTTTGGAGGGCTTATCCAGAGAAAGTTTTAAGTTACAGTGTATATCCTGCACTCCTTTTTGGATATTATTTCTCAACGCTAATATATTTCTTGGAATTTTTTCTAAAGTCAACTTCTTATAAATGGATTTCCATACTTTGCTTGAAGCAAGGGTCTTTAAACTATAACCAGAGTAATTACTAGTAATAGATTAGAAAAGAATACTAACTTAATACTAGCTTTTTTTTTTTATTACCAAACTTTATTGTGAATACTGCCTGGAATGTTAGTTCTGTGGACTATGTCAATAGTTACTTTTTTACTCAACTAACATTCCCAAAATTATTCTCAGCAAGATGACTTTTTATACCTTTTGAGTGTATATTTTGTCTTCTTTGACCCCTTGCTAACACTTCATTTTTAACAAAAAAGCACCCCCTAAGGAGTGCTAATTTGTCCCCATTCATATAAAGAATAGAGGTGCCAGGACCCAGATTTGAATGGGAGACAATTTTATAAACCTCTCAAAAAGTGACATATTTGGTATCATAACTATACAGAAAAGACCTGTTTTTTAATTAAATATTTTTACTAACATTCCACTAACATTCCATATCCATTTAATTAGAAGGGGTGTGCAGGCTAATTTCTATTACAAAATGGAATGTTATTTACTCCATTAAATGTTAGTTGGCTTAATAAAGTATTAAGTATTATTTCTAAAAGGCTTTAAAAAAAATATATGTTTTATTTTTAGTCAACAAAAATTTTACAGAATATAGAGGGATTTTAATATGAAAGATTTCCTACTAAAAATTTTTAATTTTCTAAAAGATCTTTACAATAAACTTATTAAATTTTTAAAAAGCATTTCACCTGAAGAGAAGCCAGCTGAAGATGAAAAACCAGTTGAGGATGTAAAGCCAGCTGAAGAAGAGAAGCCAGCTGAAGATGAAAAATCAGTTTAAAAAAGATGTTGTACTGAATGTAATGCTTATGCAACTACAGCAAGCATTTTAAAAGGACTCAAGGAAGGTAAATTAGATCCAGATAAAACTGTAATTTTTCAAATCTTTCACTATATGAATACCCCTTATCCCATTACTGAAGCTCATATCCCTAAGATCAATTAATAAACTTGTGAAAAAGTTTTTTATGAAAAGCAGAGGTTTGATATATTAAAGGGTTTTGAATGTTGATCTATTTTCTAATTTAGGAAATTGTAATTTTGAACACTACTTGGAATGTTAGTTCTGGGGACTATATCAATAGTTACTTTCTTGCTTAACTAACATTCCACTAACATTCCCAAAATTATTCTCACTTAAATGCTCTTTTATACCTTTTGAGTGTATATTTTTGTCTTCTCAGACCCCTTGCAAACACTCTATTTCCAACAAAAAAGCACCCCCTAAGGAGTGCTAATTTGTCCCCATTTTTATAAAAAATGAAGGTGCCAGGACCCAGATTTGAACTGGGGACACGGCGATTTTCAGTCGCCTGCTCTACCAACTGAGCTATCCCGGCCTTATTTATACTCTAGATAGTGAATGTAATTTGCGGAACCCTTATCAATAAATTTTTTATGAATTATGTTTATTTGAAGAAAAATTAAATGATTGATTTATAAAAATTCTAAAAATAAGACTGCAAAGCAATTAGAGCTGATCCAAATGAAGTAGATTTATTAGAGTTTATGATAGGTATTTTTAGTGTTTTCTCTCTAATTGATTTCCACTGAGGGTTTTTTGCACCACCTCCTATTGTGATTATCTTTTTTGGAAAATATCCTGAAAAAGTTTTAAGTTTTAGCCATCCATTTAATTCAATCTTGGCCAGACCTTCAAGTAATCCTTGAAGAAATAATGCATCACTAACAGGTCTTGGATCAATTATTGGCTTTAAGTATGGATCATCAGTTGGAAATCTTTCTCCCAGAGAGTTTAGAGGAAGATAATTAAGAGTTGTGTTTTTTCTCGGATTTATTTGTTGGCTTAATTCTTTAATTTCTAGATCAGAGAAAAATTTTGATAAAACTCCACAGCCAGCATTTGAAGATCCACCACAAATCCATTCATCATTAACTCTATGCATTGTAATTCCAGGGTGGTTAAAAGTTTTTTTAATTATTTTTTTTAAAACAATTGTCGTACCTAATATTGTTAATCCCTCATTGTCTTTTACTTCAGCAGCAATAAATGCTGCATTAGAATCAGTTGTGCCAGAAATTAGTAAAAGATGCTCGCTTATTCCAAGTAAATTTGCGATTGATTGATTGATTTTACCTAAAATGCTTCCACTTTTTTTTATCACTGGTATTGATTTCTTTAAAGAAAATGAGTCAAAACTTTTAGGCCATGAGTTAGTTGCAATATTCCAACCAAGTTTTATATTGTTTCCTTCTTCGCCGAATTTCCAGTCATTTAAAAACCATCCAGATATCCAATCTGATTGATGCCTTATGATAATATCTTCACCAAAAGTATCGATTAAGTTAATCGCTTTTGCCAAGCTACTATATGGGTTATTTAAAAATTTATTATCCCCAGCAATTAATTTTAATTTTTTAGAATTTGAAATGCACGCTTCGTTATAAGGTATTGAATTTCCTAAAATACTGCCACTTGATTCACAAGGTACAAGTGTCCCTGAAGTGCCAGAAATAGATAATCTTAATAAATTTATTTTTAGTTGAATTGGTATGCCTTCAAATAATTTAATACAAGAATTTATCCACCCTTCTGGATTTTTAAATTCATAATCATAATTACAAGAATCCTCAAAGATGATCTCTTTGGAATTATTGATGATAGATATTCTGGCTCCGCTAGATCCAAAATCTAAGCCCCCAAAATATTCATTATCCATTAAATTTTTGAGTAATTTTTAGCAAATTTAATTAAATCTTTTACCTTCTCATCTACATTTTCCCATGGCAACGATAAATCTTCTCTTCCAAAATGTCCATAAGCAGCAGTTTTAACAAAAAATTCACCACCCAATTTCTTAGGTAAATTTCTTAAATCAAATTCTTCTAGAATTGAGGCAGGTCTTAGATCAAAATTATTATTAATAATCTCAATCAAGTCAGATTGAGAATATATTCCAGTTCCAAAAGTTTCTATAAGTATTGATATTGGATTAGCTACACCAATTGCGTAACTTAATTGAACTTCTGCTTTTTTAGCAAATTTTGCTTTCACAATTGATTTCGCAACGTATCTTGCAGCATACGCTGCTGATCTATCAACTTTTGTAGGGTCTTTGCCTGAGAAAGCTCCTCCACCATGTCTGGCATAGCCTCCATAAGTATCAACAATGATTTTTCTACCAGTTAAGCCTGCATCACCCTGAGGTCCTCCTACCACAAATTTTCCTGTAGGATTTACAAGAAATCTTGTCTTGTCTTTTTGAGGTTTTATTTTTAAGTCGTGAGTGGCTGGGAGTACTACTTTATCCCAAAGATCTTTAGTAATTTTTTCTCTTATTTCTTTTTCATTTGTTAATCCTTCAACTTCAGATAAGTGTTGTGTCGAAATTAAAATTGTGTTAATTGATTCTGGTTTGTCTTCTTGATAATTAACACTGACTTGAGTTTTTCCATCAGGTAAAAGATAGTTAAGAATATTTTCATGTCTAATTTTTGATAGTTGTCTAGCTAATCTATGAGCCAAGCTAATTGGCAGAGGCATCAGCTCAGGAGTTTCATCGCAAGCATAACCAAACATTATCCCTTGATCTCCTGCTCCAATGTTATTTTTGGAATCCTCGTTATTGTCGTCAGCTTCATCTACTCCTTGAGCGATGTCAGGAGACTGTTCATCTAATGCAACTAAAACGGCACAACTATTTGCGTCAAAGCCTCCAGCCTTAAAACCTTTATACCCAATTTGATCAATAACATTTCTTGCGATTTTGATATAATCAACTTTTGCTTTAGTTGTAATCTCTCCTGTTAATAGACAAAGACCAGTATTTACAACTGTTTCACATGCTACTCTGCTTTCGGGGTCTTGGAAAAGAAGAGCATCAAGAACTGCATCACTTATCTGGTCACATATTTTATCAGGATGACCTTCTGTAACTGATTCAGAAGTGAAAACAAAGCTACTCATTTAATTATTTATCTATACAAATTAGGTTAACAAAATAGTTTTATACTATTGTTTTATTAACTTTAATTTTAATGTTTTGGCTTATTTATATTAAATCAAAAATTTAAATTAAATTATTCATTTTCTTGATTTGTTGCAGCTAATTGTTCTTCATTTTCATCTGTTTGTTCAAATAACATTTGCTTATATTTGGCAGCCATCTCTTCAGCTTTATTAAAAACTTTTTGAGGATCCGTGAGCATATCACCTGGTTCAGGTTCTAGAGCTTTTGTAGATAGTGAAATTCTACCTCTTTCAGAATCTAAATCTATTATCATAACTTTCATTTGATCATTAACGTTTAAAATATTATGTGGAGTTTCAATATGTTCGTGACTAATTTCAGAAATATGAAGCAGTCCACTTACTCCACCAATATCTATAAAAGCTCCATATGGTTTGATTCCTTTCACTGAGCCTACAACTACTTCACCAACTTCTAATCTGTTCATTTTCTTCTCAACCAATGCTCTTCTATGACTTAGTACTAATCGGTTCCTTTCTTCATCAACTTCCAAAAATTTTAATGGTAAATGTTCCCCTTCAAGATCTTCTTTGATTTTACGCGCACTTATATGAGAGCCAGGTATAAAACCTCTTAAACCTTCTACTCTTACTAAAGCACCTCCTCTATTTGTAGCAAAAACCTCAGAATAAATAGTTGCATCCTCTTTCTGTAATTGCCTAACTCTTTCCCAAGCTCTCTGGTATTCGATTCTTCTGATTGATAATGCAAGTTGCCCATCTTCATTCTCTTCAGTCATTATGAAGAATTCTCTTGACTCAGAGGGCTGTAAAACATCACTTAATCCCTCGACTCTATTAATAGAGACTTCTTGCATTGGCATAAATGCTGCAGTTTTCGCTCCGATATCTATCATCGCTCCTTTGGGTTCGAGAGCGAAAACTGTTCCTTTTACAAGATCGCCTGGCTTAAAATTATAGTCATACTTCCCTAATAATGAAGCAAATTCCTCTTGAGTAAAACCAGCATTTTCTAAATCATTATTTCTTCTACTAGAAGACTCGTCTGCAGGGGGTATTTCTTTATCTTTGTAAGTTAATTCATGATTCGCAGTACTATCTGGATTTTTTTCATCCTCTTTAACATCTATTGTGTTAACTTCACCAATTGATTCTGTTGATGTTTGGGGAGAATTTTCGTTCATTTGTTTTAAGCAGTCTACCTTAGGTAGTGAGAAAGAGGTGTATTCAGCCTGCCGTATAAATACACTAAATTTTTTATATTCTACACTTTAATATGCTTAATTTTAGAGAATTGAAGCTAATTCATTCTTGGATGTATTTTTCAAAGATTGAAGCGTCGCAATAAAATCTTTAACTCCATTGAATTTTCTATAAACCGATGCAAATCTTATATAGGCAACTTCATTTTCATTTCTAAGATTATTAAGAATTAATTCTCCAATTTCTGAAGATTTAATATCTTTATTTGAGTCTTGAATAATTTGTGATTCTATGGAGTCAACAAAATTTAAAATGGACTCACTTGTAAACGTTGTTTTTTCACAAGCACGTGATATGCCTTTAATTAGTTTATCTTTATTGAAAAGTTCTCTACTTCCATCCTTCTTAATTACTGCTATTGGCATTGATTCAATTCTTTCATAAGTAGTGAATCTTGAACTGCAATTTAAACATTCTCTCCTTCTCCTTACACTTTTACCAGTGTCAGCAGATCTAGATTCTAAAACTCTGCTATCTGTATTTTGACAATTTGGACACTGCATCTAGTCAAATAAAAAAGATGTAACCCTAATACTAGTCAATTTTATATGCAATGAAAAGCTTCACAAAAAAAAACCTCACTTAAATTAGAAAGTGAGGTTTTTTTTTACCTATCTTTTTGATCCCATTTAGGAGGATCTCTAAAGGCTACGGCAAAGAATAGAGTAACTACTGCGAGAGTTAAAATTAGCACGTAAGCAAATGCTTCCATAAGAAAATAAATAAATAATGTTAATTAAACCTTTCCAGGTATTCTTCTTGTGGTTTCATCACCAAGCTTCTTGAAAAGACCAAATTCTACTTGATCTCCAAAATCTGCAGAAATTCCTGCGAATCTCTCTCTGTATAGAGTTCTTGAAGCATGCCACCAATGACCAAATAAGAAGAGCAAACCAAAGCATAAATGTGCATAAGTGAACCATGCTCGTGGGGAGCTACGGAATACACCGTCTGATTTGTAGGTTTCTCTATCAAATTTAAAGGCTTCACCAAGTTGAGCTTTTCTAGCTAATCTTTTGACTACAGCAGGGTCTGTAAATGTTTGACCATTTAAATCACCACCATAAATAGTTGCTGTAATACCAGTTTGTTCGAATGAATACTTAGCTTCAGCTCTTCTAAATGGAATGTCAGCTCTGACGTTTCCTTCTTTGTCTTCAAGGATAACTGGGAAGTTTTCAAAGAAATTAGGAATTCTTCTGACTTCAAGTTCATTACCCTCTTTATCTTGGAAGGAAATATGACCTTGCCAACCTGTTGGTAAGCCATCACCATTGACAAGAGCTCCAACTCTGAAAAGTCCACCTTTAGCTGGGCTATTTCCTACATAGTCGTAGAAAGCAAGTTTTTCAGGGATTGAAGCATAAGCTTCTTCCTTTGTTGCTCCATTATCAATAGCTGTCTGAACTCTTCGATTTATTTCTGTTTTGAAGTAACTTGAATCCCATTGATATCTTGTTGGTCCAAAAAGCTCAATTGGAGTAGTTGCTGAACCGTACCACATGGTTCCTGCTACAACAAATGAGACAAACAAAACAGCCGCAAGAGCACTTGCTAATACCCCTTCAAGACTTCCAAGCTTTAAAGCTTTATAAAGTCTTTCTCCTGGTCTATTGGTTATGTGAAAAATTCCCCCAATGATACCCATAAGGCCAGCAGCTATGTGGTTGGCAACTATTCCACCTGGATTGAAAGGATTAAATCCTTCTGCTCCCCATGATGGGGCAACTGGTTCAACGTGCCCAGTAAGTCCATATGGATCTGAAACCCATATACCTACGTTCGCACAATGAAAAGCTCCAAAGCCAAAACAAGTTAAACCAGCTAAAAGTAAATGAATACCAAATATTCTTGGTAAATCAAGAGCTGGTTCACCAGTTCTTGAGTCTTCCCAGAGATCCAAGTCCCAGTATGTCCAATGCCAAATTGAAGCGAGCATTAAAAGTCCGCTAAACACAATGTGGGCAGCGGCAACACCTTCAAAACTCCAAAAACCTGGATCAACGCCTGTTGCTCCGGTGATATCCCATCCGTTCCAACTACTAGTAATTCCTAGTCTTGCCATAAATGGCATAACGTACATACCCTGTCTCCACATTGGATTAAAAACAGGGTCAGAAGGGTCAAAAATGGCCAATTCATAAAGGGCCATAGAGCCGGCCCAGCCGGCTAATAATGCAGTATGCATGAGATGCACAGCGAGTAGACGACCTGGGTCGTTTATAACTACTGTGTGCACTCGATACCAGGGCAATCCCATCGGTCAATTCTTAATAGAGATGCTGTTTTAACAGCTAAACATCATGATAGTAAGGGTTTTTTTACTAGTTCAGTGGATTTTGTAATTAATTAAATTATTTTGTAAGATTCGTGTTAAACCATAGTATAACTACCTTTTAGCTAAATAATTGAGGAAAATTTGTTAATATTTTGGTCACAATTCTCAAAGTTTCATGAGTAAATATTGCAAAAAAACAAATATTTAACAAAATATTTAAACAAATTTTTAAAATTATTAATCTTTAAAAGTTGATATTTATCTTAGAAATTGTTTAAGACTGTTAATGAGTTGAAGTTCTTTATTGATTTTTCCACTTTAAATACATTTTACTGTTTATAGTTTATTTATCAATTTGATCTTATCTAAATGGAAACAACAAATTTTGGATTCGTTGCAAGTTTACTTTTTGTAGGAGTACCAACGATTTTTTTAATTGGATTATTTATATCAACTAGTGATGGTGAAAAATCAAGCTTTTATTCTGACTCAAGTAAAGGTAGGCTTGGACCAAAACCAAAAAATTAAAAAATTTAATTTAAGTAATGTTTGAAATTTCCACAAAGGATCTTTTTTTGTGGATTAAAGATATCAAAAATAAAAAACAGGATATCGATAATTTTTATTTATTACTAGATTTGATAGGAGGTATTTCTAAATCTGATTTATTTTTGTTAAGGATAAATTCTAATGAGAAAGTATGTTTAAAAATAGATTTTCATTCTCTCAAGAAAAAATGGATAGAGCATAATCAACATTCAAAACCAATTCAATACATAAGTAAAAGTTCATACTGGCGTAATTTTAAATTTGAATTAACCACTGATGTTTTAATACCGCGCGTAGAAACAGAGCAAATCGTTGAGATAGCCACCGATATTATCGATCCTGAAGATAAAAATATAATTTTTGCCGATTTAGGTACAGGATCAGGATCAATTGCAATTGCTTTAGTCTCAGAGAATAGAAGTTGGAAAGGTTTAGCTACCGATATAGATACTAATGCTATTGATATAGCTAAAAAAAATCATAAAAAAATCTCTTCAGGGTCAAAATTAAATTTTTATTGCGGTAATTGGTGGGAACCTTTAATTCATTATGCCGGAATGATTAATTTAGCTATCTCCAATCCACCGTATATACCAAGAGAAGTTTATGAAAAATTACCTTCTTCAGTGATGGATTTTGAACCCAAGAAAGCGTTATATGGAGGGGAAGATGGTTTATATCATATCAAACAAATTATTTCAGATGCTCCAAAATTTCTAGTAAAAGGTGGTTGGCTTATCTTGGAAAATCATTTTGATCAATCTAAGAAAATCCAAAATCTATTGCAAGAAAATGGATTTGACTCCTTGAAGACTATCAATGATATGTTTGGTATTGGAAGATTTACAATTGGAAGATATAAATAAATTAAGTCAAATTTTCATTGTGTATGAAAATAATTAGTCAAATCCAAGCTCTTGAAAAATTAAAGATAGGTAAACCCATAATATTCCAGACTGATACTCTTCCCGCAATTGGTTGCATGCCAAAGTATTCTGGAATGATTTACAAAGTAAAAAAACGAGATAAAAATAAGGCATTAATTTTAATGGGTTCTCAAATTCAGCAAGTTTTAGATTATGTTGACAATGATGCCATAGATGATTTTCAAAAAGTTGCAGAAAAGTTTTGGCCTGGTCCACTCACTCTAATAATTCCTATTAGAAAAAATAAAAGTTTAAATTTTATTACTGATGAGAATACTTTAGGGATAAGGATTCCTGATTCTTTAAGCGCGAGATCTCTAATATTAGAAACTGGTCCTTTGGCTACCTCAAGTGCTAATATTTCTGGAATAAAAACATCTTTTGATGCAGAATCAGTTTCTAATGATTTGCCAGAAGTTGATCTTTTAGGACCCATCCCTTGGGAAGAATGTAGTGGTCTTGGCAGTACCATAATATCTTGGACAAAAGTTGGAAAATGGAGATTAGTTAGAGAAGGACAAATTCCTATGTCAGAAATCATATAGATGTATTCTTTAATTTTTTTTATTATTTTATTGCAATCATTTTTTTATTGGATTATTAGACCCCTTTCTGAATTTTTTAGTGGTATCTTTGAGATTCGACTATTGGGTATCATCTTATTAATAATTTTTTCTTTTTTGTTCAGCAGACAACAAGACTAAAAATATGCCGGCTAACAGATTTGAACTGATGGCCTTCGCTTTACAAAAGCGCTGCTCTACCGCTGAGCTAAGCCGGCACAGAATCTATATTACATAAAGATTGGTAAATTTTAAAAATTTATTTTGATTTATTTTTTTTTTCAATATTTTTAAATTGTATTTCTCCAGAAAGTGTTCTTTTAATGGGTAAATTTGCTACGAGAGCAGTCATTCTGTCCTCAGTTTCTAAGCTTACCGCAACTTCATCGAAATCAATTTCGACATATTTTGCAACTACATCTAGAATTTCTTTTCTCATTTTATCAAGGAGATCTGTTGATAATGAACTCATATCAACTCGGTCATGCGCTAAGACTAGTTGAAGTCTTTCTCTCGCAGTATTAGCACTTGCAGTTTCTCTACCTAATAATTTGTTAATAAGGTCACGAAGAGTCATTTTTTAAAAAATCTTGGTTTGCATTAGTTTTATAAACTTATCTTTTAAGCTTGTGTTCTCTTTGTTTGGATCTATTACTGGAACATCTTCACCTTTAAGTCGTTTAGAAACATTTAAATAACATTTTGATGCTGGAGATTTTTTACCACTTAAAGTTAATGGTTCTCCTCTATTTGTGCTTATAATTACTTGCTCATCTTCTAATACTATTCCTAAAAGCGGTAAAGACAGTATAGAAGTAACGTCATCAATAGAAAGCATTTCTTGATTAGCCATCATAGTAGGCCTTACCCTATTAACTACTAGTTGAATTGGATGAATATCACAAGTATTTAAAATTCCAACAACTCTATCTGCATCTCTTACTGCTGATAATTCTGGATTAGTAACTACTATTGCTTCTTTGGAGGCTGCAAGAGCATTTTTAAAACCATCTTCTACGCCTGCGGGGCAATCAATCAGAACATATTCAAATTTTTCACTTAGTAAATTACTTATTTTTTTCATATCATCAGGCTTCATCCAGTCAAGCATTCTTGGATCTCCAGCTGGTAACAAAGCTAAATTTGGTTCTTGTTTATGCCTTACTAATGCTTGATCTAATCGGCAATTATTATCTAATACATCTTGTGCTGTGTAAATTATTCGATTCTCTAGCCCTAATAGTAAGTCTAGATTTCTTAAACCAAAATCAGCATCAAGAACAGCAGTTGATGCTCCACTGTTTGCTAATGCAATTCCAAGATTTGCCGTCAAGGTTGTTTTACCAACACCACCCTTCCCTGAACAAATTAAAATTGTGCGGCTAGTTTTCGCCAAAATAAATTAATACTTTGTGTAGATGATAAGTTAAATTTTTGATATTAAAAACAACAAAAATTAAGTAAATCTAAAATTGTTATTTGTAATTAATTTATTTTTCAAAATCATGCTTTATTTTAAAAATTTATTATTAAAGGTTTGATTACTATTTTTCCCTTTTCAAGAAGAGCAATTTCTGGATAATTATTTTTAGGTTTTTCTTTAGGACCTATTGCCACAGTTTCATTAATCCTTAGTTGCAGTGCATTTAAATATAAAGATGAAATTGTTGAGTCGTCTTTACCGTTTTTCCCAGCGAATGCGACGCCACATAGTTTTCCCCAAACATAAATGTTTTTTTTGGCTGATATTTGTGCTCCAGGATTTACATCTCCCATGATGAAAAGATTACCGTTTGAAGATATTTGATCTCCTGAACGTACCATTCCAAAATGTGTAAGATCTTTTTCATCAATTTGATCTTCAATTTTTGGATTAAATTCGTCAAAATTTTTATTAGAGTAGATGCCATTTATTTTTAAAGATTTTGCTGAGATGACTGATTCTCTGGAGGATGAATAAATATTTGTCAATTTGATATTTGATTTCAGTAATAACTCTTTTAATACCAATAATTCGTTACAAGAGATTTTTTCTTCATAACAGTGTAAACTTGCGCTAATTTTTTTATTAACTTTATCAATTTGATTTATGGAATTATTAAATCCTACTAACGAGTTTGAGTAAAAACTAATGAATTTATTATTATCTTTTATAATTAAATGCATTTAAATTTTTTCTTTTAAGTTAATAATTTCTTTTGAGATATCCTCCTTGATACATGATGGATAAATTAATAATGAATTTTCTTGATTTTGGATAAGAATTTTTATTAATGGAGATTCTGAATCCAATTCTTTTAAAGTATTACCGTTCCAAACTTTTAAAGAATTATTTGATTCAAAACCATTAAACTTCTTCTCTTTAATACCGCAAAATAATGTTGGATCAAAATTTAAATTAGCAGCCTTTTTTCTTGCAAAAGCAAGCAACTTAAGTTTATCGATATTGCTTAGAAAATTTATATTTGCTGCTTTAAGTAAACTTCTATTCATAAACATTTCGCAAAGTGTTGATAATGGCTTTGGAGCCTCATCTTTCCATTTGTTTAAATGATAATAAAGCCTAACATCATCATTAGATAAGAAATCCTTAACATCAAGTGATTGAGGGTTAAAGATCCAACTTCTCAAACATTCATCAAGCCAAATTTTAGGATTAAATTCACTTCTAATTATTTTAAATATATTCTCTAAAATCCAAGTACAAATTTCATTAATTCTGTGATTGTAGATAGTTCTATACATTATATTTCTAAGTATTAAAAAATGTTCTATGGCTATAACCCCTTTTGGTTTTATGGCAATACCTCCATCAGGAGAGAATGTCAGTGCGGAAATAATTCTTTCTAAATCAACTAAACCATACTTTGTGCCTGTATTGTAGCTATCTCTTAAAAGATAATCTAGTCTGTCACAGTCAATTTCACTACTAATTAAAGTTTTTAGAGGATGTGATATTAAATTTTTAGAGGAAAATAATTCACCAATTTTTTTTGGTAAGGCAACATCATATTTTTTTAAAATTGTATTTATAGGCTCATGATTATTTATTAAAAGTTTTGACCAGTCTTCATGTTTATGAGAAAAAACTTGCTCACTTGTATGACTCAAAGGTCCATGCCCAATATCATGTAAAAGTGCTGCACCAAATAGTGTGAATTTATGAGTTTCAAATTTAGGATCAATTTCTAGAAGTCTTTTATAAATTTTTCTTGCAACACAAAATACACCTATAGAATGCGTAAATCTGCTTGATTCAGCGCCATGAAATACCAACGAAGCTGTTCCAAGTTGTTTAATTCTACGTAGTCTTTGAAATACATCAGTTTCTATTAATTCCATTATCATAACTTCCTCATCTTTTGAACTATCGATAACTATTTCTTTATGAATAGGATCATGAAAAATTCTTTTTTTGTGCATTTATTTAAACCTTGGAAATTTTAATTAATTAATTCATCATCTTTTGAAAATTCTTTTATTTCATTAGTTATTACTATTGGATCCTTTGCGTACTTTTCATCGACTTTATCTAATAAAGAATTTAAATAAATTTCCGAATCTTTTACCCATTTATCATCTGAGCTTCCAAAATCTTTTGCTTCTGAAAAATCTAATATTTTATCTGGAGTAATTCCTCTCCCTTGAATATTATTTCCATTAGGTGTTAAGTAACTCGCAACAGTTATTGCTATTCCACTATCTTCGCTTAAACTTTTCAATGATTGAATTAAACCTTTCCCATATGTTTGTTTACCGATAAGAGCAGACCTTTTGTTATCTTGTAATGCTCCTGCAAGAATTTCACTTGCACTAGCTGTTCCTTTGTTTACGATTGTGACCATGGGTCCATCAAAAAAGGTATTTTTTTCTGAAATTATCGAGTCTTTTATTCCGTCTCTATTCTTGGTTTCAACTACAAGTTTTTCCTTCAAAAATGAATCTGCTACTGCTATACCCGAGCTAACAAGACCTCCTGAATTATTTCTAAGATCAAGAATTATTCCTTCAACTTCTTTTTCATTCAATTCTTGCAGAGCTTCCTCAATTTTTTTTGGGACACTCTCACTAAATTGAGTAATTCTCAAATAACCCAATGTGTGTGATTCATCTCTTAATCTTTTTGTTCTTACTGGCCTAAGATCAACTGATCTTCTCTCAAGATCTATCTCTTTTATTTCACCCTCATCAGTTGAAATTTGCACAAGAACCTTGGAACCTTTTTCGCCCCTTAGCTTAGAGGCTGTATTAGCAAGTCCAAGTTCTAAAGCTGATAGTCCATCCACTGTTTCGATAAAAAAGCCTGAAGCTATTCCAGCATCTTCAGCAGGGGAGCCAGCTAATGTTGATATTACTTTGATTTTCCTACTACTTTCATCAACTCCTAATTGTAATCCTACTCCATTTATTTCGCTGCCTAAATTACTTGACTTAAGCAATTCATAATCTTTAGGCCTAAGAACTCTTGTGTAAGGATCTTCAAGAGGCTTTAGCATTTCTTCAATAGCTGAATAAGCATCATCAGTTGTTTCTATAGATTTTTGTAAAGTTTTTTGTCTTATTTTCTTCCATTTAATTTCATCAAAAATTTCTGGATCATAATATCCTTCATTCACTAATGTCCAAGCATCAAGAACAATCTGTTTACTGTCACTTAGCGCGTAGGCACTAGGAATACCAAAAAATGTAGTAATACAAAATACGATCATGAAGATCATGACCCATTTTTTGAATAATAAAAATTTGTTAAAAGTTGATGGCATTGGGTTAAGTGTTAACACCAAATTAGTGATTTTTAAGTAAGCTCCTAGTATCAAAGCTTTTTTTTGGATGGCGAATTCTTCATCCGTTTATGATTGGTTTCAAGAAAGACTTGAAATTCAAGACATAACTGACGACGTAACTTCAAAGTACGTTCCACCTCATGTAAACATTTTTTATTGTTTAGGAGGCATAACATTAGTATGCTTCTTAATCCAATTTGCAACAGGTTTTGCAATGACTTTTTATTATAAGCCTACTGTAACGCAAGCTTATAATTCTGTGAGTTATTTAATGACTGACGTTAGTTTTGGTTGGTTAATAAGGTCAGTTCATCGTTGGAGCGCCTCAATGATGGTCTTAATGCTAATTCTCCATGTATTTAGAGTTTATTTAACTGGAGGATTTAAAAGGCCAAGAGAACTAACTTGGGTGACAGGAGTAGTCATGGCAGTCATTACTGTTGCTTTTGGCGTTACTGGTTATTCTTTGCCTTGGGATCAAGTAGGATATTGGGCAGTAAAAATTGTTTCAGGTGTTCCTGCTGCCATACCTATCATTGGAGATTTTATGGTAGAACTCCTAAGAGGTGGTGAAAGTGTTGGTCAGTCAACTCTTACTAGGTTTTATAGTTTACACACATTTGTTTTGCCATGGTCATTAGCAGTATTTATGCTTATGCATTTTCTAATGATTCGTAAACAAGGTATTTCAGGACCATTATAAAATATATAATATTTCATATAACTACTTAATTTAAAAGAAATATGTCTACCTTAAAAAAACCTGATTTATCAGATCCAAAATTGAGAGCTAAACTCGCTAAAGGTATGGGCCATAATTATTATGGAGAACCTGCTTGGCCAAATGATCTCCTCTATATTTTTCCAGTTGTTATTTTGGGAACTATAGCTTGTGTAGTAGGACTGGCTGTATTGGATCCTGCCATGCTTGGAGATAAAGCTAATCCTTTTGCCACGCCTCTTGAGATTTTACCTGAGTGGTATTTATATCCCGTTTTTCAGATTCTAAGAGTTGTGCCTAATAAATTGCTTGGAATTGCTTTACAAACTCTTATACCTTTAGGATTAATGATCTTACCATTTATTGAAAATGTAAATAAATTTTCTAATCCATTTAGGAGGCCAGTTGCGATGTCAGTTTTCCTTTTTGGAACATTTCTAACCATTTATCTTGGTATTGGTGCTTGTTTACCAATAGATAAATCATTAACTTTAGGTTTATTCTGATTTTCAAATATTAAGTATGTTTATATCTTCTTTACTTTCTCTAAGAAAGTGGTGCATCAGAAGAAATCCTACAATTGTCCATGTTTGATAAGTTCTAGATTGTTGTCCAACCCAAGTACCTGTTGGTCCATCAAAATATTCTGCCCACTCTTGCTTCGGGAGTTGATTTAATTGGCACCAATAACATTCTTCGATCAAAGAACTCATTTCCTCCATTAAAATTACATCCTCTGTTGGAAATCTTTTTTGATGCAGAAGTACTGATGCCGCAAAAAACCATAATAAGCTTGGCCAATGTCCACCATTGTGATAACTCCATGGCCAGTTTTTGGGATCTGATCCTGTTTTATTCTGCCATTCCTCTACATCCATGTGTGGATGACAAATTCTCATCGGCATTTGAGCCATTAAATGTTGCCTGTTATGTAATACCAATCTAAATAAAGCCCTTTGCTCTGGAGCCGGTAATACACCAAACATGCATGCCAAAGAATTACCTAAGCTATAAAATCTAAAATCTGGCCTACCTGTTCTTATATTGCCTATTAAGTACCCACCCCTATTCTCTAACCAATCTTGTAACCATGATGGAACAACTTGAGGCTGTACATTAAATTCATTAAAATGTTGATCATCTCCATATTGCTCAGTAGGTCTTCTCCTCAAAATTTGCATTGTTTTGCTGGTGACCCAGTAATGTTTAAGTAGAAATCCTTTTAAATCCTCTACCCATTGTCTAGTAAGAATTAATCGTTGATCTAATAATCTACTCACATGATCTTCTCGACTCAATTCCATTAGATTAATGCAACTTTTAAGGCAACCATGAAGTAAAACTTCAACTTCTAATGGTGCACCCCAAACATCCATTGGTCTATCAATCATGAATGCACAATCCGGTACAAATAAAACCGGGGTACCCTCCAATGTTGGGTGCAATACTAAATCAAGAAGTAATTGAATGCCTCTTTGAACACTTTGACTTTTCCCAAATGAATGGTCCCCACTCTTGTTTACGTAAAACCAACATAATATTGGCCACCATAAGCTTGCATCTGCAGAAGTAATTCTTCCAATTGATCTTTGACCATAATCGCCAATCAATTTTCCTCCCTCTTCTATAAAGCTTGTAGGGAATACACCTCTTGTTTGATAACTTGTGCTCTGAAGTTCTAAGCAAACACTTAAAAATTTTTTTACTATTTCGTATCTTTTTTGAGTTATGAGATAAATCATAACTGGGACATTATCTCTTAAAAAGATTTCCCCGTAGTTTAACTTTAAATTTTTTGTTGGATGTTCTAGTGCGGCTACACTCCCTACAATTTCCCCTGAAATTTCAACAAGTGTTTTTTCAAAGTGTTCTTTTGCTTTTGTTACAATTTTGTCCTCGTCAGAACTTGGCCGAACTCTTAAATTTTTTTGACTGAATCTTTCTGCCATTTTGCTGGAATTCCTACTATTTACAGCCTAGTTCGTTAATCAAAAATGAGCAGTTCAAAAAATTTAATAAAAAATATTTATTAAATGGTTGCACAAACATAGATTAATGGTCTAATATTTTCTTCTGGGCAGAAATTAATTTTTTTGCACAACTCATAATTTGATCTAGAAGTTATTTTTAGAAAAAACGTTGAGATGTTTGAAAATTTTGATTTATTCTAAATTTTCATCCAGGAGAGGGATTTCCCTCATTTTGTTTAATTAGTTTCTTTAATTAAACACTGCACCTAGAAAACTTAAAAACTTAGGAACTGATGCTTTTATTGCGTCGATATTGGTTGGATTTTATTTCAATCCAATTGAGATGTATTTGCAATAAAGGTGTGAGGTCCCGTCAAATATATATAAATGTCTTGAATCGCTGACTTAAATTTATAGTCACTTTTCTAGGCCAACGGATCTGAGATCTGGAAAGTCATTTTTGCTAACGCACTAATGCACTCTTGAAACCTTAAATCATTTAAGGAAGCTGAAGCTAAATCTAGTAATTTCACTTACGTATTTAGTCAAAGCAAAGCAAATTGAGTAGATAACCTGCAATAGGATTTGTGACACAACGGAGAGTTTGATCCTGGCTCAGGATGAACGCTGGCGGCGTGCTTAACACATGCAAGTCGAACGAACCTTCGGGTTAGTGGCGGACGGGTGAGTAACGCGTGGGAATCTGCCCTCAGGAGGGGGATAACGGTTGGAAACGACCGCTAATACCCCATATGCCGATAGGTGAAATGAATTTCGCCTGAGGATGAGCCCGCGTCTGATTAGCTAGTTGGTAAGGTAAAGGCTTACCAAGGCTTCGATCAGTAGCTGGTCTGAGAGGATGATCAGCCACACTGGGACTGAGACACGGCCCAGACTCCTACGGGAGGCAGCAGTGGGGAATTTTCCGCAATGGGCGAAAGCCTGACGGAGCAACGCCGCGTGAGGGACGAAGGCCTCTGGGCTGTAAACCTCTTTTCTCAAGGAAGAAGATATGACGGTACTTGAGGAATAAGCCACGGCTAATTCCGTGCCAGCAGCCGCGGTAATACGGGAGTGGCAAGCGTTATCCGGAATTATTGGGCGTAAAGCGTCCGCAGGCGGCCTTTCAAGTCTGCTGTTAAAGCGTGGAGCTTAACTCCATTATGGCAGTGGAAACTGATAGGCTTGAGTATGGTAGGGGCAGAGGGAATTCCCGGTGTAGCGGTGAAATGCGTAGATATCGGGAAGAACACCAGTGGCGAAGGCGCTCTGCTGGGCCATTACTGACGCTCATGGACGAAAGCCAGGGGAGCGAAAGGGATTAGATACCCCTGTAGTCCTGGCCGTAAACGATGAACACTAGGTGTCGGGGGAATCGACCCCTTCGGTGTCGTAGCTAACGCGTTAAGTGTTCCGCCTGGGGAGTACGCACGCAAGTGTGAAACTCAAAGGAATTGACGGGGGCCCGCACAAGCGGTGGAGTATGTGGTTTAATTCGATGCAACGCGAAGAACCTTACCAGGGTTTGACATCCTGCGAACCTCTTAGAAATTTGAGGGTGCCTTCGGGAATGCAGTGACAGGTGGTGCATGGCTGTCGTCAGCTCGTGTCGTGAGATGTTGGGTTAAGTCCCGCAACGAGCGCAACCCACGTTTTTAGTTGCCAGCATTTAGTTGGGCACTCTAGAAAGACCGCCGGTGATAAACCGGAGGAAGGTGTGGATGACGTCAAGTCATCATGCCCCTTACACCCTGGGCTACACACGTACTACAATGCTACGGACAAAGGGCAGCAAACTCGCGAGAGCTAGCAAATCCCATAAACCGTGGCTCAGTTCAGATCGTAGGCTGCAACTCGCCTACGTGAAGTAGGAATCGCTAGTAATCGCAGGTCAGCATACTGCGGTGAATACGTTCCCGGGCCTTGTACACACCGCCCGTCACACCATGGAAGTTGGCCATGCCCGAAGTCGTTACTCCAACCCTTGTGGAGGAGGACGCCGAAGGTGGGGCTAATGACTGGGGTGAAGTCGTAACAAGGTAGCCGTACCGGAAGGTGCGGCTGGATCACCTCCTAACAGGGAGACAACAAAATGTTTTGATATAAATTTTGTCACCTTAGGTCGATCGGTATCTCAGATTTTCATATATTGAAAATTTCAGTTTCTAAGTTTTTTCTAGGTCACCCATATTTCCTGGGCCATTAGCTCAGGTGGTTAGAGCGCACCCCTGATAAGGGTGAGGTCCCTGGTTCAAGTCCAGGATGGCCCATACTCTATATTGGGGGTATAGCTCAGTTGGTAGAGCGCCTGCTTTGCAAGCAGGATGTCAGCGGTTCGAGTCCGCTTACCTCCACTGAAAACCACCTCTCCAATTAGAAGGAATATATGGGATTGACTTACTCTGAGTGAATCTAGCTTCCTATTATTTAATTAATTTATTAATTAATAAGATGCTGGACTCAAAGAATTTTTTATTCTTTGTTTTCAGAGAACCTTGACAACTGCATAGATTTTTTCAAGACAATAAGCATCTTTTATAGATGCAGATTTATTATTGGTGCTTATGCATTAATAACAATTCTATTGAGCTGATGCTTCAATTTAATGAAGTTATTGGTCAAGCTACAAAGGGCTCACGGAGGATACCTAGGCACATAGAGGCGATGAAGGACGTGGTTACCTGCGATAAGTCTCGGGGAGTTGGAAGCACACTTTGATCCGGGAATTTCCGAATGGGGCAACCCCTTGAACGACCAACTGAATATATAGGTTGGTGCGAGCTAACCCAGCGAACTGAAACATCTTAGTAGCTGGAGGAAGAGAAAGTAAATAACGACTCCCTCAGTAGCGGCGAGCGAACGGGGAAAAGCCCAAACCGATAGTCTTGACTATCGGGGTTGTGGGACAGCAATATGGATCAACAAGTCTAGAAGAAGCGTTTGAATGGCGCGCCACAGAGGGTGAAAGCCCCGTAATCGAAAGATGAGTTGACCTAGCTGTATCCCGAGTAGCACGGAGCACGTGGAATTCCGTGTGAATCTGCGAGGACCACCTCGTAAGGCTAAGTACTACTATGTGACCGATAGTGAAACAGTACCGTGAGGGAAAGGTGAAAAGAACCCCGGGAGGGGAGTGAAATAGAACATGAAACCGTGAGCCTACAAGCAATGGGAGCCCGACTAATCGGGTGACCGTGTGCCTGTTGAAGAATGAGCCGGCGACTTATAGGCACTGGCGGGTTAAGCCGAAAATGGTGGAGCCACAGCGAAAGCGAGTCTGAATAGGGCGTTTGTCAGTGTTTATAGACCCGAACCCTGGTGATCTAACCATGGCCAGGATGAAGCTTGGGTGATACCAAGTGGAGGTCCCAACCGAATGAAGTTGAAAATTCATCGGATGAGCTGTGGTTAGCGGTGAAATGCCAATCGAACCAGGAGCTAGCTGGTTCTCCCCGAAATACGTTTAGGCGTAGCGTCTAGTGCTCCAGCAGGGGGGTAAAGCAACCATTTCGGTGCGGGCTGCGAAAGCGGTACCAAATCGATATGAACTCTGAATACCCTGTGTGTAACTAGGCAGTCAGACTGTGGGGGATAAGCTCCATAGTCAAGAGGGAAACAGCCCAGACCGCCAGCTAAGGTCCCAAAATTAACGCTAAGTGATAAAGGAGGTGGGATTGCCCAGACAACCAGGAGGTTTGCCTAGAAGCAGCCATCCTCAAAGGAGTGCGTAATAGCTCACTGGTCGAGCGATCCTGCGCCGAAAATGAATGGGGCTAAGCGTTATACCGAAGCTGCGGATAATTTATTTATGGTAGGGGAGCGTTCTATGTTGGGTGAAGCGTTAGCGTAAGCGGGCGTGGACGGCATAGAAGTGAGAATGTCGGCTTGAGTAGCGAAAACATGGGTGAGAATCCCATGCCCCGAAACCCTAAGGGTTCCTCCGGCAGGCTCGTCCGCGGAGGGTTAGTCTGGACCTAAGGTCAGGCCGAAAGGCGTAGTCGATGGATAACAGGTCAATATTCCTGTACCA
Organism: uncultured Prochlorococcus sp.; assembly: GCA_902628235.1. Lineage (GTDB taxonomy): Bacteria > Cyanobacteriota > Cyanobacteriia > PCC-6307 > Cyanobiaceae > Prochlorococcus_A. Next base: position 153,803 of record CACOMD010000001.1, on the reverse strand, counting down.
GATGTGTTTTGGGAAGGGGGACGGAGAAGGCTAGCCAATCCAGATGTTGGTTACTGGTTCAAGCGTTCAAGGCTTTGAGAGATGGCGAAAACATCTTGAGCTGAGGCGTGAGTACGAGCTACTACGGTAGCGAAGTTGGTGATGTCATGCTTCCAAGAAAAGCCCTATACCCGTTAAGACACATATGCCAGTACCCGAAACCGACACAGGTGGGGTGGTAGAGAATACCGAGGGGCGCGAGATAACTCTCTCTAAGGAACTCGGCAAAATGGCCCCGTAACTTCGGGAGAAGGGGTGCCAGCGAGAGCTGGTCGCAGTGAAGAGGCGCAAGCGACTGTTTACCAAAAACACAGGTCTCCGCTAAGTCGCAAGACGATGTATGGGGGCTGACACCTGCCCAGTGCCGGAAGGTTAAGGAAGCTGGTTAGCTTTTAGCAAAGCTAGCGACTGAAGCCCCGGTGAACGGCGGCCGTAACTATAACGGTCCTAAGGTAGCGAAATTCCTTGTCGGGTAAGTTCCGACCCGCACGAAAGGTGTAACGATTTGCGCGCTGTCTCGGAGAGAGGCTCGGCGAAATAGAATTGTCTGTGAAGATGCGGACTACATACACCCGGACAGAAAGACCCTATGAAGCTTTACTGTAGCTTGATATTGTGCTCGGGCTCTGAATGCGCAGAATAGGTGGGAGACATTGATATAGTGCTTGTGGGTACTATTGAGTCAACGGTGAGATACCACTCTTTCAGAGCTAGGGTTCTAACGCTTACCCGTTATCCGGGAAGCGGACAGTATCTGGTGGGCAGTTTGACTGGGGCGGTCGCCTCCTAAAAGGTAACGGAGGCGCACAAAGGTTCCCTCAGGCTGGTTGGAAATCAGTCGTTGAGTGCAAAAGCAGAAGGGAGCTTGACTGTGAGACCTACAAGTCGAACAGGGACGAAAGTCGGTTTTAGTGATCCGACGGTTCTGCGTGGAAGGGCCGTCGCTCAACGGATAAAAGTTACTCTAGGGATAACAGGCTGATCTCCCCCAAGAGTTCACATCGACGGGGAGGTTTGGCACCTCGATGTCGGCTCATCGCAACCTGGGGCTGAAGTCGGTCCCAAGGGTTGGGCTGTTCGCCCATTAAAGCGGTACGCGAGCTGGGTTCAGAACGTCGTGAGACAGTTCGGTCCATATCCGGTGTATGCGCAGGAATATTGAGAGGATTTCTCCCTAGTACGAGAGGACCGGGAGGAACGCACCTCTGGTGTGCCAGTTATCGTGCCAACGGTAAACGCTGGGTAGCCATGTGCGGAGCGGATAACCGCTGAAAGCATCTAAGTGGGAAGCCCACCTCAAGATGAGTATTCCCATGGCATAAGCCAGTAAGGTCACGGGAAGAACACCCGTTGATAGGCTCTACGTGGAAGCTTGGTAACAAGTGCAGCGGAGGAGTACTAATAGACCGAGGGCTTGACCAAATAAACTCTTTTTATTGAATTGAATTATAAAAATCTATGCAGTTCTCAAGGTTCATCCTATCCTGGTGTTCATGGCGATGTGGAACCACTCCGATCCATCTCGAACTCGGTTGTGAAACGCATAAGCGGCGAAAATATTTAGGGGGTAGCCCCTTGAGAAAATAGCTCAATGCCAGGTAAAAAATTCTAAAAGGGTATACATTTTACGTATGCCCTTTTTTTATTTCTGACAAAAATCACACCAATGTGTCCCTCTTCCTGACAGCTTTTTTCTTTGAATTAAATTATTACATTTTTTACATTTTTCGCCAGCTCTTCTATAAACATTTGCTTGCATAGAATAATCCCCATTAGTACCCTCTATATTTCTGAAGTCACTGAAAGTTGTTCCGCCTGAACCAATGCTTTTTTTTAAAACTTTAATAATTGAATCTTTCAATCTTATTAACTCCTCATTATTAATTGTTCTAGCTTCTCTAAAGGGGGATATTCCTGCCTCATATAGGCTTTCATCTGCATAGATATTTCCTATTCCAGCAATTATCTTTTGATCTAATAAAACAGATTTTACAGATTTAGTACGTTTAGAAAATTCCTTGTTTAAGTAATTTAAATTGAAATTTTTTTCGAGAGGCTCTGGTCCAAGAGAACCAAGACCATTAATAATTTTTTTTGGATTTAATCCTTCTTTTATCCACCATATTTGCCCAAAACTCCTAACATCTACAAATCGTAGTTCATTATTATTCTTGTCAAAGAATCTTACTCTTGTATGTTTACAAGGAGGTTTTTTAATTTTAAGCCAATTAAAATACCCTGTCATTCTTAGATGAATAATTAAATAACCGTTATCTTTAAAAGAAGTATTGATATCCTTTTTAGAAGAGTCTGAATATTTTTCTAAATTTGCAATTAGATATTTACCTCTTCTTTTCCATTTACAAACTTTTGAGTTATTTACTCCTTGAATGAACTCTATGTTATCTTTTGGAAAAGCTATAGTTGAAGATCTTAAAATTTCAATATCTTGAATAATAAAATTTTTAAGTTTTTTTTCTAAACCTCTTCTGACGGTTTCAACTTCAGGTAGTTCTGGCAAACTCTTAATAAAGTTCTAATTCACTTTCTGCATAATTAGCAGTAGTATTTCCTCCATCTGTTCCGCTAATTCCATAAAAATTAGTTTTTTCGAATTTGACAGTTACATTATACTTTGTACCTGATTTATCTATAGATGCAACTTTTCCTTGCTCGTTGTACCAATAAGATTCACGTCTTTTGATTCGAACAATATCTCCTCTTTTAATTTCCATTTTGTTTTTACGATATATATAACAACAATAACTGATAGAAATATAATTCTATGAGAGTAATTTACACATATTAATCAAATCCTCTACAAAAATCATTTAATAATTCATCTTCAAATTCTTCTCTAGCAGGCATCCAACCTTTCCATTTTCTTCCAATACCTCTTAAATTAATTTCTTTTTTCTCACAATTTAAGTGAAGTATAAATTTCTTTCCATTTTTATGAGTTGCCTTTAAAAAATTTTTTCTTTTTTCAATATTTGTTTTGTCGAATTCTATTACTAGAGGGCCGTATTTATTTTTTATTATTTTATCTAGTTCAATTAGATCTGATTGTTTATTTATCGGAGAATTTTTGTTTGTAGAAATTTCATCTTTTAATTTTAGTTTTGTTCCAACCTTCAATATATTTTGATTCTCTATGCCATTAATCTCTACCAATTTACTTAATGATAAATTGTATTTATTTGCAATTTCAGTTAAATTTTCCCCTTTTTTAATTTCATGATAATAGGTATTATTGTTGTTTACTGGAATTAAATTTTCTACTATTTTTAAATTTTGTCCAATAAATATATAGTTTTCGTCAATTAATTTATTTACTTTAATAATTGATTCTTTTTTTATTGAGTATTTTTTAGAGATGCTTGATAGAGTATCTCCTTTTTTGACTACATGTATGATTATTTCACTAAAATTTTTGTTCTTCAATGTGCTTTGAATGTCATTTTCATGATAAAAATTTTTTGATCTATTATTTTCCTCGCTTAGTAAGGAGTGGTTATAAAAAGTTATTAATAGCATAAATGCAAATTTTTTTAATCTCATAAAGTTTCTAACTTATGCATTGATATTATTTATTAATTGATTGAATATGTAGTATTAAACAATTTAATGAATTAAATCTTAAGAAAGATTTTTAAGAATTTAAGAACTTTTGTATATGGAGGATATCTAAGATTTATATCTAGAAAATAATCTTTACGTGTTATGGATTTTTGATTTGAAAAATTTTTAAAACCCTCATGACCATGAAATTTTCCCATTCCACTTTTTCCAACTCCTCCAAATGGTAAGTTTGGAATTAATACAGGAAGCATTACATCATTTATGCATATTGATCCTGAACTAGTAGTTTGAGATAAAATTTGATGGATCTTATTATTTCCTCCAAAAATATAAATAGCTAAGGGCTTTGCATTTTTATTTATTTTGCAAAATGCATCTTGATAGTTATCTATTGCTATTAATGGTAGTAAAGGACTGAATAGCTCATTTTTAATAAGGAAATCTTTTTCATTATTTATCTTTAAAAGTGTAGGTGATATTTTTAAAAGCTTTTTATCAAAATTTCCTCCACATAGAATTTGTTTTTTATATTTATTCTTTTTTAATATCTCTAAAGTTCTAAAAAATTGTTTTTCTTCTAATCTTGATAAATTTTCTGATTTAATTGGATTCTTCCCATAAAATTCTTCAATTGATTTTTTTAATTCTTTTATAAATTTTTCTTCGATAGTTTTTTCTATAAATATATGATTCGGAGCCATACAAGATTGGCCAGAATTGAAGAATTTGCCCCAAATTATTCTCTTTGCAGCTATCGCGAGGTTTGTATTTTTTAAAATCACAACTGGATTTGTTCCGCTTAATTCTAGTGTTACAGGAGTAAGATTCTTAGCAGCAATTTTCATAATTAATTTTCCTGTTTTACTGCTTCCAGTAAAAAAGATATGATCAAAATTTTCTGAGGTAAGCTTTTCAGCTTCTTTATAATCTCCTTCGTATGCAATCAAAGTATCATGCAAAAAATATTTATCTGTCAATTTAATTAATAAATTTGATGTGTTTGGACATTTTTCTGATGGTTTTATAACCGCAGTATTACCAGCTGAAAAAATATTCACCAAAGGTTTAAGAATATATAAAAGTGGATAATTATATGGACCTAAAATTAAAACACATCCGATAGGTTCAAATATAACTTTTGAAGATAAGGGTAATAAATATATTGGTGCATTAACTATTTTGGGTCTCATCCAGGATTTGAGTTTCCTTTTTACTAGTGAAATTTCCTCTTTAACTAAAAGAATTTCTGCGAGAGCTTCAATCTTTGACTTACCTAAATCTAAGTTAAGAGCATTTATTATCTCAAATTTATACTTATCGAGAAGATTATCGATTTTATTAAGTTGTTCTATTCTCCAATTATATTTCTCTGTTTCTCCTGAATTTACTTTTTGTTTTAATAGATTAATTTTTAAATTAAAATTTTCTTTATTATATTTCATCCTTATAAGAATTTTTATATTGATTAATATATCAGATAACTTGTAAAAATAAATAAAAATTATTTATTGAATTTATATTATTTAATTTTATCTTTAAATATAGTTATATATTAACTTCTTAATGTATCATTATTTTAGAAATAAACCTCTTTTTAACATAGATAATAAATAATTAATATCATTATAAAATGTTAATTTTATGCTAATTGGATAACTAATATACTTTATTACTTTATTAACTATTATCTTTCTAAGAATTTATTAAATATTTATAATGTTTCTTTTTAAATTAGCTAAAGTTATATATATGGATGAAAATTTTACTATTAGAACTATATCTAATGATGATCTTGAACAAGTTACTGATTGGGCCAAATCAGAGGGTTTTGCTCCTGGTATAGATGATATTTCTATTTATAAAAATACTGATAAGCAAGGAGTATGGGTTGGTTGTTTAAACAATATTCCAATAGGAAGCATCGCTTGCATTAAATATAATTCTTCTTATGGATTCCTCGGTTTATTTATTGTTAAAAAGGAATATAGAAATAAAGGGTATGGAGTAAAGTTGTGGCAGCATGGATTAAATTATTTAAAAGATATTGATTGTATTGGTTTAGAAGCTGCTCCTGTAAGAATTCATGATTATCAAAAATGGGGATTTAAGGAGTCATCAGTAACTAATAGATGGAAGTTATACGGAAATAAAAATTTGCCTAAATCTAATTTTTATAATGATTCTCATTCGGAATTTAGAGTTGTCCCTGGGGATCAAATATCATCTGAAGCTGTTATTCTTTATGACTCACAAAGAGAACCAAGCCCTAGACCTCATTTCCTTAATCACTGGCTTAAGAATTCTTTTGGCATGGTAAAGGCTATTGTTGATAAGAATGGTATGTGTCATGGTTTCGGTAGGATAAGACCATGCATCTTAGTAGATGATAAAAAGGGATGGAGAATAGGTCCTTTGTTGGCAGATACTCCGCCTTTCGCAGAATTGCTTATTAGAGAATTAGTCGGAGATTTAGATGATGAGATACTGTTGGATTGTTCAGTGTTAAATCCTTACTCTAATTATCTGCTTTCTAATTTAGGTTTCCATGAAATGTCAAAAACTTTTAGAATGTACAAAGGTATCCAGCCATTAACTCCAATGAATCAGGTATATGGGCTTGCTTGTTTAGAACTAGGTTGATTTATTTATCTTTTATTTTCTAGTTTAGAAAAATTATTCATAAATTAGATGTTTTAAGAATCATTTCAACTGTATCTGCATTTATTATCATGATTTCTCCGCTATCAATATTCATTACCTGAAACAAAGTCCAGGCATTTGGATCTCTTGCTCCTCCTATGCAATTAATAACTTGGCCAAACCAATGACTTTTATTCTCCTCAGCTTTTATTGCAATATAATCCCCTGATTTTACGGAGAGAAAATCTGGACTTAACTGACGATCCAAAGCATAAATTTGAATTAGTACATATATACTAATAGGGTGTAAATAGTGTTGCTACCTGTTTGTAAATTATTTTAGTAAACTAAAAGTCTCATATATGATTTAGGCTATTTATTGTCAATTACTGTCAAGGAATATTTATAACCAATCTTCTTTGATTCTTAAATATAATTTTTCGATTTCAGAGGCGCTTATAATAGCTTCTGAAGAAGAAGTTTGATTAGATTGTGTCTGCTGTTTTAAATGAGTTGATTCTTTGAGACTTTCTTCTGATGATTGGCTCATGATATCGAATTGATATTATTGTGTTTATTCTCTCACATTAAATTAGTTTTTGGTTCTATGAGATTATTAAATATTCTTTAATTTATAGTTAGATCGAGTTACCTCTTTTGCATTATTTAGCCGTTTTGGATTTTGTATAAAGAAGACGAACTTCAAAGTAAATTATTAGAAGAAAAACACTGCTGGCGAGAATGATTTCAGAAACAGTTAACATAATTTTTCTTTTATTAATAGTTTGATACCTGAAATGATAAAAGGCAATAGGTAAAATATCCGCAAAATTAATAAAATTTTAGACGCTCTTCTTTAAAGGTCTTAAGATAAAACTATATTTTCTAATTTTTAATTTTATGGAAGATTACATAAACCTTTCTATTTTTCTTCCGATATTCCCCTTAGGAATGAGCATTTTTATATTAATTTTATTGAGATCCTTTAATAGAACAATAAATAGATTAACTAAACCAATAAGTGTTTTATTATTGGTTTCAATATTAATGTCTACATTATTAAGCTTGTACTTTTTTTTAAATCATGTTTCAGGAAATATTCCTGTTCCCAATATTTTATCAGTTTTAAAAAGTTTCAATTTAGAAATTCATTTAAATGAATTAACAGAAAAGATAATAATTATTCTTGGATTAATTTCTTCTTCTATTATTTTATATTCTGTTGCTAAATTACCCAGACAAAATGGCTATGTTTTATTTATGGTTGCCATAGGTTCTATTACTTCTTTATTAATCTCAGGAACTCTCTTTATAGATATTCATAAATATTTCTAATTAAATTTTTATTTATTTAATAAATTTAGAAGGATGAAAAATATTTTTTGAGAGTTTTCGAAAGTAAATATTTTCAAGTTAAGATCAAAAATCTAAATTAAAGAGGAATCATTTTGAGAAAAATTACCTAATTTTAAAATATATCAACATTAATCACTTGATAAATTTTTTTATTGATGCATATTTTATATAGATTAAATTTACAAAATGAAAGTTACTGAAAAAATTGAAAATGCTAAAAAAAGAATTAATGAATTAGAAGAACTCATTGAATATTGGAACAAATCCCAAAAAGGTGAAAATATTCATTTTTCTAAACAATCTAAAATTGAGCTTACAAATATTACCTCGTAGCAACTTTTAGAGCAAATAAACCTATTCTCAAGATTTGATATTTTTTTTAAAGTTGTAAAACATATATTTATAAAATTTAGTGAAAACACTTACAGATAAATATGTTTTGCCAATTAAAGTAGTTCCAATTATATTTTGGTTTGGTATATCAATAATTAGCATTTGGTTTTATTTAAATGCTTGGATATGTTAATTCTAACTTAGTCTATCTTGATCCACTCTGGAGAGCTATTGAACCCTTAATAAATATCATCACTTGTTGGGATTAAACTAATTTTCAAGTTCTAAAGCACTAATTGCTATTTATTTAATAGACCCTTAATGCTCAATTGATTTTTTATCACCATGTCTTCTTAGACTTATCGTCCTTTTTAAGAAGATCCAAATAGAAGAAATATTTTTACATAAACTTAGTATCTTAGTGAATCGTTTTTTAAACTTCAACTATCGTATTAAGTCTTAATTGATAAATGAAAATATTTGAAAAAATATGTAATTATAATTTAGTAGATTTAAATTTTTAAATATAAAACCTAGGTTTAATTATATTTATATACTTGTGCAAATAAAACTTGCTTAATAGTAAATTTGTACTATTATATGGATACGTGGCTCAATGAAATGAAAATCTTGCCTTCTTCTCCCTATGCTGTATTTAACGCAAAAGAGTGGGACTCTCTTATAAATAGTCGCAAAAAATTTAATAAAAAAAGCAAATGTAATTTGCAAAAGTATTACTATAAAAATTTAAAAAAATATGATGTTAAGAATTCTGTTAGAAATGAAATTAAAAAAACTAAATTAATTCAACTTTCTTTTGCTTAATTAATAAATTTCAATCTGATACTGAATTATGTTTTAAGCATAATAATAAACCCAATTGTTTGTTAAATTTAAATTAGTAATAAAGGATGTAAATTTGTCAGTAGATCGTGAACTTCTTAAAGAAGTAACTAAAGAGCTTTGGAGTACAGTTAAAAAGCTTAGACCTGAATTAGATAAAGACACAAGACTCCAATTAGTTTTGAAAGCTCTAATTACTATCGGTGATCTTCCTGATCATGTAGAAGCTGCTATGGTTGTAGGTATTTGCTCCGAAATGGATCAATTAGATAATAATGGTCGTCAAAACACTAAAAACGATGAAAATATTTCTTTAGACTCTTCTAGTGGTCGGAAGGTGGTTAGAAGAAGTTCTGCTAAGTAGTATTTAGCTTTTTGCCTTTCTTCTCTCTTCTCTTGATAGGGTGATAAAAAAATATGCTCCAATTACTAATAATATTGGTACAAATATTGAATGAAGAGTCATCATCAATTCCACTTCGCCCATTCCAATAAGGCTTGATTCACTCGGAACCTGTTCAGACCAAGTGCCTACTAAATGCCAAGCCTGTGGAATTGATAAGAAAAACATATAAGACCTATTAGTTAAATTAATGATCATTTAAACATTATCATCTCTAGCTAGGTTTGCATATCAATTTTTTTATTTCTTAACCAACTAAATAATTTGAAGCAAGAATAAAGTTAAAAATATATTTAATTAAGTTTGCTAATAATCTCTTTAAATTCTTTTTTACCTAAGATTGCTTCAGCCGTATACGCGCCACTTGCAGCTACTGCAGGAATGCCTATTCCAGGGAAAGTGCTAGCACCACAAGCAAATACATTCTTAAAAGGAGTCTTATAACCTGGAAACAAACTTTTTTTGGCTGAAATTGCTGGACCATAGCTTCCAGAATGGGTGTTTGTAAATCTTTGATGTGTAACTGGAGTTCCTAGCATTTTTAGTTCAATCCTCCTGTCAATATCTGGAATAATTTTTCTTAATGGTTTCATAAATACTTCACATCTCTTTTCTTTTAGATCGTTATATTTTTTTGTATTAGGTTTAAGATTTTCCCAAATTTCCCAGGGTTCATTAGCCGGTGTATACCCATGTAGTACATGTTTCCCCTTTGGTGACATACTTGGATCAAGTACAGAGGGAATAGAAAAAACAGCGATATTTCTCTCTGCTGTTATACCTCTTTCCCAATCATCAACCCATATTGTATGTATGGGAAGATCTTTAAGGTTACTTGCATCGAAACCTAAGTGTATATGAAGGAATGATTTGCATTTTTCTACATTAAATTCTTTATCTTTGAATTTTCTAATAAGAGGACTTGGTATAAGAGAATGTTTATTCCAAATATCGCAATTGGCCACTATGAATTCGGAGTTAATTGTTGCATTATTCTCTAAGGTCACTCCGGTAGCAAAATTATTAGTGAAATTAATATTTTTAACTTTTGATGATAAAAGTAATTTCCCGCCATTTTTCTTGAATCCTCTTACTAATGCATTTACAACACTTTCACTCCCACCAAGAGGATACTCCAAGTGAGCATTAGGTTTGAACCATTCATTAAATAAAGTTGCCATGGCGGCTGTATTTGTATCATCCATTGACATTCCGCTTATTAAGAAACTTAGTAAATCAACCCAATTATTTAAAAAAGGATCAGTTAAGAATTTATTAGCAATTTCCCCAAAACCTTTTCTAAGATTATTAGCATGATTAATTTCAGGCAAAAACTTTATTGTGAGTTTCAAAATTTCTTGTAAATTTAAATTCTCGGGAGAAGTTGTTAAAAGAGGCATTTTATCAATGATTCTGCTTAGTGGTTTAACAGCTTTCATAAAAGTATCCCACTGATTTAACGCTTCATCACCTCTTAATTCCTGTATTTTTTTTCTAAAGGATAAATCTCCAACTTCTAAATCAAATTCCGCTTCGGGAACTATAACTTTCCAACCTTTATATTTCTTTACTTCTATCTGTTCTTCTAATAAATATAGTATTTGCCCAAGCGGGGATGTGTTTGAGATGCTTTCTAATCCATTCCATAGAGATGGTCCGGATTCAAATTTATAACCATTCCTAGTAAAGCTATGAGCTACTCCGCCAGGTTGAGAGTGACATTCACATATTAAAACTTTTTTCCCACGAGAAGCAAGTAAACTACCGCAGCTTAATCCACCTATTCCACTACCAATTATAACTACATCAAATTTGTCCATTTATTAAAATAGTAAACACTATTTTTTGATGATTTAAATTTAAACGAATGTTGTTGAAGATGTAGTGATACTTAAAACAAAAGCTAATACAAATATGTAAGGTACTGCTTTTAAGGGAACATAACCTTGCTTTTTAGAGATGAAATCCATTTTTCTTAATTACTTTATGTAAAGATACTAGCGTTTATTTGTCACAATTGTGTGTCTCATATAAAGAAAATATGAAATATTTCGAAATAAAGAAAATTAATCTGTTTCTTGGGGGCTAAAACGATTGACAATGTCCAAGAGGACCAGGCCCAGCTCCAATTTTATAAGAATTTATTAAAGATTTTTCAATAAAAGTTTTAGCCTTGTTAACTGATTCTAATAAATCTAGACCTAAGGCAAGATGGCTGCAAATGGCTGCACTTAATGTACAACCACTACCATGGCTATTTTGAGTATCTATAAATTTATTTTTAAGCCAATAACTGTTACCTTTTTTATCTACAAAAAAATCTTTACCTTTAAGTTCTTGAATGCCCCCTCCTTTTATAAGTACCGATTTACAACCATAGTCAAGAATTCTTTCAGTAGCTTTTTCCATATCATTCATATTTTTAATATTTGTATTTGCAAGAAGATTTGCCTCAAAAATATTCGGTGTTAATATTTCTGCCTGAGGAATAAGAAATTCTTTATAGGCATTAATTGCGCTTTCTTCTAACAATCTTGCTCCAGTTCTTGTGCACATTACAGGATCAATTACTTTTGGTATGGATTGATTTTTTAGTTTTAAAGCAGTATTAAAAATTATTTCTTCATTAAAAAGCATGCCTGTTTTCAGAGCGCTAATTTTAAAGTCAGTAAAAACGGCATCAAACTGATTATTTAGCATTTGAGTTCCTATTGCCTCTACATCAATTACATTTACGCTATTTTGTGCTGTTACACATGTAATTACTGAACATCCATGGACGTTATGAGACATAAAAGTCTTTAAATCTGCTTGTATGCCTGCGCCTCCGCCTGAATCACTTCCTCCAACTGTAAGAGATATTTTTGAGTACATAGTATTATTAAAAATAATCTTTAATTTTAAGTTTATTTAAAATCAGAATAAGCCTCAAAAAATTTTACTTCTAAATTCATCGCTTCTTGGTATAAATAATTTAATTGATCTAAATCATAAGAGCCTTTGTAGGTATCAATTATTTCTTCAAGAGAGTTCGCAAGTTTCTCAAAATTTTCATCTGAATAAGTTACTATCCAATCTTTATAAATATTATTTGAAGTTGAATCGGATAATTTTTTTCCAATCCATGCATATAATTTCATGCAGGGAGTCATGGCAACTAAAATTTCAATACAACTTGACTCTAAAGATATTTTCCTTAGAAAATCTGTATAAGCTTTTGTAGGAATTTCTATCTTATTATTAGTTAAATTAATTTCCCACTCCTTTGCATATTTTTCATGGAGGACTAGTTCCTCTGATACTCCAAGGAGAAGTTCACTTAATGTTCTTATTGCATTAATATCAAAACATTTAGATATAGCTAATCCATATGCGCGAGCAAAACTCTCTAAGAAAAAATAATCTTGAGCAACATAAGATTGAAAATTATTTTTTGGTAAATTACCATTTTTAATTCCTTGAACAAATTTGCTGTTTAAACTTGCAAATGCAAGATCTTTATTTTTATCCCATAAATGTTTAGATAAGTTCATAATAAATTGATATTTAGCTAGAATTTTTAGTTAGACTCATTTTATTAAATTATTTTTATAGCGGATAATTTAGCCTCATTTTAAGACATGATTATTAAGGAATATAGTTTTCCAAATTTTGATGAAATTAAAAATTTGGAGAAAATAGCAAATAAGGATGGAAGTGGTATTGAATTTGATGATTTATTAGGTTTTTGGAAATTTCAATATGTTTATAAAAAGGGAGATACAAGTATTGATAATGTATCAAGTTCTATTCTTCAAGTTCTTTCTGCATCTCTAAAACTAAGCAAATCTATAGGGCAAAATAATGAACCGACTTTTGAAATAAGCAATTCAATAAAATTTGGAGTTCTCTCTATTAATTTTTCTGGGAAAGCATATCTAAAGGGAACTCGCCCACTTTTACCTTTTTATTTTGAGCAATTATTAATAAAGATTTTAAATATACCGATAATAAATACCTCTTTAAAAAATACTGATCCTAAAAAAAGACCTTTTTTCTCACTAATAGCTTTGGGAAAAGAAAAAAAATGGTTATGTGCTCGAGGGAAAGGAGGAGGTCTAGCAATTTGGATTAGTGGCTAAAGCAATTTATTAATGATATTCGCCTGGATGTTGCACTTTCCTTACTGTTACTTTGTCAACTTTTTGTCCATTAAATCTTAATAGATCGTCTCCTGAAAAGCTAAATCCCAATTCTTGCGCTATCAAAGCTACATCATCAGCAGTAGCTGAAGAAATTACTTTATTTTTGAGAGACTCATCTGTTTGCATTTTTTGAAGAAATTTTTTTATTTCAGCGAAACTCATTGTAAATTTTGTTTATGTAAAATATTAATATAAAAAATTTTTGAAGATGACAAACAAATTAATTTTTTAAAATTATAATTAAATTATGACATATGTATTTTTATATTTAATTGGTTTATTACTAATTTGGTATGTATACAAAGTAGGTTGGCTTGCGGCGTTAAAAACAGTAATAAGTATTATTGTTCCTTCTTTTTTAATTATTTTATTTAATGTTAAGGCAGGTAGATTACTCTTTAAAAGCCCAGTTATTGGTATAGTTTCTGCTCTGCCAACTTCAATATTTATATTTAGAGGTTCTAAGCCTTTAGTTTCATTAATAAATAATTGGGTAGAAACTAAATTTAATTTTATAGATTCCCAGAAAGAGGTTATTGATACAGAGTCCTATCCAGTTGACGATTAATAAAATTGGGTTTCATTGAAACAAAATTAACTTAATTCTGTATTATTTGATGTTGATTAATAATATATTTTTAATTTAACTTAACCCTAATTCTAATTGGTAATTATTTGATGGAAATATTATTATTTGCCTCCTTCTTCCTTTTCGCATTGATTTTCTTTGTTGTAGGAAAAGACGATTTTGGTAGAAAACAAAGAGAAGCAAAGGAAGAGCCAAAAGTAGAAGCAAAGGAAGAGCCAAAAGTAGAAGCAAAGGAAGAGCCAAAAGAAGAAGCAAAGGAAGAGCTAAAAGTAGAAGCTAAGGAAGAGCAAAAGGAAACTAAGGAAGAGCCAAAGGAAACTAAGGAAGAGCCAAAAGAAACTAAGGAATAATAAGGAAATTACTCTACTTAAACTAAAAAATATATTTTAGAAATACATTTAATTGTAATTATCAATTTTTATCTTGAATTTATGTTTCATAAATGCTAAATATCAAAATTCCCGTAATCTGAACTTTAATTTATTAATAATTAAGTTAATTATTAAATTATTCAAATTCAAAACCCATAAATAATTCTTTGTGCACAACAAGAACATCGAATAAACATGTACCTGCGGCTGGCGTTAATGCAATCTGATCTACATTAAAGGCTTCTGCACATAACAAGTGTCCATCCCATCTTGTGTTATGTTCACTGATTTGAATTGACCAATCAATAACTTTTTCAAAATGTTCTGGCATAAATGATCCTATCTTTCTCGAAATTTGACAAATATTTGTTAAAATCGGTGGCTTTGAAGGCCTTTTAAGATCTTTTATTAAGCTTGGCTGAGTGAAAACACTTGTATAGCGTATATACTCTATTAACTCATAATCTTTTTCTGAAAGGTTAGCTTCTTTTAAAGCTATTTCAAATTGATCTACAGGAGTTATTGGCCTTTTTATCATTTAAGCCTTATTTTTACCATCAATAATAAATTTTCTTCTAATAAAGAAAAATATTCCCGTAGTAATTATCATTACTGGGGCATGATAACTTAAGGTTGAAAAATATTCCCCTAATGCTTGAGCATCCATTTTGAAAAATAAGAAACTTATTTAAAAACTATATTATCCAGAAGTTTTTATTGTGATTTAGAAGTAATTATTGTTATTAATTTAAACTTTAAACATTAATTTTTTTTTGTATCTTCGGCTTCATTTTTTTCACTCATATTTTTAGTTTTAAAATTCTCAGGTTCATTAACTGCATTATTTAATTCCTTTTGAAATTCGTTGGAAGCATTTTTAAGGCTTTGAAGAGTTTTTCCAAGCTGTTTCCCTAGTTCTGGAAGTTTTTTAGGACCAAATATGAGTAGTGCAAGTACAAGTATAACTGTAACTTCAGGTAAGCCTACTCCAAAAATATTCATAATGAAAAGCTTTTTTTTGATTATATATTAGATATTTGATAAATATACTTAAGAAGCTATTAGTATCTTATAAATTATATTTAAATATTAATTAAAAAATATTTTTTCAATAATTATCGCAGTCAATGCACCTTTGAAAAAAACGAACCAAAGTAAAGCATAATCACTTAATCTCAATTTCTTTTGATACCAGGAAATCAATCTTTTGTGAGTTAGTATAAATTTGTTCAAAATTAATTTTACCTTAATTCTTATTTAAATTTATACCTTAAATTTCATTTTTGAAAGGGATAAGTATATTCAAATTTAGCTAAATGCTTAATATTTATCTTTTATACAGTATCTAATGTCATTTTCGTTTGTTGAATGTATTATCCTTAAATGGATTATGATTATCTTTTAAGAAATGAAAAAAATTATCTTATCATTTTCGATTATATTTTTATTTTCTCCTGCAAATGCCGTAACAACAAGGATGTTCAGAATTTTAGATACTTGTGCTAGATACAGAATTAATGAATTAGATGCTTTTCAGGCTCTTGAAAAGCTTAAATTAGAAAATAATAAAAATAATCAAATAGAAGCAAAAGCGAAAGTAAAAAAATATTGTTCTGTATTTACGCCAAATGAAAAAATAGAATTTTAATCATCATCCGATAAGCTGTATATTATTTTGTATTTAAGCATTTTTTTTGTAGTATTTTTTACTTCTCGTTTGCAAAAAGTTTAAAAAATTATTTAATATATGTTTTTATATATATTATCTTGAACATTGGAGAAAAAGTTCCTGAATTTCAAATGCTTGATCAAAATGGAATTCAGAGAACTAATAAGAAATTAAAATCACCTTTAGTACTATTTTTTTACCCTAAAGACGATACCCCGGGTTGCACTATTGAAGTTTGCGGATTTAGAGATAAATATGATCTTTTTAAGGTACTTGGAGCGGAAGTATGGGGAGTTAGTAATGGTAATACTGCTAGTCATTTAGCATTCGCAAATAAAAATAAATTACAATATCCCCTTCTATGCGATACTAACGACTCTTTACGCAAAATTTTTGGAGTTCCAAAAGTACTTGGTTTACTAGATGGTAGGGTTACATATGTAATTGATAGAAAAGGAATAGTTAGACATATCTATAGAGATTTATTAAATGGTCCGGCACATATTAAAGAGGCAATAAGAGTATTGAAAGAACTTCAAAATCAATAACTGCTTATATTCTTGATGTTAAAATTCATATGTAAATTATAAAAAGCTGAAAATTTTAAAATGAATCAAGTTGGTTTAAAGGCAGTTGATGAAGCCATCGCGAATGGAGTTGATCTTGATGGAACAGCTATTCCATCCAAAATGCTTAATTTATATAACAAAATTATGTTTGAAGAAAATAAAAGAAAGAGAAGTGGAGTAAAAAAATCAATGAGAAATAGATGTGTGAAAACAGGATCAAAACATTTTGATAAAGACACCTTAAATAGTATGTTGATAGATGCAGGCTGGGAGGGTCTAAAAGAAAAGGAGATTACTTTTTTCTATGGATAAAACTTTAACAATATCGCAAATTCGTAATTCTTATTTGAAAAATGATTGATAAAAATATTAGAGAAATAGCAGAAAAGCTAAATAATTTAGCTTGTAAGGAATGTACTAAAGGATGGATGTCTGATCGAGATCAATCTACTGATCCTATTAAAGATATTTTAGATTGCTTTGAAAATGGACTAATTACAAATAAATTGAAAGATAGGCTTATAAAAGAAACTAATGAAATTAAAAATGAAATTTAATCTCTTATAAATTTGATTTAATTTAATGTAAAATTTAAACTAATTTATTAAAACAAATAAACAATCTAGCTTTAAAAATAGATTTGGGCAATAATTGTTTGAATTATAAATAAAAAATGTTTAATGATTTTGCAGTTGCATTTAGTGAAATGGGATTACGTAAATGGCAAATAATAACAATGAGCATAAGCTTTATTGTTTTTCCAATTACTTTTTTTATTTCTTCAAAGAATTTTGATGCTGAGGCAGTGTATGGGTGGATGATGGAAAAACCTAAAAAGAATAAATAAACTATTTTGAATAGGGAACAAATAGATGTTGGGAATTTAAAATAATTGCTACTTATGAAAGTAGAAATATAAAATCTAATGTCTACCACTTCTTACTTAATGCATATACTTTTTGGTCAAGCATCAGGAATGAATAGTGATTTTATTCTTGTTATAATTCCTGTCCTTTCTGCTATAGTTTTGCTGCTTGGCATAAGATCAATCTTTTTCGATACAAGAAAACCTAAACTAAAAAAACAAAGATAAATATTTATTTTCTTATTTTTCTTTAAAATAAATTCTTAGCTTTTTAAGGATAATATAATTTATTTTTTATCTTTTACTTCAAGAAGTTTTAAAGATTTTTTGTAAGCTAAATATGCTTCAATTACTGTTACTACTGAAATAAAAAATAATCCAGCTAAGCCTATTAATTGGTCTGATTGATTTGGTTCCTTATCTCCTTGTAAAAATATTCCTAGAGCGAACCATACTAGAACCGCTCCAGCGGTAAGAAAATAAGGCAACCATCGCCTTTGGTAAATATAGCCAGTACCTAATCCAGGAAAAAAATTTAATAGTGATGCAACCCAACCACTGGATGAAGCCAAAATTTGATCTTTGTTTATATTTTTCAAGGTATTTAATAATTTGGTTTATTCTAAAGTTATAAATTACAAAATTGGAAATAATTTTATTTCATGTTTATTTGAATACTAAAGCCCACCCAGTCACCGCAAAGAGAAATACTGCTAGTGCAAATAAACTCTTGCCGTTAGCTTTACCTTTTTTATCGGTAGATTTAAAAGGAATAAGTGCCATGTTTTCAGAAGATTTTTTTAATCATACATCATTTTTTTTTATCACATGATAATGATTAGTAACTTGTAAAAAACACTTATGATAGAGTATGCAAATTAAGTTAAAACAAATTAGGTTTATTTTTCTCTAGAATTTACATAAAAAAATATGAGTATTGATAATCAACTCGTATTTAAAAAGTTTTTTTAATATATATATTTTATTTAATATATGTATATTTAATATATGCATTAATTATTCACATTTAATTGGTGAAGAATATATTTAATTTATTTTCAAATAAGTTTTGATTAGATTGTGAATTTATTAATAAATACTAATTTATCAATACCCTATAAAGAGTTTAAATGGCGTTTCTCTAGATCTTCTGGATCAGGAGGACAAAAAGTAAACAAAACTAATAGTAAAGTTGAAATTATTTTTGATATTAAGAATTCAAAATTCTTAAATGATTTTCAGAAAATAAAATTAAGAAATAATATTAACAAGAAACTAGTAAATGACTGTATTTCCATTGTTGTTGAAGATCAAAGGACTCAAGGACATAATCGTCAATTAGCTTTAAAAAGAATGGCTAAGTTAATAAAAGAGGCTTTAAATAAAAAACAAATATTTAGAATAAAAACTAAACCATCAAGATCAGCCCAAAATAAGAGAATTGAAGAAAAAAAGAAAAGGAGTGAATTGAAGAATAAAAGAAGATTTAGATATTTCGAGTGAAATAATTATTAAATTATTTTGAGAATTAACTTCCGATAATAGATCTTTTTAAAATAAATCAAATAATTTTGTTTAAAACAAATAAATATCGTATATTACATTAATCTATCTCCCGAATTTGTAAATATTTTTCTTGACAAAGAAAACAAGTTTTTTTATTGTTTTCAACAAGACAATTAATCAATGCAACAACAAAAAGGCATAACTATTGAAGCAGGTGTTAAAAGACTCTCTTCTTTAATGAAAAAAGGACTCATAACAGAAGAAGAGTTCTTATCTGCAGAAGAACTGATTATTCAGAGTGAAATGGAAATTCCTCCTGATAAGAAATAAAAATATACTAAGTACTTATAAAAGTACCTTTCGGATAAAGTTTAGCAATCTTTTGAAATTGGGTGAATTTTTTCTTTTTCATATCATGATGATATCTTTTCAGCATTAAAAAATAGTTTATCGTTCCAAATATCATCAATAAAAAAAGAAATTCAAATGCGGCTATAAAATTCATTTAAAATAAAATTATATTTTTAATTTGACAAATTTATTTTTATAATGCATCAGTATTTATATCTAGTTTATCTAAATAATAATTATCTTTCAAAAATACATAAACAAATTGGTTATTGATATGATTTACATATTACTTCTCTTAACAAATATTCTATATTTTATGTAAACTTATAGAAGTTTTTAATTTATCTAATTGATATTAATTGACTTTTTTAAAAAACCTTAATAAATGACAAAAAATAAAAAATCTTTAGAAAAAATTATAGAAAAGATTCAAGAAGATGAAGAGAATACTAGTTTTAAAAAATGGAATGAAGATTTGTTCTCAAAATTTATTTTATTATTTCCAACTGCTATATTTTTAATTACCTTTTTAAGGATCAATAATGATAAATCATTTATTGACTTATTTAATTTTATATTAGTGGCATCAATGCTGGTTCTATTTGGGGTGGTTTTAAATTTTATTCTCACCAAGAAATAAATATTGATTTACTTAAAAATAAGAGTTCTTTGATTAAGTTATAATTTTATTTCTTAATAATCAATTTACACAATACTTTGATAATTTTGGTACTCGGATGTTGTGATCATTAAGTTATGGTATTAAGAACTTAAATTTTAAAATTGCAAATACTTGTTGTCGGAATAGGTTTACTAATTGGTTTAATAATTAGCTGGATATACGGGCTTTCAGGTGGCGATGTATTCGTTTGGATATTCTGTTTATATTTAGGTTTGGAGGTTGGTCAAATTATCTTTTCTGATGACAGTAACGATGATGATGATGATTTTGATGGGGGAATTTTGACTCCTGTTTATCAAGGAATTTAATTTACTTTTTAAGATTTATTAAATATAAATTTTGTACACTAATTAAATCCTTTTCTTACTATCCATAAATAATAAGTTAGCCAAATTGGTGGTAGATACTTAAATAATTCCCCTAATTTATATATATAGAAAGGCGCGTCTTCATATGTTATTAATTGAATCACAAATGATGATATAAATATCCAAATTGCAATACTAATAATATTTGCTCCTAATAAAGCAAACTTATTCTTTTTAAAAATCTTTGGCATGTTAATTTTACTTCTTAAACATAACTTATAAATAAGCAAGATAATTCACAAGAAATGTTAATAAAATTTTTATTAAATAGATTCTTGATAATATTAGTAATTTAAACTTAATTTATGTCATCACCAATGAAAGATTTTTTAGATCAGTTTTTTGAATTATGTAAAAAATATCAGGAAGAAATTAAACCTGAAATTATGGCAGAGATATTAAGAGATTACGCAGATAGATTAGAGGGATAAAAGCAAGTTAAGATTCCTTTATTTTGTTTTTTCAAGGTTTATATGAAATATATGGAGCTTTCTATCATAGAAAATCCTAATAACTATCTTTAGAATATTTAATTATGAACTAATCTAATCAAATAAGTTTTTATAGAAGCAAATTCTAGGAAAGATAGATTTTTCTCAGAAAATATTTTGGACAACAAGAATACTTTATAAAAATAAATTTATTTATAAGGTAAATAAATCTAATACCCTATAAAATTCGTAAAATCGAGATTAAAGAAAAATACCTTTGCTTTGAATAAACATATGAAAATTAGGATTGTTAAGGTACATATTAAAAAATAGTTTTACTGAAAAAAATACTAAAGCTGAAATTGCAAATAAAGAAATAAAAACTGACCTGTTTTCAAATATTTGATTATTAAAATACAATTTTTTCAATTTCATAAATAATTAATGCTCTAATTAATAGTTAGCAAGAAATCTTTGATTATTTTTAAAATTAAATGTTTATTTTAGATTGATTGCTAAGAATTGGATAAATTTCTTCCCTTCCAAGTCCAACCTTTACCTGTATATGTTTTAAAAATAGAAAGTAAGCTTATATAAATTACAATTATTCCACCTAGACCACTTAAAAACCAATATTTTTCTGAAATATTGTACTGAGCTTTTAACCAATACCTTTTGAATATGTAAGTAAATATTGATAGAAATGAAATAAAACCTACAGGTAAAAAACTAGTAGTTTGATTTGTTAAAGAAATAATAATTGATATCCCAAATAGTAACCATGGCATACTATAAGTTAAAAAAACAAATACAGATGCTGATATTGACTTAAGTAAACTTTTTTCTAAACCTAAAAACCAATTTTTGCTCCATCCTTCGATTAAGGCATTGATATCTTTATACATATTCAAAGAGATATCATTAATTGCTAGTAGAAAATTTAATTTTAAATTACTATCTTTAATCTTTTTTGCTAAGGCAAGATCTTCAACAACCTCATCATGAGTACCTTCATGTCCTTTAATGGATTTATATGAATCGCTTTTGAAAAGCATAAAAGGACCTGCAGCGAAGGCGATATCACTACTCTTATCATTGGTATCAGAGATTGGAAAACCTATCATTAATAAACTAGTCATTATGGGTTGAACCATCCACTCTGCTAAACAATTACAGTTTACTTTTGGTGCAAGTGATAATAAATCTATATTGTCTTTGGATGCTTTCGCTAAGGCTTTACGTATACAATTTTCACCAACTACAACATCTGCATCAATAAATAGTACCCATTCAGAATTGATCTCTTTAGAAGCTACATAACATGGCCAATTTTTTCCTACCCACTTTTTATCAGTTGGTCTTGGACCAGATGAAATGATTAATAATTCTTCTGGATTCTTATAGACTTGATTTTTGAAATTTTCACACTGTTGAAGGGTTTTATCAATGCTCGAGTCATCCACTACTAAAATCTTAAATTGAATACTAGGTCTTGATATCTTATTTAATGAATTTAAGCATTTAATTATATTTATTTCTTCATTATAAGCAGGAATGATTACTGTAAGACTTGTATTGATTGGATTATTAGAACAATTAACTTCTAGAAAAGGTGCTTTTTTAAAGATATAAATTTCTATTAAAAGACAACTAATACCTAGTACAAAAGTTAAGATTGAAATTAGTAATAAAACTATATTCATCAAAGAATATAAACAACATAATAAATATATCTCAACTTTTATCTGTATCTAATAATTTAATAACAATGCAAGAGACATAAATATTACTTTTTAATAGTTTTATAAATACTTACTAATATATTTAAGTTATATTATTTATCAGATAAAAATAATTTAATGGAAAATTCTCAACAACTAATCCTGATGGCGACTGCTTTACTGATAGTAATTTTTGCTGGGACACTCGCTTTGAGGCTTGGAGTTGGTTTAAAAAATGATTAAAAATCGATAATAAAGATGAATGAAGTTGAAATAAAAGATTTTTGCGAATGGCTGAAGTTAGTTAATAGGAGAATGACTGATCAACTTAAAGTTGATAAAAAAATTTATTCAGAAGATTGGACTGAAGAAGTAATAGTACCAGAATCAATTTATGAAATACTTCCCGATGAAGAAAAGCAAAATTGGAATTTTTGTGATCTGAATGATATTTATAGTGCCCAAGATATTGAGGAGCTTTTTAAAGTTAAACCAAAGGCGTTGAATAAATGTTTTTCAAAAAGATTTTATAAACTTTCAGAAGATGAAATAAAAGAATGGGCAGTATTTAGTAAGCTAATAAAAACTAACTTACCTATAAATGAAGTTTTAATAATATATTCGCAATAGAAAGTATTGATTTTAATATCCAATTTTTGCATAAATTTTAAGTAAAATTAAAGAAATAATAATTGATATGAAGCTTATTGAAAATTTTATAGAGAAGTTTCATACACTTTCCCTACCCTCTCCTGAGAAATGCCTGATTGTTGAAGAAGGAGATGAATTATATATTAAAAAATGGATTAAAAATGGGAAAATTAATGGTAAAGCTAAAGATATGTTTAATTGGATAGAAAAAAAATATTTAAATAATAAATCTGAGCTAAAAGAAAGAGACCTATATAAATTTAAAGAAATAAATCATAGATTTCTCATTAAATATTGGAGGATAGTTATTTTGTTATGTGATTATCAAATGAAATATAGATATTATTCAAAAGCAATAAATGCTGTTAAAGATAAAAGTTATCCTGATATGAATTCAAATGATTTTTTTCAACTGTTTGATAAGAAATGAATGGTTATTTACAAGAAATAATAAAAATTATTATTTTCAAAAATATTGAATTTAGTTTTAAATCATAAAATATTTAAAAAATTAATGAATATTTCTCCTTTAATTGATTTTTCTGCAATTTCAACTGGATCATTGCTAGGCGCAAATTTAAGATATTGCTTGATAACTAAATTTTGTTCAATAAAGTTAAGTAAGAGTAGGAGATTGCTACTGGTAAATTTAATTGCTTCAGTAATTTTGGGTGCCTCATTATCATTAAATAATAAAAGTGATATGAAAATTTATAGAGAATTAGTTGTTTTATTTCTTTTTGGATTTGCTGGAAGCTTAAGTACATTTTCCTCATTTATTAATGATTTATTCAAATTATCAATTAAAAGAAAATATAAAGATATTTTAATCATTATTTTTTTATCTTT
Source organism: uncultured Prochlorococcus sp. (assembly GCA_902628235.1). Taxonomy (GTDB): domain Bacteria; phylum Cyanobacteriota; class Cyanobacteriia; order PCC-6307; family Cyanobiaceae; genus Prochlorococcus_A. The sequence continues at coordinate 129,801 of CACOMD010000001.1, read as the reverse complement.
ATTTTTAGGATTGTTATCAATTTCTCTTGGATTATTAGTGGTTAATTTTTAGATGTTTGAGCTTTTTGTTATTTCAGTAGGTTCTATTTTAGGTTCTTTAATTCGGTGGAAGATTAACAATATTTTTTTTGTAAATATTCTAGGATGCTTCATCTTTGGATTTATAAATAATCTTCATGTTTCGAAAAAAATCAAATTATTTCTTTGCTTTAGTTTTTGTGGATCTCTAACTACTTTTAGTGGATGGATTTTAGATTTATTAAATATTTTGAATAAAGGTTTATATTCATTATTTTTTTTAAGGGTAAGTTTATTTTTAGTGATTGGATACTTTGCAATGTATTTTGGATACTCATTATCAGATAATCTAAGAAAATTAAAAAATAAAAGAAATGTAAAACTAAATTAATAAAAACTTGAAAGTAGTATTATATTTATTTAACTACATCAATTTATTAATAAATGATGGGAAAGTCTAAAGAAAGATATAAAGAAGAATTTGATGAAGGTTCAGAATTACTTTGGCCCTCAGAAGAAGAAGATAAAGTGACAAGAAAATTTTATAGGGATCTTTCACATTTATCTAAAAATGAAAATTATGAGAAAATTGATTCGAGTATTTTTAAACAAATATTAAAATTACTTTTTGGAAAAGGAGGATCACCTCTTCGTAAATAAATTATTTCCATTAATAACTAATCTTAAGAAAAATAATTTTTTGATAAATAAAAAAACCGCAACTGTGAATTTAGGCTTTAAAATGTTAAAAACTTAAATTGAATTTTATACTGATGAATATCAATGATAACCCAGTATATGTAGGAGATATAATCCCTTCAGTCGCAACTTATCAAAAAGCGATAAATATCTACAAAAAAGGGCTTAAATCAGGCGATTTCTACGAAGAGCCTATTGGCGATGATTTTAAATATCCTGATTGGTAAATTTTTGTTGTTCCAGCAAACTTGAAATTCAAAAAATTTTTTCATAGGAAATAATATGAGAATATGATCTAATTAAATGTGCCTTATTAAACGTCATTTTAGAAAATAACCGCAGAAACAAAATTAACCATGTAGGATTGAGCTGTCTTAATAATTTCTTAATATTTTATGGCTATAGCAATGACCAAGGGCTACAGCGAGCAGACAGCTGGTGCTAAGCTCTGTATTGATCTTGCAAGTGACTGGGGTGCAGAATGTATTTCTGATATAGATATAAGTGAAAATGTATTTTTAATGGATTATGGCGCTGCCGATGGTGGCACGGCTTCTGAATTTTGGGGGAAGATAATAAATAATATACAAGAAAATAATAAATCTACTGAGATTACTTTGATAGGAAATGATCTTTATTCAAATGATAATCAGGCTTTAATTAATAATTTATCAATCCAATCTAATAATAATAAATTAGTAAAGACTTTTTTATGTGCAGGTAGTTTTTATGATCAGCTTGTTCCTTCTGAATTTATAGATTTTGGATTCTCAGCTACTGCTATGCATTGGCTTAATAAAAAGGTTGAAAATCTTAATGATCATACGCATGTACTTGCTTCAAGTAATCAAACAGCAAGAAATGATTTTTTGAAGCAAGCATTATTTGACTGGAATCAAATCCTAGATATTAGAAGTAAAGAGCTTAAAATTGGTGGCAAACTACTTACAGTTAATTTATCTAGAGATAATGAAAATAGATATTTAGGAAATAATGGTGGTAAGACAGTGAATGTTCATGATGAAATTCATTCTATTTGGAAAGAGTTATTAGAAGAAAAACTCATTACAGAAGCTGAGTATCAAAAAGGTACCATCCAGAATTTTTATAAGTCTCCAGAAGAATTTATTTCACCTTTAATTAATAAGGATTCTTCAGCATATAAAAAAGGTTTAAGACTAATTAAGGAAAGAACCGTATATGTAGATTGCCCATATAAGAAAAAGTGGAAAGAAAATAAAAATACGGAAGAGTTCGCAATTGGATTAATGGAAACGATAAGAAGCTGGAGTAGGCATAGCTTTGTTTCTGCTTTGGATAAAAATAGTCATACAAACTTAAATCCAGTTGATACACTTTTTCATCGCTTAACAAAAAGAATTAGTAACGATCCTGAAAATTGGAGTCTCGATTATGTAGAACATCACCTAATGATGGAGAGAGTTTAATGGTTAATTTACAGACTCAACAGAAAAGTGAAGTTGGTATACTTGCCGAATATATCAGTGAGGAATTATCTATTTTTATAGTGGCAGAAAATAATCTTGAAGATCATCCGGCTAATGGAGGATTAAGACTTCTTAATTATGAAACAGATATGGAATGTATCCAGGATGGTTTTAAATTAGCAAATCTCATGAAGAGTAAGCATAGCATTTACGCTACTGGTTTTTCGGGTGGAAAAGTTGTTGCTAGATCTGCGGATATTTCTTCCGTCAAAGATAAACTTATATCTATAACATCTAAACTTCTTGAAAATCTTCAGGGGAAGATGATTACAGGATGTGATTTGAATACGAATATAAATGATATGGAGAAATTATTTAAACTAACTCCTCATGTTTTAGCAGCTATTAATAGTAGGGTTGATGCGAGTACAGCAACTGGTATGGGTGTTATTGGAGCGTTTGAAGCATTTCAAAAATGTTTTTCGCAAGATTTCACCGATGGAGTTCTGGTTCATGGATGCGGATCGGTTGGACGAATTGTTGCTTCAGAACTTGTTAAAAGAAAAATAAAAACTTTTGTAGTTGATATTGATACTGAAAGGACAAATATACCTGGAGTAATATCACTTGGAAATGATAAGAATTGGTATCGAAAGAATTTTGATGTAATATTTCCATGCTCTATTTCAGGTCTTATAAGTACAAATATTGCTCAATTCCTTCTTAAAACCAAAGCGATTATTTCAGCCGCTAATGGACCTTTTAGTAATGATGTAATTCCTGCAAAACTTACAGATTCAAATGTTGTTATAATTCCTGATCCACTTGTTAATGCAGGTGCAGTAATTGCTGACTCTATTGAGAAATATGCCCCTGATGCATGGACTAGAACCTCTCCTGAAAAAGTTTATAATTTCGTGCAAGAGGAAGTTAGAAAGAAATGTTTTACCTATTTATCTCTTGAACAAAGTGGTTTAGAATCTAAAGAAATTTTAAGTCTAATGCAAAATGATAGACAAGAAATAATAGGTAAGTCATTTTTCAATTAATGAATAATCTTAGTATTCCAAAACATGTAGATATAGCAATTATTGGTGGTGGGATGGCTGGCCTCAGTGCTGCAGCCGCACTAAGTGAAATGGGAATAAAAAATATTGCTTTATTTGAAGCTCAAAAACTTGCTAACGCTAATGGAAGTAGTTTCGGTGAGTCAAGAATGTATAGAGAAATGTACTCAGATCCTGTTCTTTGTAAACTTGCAAAAGAATCAAATAAATTATGGTCAAAGCAAGAATCATTATCAAATAAACCTCTCAGGAAGGAGCATGGTTTATTGTTTTATGGGGAATCTTGGGATGAAGAAACCATTGAAGGTTCTATTCCTGGAGCTCAAAAAGTCATGGATGAACAGAACATTCCATATGAGTTTCTCTCTTCAGAAAAGATCTCAAAAAGATTTCCTATTAAACCTAAAGACCATTTTGTAGGTCTATTTGAACCAAGCGCAGGTGCAATTCTAAGTGATAAAGCTATCGATAATTGGATACAAATTATAAAAAGAAATGGTAATCAAATATTTGAAGATTGCAGAATAAAAAAAATTAATGAAAAAGATAATCAACTTGAAATTATTGAAAATAATTCTGTTGCTTTTGAACAATTAATTGTAGCTTCTGGTATGTGGACCAACGAGCTATTGGAAAATATAGGATTAAAGCTTGACATTAAAATATGGCCAATGCTTTGGGCTCATTATTTGGTTGAAGAAAAATTTATAAATAGTTATCCTCAATGGTTTTGTTTTCAAAAATCAAAGAATGATGATGGCGGACTATATTACGGCTTCCCTGTATTAAGTAGAAATAAAAATGATATCCCAAGAATAAAAGTTGGAATAGACTGGGCCCCACCAAATATTATTGGAATAGATAACAAGTCAATGGAAAATCCTTTTATGGATCCTTTGAAACAAATGCTGGATGATTTTATTTTAAATAATATAAATGGCGTAATAGCCTGTGATGAAACTTTTGTAAGCCCCTATACAATGACTAGCGATGTGAATTTTATTCTTGATAAACCTAAGCCAAATATTACTGTTTTTTCAGGAGGTTCAGGTCAATCATTCAAATTTGCACCACTAATAGGTAAATGTCTAGCTGAAAAAGCTTTAAATAAATATTGTAGTTTCGATATAAGTTGTTGGGAAATTAATAGAGTAATGACAAAAACATAATTTTGCAGATTGTTAGAAAAATATAAATTTTTATATCATTAAAATTTGAAGAAATAACATTTTACTTTAAAAAAAAAAAGAGAACTGATTTTATCAGTCCTCTTCTTTAGAATCAATTTGAAATAGTATTTGCTTATTAAAAGCGTTGCTTTTTCTTTTTAAAGTTCACTTAATCATGATCTTTAAAAGCAAGTTCATAGGGAAAATCTCGATTGTATTTTGTCCTGATATCGTTAGTAATTATAAAACGAAGTCTTATCAGACTAATTGATGAACTTTAGTTATCAAGATATTCCCTTTCTCGGGAATACACTAAATTTCAGGCGGACTTTCAATCATAAAAAGATTGCCTCCAACTCAATGAATACAATTTAATACTTTGCATATTATTTAGTAAATCAGTGTTTATGCTGATTTACATCAAAGACCTTTCTGTTGGAGGATTAGAGAGTACTGCTTAATTTATTTCAGAGAATATCAAAAAATTTATTTCTATTAAGGAAACTTTTTCTAAGGTTTGTAACTTTATATATTTTCCAATTCATTTTTAAAATGCTTATTTTATGTAGTTATTATTTATGATTAAAGTATTGTGATAAATATTCAATAATTAAATGACTAACACTCGTAAAGCAAAATGGGAACCAACTCAAGAACAGATCGATAATCAAATACTTCCTGCATATACTGAAATGGCAAAGCAAAGTGTCCACTTAATTAATGAGTTTCAATGTCCACCTGAATATGTAGCGGATATGCTAAGAGATATCGCAGATGCATTAATCTCTGCTCATCCTGAATCGGAAATTAATTGCTCATGCTGCTAAATTTTTTTATTTTCTTGAAACTAAATTAAAGATTTTGATCTAATGATTCAGGATTCCATAAAATTAATTGGCAAAAAACAGAATCCAAGAAAAGATTCTCTCTTAGCCTCTCTTAATGAGGTGGATGATTTAAGTTCTACTTTTGAAAATGATTTTGAAGTCTGGTCTGATTTTGATAAATGGGAAAATATTATTTTTCAGAGATGGGTTTTTGAAAGGGCACTTGAAATATATAAGGGTAAAAAAATAGATTTGAAATGTGAATGTTGTGAATATAGTTACGTTTCCCAAAGTGATTTCAAAAATAGTCTTAACCAGGAATGCTATGGTATAAAAACTGCATATATGATTGAAAAAGTTGTTGATGAAATTATATTAGCTAAAGCTAGAAGAGAAACTGATGGTACATATTCTGCATAAGGTTGTTAAAAATTTCCTTCACATCATGCCAAACTAAAACTATGCTGATAGTTCAATAAATAAAGTAATGTAATGGATAAACCTGATAATGAACTTTCTGATAAGCAAAAACAGTTTGTTGAGTTTCTTGAGAAAGCTTCGAATCAAGACTCGGCACCTAGCGATAATCAAGTAATAAAGCAAAAAAAAGAAGAAGTAAAAGAAGAAGTAAAAGAGATTATTCATCTAAATTCGTTGATTACAAAAAATATTTCTCTTTTTACAAAAAATCCTAATTATAAATTGTTGACTTGGCTTGTTGTTCAAATAACTATACTTTCATTATTTATATTGACAGCATCATTTCTGAAAAATAATCTTGTTCCATATATAAATTCTTTATAAATTGATAAATATAAAATTTATGAGATATTAAATATAAGTGATATTTATTGAAGAAAGTTATATATCTTATATATTTAGTTTTTACTAAATTACAATAATAATTTTATTTAGTTCGCATGATTGCAATTTCTATATGCTTCGATCTTTACAAACTCCTCAACAGGCAAACCTGATTTTTCTTCAATATCTTTTTCTGCTCCATTATTTTTCCATACTGATAAAAGTCCCTTTTTTGAATTATTGATACAATCATTTTTGTATTTTGCTTCCCTAATTACTGGCGATAAATACACTGAGAATAAAATTAAAAAAGTTCCATATGTAACTACTCTTCTATGCCTTTCCCACCATGCTAAGACTTTGTTTCCCATAATAAATAGATATCATATCTAATTAATTTAGATAAATTTTTAATAAAGTGTTTTTAAATTATCAAGATTAACATTAATTTTATGACACCATTTTTGAAGATGAAATCATAAATAATTATTTTTAAAAAAGTTTGCAGAAGCTTTTGAGAAATCTAATTCAAATGATCTTTAATTATTGGCATACTAAAATATTTGATAGTTGATAAAATTTTTTAATATTTAAATTAAATCAATACTAAATTAATTTATAAAATTTATTTGGAAAACTAATAAATATAAGACTTTAGTGATGATCCTTTATCCATACAATTTTTTTCATTAAACCTAACCTTATTTTCTGTCATATATTTTCTTAGAGTAGTTATGACAATAAAGAATAAAGTAATGAATTAATAAAAATGAACTTAAAAATTTCTCAATTCCCAATTATCAATAAAGGGAGAAAAGCTTTTGAATATGTTAAAGATGTGTATAAGAAAGAATTCAAAGTGAAGCTGATTCTTTTTTTAATCGAGAAGAACAACCGGTTACTACTATCGTTCAAGACATTTTGTATATAGATCGAATTTCAATTTAGCTATAGAATATTCTCAATTATTTAATTTTCTAAGAAATTTCAAAATAAAATTAGTAATTATGGGAAATCAAGAGCTTAATCTTAATCACCAGTGGACAAAGCCATTAAGAAAAAAATTTAATCTATTTATAAAGGAAAAGAATCCAACTTTTCCTGAATGCAAGGAATTTATTAGGAATTTAGGTATGGAATTGAATGATATCAATCTTAGATTTGCTGCAGGTATTTATATCTTTGAAAAATATGATGGAAGACATACAGTAGAAGAAATCAGAGAAATCATAGAAGATGAAATTGATAATCTTATTAATGAAAATCAATAAATTATTTTTATTTGGAATATTTAAATTTAATATGCGAGGCCCATACTTCTTGAGGTTTCATCACCAAGATAGACTCTAATACTCAAAAAGTCAGTAGGGCAAGCAGTTTCACATCTTTTACAACCGACACAATCTTCAGTTCTGGGGGAAGAAGCAATTTGACCTGCTTTACAACCATCCCATGGGACCATTTCTAGTACATCTAATGGGCAAGCTCTAACACATTGGGTACATCCAATGCATGTGTCGTAAATCTTTACTGCGTGAGACAAAGAATTTTATATTAATTATTAAAACACTAATTAATAATTTTTTTAATTGAGGCTCTAAAAATAAAGATAAGTTTAAATACTTAATTAAAATTAATTTAAAATTTTTAAAAAGTAATGTATGACTGTGCTTTATAGAAATAATTCTTCAAGCCATCAAATCTTTTAATTTACATTTGTTAATATTTAGTGATTAATTATTTATGAATGATTTGTAAAAGATTGCTAATATTTTTTGTCATAAAGTACATAATTTTTTTTAATTACACATAGTGATTGTGATCAATTTACATGTTTAATTTAGAAATGATTCTTACAGTGAGAATAAAGTTTGATTCTTATGGACCAAGTAAATCATAATAAAAATGTTATAGAGGTTTGTAAAAATTCATTAGATTATATAAAGCTTCGTCAGGATTATCTATCAAAAGATAATCTGTTGAGAGAATATAAAGCAATTTCGGAAGAATTTAAAGAATGGCTCAAAAAAGGTTATCAAACGGAGAGTATTATTTACCTTATTGAATTTAAAAAATGAAGTCATAAAGATTCCATTTTATTATTTGAAAAATAATCTCAAATATAAAAAGGTGAAGTGATTTGTTAATTAAATTACAAATAAAAGCATATTAAGACTACTTTCATACAAATAATATAAAAATTTATGAAGTGTTGAGAATTAAGGATAATTAATCATGCCAAAATTTTAGATAGTTTAAAATTAAATTTTATGAATAGAAAGTTATTTGAAGATATTGATGCTCGACTTCTATATGGAGTTAAATGTTCAGAATCGAGTCAAATTCAGCAAAATTATTTTGAAAAATTAAAAATACAGACAGAATCTGCATTCAATAATAAAAAATATTTTTAGTTTTAAAACATACTAATTTATAAATTTGTTGACTTATTTACTAACTACTATCTTATTAATAGTATGTTCAATTTTAGTAGTAAATTTTGTTTTAAATTTTTATAAAAATTCTAAATATAAGTTTGAAATTTTAGAAAGCAATCCTTGTTTGACTACCACTGATTATGATCAACATGTTAGAAGGTTAAATAAATTTCGAAGTTCTAACTATAAGGGTATAACTTATTACTTTAGTAAAAAAGGAGGGCTTTATTATTACTCTAAAAACAACGTTAGAATTTACATGTAAAATTTTTCTATAAAGATTTAGGTTTACTAAAACCTTTTAATTAAATTGCTAACGCAAGTTTCGATTGTAACTTGTTTGCTTTTTTTATTAAATGAATAGCTTCGTCCCTTTTTGTGGCATTATGAGCCTTGATAAGTAATTCAGCATATTTTTTATTAATATTTTTTTTCATGATTTAAACAAAACCAGGAATTATTTGTCCTGTTGTCAAATAAGCTCCCAAGGCAGCTATTAAGCCAATCATTGCAAATCTCCCATTTAGAGTTTCTGCAACTAGTTTTTCTTTTTCAACTGTTTTTGTTTTTGTTTTTGAGTTTTCCATTTACTTAGAATTGGTATTGAATAAATTTGAGGTGTTTGACTGTTCAAATTGCTTTATGGAATAAAAAATTAATAAGCTCGTTGAAGCAATTACTAAAATCAAGAATTCACTGAGAGGACTCATAGCTTTTAACTAATTCTTTATAAAGCTCTATTGAAAGAGGTTCCATAACTATTAAAAAATCCCAGGAATTATTTGTCCTGTAGTTGTGTAAGCCCCTATTAAAGCGATGAATCCAAGCATTGCCCATCTTCCATTAGCTTTTTCAGCTTCTGCAGGATAACTTGTATAGTCTTCAATCAATTGGGTTTTTACTTCTGTTGGGAAGATATTTTGTCTTCCACCAGATTCTGTCGTAATCGAGATTGAACGAGCCATTAGAACCACCCAGGAATAAGTTGACCGGTTACTAAATAGGTACCCATAAGCAGCATGAATCCCATCATCGCTGGGCGTCCAATCGCTTTATTCAAGATGTCTTTGTTTGATTCCATTTGACGAATAAATATGTTTGTAAAGAAATATAACATTAATATTAAAGATTGTAAAGTTTTTTATATTTTTTAAAGTTTTCTAGGATTTTCTTGACAATCATGTCACATAAATGTAGATTAAGGTCATTATTGTTGCAAGAAAAATTATTTTTTAGCTTAATTTTGCTTTAAAATAGAAAGATTTTTTGATATGTCTGATAATGTTTTCTATAAAAGATCTTTGATAGGCTTTATCGTCCTTTTGGGATCAATGGTATTTCCCTAATCAGATACAGAGAAAATCAGAGAAAATCTGTTGATAAGATTTCGAAAACTGAACAAATAAAATTTTAAATATCTAATTAAAATTTAATACCTTGGAAACTCTCATGGATTTAAAACTTTTTGACGTCCAATAATTTACGATATTAAGACAATTAGTTTGAGTATTATTTTAATAGTTTATATTTCAAGAAATAATTAGTTTTACTATGGCTTTGTTTTTTGGAGAGTGGGAATTCCCATCGCAGGAAAATACAATTGAAACTTGCAAAGTTTTTGCAGAATATATAGATAGTGGCGCTAAAGGAGATGATTTTGAAGGTTTTAAAATTCTTTATAGGTTGCATGATTTGCACAACGGAACTGGTGTATTTATTGCAGAGGCTGATGATACAACAAAAGTTTTTGATCATGGAGCACCCTTTATCAAAATGGGAAAATGCAAGGTAAAATTAAGACAAATGATGACTGACTCAGAATGTGTAGAAGCTTATAAAAGAAATTGGAGATAAGAGTTTATCTAAAGATTGTTTTAAATTAGTAAAAAGGTTCTCTTTTTTGGAATGGAATTATCAGATTCTGAAATTATTGGAGGAATTCTTCCAAACTTCGCTGCATTTGTACTTTTTTGTTTATTAATTATCTTTTTCGCTAGAACAGGCCGAATGGCAAAAATGTTTGGTTGGAATAAGAACGATAAAAATCCTTGAAAACTGTTCTAAATTAGAACTGTTATAAACTTTATCAATTTATGGATAGATTAAGAAATTTGCTGATATCAGCAATAACAATTTCATCAATTTTTCTACCTTTAGAAATTTCTAAATCTGAAGAAAAAATAGAAGTCATACCTTTAATTCAGAGTACAAAAGGTCTTGGAGGTAAAAAGATCTCTTATCCTAAGTGGAAGCAAGCTGAGCTAAGGTTCTTCAGAGTGATAATTCCTGTAGGAGGAAAGACCCCAATCCATACTCATCCTGCGCCAATGGTTGTTTATCTTGCTCAAGGTAATTTAAAACATACAAGAGGAGAGAATATTAATATTTTTTCGGCAAAACAATCATTTATAGAAAGTAATAATGGAGAAGAACATTTTGTGGAAAATATTGGTGATGAACCAGCGATTATTTATGTAGTAGCTGCATCTGTTGTTGGTATGCCTACTACGATTAATAAATAAAGATATTTTTCATCAGAGAGTTGTATTAGATAAGAGAACAGAAATCCCTTTTAGTGAAAATAATAAAAATTTTTATGTAATTTATTATTGTTCTTGCGCATCAGTAATTGGTTCTGGTCTACAAAATTCACCTCATAATATTGAGAATAGTTCAGAGAAATATTAATTTGTTGATACAGAAACTTTTACTAAAAATTATAATTTTTTAGTAAAGTTTCAAAAATAATTTCTTTCTATGGCTTCAAATTTCAATATTGTTCATCATGAATTCAAGGCAGGGACAGCTTAAAAGTGGTGGGATGCTGCTTATACGCAATGGCTCCTGGTGGTGGTTGTGATGTTTTCGTTATAGCTAATAAAGAAAAAGGTTTTTACAACCATTCTGCTAATGCAATAATAAAAGTAGGGCCAATTTACTGTATTTGGGAAGTAAAAGAAGGAATAACTGCTGAAGAATTCCATAAGCTTATAGATGGCCCAACAGGTCTAGGATTTGGTTTTAATTCATTAATGTATATATGCAAATCAATAGATATAACTTTAATGAATGGACAAACTCCTTATCCAAGATTTTTTATAAGCAATTAAGCTGAATCTTTTAAAATTGCGTTGAGTTGCTCATCATTTAGTTGTTGTAAATAATTTCTCATCGCTAGCCAAGATTTACGGCTTTCCAATTTTCTGCTTTTTTTAAATAGACTTGCAGATACATGATCTACTAATTCTTTATGATTCATGTACATATTCTTCCTCAACTTCAATAACCATACCATTAAAAAAATCTGCTAATAATTTTGTTGGCTCAGTTAAAGAAATTATCCTTTTTTCTTTTGAAACTTTTTTTTCAATTGGGTTGATGTTCCTCATGATTTATCCAAAATAGTGTTGTACTTCAGTCCAGCCATTATTTACTAATTCGTCCCAGGTCTCAAATGCGCAATTGAGGTCAAGTAATCTTGTATTCTTGAGACCAGCTGGTTCTCCTAAATGATTTGTGTAAAATAGATGAGTAAAAACTTTGATACTATTTACTCGTGATTTTTTGCATTTATCAAAGAAAATTAGACGACTACCCTCTGGGTTGAGTAGGCAACCAGATGGGGTGTCAGTACGACTACCGTAAGAAAAATTAGTCCAAACATTAGCTCCTCCTAAAGTCATTAAAATAATACATTTGTACTATAAATATAGCCATGGCTCTAATGCGTCGTCAAGTATTTCTGAAAATATTATTTTGAGCTCATTGTAACTCTAAGGTAGTTAATGTTGTAGCTGAATTAAAATAGAGCAGGAGATTTGATATGTTTTTATAAATAATAAATGACTAAAATAAAATCTTACTATTTATGGGGCCTTTTCCCTTCTAAAGATACAGAATACTTAACCTTCATAAAAAACAAGGTTCAAAGTAAATTAAAAAGCCCACATTTTTATCTGCACATCACTCTCGCAGGCCCTTATTATAATATTGATAAAAATTTTATTTATAAATTAAAAACTTTTGGTGAAAGTAATTCTTCAATAATTTTGTATGTTGACGGATACTGCTTTAAACAAGAAATATTTAAGTCATTTTATATTTCAATAAAAAATTCAATACAACTAAAAAACCTAAGAAAAAATATTTCTAAATTAAATAAATTTGATATGGATAATAAATATTTTCCTCATATTAGTTTGTGTTATGGAAATCATAAAATACAAGAAAAAAAAGAATTGATTTCAAAATTGCCAATATTTGATAAACCAATCAGAATATCTAAAATTGCATTGGTTGAGATAAATAAGGATATTAATAAATGGAAAATTCAGAAAAGTTTTGATTTAAATTAAATATATTTTGCGAAATCAAAAAAATTTTTGATAGTTTTACTTTTAATTAACTTTTTTATGACGGTTAACCCATCTAATTTAAAAAATTATTGATTAATTTTTTAATAGGTTTACTAGGTTATAAAAATCATATGAAAGACGGGTGGTTGCAAAACCCTTCTGATAAGAGCATCTTGCGATTTTATAATTCTCAAACAAATGCAAATAAAATTTTTATTGTTTGCATTAATGAGATTGTAAAAAAGGATCAAGAAATTGCTTTTATTATTAAGGAAAAAGAGACACTAAAAGTTAATAAAGCTTTTGATCTTTGGAGAAATCTAAAGTTAAAAGGTTGGACAGAAATGAAAACTAAAATTTAAAAGTAAAAGGTATAAAAGATTTCAAACAAAACTAAATTAAAAATTAAATTAGTTAGTTTTATTAAAAATCACCTTATAAATAATGTCTGATTTGGAGAATCTTATGGAAAATAAGACAATGAGAAAATTAAATTATTTGAGTTTTTACTCCAATGATATGGTCGTTTCAAAGATCATATTAATCTTAATTATTTGAAGTTATCTTATCGAAGAACCTTATTAAAAGATCTATACAGTAATCATAAAAAATGGGCTGAAGATAACTCCTCTTATCATATTATTTTTATTAAATTAATTATCTACAAACAGGATTCTATGGATGCAAAACAGTGGATTTAATTTATATAGATTTATAAAAATGTTTACGAATAACTCGCCTTGCTTAATTTTAAATTTCTTTGCTTAAATTAGTTGGAGTTAAATTTCTAAAGAATTAACTTTAACTTTATACTATGGGTAAAAAAATTTAGCTGTTTATTGAATCTTATGCCAATATAAGGATTATAATATTGAAACTTAAACCAAAAAATGGATTCAAACAAAAATCGACCAATACTTAATATTGATAATGCAGAGTATTATATTGATTCACTTCCTGAAGATGGCAAGGGATTAGTTAATGGTCTTAGAACAGCAGATGCACAACTAAAAATGTATGAAGATACTTTAAAAATGATTAATATTGGGAGAATGAAAATGTTGGAGGATTTAAAAAAGATTGTTGAAAATATTGAACCTATAAAAAAATGATTGCTAGCTGCTCTAAATTAGAGTGATATTTCCCCTATGTTTATTGGACCATAGACTTTTTTTCCCAGCAACTCAAAGAAATAAAATTTTTATTGGAGATGCTTTATCAAAAATTCCTCTTAAAAAAGGTTTTGTTTTAGAGATTGGTAGCGGGAGTGGTGAACATGGAGTTGAATTCCAAAAGAGATTTCCAGAAATCATATGGCAAACAAGTGATCCTGAATTGGAACATAGAAAAAGTATTATTTCATGGATTGATTATGAAAAATTAAATATTAAAATGCCTAAACCTTTAGAAATTGATGTTCTAAAAACTCCTTGGTCAATTCCCCGCCAATTACTTGATACCTTACAAGTGATTATCTCCATAAATATGATTCATATAGCACCTTGGGAATGTACAAAATCATTATTTAGAGAATCAGGGAAATTATTAAATTTTGGGAAATTTCTTATTTTATATGGTCCTTTTAAAATTGAAGGCAAACATATTAGTGAAACTAACGAATTATTTGACAAGTCATTAAAGATCCAAAATAATGATTGGGGTGTCAGAAATTTGGAGGAAGTAAATAAAGAAGCAATAATTAATGGTTTTCAACAAAAACAATGTATACAAATGCCGGCTAATAACCTCACTTTAATTTATAAAAAGATTCCATAATTACTTATCAATAAAATAGTGGCAGTGAGTAACTTTGATAGATTTATGGAACTTAGATAAAATAAAAATTTCAATTAAATAATAAAAATAGTAATCATCATTCCGATATTAAAAATATTAATTAATAGATTTAGCTTTTAGAAGAAGCTCTTAATTAATAAAAAAGATTTTTATACTATCGTTTATTTTATTGAGGCGATAACATTGAAACTGCTCCTTAATTCACTAAGAAAAAAAGACTTTACCTAGGACACTTATTCCAATTAGAAAGTACTTAAAACAAGTTAAAATTAATAATATAACTTTATCTATTTTGATCATTTTGACTTAAATCTTAGAGTGGCCATTAAAGTATTATTATGAATTTACACTTATTAATAGATATTGGATTGATTATTACTATTCTTTCTTTTGTTCTTATACTAAGAGCCAAGGGCAATAGTGCAAAAAATTTAAAATAGGAATCAATCAAATATTTATTACTAAGAAAAAATATTACTTTTATATTTGCATCAGTTAATTTAATAATGTGTGGAAGATTTGAATTGAAAACTAAATATGATTCCTTACCAAAAATTGTAAAGGAGTACTCTTCGCTTGGACTAAAAAATAAATATGAGACTCAAAATCTTATAAAGCCTACTGATCCAGTTTTAGTGATAAAAAATGAAGGTAATATGAAAACGACTTTTATGTCTTGGGGTTTTATTTCTCCATGGGCAAAGAATCCTTTTGAGAAATCAAAGCCCAGACCATTTAATGCTCGTTCAGAGACAGTTAATAAAAAGAAATTATTTCAAGGTAGTTGGAGGCATAAAAGATGTTTGATACCTTCGAGTGGTTTTTTTGAAAAAGGATTTCGAATAAGAAAGAAAAATTATGCAACGTTTTGGCTTGGTGGGATTTGGTCAAGATGGTGTTCTGCTGATGGGTCAGAATTAGAAAGTTTTTGTGTATTAACAACAGAACCAAATAAATTAATAAAGCCTCTTCATAACAGAATGCCCTGTGTAATTCCAAATGGATTTGAAGAAAAATGGACTGAAAATTTTAAAAATGCAGATGAACTTTACGAATTATTGTCTTTTATGAGGGGATGGTCTCCTGAAGATTGGTTAGTGGAAAAATCAAATAATTCTTCAACAAGACAAATGAGCTTATTTTAAAGTAATAAGATAAATTTAGAATACTTAAAAAGAAATTGAATATGGCAATTGTCAATATAGGTTCAAGTACAAATAGTCCAGTCTTAGATCCAAAAGCTACTAAAATAAAATATCCAGAAGCAAGGATAATAGTTCTCGATGATGATTTTAATACTTTTGAACATGTAGCAAATTGTCTTCAGGCTATTATCCCAGGGATAAGTAAAGAAAGATCCTGGGAACTCGCAGTAGAAGTAGATAGTGAAGGTTCGGCAGAAGTATGGAGAGGACCTCTTGAACAGGCGGAGCTCTATCAAAATCAACTGCTAAGTAAAGGGTTAACAATGGCGCCAATTGAAAAAATCTAAAAATTTTAATTTATTTAGTGAATTGAATAAACTTTTAGGAATCCTAAAAAATTTACTTAACTATAAAATGTTTTGGGAGTTTAATAGTGGACAAATTTTTGATATTTGTTTTTATTTAAATATTAGGTATTTTATTATGAAGATTTCGTTTTTTACTAAGTTAATTTTCTTTTTAGCTCTATATTGCATTTCTGATCTTTCAATTAAAAATAATATTTTGAGAAAAGTAATTAGAAAAGCTAAAAAAGCAAAACCAATTAATTAAAGATAATTATTCAAAATTTTTATAGTAATTAATGCTTATTTTTCAGGAAATTCTTTACAAAAATAATTTAATTAAAAAAATCATGATATAAATCAATTCAACATAAAAATTTTTTTAATGAATAATCATTTAATTTCTTTAAGTAATAAAGATGAAATTGATCATGTAGATTCTTACTTTGAATGCATTAGTGAATGTTGTATTATTAACGGACATAAAGAATGTGTAACTCGATGCGTCGAGATACACCTTAAAGGTGGTAATAGTAAATAAAAAATATTCTCCTTCAAGAAAAACCTCAATATAAATTTTGGAGTTATTATTTATTGTTTTATATTTATAAATAAATAATAACTAGAATTATTATTGTAAATAAAATCATCCATATCAAGATAGGCAGGTTTATTTTAAAGAATTTTTTTGTTCTTATTTTTTTGTTTTCTTGATATTTTGAATATAAATAAAGTGGATTAATGTATAGCCTTATTCTTTCAGCGATAGCATATTTTTTAATAAGAAAATCTAATTCTTTTTGCGTTTGAGGATCTTCTAATTTCTTATCTATTTTTTTATTATGTTCGATTACCTCATTAAAGTGATCAGTTTGAAATTTCGGAAAATCACTATTATCTAATGCTTGTTGTCTCAAAGTAATCCATTCCTTTGAAGTATTATCTTTGGGTATTTGAGAAACTTTATTATATTTTCTCAAAAATGCAATTATTGCTGTATTTGTTGATGGCTCAGGTTTACGAATTAAATCAGGCCTTTTCTTTTGGATAATATATAATTCCTTCTTAGAATATTTCATAAAAAAGAGGGGAGCTTCCCCTCTAATTTAGATCAGCTGTCAACCAATATTACCTTAATTCATCCAGTAACAATAAATCTACAATTACCAATCCCATTATGATAAAACTATTATTTTTTTATTTTAAATAAATAGGTAATTTCTTGATTATTCATTGGTAAACATTCTGTTGGATAGCTAATTACTTTTTTTGATGCAACTCCGATCCCAATAGCTAATAAGCCTAAAACAAATAAATATTTAGATCTTGTGCTTTCTAGAAGATTTTTCATTTTAAAGTTTTACTGATTGAATTAGTTTTTGAATGATCGCCAAAATAATTACAGCTAATAATAGACCTATATTATGATATTCCATTTAATAATTTTTGATACTTATTTATTATTTATAAATTATAATTTTCTTGAAAGATTTTCGAGACTAGATTGATTTTATCAATTATGTTTTTGATTCCTTTCATATTACAAATTTTAAAATATATATTCAGAGAAAAATTAAACGCATAAGGAATTATTATTTTTTAAATTAATCATATAATTATTAATTTTTGTATGGCTTATTATCATGTGCATGGTTTGATTCCTGATGAGATCTCTCAGTCCGAAGGCTATAAAGCGTTTGAGCAATATATTGCTTCCGGTGCACCAAAGGATAATTTTTATGGATTTGAACTGGTAGGAAGATTTCATGCTCCTGAAACAGGAGAGGTTTTTGTTATTTTCAAGGCCGATAATCATCTGGCAATTTCAGAACACTTTGGAATTTGGAGAGCAAAATTCGGTGTCGAATGGAAGATCACAGCTGTTTTAAATGATGAGGAAGTTATCCAAAGAAACAAACAGGTTGCTGATGCAGAAGCAGCGATGGGCTGAATTAAATTATTGACAGTCGATCTAGAATTAAGGGGCAATTAGCTCCTTTTTTTATGTCAATTGAAACAACTGTTTTAGATTTCAAATTAAGCAATACTTTTGAGGAATATGAGGCTCATATGAATGCTCCTGAACAACAGGCCATGTTTAAAGAGATGGGAGTAAAAACTTTTTATATTGGCAAATCATTGGAAGACCCCAAAAGAGCAACCGTTATGTTTCAAGGACCAGTAAATACTTGTTACGACATCTTCGTTAACCCAGAAACTAAACCAATAGTTGAGGCATCGGGTCATATTTATGAAGGGACAATAATTAACCGCTGGATTTCTGAATAATTTTGAAACGCTTATTCCTTGCAGCAATATTATTTTTATTTCCTTTTTACGCTCAAGCTGGCTTTCCAGAAGGTGAGAATGGATATGATCTGAAAAAAATTGAAGAGTCTTTTAGATTACCCTGTGATGAAATTGGAAATGATGATTGTATTGCAAGAGCATTAGGTGTCGGTGCCTGTACCTGGATATTTGAAATAAATAAAGATAAAGAAACTAGCGAAGCTTTAAAAATTGCAGATACTGTTTTAATTGCGCTTCTGAAAGGAAATAATCTTGATTTAAAATCAATGCTTGAAAAAGATGGATTAATTAAAAATAATATAAAAAAAGAAGCCACTTATAGAATTAACTTCTGTAGAGAAGAGACAAAAAAAGCCATTCCAAAGTTAATCAAGAAATTGCCGGAGGGTGTTGTATTAGATGAAGAGAGAATAGAGGATTTAACCAGAGTGCTTCCTCTGCAATATTTAAGTATGTTCGAGCAAATGAGTAAGTACAAAAAATGAAACCCTTGGAAGAAAAAAATTATCAACTTACAGAAAAGGAGGCTTTGAGTATCTATGCGAAAATGATGCATACTCTTGATTCATCGGAGTTTGAATCGTTTTTGTCAGAAGATTTTTCATATTCCTCACAAAAAGTCTTGACCGATATGAACTCAAAAGATGAATTCATTGAATACATCAGACCGAAACTTGAAATAATAAAAAAAACTAACAGTTCTGTTTATGCCGAATTAGGTGTCTGCCCAGCCTATGGTCATACAGATTGCCTCATCATGGCTCAAGGCGATAAGTCTAATCTTCTTGGAGTTGCTTATGCTTCTGTAGATAAAGGGAAAATATCAGGTATTTCCTTGTGTATTGTTCCAACACCTGATGCCGCCGAACGGAGTGGAATTTATCCTGGCCTTCAGTCGAATTGAATAATACAAATTTACTTCTTGCCGACCGTTATTCCATTTGGCAATATAAGGAACCGACTCCAAAATTGGCACATCAAATTAAGATGTTTCCATTAATGGCCAGATAGAACTGAAGAAATAAAAGTCAGGGATTTTTCTAATATTTTTCTTTCGGTTCAGCTGTTAAAAAGCTCCTACACACATACTGATAGACAATGAAAATTATTAAGAGACTCAGGTCGCTGCCAGGCGATTCTCTGAGTGTTATACGCCGCACTCCGCCACTTGTTTTCGCAATGGCTGTCTTATCTCTCGGAGGTTTTATAGGCGCCTCCACGGTCCTTGTTAGAGGGTTCAGAACGGTTGAGAATACTATCACTGTTACAGGTGCAAGTACTGAAAGTTTTGAGAGTGATATTGCAAAATGGTCAGTCCAGGTAAAGACCTCAGGTAAAACTCAGATTGACTCCTTTACCAAGCACAAGGAGTCCATTAATAAGACAATGGAATTCCTTAAAGCAAATGGAATTGAGGACAGCGTAAAGCAGGATGTTTATCTTGGACCTGCGAGTATCAGTGAATATAAAACAAGGAATCCCAAGACCAATGAAATTATTAGAACTGAATGGATTACTTATCAGAATATTGAGATTGAAAGTAGGGATGTGTATAACATCCAGAAGACTCATAGTCAGATAACAGAATTGCTTGGGAAAGGGGTAAGGGTGAAACCAAGCCGTCCCGAATTCACCTATTCAAAGCTTGCTGATAAAAGAGTAGACATGCTTGCCAAGGCTGCGAAGGATGCCCGAATCAGGGCTGAAGCTATCGCTTTAGAGGCAGGCTCTGAAGTAGGTGGTTTAAAGAGAGTGAATACTGGAGTTTTCCAGATAACTGTTCCGAATTCCACCAAGGTAAGTAGTTGGGGTTCTTATGACACCACCACCATCAAGAAAGACATCACTGCGGTTATGGGAGTAACTTTTGCTGTTAAGAAGTAACCTAGGGATTCTTCTTTTTGCCTTTAATAATCATCAACAAAGGCAGACCAATAAGCATCAGACTCCCATCAATTAATAAAAAAGTATTGAGATTCATTTATCCATTCTTTCAGGGGTATCCCAATTAAGGGGTATCCCTTTTTTTATTGAGTCTTTTTTCATATCATCCATCTCTTTTCTGATTTTGTTGTAGTAAGCCAACTCCTCTGGATCATCAGAACCGAGACCATAATTCATGGTCGCTGCGAGATAAATTCTGTGCATCCGGTATGACGATAGTGGCATTACTAAAGACAATCTTTATTAAATATATCTGAATTTCAGGCAAAATGCTGAACTCCAAAATCCCAGTTATAGCAGTCATTTACGAAACCCCACCATAATACACGGGAAGAAGGGGTAAAAGACAAGAAATTGAGAGGGGACTACTTACTGGATGTGTGCACATCATCATTGTAAGTACTGAAAATAAACCACTCTCAACTACAACTAAACTACTTATATCTGATACGTGGGTATGTGTGTAAACACATAATGCACGTACTGTATATAGGTACCTATAGGGTGATGGTGAGTATATTGTTTAAAACTAATTGGTTAGATGAGTAGTGAAGTAATACATAAGGTAAGTGAGCAGAGATCAAGGAATATGTCTGCCATTAAATCGAAGAATACAAAGCCTGAAATAAAGGTAAGAAAAGTTCTACATTCTATGGGATATAGATTCAGACTTCATTCGAAAGATTTACCTGGGTCTCCTGATATTGTTCTCCCAAAATATAAAACAGTTATCTTTGTCCACGGATGTTTCTGGCATAGGCATGAGAATTGTAAGTATGCTTCCAATCCAAATACAAGACAGGAATTCTGGAACAAAAAATTCAAAGAAAATATAAAAAGGGATTCAGAAATTCAGGACAAAATAAAAAATCTTGATTGGAGATCTGTTGTTATCTGGGAGTGTGAAACAAAAAATATGGAAAATTTAAGAGATAAAATAATTGATATTTTTAATTAATAAATTGGTTGACTTTATAAATCTCAGTGCCATAGTAAATAAGAATTTAAGAGAAGAAAGATTCAAAAATCTCAAGTTAAAAAATTAAATACTGTTCAAAATAAATTTGAATTTATTGATCTTTTTGCGGGTATAGGTGGCTTTAGAAAAGGGTTTGAATCAATAGGTGGAAATTGTGTTTTTACAAGTGAGATAGATAAATTTGCTCAAGAAACTTATAAAGCTAACTTCCAGACAAATCATTTATTCGCTGGAGATATTAGAGATGTGGATACAAAATCAATACCAAGTCATGATGTTTTACTTGCGGGATTTCCATGCCAGCCTTTTAGTCTTGCAGGCGTAAGTAAAAAAAATTCACTCGGTAAATCACATGGTTTTGATTGTAAGATCCAGGGAACTTTATTTTTCGAAATAGCAAGAATTCTTGAGCACCATAGACCCAAAGCATTTCTTTTGGAAAACGTAAAAAATCTCAAAAGTCATGATAAAGGCCAAACGTTTGAAACTATTCTTGATGTATTAGAAAATAAACTAGGTTACAAAGTTCAATATCGTGTAATTAATGCAAAATCTTTCGTCCCTCAAAATAGGCAGAGAATTTATATTGTTGGTTTCAGCGAAGAAAATGATTTTAATTTTGATGATTTAATTATTCCTGATATTTCTGATGGTCCAACATTAATTTCAGTGCTTCATCCTGAAGATGGATCCGAAACTTTTGAAGAACCATATACTATTCCTGATCTTTCAAAAGTAAATGAGAAATACACCATCACAAATAAATTATGGGACTATTTAAGGATGTATGAAAAAAAGCATAGAGCGAAAGGAAATGGATTTGGTTTTGGATTATGTAAACCTGAAGATGTTTCCAGAACTTTGTCTGCTAGGTACCACAAAGATGGTGCTGAGATATTGATAGATCAAGGCGAAGAAAAAAATCCAAGAAGACTAACTCCTAGAGAATGTTCGCGATTGATGGGTTTTGATAAAACTGGTGAGTCAAAATTTATAATTCCAGTTTCAGATTGTCAGGCATATAGACAATTTGGTAATTCGGTTGTTGTTCCTGTAATTAAAGAAATAGCAACATTGATGTCTAAAAATATTTTTGAAGATCTAAATAAAAAGAGAGATAGAAATTTGCCTATATGTGCATAAATTCTTTCTCAAATTTACTCAGGAACAAAATCTTCGCCAAGCAATTTCTCAAGATCCTCTACCTCTAAGAGAGGGGTCGCATAATTTACAGATAAATTACTATATGCATCTGATAGTCTTCTTAAAGCCCAACTTTTCCCACTTTTAGAAAGAGACCCTGTTCTTGCAAAGCCGCTTCCATTTGGATCTGAATAAACCTTTAATATAAATTTGTGCAGAGTAGTACTTCTTCTTATAGTTCCAAGTCCCCTTGTTCCCTCCCAAAAATCTCCCATATAACCAACTCCTTTTTTACTAAAATATATTTTAGATTCATCGCCAAATGATCTATACATTATGAACCCTTCTCTAATTGAATGTTCATAAATTTTCTTTTTCTTACTGCTTAGTTTTATGTCACCCATTTCAGGAATATAATTTACTTCTGTATTTACATTCTTGAAGGTATCTGTAAGATCTTCGAAATAAACTAAAGCTAACCATGACCAAAATCCTACGTTATCCTCAAGATTATTATTTTGAATGAATTCATTTAAACTTTTAAAAATATATCTTGATAGTTCAAATCTTGTGGGATGGACATAAGTTAAATTAAGTGAAGGCGAGTTCTTTATTTTTTTCGATTCACCAGAATTTATTTTTGGTAGCTCTCTTAATAATTGCAATATTCTTGAGTCAATATTTCCAGGTTTAATGTTATAAAGTTTTTTTTGCTCATCTATATGTTGCCTGAGTAATCCTATAACCTCCATAAATTTTTCAACCCCATTTTCTGTAAGCTGATGCATTGCTATGGATTCTGGTCTTTTAATTATCTTGTTCATTAATCTTGATTATTAAAACTCTTAAGTAATTGATTATCAAAATTATATTTTTTTATCCATGCATCACTCAATCTAGCAAGTACGTCTTGGAATTTATCATATTCTTCTAATTTATCAAGCGTATCTATCCCTGAAGAACTTATGTCTTTAAAAGCACCAGGAACAAGTTCATTAGCATATTCAATCCAATTCTTAGCCCATCCTTTTCTACCTTTATTTAGAAATGCATAAGAAAAAATTTTATCTAAAGCCAAAGGAAAAAAGCTACACATAAAGATAGGATTTGCTTGAATAATTGATTCAATATTTTTTCTTGTAATAAACCCTTTTTTTGTTTTTAGTTTTTTATTGATTTTTAGAATTGGGCCAGAACTTGTTATATCAATTTGGGCTATTCTTTTTCCTAAATCTTCGCCTTTGACTTCTAATAAGTTTTTTTGTTGATAATTAGGAACTAATTTAATAGCACTTGTTTCAGCAATTCTTTGTTTAGTGATTGAATCAAATATAAAAACTTCAAATTTTGCAGAATCACCTAATTGGTCAAAGCCGTAATTTTTAATATCAAATTTTAATGGGTAATCTACAATTTCGTTGAGATATAAATAACACAATAGATCATTCGCTGTGTCATAAGCGTAAATTCCTAATTGTAATTTCTCATCATCATATTTTTTTTCTTCTAAAAATTTAAATGAAGTGAGGCTTATTACTTTTTTATCATTAGAAACTTCCCAACTTATTTTATTTAATGGTATTAATTCTTTTGGGAAAGGATCACTAGAGCGTACTCCTTTAGATTTGTATTTTGATGCAATTCCCATGTTAAATCAAAGTATATCTAGATTTATGGCTATAAGCTTTTTTTATTCCCTTAAGCTCCAAAGTAAATGATGTATCTTCCACAAAAATTTCTATAGAAGTTTGTTGCCTACTAGAATTATCAATGCTACAGCCTGAATAAAATGAAATATCAGTTTGATTAAGAAGGTTGAAGTCAAATTCATCGACTTTTATAAATGCATCAGTATTCCCTCTTTTTTTTATGCCAAATTCTATCTTAATTTTCTTTCCACATAGTTCTTCATTATTTATGGAATTGATTACTAATTTATCTCCTACTTGATCTTGACTATAAATATGTTTCCTAGAAGGAGGTATATCAATATCTATATCCGGTGATTCTTTGTCTACATCTTCAATATGATCATCTTCTTCAATTATCTTTTTTTTCTCTTTCTTTTGTTTGAATTTTAAACTGAAAAATTGACTCAATAAATCTTTGTTTTCATTTTCATCTTCGGCAAATATTAAATTGATTAAACGGTTAGAAACATTTCTGAATAGTTTTAAAATATATTTTGCATTTTTAACATCATATTCTGCTTCTCCAGTAAAAGATTCACTATTAAATACAAGATGAGAAGACTCTTCGAAATTTGAAAGGAGCTTATTTAATTCACTTTTTGTAGATATTACGGCAACCATAATGTCTTTAAGATATTTTGCTTCTCTAGTAAAAATAGATTTTTTACTTTCATCCCATAAGATCTGATTTTTTCTCATCATCATCCCGCAAGTTGCTAAACCTTTCCTTTCAGAACGCATTTTTATCGCAACATAAAATTCATCATGTATCGGACCATCTTTATGATCAATTTTTACAGGTACGGTTAATTTTAGGTGAGAACCTTGATTTAATTTAGTCGCAATTTCTTTTAATGAGTATCCTTTTAAATCAAAATAATCTTCCGAAAAATTAGTCAATTCCCTATCTGGAACATCTAACAATTCCATACCGATATTAATGTCACTAAGTCCTGCTCTGGTATTAATTACAAAATCCATCATTTCTTGGTTGACACCTTCAAATATTTCTTCAGAAAAACACTTTTTAGTTTCCTCTCTAATATTATTTTTATTAATAGTTGTATCCTCAATTTTTATTTCAAGGTCGCCCTCTGTAATAGGACAAAACCAATTCTTAATTGCAAAAGGCATCAATTCTTTAATATTAAATGCGTGAAACTCGGGGAATAATAAATCAGTACCATATTCATCCCTAGGAGATTTAAAAAAATTCTTTAGGCATTTTTCTAACGCTGGATCGACAGCTACTTTATTTCTTATTTCATTTTTTACAAAATATTCGTGAGGTTCTCTTAATTTGTTTTTACCATCAATTTTTGAATATCCGTTTTTCATACATCTACCCATAAATCTTGTTTCTTCATTAGGTTTTGAAATTTTTGATCTTACAAAAACCATCCATAGCTTTGAACATTTCCATGTTGCTAATTTCCCTAAATTTCTACCCCCATCTGAATCTCTTCCTTTACTAAGGTTAGGATTCCCAGTCCTAAAAACATATTTATTCCAGTTTGAATGGTCGCTAGTTAATATTCCATCTAATCCGTAAGTATTAAAGTCAGAAGCTTTTAGAGCTTTATAAGTGAACTTATAATCATCATTAATATTGCCACACTTAATTAGTCTTTTATAAATTCTATCGTTTACAAATTTTTGGTAAATCTTTTTTTCTAAAGGACTATTAAAGTAAATTACTTCTAGTTTTAATTTTGCCACTTTAGATGGGCCTGGAAGCTTAGCGTCCAAAGTATTTTGAACAAGTTCTCTTATAAAAGTTTCAGCTGTAGATTTACCCTCTTTTTCAAAATCTTTTTTCCCGCTTACATCATTAATTGTCTTTTCTCCTATTGTTACCTCATCTGCGTCCCACTGGAACTCATCTAAAGAACTTAAATCAAGTTTTAAATCAAATATTTCCTGCATAATTTACTCTTTTAATTGGAAATGATTATTCTTTTTATTTTGCGAATCAAATTTTCTGCATACATCATTAACTTTATCTCTTAATGCTTTTTTTATCTGATCTGATTGTGATTTGCTGTATGTATAGTTACTTTTGTTACCAAGATTTCCAACAAGTTCCAAAGCTTTTAAAGCCTTGGGAACCCGTTTGTTGGCAAGTTCAATAAAATGTTCTGAATTATTTTTTGGAGTCAATTTTGAAGGCATTATTTACAATTATTGCACGCTATTTAAGCGTACATATTTAATTTTAGGCTTTTAAAATAAAAGTCTTAGAATCATTATTTGTCCTAGGACGAAATCCAGAGAGAGTTTTATCCAGTTCTTTTGTGAGAAATCTCTTAATTTCTAAAACGTCTTTTTCAGAATAGTCTGATTTCCTTGAAGATAATCTTGATAAGTTTTCTAGTGATTTAGTCACCTTTTCAATTCGCTGATTAGCTAGCCTGCAGAAAGCTTCTCTGCTGGACTCTTCAATTTGGGCCGCATTAGTTTCCGTCATAATTAAATACAAAAGTAATAATAATATATACATTTCATAAATAAATGTCAAGAATTTAATATGTATGCGTACATTTTACATATAAACGTATAAAGTTTCTATATGAAAAACTTAATTAACTTAACTCACAAATGACCGATCTAGATAAATTTAGAGAAATGAATCCTCCAGAGTTTGATTTAATCTCAAGAAAAATTCATGATTTACTTAGGGATCATGCTCGATTTATAGAATCAGTAAATTCACTTTCTGGATTTTTTCCTGAATATGAATTACTGATGGAATATCTAAAGGAAAATAATATTGTTTTTCAAAAAGATGATATCGACGAAAAAATATCTCCAGAGATACTTACGCTGGAAAGTAATCCTATGCTCATGAGGAAAATATTAGAACGAATATCTGAACAATTTTATTTAAGTATGAGAGGTCTTGAAAAACTTGATGAGGAATTATCTAACTCAAGGAATCTTTTTGAACAAAAATTTTTTTTGGAGAGGAATTTTCGTAACTCATAAAATCAGATCAAAAATAAATTACAAATTTTTTACAGGTTTTATACGTGCCATCACTTGCAATATCCCCCCCCCTATGAGGGGCTAGTGGTTTATATGGAAAGTTGAAAATGGCTGTATCTCATCAGCATTTTTATATCTCTGTGGCCACTGCATGCACTTATCTCTAGGGCATTCATTCCGGAACTCCACATTCTGCTTATGGCTATATGTCTTAGATCATGAAATCTGAGAGTTTCTAGTCCAGCTTTTTTTCGGGCTTTATCGAATCCATTTCTTGCAGCTCCTTCTGTAATAGGGATTACTTTGCCTTTTTTACTTTCAAAACTTCTTAGTAGCTTTTTTGCATTTAATGGTAATGGAACAATTCTCATGGAATTAGAAACTCCTCTTACTGCACATTCTTTTCTTAGGATATGGATTCTGTTGTTTTTTTTATCAATATTCCTCCAGGTCAGGCTCAAAAGTTCGGAGCGGCGAAAGCCAGTTGTCAGTGCTAGCTTTGTGAGTCTCAGATGATTTTGGTTGGACATCTTAGACAGTTCGAATATGAGTCTTTTTTCATCTTCATTCGTAAAAAAAGGAGCTCTTGCATCTCCGGTCCCCCTCACTCTCAGATGCCTTGCGGGGTTATCTTTTATTTCTGCTCCTCTTTCGTCTCTCGCCCAGTCGATCAATACTCTCAATATCCTCAGCTCCCGCATCACTGTATTTGGTTTTACCTTCATTAATCTTTCATCCCTCCAGACTGCAAAATGCCTTATCTGCAGATCTTTGAGGGGAATATTTCCAAGCCAGCTTTCTGCTGTCACCCTGAGAGGATATTTTTCACTTTCTGCGCTTCTGTGTAGAAGAAGGGGACCATTCATATATTGAAAGATAGCCTCCCCTAAAGTGAGTGGTATATCCGGAAAAATGTTTTTTGTCCTATCTTCAACTGCATCTGCCCATGTTCGGGCCAGATCTCTGGAAAGAAAAGTTCTTGACCTCGGACCGACATAATTCTTCCTTCTTATAAGGACCTGCCAGCCATTTCCGCTTCTTCTGATTGTTGCCATTTTGGTGTCATCGTTTGTGTGATGCACCTCCAGATATCTGCCTTTAAAATGGAAAAGTGGACCCGAAAACGGACATCCACTTCTAATCAATTCTTTTCTGCGATAGTGATAATCTCAATGATACCAAGCTATCCCGGCTATGCCCTCGTCGGGACTTGAACCCGAGACCTCACCCTTACCAAGGGTGTGCTCTACCGCTGAGCTACAAGGGCATTATTAAAGTGGGCCGGGTTGGATTTGAACCAACGTAGGCAGAGCCAGCGGATTTACAGTCCGCCCCCTTTAACCACTCGGGCACCGACCCCCACATTAAAAATTTATCAGTTAATGGTCACTTTGTGTAGAAATGTTTTGGTTTTTTCCCTTGATCAAGATACGATTTGAATAGAAGAGAGTTTATTTATGAATATTTTATTAATAAATGGTCCAAATCTGAATCTATTGGGTACTCGAGAACCTGAAATTTATGGAAAACAAACATTAGATCAAATAGAAAAAGAATTAATTCAGATAGCGAAGCAAAATAGCTTTAAATTAGAATGCTATCAAAGTAATCATGAAGGAAAAATTGTAGACAAAATTCAAGCATCCATTGGAAATATTAATGGTATTTTAATAAATGCAGGAGCCTTAACACATACTTCAGTAGCACTTAGAGATGCATTAGTAGGTTCAAATATTCCTTTTATAGAACTACATATTTCAAATATTTTTAATAGGGAAGGCTTTAGAAAAGAATCATTTCTTACCGATAAAGCAATCGGAATAATTAGTGGTTTTGGAATATATAGTTATTTTCTATCTTTAGAAGCAATAATAAATTATTTAAAAAAATAGTTGTATTTATAATGAGCGAAATTAAGAGACCTTCATTTCATATAAAACATTTGACAAAGCTTTCTTCAGAAAAATGGATTAAATTAGCTCTGTCTAATCCAATAGAAATATTAATAGATCATGCTCATTGTGAGAGGAAAGCGGCTGGAGTTGCTATCCAGTTAATGTTTAGATATCCTTCAGAACCAAATTTATCAGAAGTTTTAAGTCCCATAGCAAGAGAAGAATTAGAGCATTTTGAAAAAATATTATATTTTCTAAAAGCTAAAGGGATAAAATTAAAAGCTTTACAGCCTCCTCCATATGGATCTGAACTTGCGAAAAATGTTAGAAAAAATGAACCATTAAGAATGCTTGATAGTTTTTTAGTGGCTGGAATTATTGAGGCTAGAAGTCATGAACGTTTAAGTATCCTTGCTTTAAATGCAAAAGATAATTCTTCAAGAGATCTTTATAATTCTCTTTTAGAAAGTGAGGCAAGGCATTTCGGAGTCTATTGGAAATTAGCTCAAAGTAAATTTGATAAAGATAAAACAATTAAAAGATTGAAAGAATTAATAAAAAAAGAGGAGGAAATACTATCTAATACTTTTATGAAGCCACGTGTTCATAGTTAATATGAGAAAAATTTTTATATTCATAAAAAATTTATTTTTATCTAAAAAGGAAAAAGGTTCTCTTGTAATTATTGCTGTAGGTCCAGGAGATCCTTCACTTTTAACCATTGAAGCTACTAAGGCGCTCAAAAAATCTAAAGTGATTTTTTATCCAATTTCTGGTGAAGATAAAGGTAGTTATTCTGCTGAGATAGTAAACAAATTTATAAAAAAAAAGAAGCAAATACCTTTAATATTTCCCATGGGCAGAAAAGAATATGATTCTGAGTTGATTTGGAGAAGTGGGGCAAAAAAAATAGTCGATTATATTAATAGAAATCTACAAGTTGCATTGCTTTGTCTTGGTGATAGTTCTATTTATGCAAGTTCTTTTTACTTAAAAAAAGAAATTAAAAAAAATTATCCTAAAATTAAAATAACAACTCTCCCAGGGATATCCTCTTTATCTTTAGCAGCAGCATTAGGAGATTTTCAACTAATTAAAAAAGGAGAAAATTTAAATATAATTGAATGTCCTGAGGATAAAAATCAATTTCTTAATTTAATTAATAAACAGAGCAAAACAGTTTTAGCAATTATGAAAGTTGGGAAAAGATGGAAATGGGTTAAATATGCTTTAGAGGAAAAAAAGATATTGAGAAAAGCTATATTAGCTGTAAATTTAGGTATGGAAAATCAGTATATTGGAGATGCCTCAGAATACCTCTCGAGAGAATTGCCCTATTTTTCCTTACTTTTGCTGAGAATAGATCTGGAAAAATAAATTATAATTTTTAATTTAAATTGATTAATTTCCAATTTGAAGTTAAAAAATATGTAAAAATGTATAGTTATATAGGTAACTTAATTTTTAGTATATTTTGGACCTCCCCTCAATAGCTGTTATAGGAAGACCTAATGTGGGGAAATCTACCTTAGTAAATCGATTTTGCCAAACTAACAATGCAATTGTTTATGATACACCTGGCGTTACTAGAGATAGAACATATCAAAATGCTGAATGGTGTGGAAAAGAATTTATTGTTGTTGATACTGGTGGATTAGTCTTTGAAGATGATTCAGATTTTCTTCCAGAAATTCGTATGCAAACTTTTTTAGCCTTAGAAGAGGCCTCAATGGCAATATTTATTGTAGATGGTATGCAAGGTGTTACGGATGGAGATCTTTCTATCGCTAAGTGGTTAAGAAGTTCAAAATGTAAAGTTATTATTGCTGTTAATAAATGTGAATCAACAATACTTGGAGCATCTCTTGCCTCTGAATTTTGGAAACTTGGCTTGGGTGAACCCTTTCCAGTTTCTGCAATTCATGGAACAGGTACAGGTGATCTATTAGATTTAGTAATTACAGAACTTCCTGCAAAAGACAAAACAGATAAAGTAGAACAATATTGTATGTCAATTATTGGTAGACCAAATGTCGGTAAATCAAGTTTGCTCAATTCAATATGCGGCAATAAAAGGGCAATTGTAAGTAATATTAGTGGTACAACTACTGACTCAATAGATACTTATATAAAAAAAGAAGATAAATTCTGGAAAATAATTGATACAGCTGGAATAAGAAGAAAAAAAAACGTAAAGTATGGAACTGAATTTTTTGGAATTAATAGGTCTTTTAAATCTATTGATAGAAGTGATATATGCCTTTTAGTTTTAGATGCGGAAGATGGTGTTACAGAGCAAGATCAGAAATTGGCTGGCCGTATTGAAGAACAAGGAAGGTCTTGTTTAATTGTAATTAATAAATGGGATTTAATTGAAAAAGATAGCTCAACAATATATTCAGCTGAAAAGAAATTTAGATCAAAGTTATACTTTTTGAATTGGTCTAAGATGATTTTTATTTCCGCATTAACGGGTAAGAGAGTAAATGATATATTTGAAAATGCTAAATCTGCAATTGATCAGCATCGTAGAAGAGTTTCTACTTCAGTTGTAAATGAAGTTATAAAAGAGGCAATTACTTGGAAAAGTCCTCCTACGAAAAGGAGTGGTAAACAAGGAAGAATATATTATGGAACACAGGTAAAAAATCAACCTCCAACTTTTTCACTATTTGTAAATGACCCTAAATTATTTGGAAGTACATATAGAAGATATATAGAAAAACAATTTAGAATGAACTTAGGCTTTGAAGGTACTCCCTTGATTTTTTTATGGAGAGGTAAGCAACGGAGATCATTAGATAGAGATATATCTAAAAATAATATTGAATTAATACAAAATGATTAATGAATATACTCACTAAGTTTCCACTGGGGCAATACGTAGATGGAAATAAAAGCTGGTTAAGAATTATCGATAGTAGATTAAAATTTATTATTTTATTAATATTTTTAATTACTCCAATATGGGCGGGTCCTTTATGGAGGATTAGTCTAGTTTTATTTTTAATATTTATTACTTTTATTAGCTTTCTGCCAATAAGGGTTTGGTGGAGATCTATTTCATTTCTGATTTTTTTATCTATATTTATTGGATTAATATCTATATTAGCAACTTCTAATGTATCTATATTGGAAATACCTTTAAGAGATCCAAATGAGTTAGAGGTTTTATCATCAAAAAATATAAGTTGGAATTTCATTCAAATTCCTATCTTAAAGGCAGGTTGGATAAATTTTGGTCCATATAATATTTCTCGAAAAGCATTTGAATTAGGAATCAAAACATCAACATTAATTTTTACTGTTGTTCATAGTGTCAATTTAGTTTTACTTACAACTCTAAAAGAAGAAATTGTATGGGCCATTAGTTGGTTTTTGTATCCATTAAAGAAATTCAATATTCCAGTTGATAGGATGTTATTCCAGTTGTTACTATCTTTGAGATTTATTCCTTTAGTTCAGGAAGAATTTCAAAATATATTGAAATCAGTTTCTGTTAGATCTATAAATTATCGAAATTTGGGTTTAAAAAAAACATTTAATGTTGGTCTCAGCTTAATAGAAAGAATTTTTTTGAATATTTTATTGAGAATTGAACAAGGTTCTGATTCACTTTTATCTAAAGGCTATTTACAAATTAATATTAGAAAGTTTAAACCCACAGAGAAGCAGAAAAAATCATCCTTTGTCATGAATTTAATATCTATTTTTTTTATATGTCTGGCAATTTTTCTTAGGAAACAGTATGGTGCATTATGAATAATATTTGATTTAAATTGAGCTCAGAGCGTTATCTAAATCATCCTACATTTGGAATGTTATACCAAGTATCCCCTGCTAATGAGGGAAAAGATATTTATGCAACCTTATACGCACAAAAAATGTTTTTTTTAGTTTCTATTAAGCCAAGAGAAATATTATTTGAGGTCATACCCTATTTAGATGCAAGAAATCAGGCTGAGATAAATTTGCAAAAGGTTAGAAGAGAGTCATCTGATGATTTAGAAAAATGGGAAAATTTATTTAAGCAAACTTTTTTATAAAAAGAAACTAAAGTTGGATTATATTAATATCAAAAAAATATTACCTAAAGGTGTTAATTTACTTGCAGTTAGTAAGGGATTTCAGTCGAGTGATATTGAATATATTCAATCATTAGGACAAACTGATTTTGGCGAGAGTAAGGTTCAAGAAGCCTTACTAAAGCCAGTGTTTAAAAGTACTAATAATCTTAATTGGCATTTTATAGGAAGAATACAAACTAATAAGATCCGTAAAATAGTTGAGAATTTTGATTTTATTCATTCAGTTGATTCTTATAAGAAATTATTGAAAATTTCTCAAGTTTCAATTGAATTGCAAAAAATGCCAAAAGTTTTTATACAAATAAAGTTAGCTCATGATCCAGAAAAAGCTGGGTTACTTCATTCAGAATTAATTGCAAACTGGGATCAGATTAAACAAATAAAAGGAATTCATATAATTGGATTAATGACTATTAATCCAAAGGGCCTTAGTCCAAAACAAAATTTTGAGCTATTTAATAAATGTAGATTAATTGCTGATAAATTAGAGCTTCCACATTGTTCAATGGGTATGTCCAATGATTGGGAGGAAGCTATAAAAGCTGGAGCAACATGGATAAGATTGGGTTCAATAATTTTTGGGAAAAGAAATAGTTAGTATTTTATAGTAATAATAAAAATATTAATAATAAGCTTGCAGTTATTAATAACTAACGTTATCTAGGTATAGGCGGTTTTCATAATTTTATGAATTAATTGCTTGGTTTCTCAATTTACATTAAGGGGTTTGAAAAGGTGTCACTTATTTCTCGATTAAAAGCTGTTGTCGCTGGTGATGATTACTTGGATGATGATTTTGATGAACTTGATTATGAATCGGAAAATGATTTAAATTCAATAAATGATTATAGAGTTAATAAAAGAAATTCAAGTTCATTCTCAGGTTCTAACCCTTTTGATTTTATGAATAATAAATCATCAAAAGTTATTGGTATGCCAGGAATTGCAAATACATCTTCAGAAGTAAATCTTCTCGAGCCAAAAAGTTTTGACGAAATGCCTCAAGTTATTCAAGCGTTAAGAGGGAGAAAAACAATAATTCTAAATTTGACCATGATGGATCCTGATCAAGCACAAAGAGCTGTTGATTTTGTCGCAGGAGGAACATATGCAATGGACGGTCATCAAGAAAGAGTAGGTGAAAGTATATTTTTATTTACTCCCAGCTGTGTAAATGTTACAAGTTCTTTCCCAATTGAGGCGTCTCCATCAAATGTTACTAATGATGATATTCCATCTTTTGGACTAAATTCTAATTCTGCTCCTCAGCCAGCATGGGGCGATTCAAAGTTATCTGCCTATTCTTAACTCGTGTCTAATAAACTAGGTGTAATAGGATTTGGCAATATCGCAAAAGCTATAATTACTCCTTTGTTAGAACGAAATATTTTGCAACCTGAAGAAATAATTTGTCTAGTAAACTCAAAGAAAAGTTGTGAAAATATAAAAATTAATTATAAATACAAAATAAATATTTATCATTTAAATTCCCCTGAAGCAAATTTGGTTTGGCATTGTCCAATAAAACTATTAGCTGTTAAGCCCCAACAATTAAAAAATATAAAAGAAATAAATTTTAATGAAAATAATAAATATTTTTTGATTTCTATACTAGCTGGTGTTTCCTTAAAAACTTTAAAAACTATTTTCCCAAAACATTGCTGTATTAGGGCTGTAACAAATATTCCTATAACTATTGGACAAGGTTTAACAGGAATCGCATGGAATCAAGATATTGATGATAAAAATAAAATTTTTATCAAAAATATCTTCGAAAATTCAGGTAA
Organism: uncultured Prochlorococcus sp.; assembly: GCA_902628235.1. Taxonomy (GTDB): domain Bacteria; phylum Cyanobacteriota; class Cyanobacteriia; order PCC-6307; family Cyanobiaceae; genus Prochlorococcus_A. Next base: position 94,868 of record CACOMD010000001.1, on the reverse strand, counting down.
AGTTTTTGAATTATCTGAGGATTATCTTGATATCTTTTTAGCTTTAACTTCCTCTGCACCAGCCATCATTGCGCTAATTATAGAGGCCTTAGGAGATGGAGGATTAAGTGGTGGATTAACAAAAAAATTATCAGAAGAGTTGGTTATAGATATGATCTTTGGAACAGTTTTAATGATGAAAGAATTAGATATTAGTCCTTCGGAATTAAAGAATTTGGTAACTTCTCCTGCTGGTACAACTATTACTGCATTAAGAATTCTTGAAAAAAAAGGGTTTAGATCAGCTTTGATAGAATCAATAATGGGTGCGATGAATAAGAGCGAAGAATTTAAATGAGAATTTATTTTTCTTTAATTTGGAAATAAACTCTTTCAAGACGCTCTATATTTTTTTCAATTGTATATCTTTCAATAACTCTTTCTCTAGCTTTAATTCCCAACATTTTCGTAAAATTTGGATGATCTTGTAAGATAGGTATCATTGTTTTTAATTGAGTTGTTACATCATCAGTAGAAATTACTATTCCAGCTCCATTATCTAAAACTTCTCCATCTGCTCCGGCATCGGTCGCGACGCATGCCGTCCCAGAAGACATTGCTTCTAGCAATGATAAAGATAATCCCTCCACCAAACTAGGTAAAAAAAATACCTCAGCGATTTGCATAATTGCAACTCGTATTTCAAGATTCGATTCTTCTCCCCACCAAATTAAATCATCTTTTTCTAAATCTGAAAAATTATGCTCTAAAGATGGCTTCATTGGTCCGTCTCCGACTATTAGAAGCATACAATTTTTACTTTTTGCTTGGCGCCAAGCTTTCAAAAGTGCTTCTATGTTTTTTTCATTTGCAATTCTGCCCATATAAAGAAAAATTCTTTTATCGCCAATTTTTTCTCTTATTAATTTTTGGACCTGATTGATTTTATCTGAGGGTTTCCAAATATTTTGATCAACTCCATTTGGAATAATTATTTGTTTATCTGAACTAACACCTAGTTTTTCTAAAACCTCTTTTTGATCTTGAGAAAATATTATTACTCTATCAAATTTAGCGAGACTAGGAGCATATAATTGGTAAGTTAATTGTTGAGCACTTGCAGTAAGATTTCTTATCTTTGAATCAAAAGCAGGATGAAATGTAGCAACTAAGGGAACATTCATTTGTTGACAAATCTCGGGTAATCTAAAATCTAATGGAGATAATGTAAGGCTGGCATGTACAATATCTGGTTTTAGTTTCTCAAGAGAATCTTTTAATTCTTTTTCTGCTCTTGGTGAAGGTATTGTATATACTTGAGACTTAATTAAATAAGGCAGACTTACCTCAGGATCATTGGCAAGAAAACGTGATTCAGATTTATTATTAGTTAAATGATTATCAAAATGAATAAAACTAACATTATGGCCTCTTTTTTTTAAATGTTCTGTAATTAAATTCCCATAACTAACATTTCCACAGAATGGAGATTTTTTCCCTAGCCAAGCTATTCTGAACACGAATACAATTTTGATTATTTATTAAATATACATTTAGAGAGAAAACCTATAAATTTTATTAAAGAAATATTTATCTATAAAATTCTCCCAATATTTTTAAAGATGATAATTCTTTCCCTAGTTGAGTGGGAATCCAAATACAAAATATCTTTAGTATTTTTTTCCATACTTCTTTTGGACCTAATAATTCACCATTTGATTTTATAGGCAAATCTGGGAAAAGTAGTCTTTGCATTAAAGCAATTTCAGATGCATTTAGATTTATTGAACTTCTTGCATCTTCAATAATTGAAAATCCTTCATTAGGGATAAAAAAACAAGTCCAATCCCAATTCCCAATTGGAGGTTGTATTGGTTTACCAGTTTCGCAGCAGTAATGTAAGGGTAAGCTTAATCCACCAATTGCTAAAAGATGCATAAGAGATTGAATGCTCATAGCCAGTATTTTAAGATCACTTTCTGCTAAAGGTCTGTATTCACACAAACGATCTAAATGCGCAAGAACTGTAGAAAGATAATTATTCTGCGTATCCTCATTTCCTATTAAAAGAAAAGTTAATTCTGTAATTGCTTGAGCTGCTGCAAGGCATTCAATACTTTTTCCCAATCCGCTATAACTTTTTAAAATCTTTAATTGACGTACAGTTTTAAGATCTTTTTTACCAAATATTTGAATTTCCAAAAGTGTTAAAGGAGCTGCTGAGGCCAAACTACTTTTAGGTTTCCTTGCACCAGGTACAGCAAATCGGCTTAATCCTTGCTCTTCAGATAATATAGTTATTAAACGATCATTTTCGCCAAGAGGTGTAGCTTTAATGCATAAACCTTTTAATCTTTTTTCATTTGACATTTATTAATTTTTTAATTCTTGGAAAATATCATGGTAGTAAGATGTTCCTATACAATCAGCTCCTGCTTCTAATGCATCTTTTACATTTGCGATTGTTTTTATCCCTCCCACGATTTTAATAAATTTATTATTGCCTAATGAATTCGTAATTTCTTTGATCTCATCAACTCCTAAATATTGACCAAAACCATCTCCAAATTGGAAATTATTTATTCCTAGTTCAAGAGAAATATTTATTGCTTTATTAAAGATTTCTTTGCTTAGCTGTCTTTTATTAAAAATCAAAGTGATTGGCAAATCTAATTTTGATAAATTTTCAATATCTATGGCAAATTCTTCATCTTTATTATTGTATAGACTGAAGAATTTTGGTGTATATTCTATTGCTTCTGATCCAGCATCTTTTGCATAATGAATTAATTCTTGTGCAAAATTATTTGGTAAATCTCCAAAGGGGTAGGAAATTAATGTATTGATTTTTATATTGGATGATGGAAAATTATCTTTTAAGTAAGATAGAAAATTTAATGAAGTTGAGATATTTTTAATATTATATTTTTTAATCAAATTTATATTATTATCAAAAGATTCTTTTGATAAGTAAGGATTTAAAAAAATTGAGTGGATCTTTTCATTAAATTCATAATCTTTATTAGAGCTCATTTAATTATTTTGATTGAATTAGTCCATAACCTCCATGATTCCTTTTATATATAACTTGTAGTTCATTATTTTTTTTATTTCGGAAGAAATAAAAATCATGATCAATAAAATCAAGCTGTTTTCTGGCTTCAGATATTGATATTGGTTCCATTTTAAAATATTTATTTTTAATAGATGGTTCTGGTAAACTTCCTTTTACCCCTTCTTTTAAAAAATCAGTAGTTTCTGGAGCGATATTTTGAGCATCATCAAAGCTCGAATTTTTGAATTGAATTGTTTCTTTGTGGTTACTATTGATTGTTCTTTCTTTGTATTTTCTTAGCTTTCTGGACAGTTTATTAGAGACCAAATCTATACTTGAATACAAGTTATCTGATTTTTCTTCTGCCCTTATTATTATTCCATTCGCAAAAATAGTTACTTCTGCACTTTGAAAAGATACCCTTGGATTTTTTTCGATTGAAAGATGTATATCTGCTTCTTTAACGATATCTTTATAATGATGGGTAGCTTTAGTAATCTTGGACTCAGTGTATTCTTTAAGTGCGCCAGTTAGTTCAATGTTTTTTCCATGAATTAAGATTTTCATAATAAAATTTTAAATTTTGCTATCTCTCCTTTTAAATTTACATAAATATGCTTCATAGGACATCTATACTTAAACAACCTAATAAAATTTTATATTTTGAAAAGGTTCTTAAATTGCAAGAGACCTATCAACAATCTCTAATTAATGGTACATCTAAAAAACAATTTGTATGGATTGGAGAACATAAGCTTTGTTATACCATTGGGAGAGGTGGAGACAAGAAAAATCTTTTACCTTCATTAAACAAAAATGTTGATATTTTCAAAATTAATAGAGGAGGGGAAGTCACTTGCCATATGCCAGGCCAATTGGTTGTTTATTTGGTAATAGATCTTAATAACTATCAGAAGGATTTAAATTGGTATCTAAGAAAAATAGAAGAAATTATTATAAAAATTCTTCTTCACTTTGATATCGAAAGTTCAAGAAAAAAAGGTTTTACTGGGGTTTGGTGTGGTAATAAAAAAATTGCTTCAATCGGTATTGGATGTAAAAAATGGATCACTATTCATGGATTTTCTTTAAATGTAAACTGTAATTTAAATTATTTTGACAGTATTATTCCCTGTGGAATTAAAGGTTGTTTAATGACAAAAATCAGTGATTTTAATCCTCATGTAAGAATTATTGATGTTAAGGATATTGTTAAAAATATAATCGAGGAGGAATTTAATTTTAAATTTGTATCAGAATAAGATGAGTAAATTAAATCAATTTATTAAAAAAATATGAAAAAATTAGCTTATGTGACTGCCCACAAGTTGACTCCTAAAGAAGTAAAAAGATTACAAGAGAGTTATTTTATTGAAAAGTTAAATCATCTTGATCAAATATGGAAATATTTAAAAATTAGATATGGAGAAATATTAGCTGTAAAGGATTTAAGGGGTAAAAATAAAGAGGAGTTTTCTTATTCAGAATTAGACCAATTAATCACAAGAGCTTCTCAAGCCTTCTATAACATTGGAGTAAGGAAAGGAGATGTAATAACTATTATTTCAGAAAATTCGCCTAGGTGGTTAATCGCTGATCAAGCAATTATGAGATTATCTGCTATTGATGCGGTAAGAGGAATTAATTCTCCATCCGTTGAATTGGACTATATCATTAAGCACTCGAAATCTGTAGGTTTGATTATTCAATCTAATTCAATTTGGGAAAAATTAGAGAATAAAGAAGAACTATTAAAGAATTTAAAGTTTATTATTAACTTTGAGGATTTTTCAAATAATGGAATTTTATCTTGGGAGGAATTCTTAGAATTGGGTAATAAAACCAACTCCGAAAGTTACAAAGTAGAAGTTGATAAATGCAATATTAATGATGTCGCGACAATACTCTATACATCTGGAACTACTGGAAAGCCCAAAGGAGTTCCTTTAACACATGCAAATTTATTACATCAAGTAATAAATTTAGCTTGTATCGCCGATCCAAAACCAGGATCTTATGTTTTAAGTGTTTTGCCTATTTGGCATTCCTACGAGAGGAGTGCCGAATACTTTTTTTTATCATCTGGTTGTTCTCAATTTTATACTTTACCAAAATATTTGAAAGATGATATTAAAGAAGTAAAACCAATCATAATGGCAACTGTTCCAAGGCTTTGGGAGGCTATATATGATGGTTTTTTTCTTGCTTTAAAAAAGATGCCTAATACCAAACAAAAATTAATTAAGAGATTATTAATTAATAGTTCTAAATTTAAAAAAAACTTACGTAAATTTAGGAACCTACAAGTGGATGATTCAAGCATAATTGAAAAGATTAAAGCCTTATATTTAATTGTTTCTTGTTTCCCCGTTCATAAATTATCTTCAATCTTTCTTTGGCCAAATCTCAAAAAACAATTATGCGGAGACAAATTAAAATTTCCAATTAATGGAGGGGGTGCATTACCTGAGCATGTTGATTTGTTTTTTGAAGCGCTAGGTATTGATGTTTTAGTTGGTTATGGCTTAACTGAAACAAGCCCGGTTTTAACTTGTAGGAGAACTTGGTGTAATGTAAGGGGCAGTTCTGGTCAACCATTGCCATCAACGGAAATAAAAATAGTTGGTGAAAATAATTCAATTTTAAGATTTAAAGAGACTGGAAAAATATTTGCTAGAGGTCCACAAGTTATGGGAGGTTATCTTAATGATATCTCTTCTTCTATGAAAGTTTTATCAATTGATGGATGGTTTGATACTGGTGATCTTGGTTTTTTAATACCAAATGGCTCATTAATAATTACTGGTAGATCAAAAGATACTATAGTTCTTTCAAGTGGTGAGAATATAGAGCCAAATCCTCTAGAGGCTGAAATTTTAAGTTCTGAATTTATCTCTCAAATACAACTAGTTGGTCAGGATAAGAAAAATTTATCCGCTCTTGTTGTCCCTAATATTGATTTAATTGAATCTAAATTTTCTGAGAATGATTTAATAAAAATAAATCAAAATAAAGATATTAGAAAATTTTATAAATCTAAAATAAATAAATTACTCAAAAATAGGATAGGAGCTAGATCAGAGGAACAAATAATAGATTGTTTATTTATATCTCCATTTACTATTGAAAATTCTTTACTCACGCAAACTTTAAAACAGAAAAGAAAAGAAATTGAAAAATTATATAAAACTCAAATAGAAGAAATGTATAAAAAACAAATTAAACGAGAAAATTTGATCTGATAACTATATATTAAAAACATATATTTATTTTTTATGACCACAAAAGACTCTATTTCAATTAAAAGATCAATTGCGATAAAAGCTATTGTTACTCCCACATGGAAACAAGATGCAGAGAGTGAAATTAGTAAAGCAATCTCCTCAACAGATCAACAATTATCTCAACTTGAACAAGAAGGTCAACAAGTAATTAGTAATATAAGATCTCAAGCCGCTAATCCATTAGACCCAAGAGTTCAAGAACAAGTTGGGCAAATACAACAACAAATAGCTGCGAAAAGGAATGAATTAGAAGAGCAAAAAAGGAATTTATTACAGCAACAAAATCAAGTCAGAGATTTAAAAATGGATGATATTGTTGATCAAGGACAAATAGATAGTTTTTGCGATGTTAGTGTCGGTGATAACTTGATTAAAAAAATGCAAGTTTCCATTACAGTTAAGGATGGAATAATACAATCAATAGACAATCTTTAAATGTTTATTTAAAACTTTTAGATAAAAAATATGTTTAGTATAAATTTCTAGAGTTTTTAAAGATTCTTTTCCATGCTTTCAACCAAAATTACATATGAACTAGCTGATTGGATAAGAGAATGGATTAAAAGTAGAGATGAATCACCTTCAATTGAAAATTGTTTTAAATTTGTTGAATGGAAAAGTAAAATTAATGTATTAACTGAAAGTGATAAATTACAAATAGAAGCAATATTAATTTATGAAACTTCATCATAAATTTTTTAATGATATTAAAATTTAATTTATTTCAAAGATTATTTAGTTTATTAAATTAAATAATTTAATTATTTATAGTTCCCATATTTACAGGTTTTCGTATAATAAGATTAGGAGTTTTTAAGGTTATTTAACTTGAAGAATTGTTGATACTTCAGTCGATAATCTCTAAGAACTAATGCTATAAAAATTATTTATGTCTCACGAAATATTTATGCCGGCTCTTAGCTCAACTATGACTGAGGGAAAAATTGTTGAATGGTTAAAAAATCCCGGAGACAAAGTTGAAAGAGGTGAATCAGTATTGGTAGTTGAATCTGATAAAGCTGATATGGATGTTGAATCATTTCAAGATGGATATTTAGCAGCAGTTTTAATGCCCGCAGGTAGTACAGCCCCAGTTGGAGAGACTATCGGAATAATTGTAGAAAATGAGAATGAGATAGCAAGTGTCCAAGCTGAGAATAAAAATATTAGTGCAGTTAAAGATAAGCAAGAAAAGATTGAGGTTGCCGATGAGGTAGATATACAAAGTACAAAGGAAGTTGAAAGAGTAAAGCCTCCCTTAAAAAAAGAAAAAGTACAAGAGAAAAGAATAGAGGTTAATGCATCTACTACTAATAGTTCTTCAAGAGTAGTTGCATCTCCAAAAGCAAAAAAAATTGCTTCTCAAATGGGAATTGACTTGTCAAAAGTAAATGGCTCTGGACCTCATGGAAGAATCCAGGCAGATGATGTACTAAAAGCAAAAGGACAACCAGTTTCTGTCCCATGGATTGGGGAAGGAAATACCTCAGCATCAATTATTAATGCCAATTCTAATGAGAGCGTTCAATCAAATAATCTTGGCAATAGTTTTGGTAACCCTGGAGAAACTATTCAATTCAATACTTTGCAAAAAGCTGTTAATAAAAATATGGAATCTAGTTTGAGCGTGCCTTGTTTTAGAGTTGGTTATTCAATAAATACAGACAAATTAGATTCTTTTTATAAAACAGTTAAACAAAATGGTGTAACTATGACTGCAATATTAGTAAAGGCAGTTGCTAATGCACTTAAGAATCATCCTCAGGTAAATTCCAGTTATTCTGAAAATGGAATTTCATACCCTGAAGAAATAAATGTTGCAGTTGCTGTTGCTATGGAAGATGGTGGTTTAATTACTCCAGTTTTAAAGGATCCTAATAAAACAGATTTATTTGAACTATCTAGAGAGTGGAAAGATTTGGTCAAGAGATCGCGCACGAAACAATTAGAGCCTGAAGAATATTCAACAGGTACATTTACGCTTTCAAATCTAGGTATGTTTGGCGTAGATAGATTTGATGCAATACTTCCTCCAGGGACTGGAGCGATCTTGGCAATTGCCGCTTCAAAACCAACTGTTGTTGCTGGAAATAATGGATCTATCTCAGTTAAAAAAGTTATGCAGGTTAATCTTACTGCTGATCATAGAGTTATTTACGGAGCAGATGGTGCAGCTTTCCTAAAAGATTTAGCTAATCTTATTGAGAATCATCCAGAAACTTTGATAACTTAATTTATATTTTTGGACTCAATTTATAAACAAGATGAATTAGATTTGCAGCTAAGTTCTTATGATTACAAACTAGATTCTTCTTTAATTGCAAATACACCAAAAAGAATAAGGCATGAATCAAGAATGATGGTTGTAAGACAAGTTGGTTACGATATTAGTTCTTACGAAGATAAACTTACTAAAAATATAATTGATGAACTCAATAATGGAGATTTAATTATTGTTAATGACACCAAAGTAATGAAGGCAAGATTAAATGTTCAATTAAGTAATGGTTCTTTAGTTGAGCTGTTAATTTTAGAATTAGTAAACGATAGTGTTTGGCTTTGTTTGGGAAAACCAGCTAAAAAACTTAAGTTAAATGATTATGTGAAAATATTTTCAAAGAGAATTAATAAAAATATTGAATTGAAAGTAGTTGGAATTGATAATGAAACAGGGGGCAGATTAATACAATTTCCAGATATTATAAATAATCTCATAACCATGGATGCATTTCTTACTGATGTTGGCGATATACCATTACCACCTTATATCAAACATACAGATGAGAAATTAGCACATGAGAATTCTTATCAGACTGAATATGCAAAGAATCCTGGAGCGATTGCCGCTCCTACTGCAGGATTGCATCTCAGTAATAGCCTACTATTAAAGTTAAAAAAGAAAGGTATTAAAATAATGCCTATAACTTTGCATGTTGGTTATGGAACTTTTAAACCCATTGATCAAAATAATTTAATCGATTTAAAATTGCATAAAGAATTTGTCAATATTGGTAAAAATGTAATCGATGAAATAAAAGCTACAAAACAACAAGGTAAAAAAATAATCGCGATAGGAACAACTAGTGTTAGGGCTCTAGAAAGTTGTTATATCGAATCTAAAAAAGATATTTTCCCTATTCATGAAAATGTGGATTTGGTAATTAAACCTGGCTTTAAATTTAAAGTTGTAGATGGTTTATTAACTAATTTTCACTTGCCAAAGAGTTCACTATTACTCTTAGTAAGTGCAATGATTGGAAGAAAGAGACTACTCAGTTTGTATGAAGAAGCCATAAAAGAAAAATATAGATTTTTCTCTTATGGCGATGCTATGTATATCAGTCCAGAGGCTTTTTTAGAAGGTTCTAAAATTAAGCATTAGCGGGTTCTTGAATTATTCCAGTTGGAACTTCTGTAAACATTACAGATGAGAGATATCTCTCTGCTAAATCAGGTAAAACAACAACAATAGTTTTTCCTGCATATTCATCTTGCTCTGCTAGTCTAATTGCTGCAACAGCAGCTGCTCCACAAGATATTCCTACTAGTAGACCTTCCTCTTTTGCAAGTCTCAAGGCCATCTCGATGGACTCATCATTTGTCACTTGTTCAACTTTATCAACAATTGATAAATCAAGATTTTTTGGAATGAATCCTGCACCTATGCCCTGTATTTTATGAGGTCCAGATTTCACCTCTTCACCATTAAGAGTCTGGGTAATGACTGGACTATGAGTTGGTTCAACAGCTACTGATGTTATATTTTTCCCTTTTTCATTTTTAATATATCTGGAAACTCCTGTAATAGTTCCTCCAGTTCCTACTCCCGCAACTAGTACATCAATTTCTCCATCGCAATCTTCCCATATCTCTGGACCAGTGGTTTTGAAATGAATTTCTGGATTAGCTGGATTATCAAATTGTCCTGGCATAAAATATTTAGAGGGATCACTTTCTGCAATCTCCTTTGCTTTTGCAATAGCTCCAGGCATGCCTTTAGCAGCTTCTGTTAAGATGATTTCTGCACCAAGAACAGCCATCACCCTCCTCCTCTCAAGGGACATTGATTCAGGCATAGTGAGAATTAATTTGTATCCTCTTGCTGAAGCTGTAAAGGCAAGTGCGATGCCTGTGTTGCCTGAAGTTGGTTCAACGATTACTTTATCTTTTGTTAGTTTTCCGCTTTTTTCTGCATCCCAAATCATATTTGCTCCAATACGACACTTAACGCTGTAAGCAGGATTTCTACCCTCTATCTTTGCAAGTACAGTAGCTTTTGCATTTTTGGTAACAGATTTTAATCTTACTAATGGAGTATTTCCAATAGCAAAACTATTGTCTTCATAAATTTTTGCCATTATTTATGTGTAATATTTAATTTTAGTTTAACTATGTTTTTAAAAAATAGTATATAAATTTCTTAACACTAAGAACTATAAAATTTAAGTATTTAAGGCCTTTAAAAAGACATTCCATATATGATTATGATCCTCAAGACCAACTGAAACTCTTATTAAATTTGATGGTACACCACAACTACTAGCCCAATCTAATTCGTTATAGTGCGCCAACAACACATATGGACATATAAGACTAAATTGTGTACCTAAACTTGGTCCTTTTGAAAGCTCTAATGCATTATAAAATTTCTTTGTTTTTTCAATATTGCCTTTTAATTCAAATGATAATAAGCACCCATAACCGCCATCCCTTTTAAGGATAGAATTAAAATTTGGACAATTTTCAGGATGAAAGACTGTTTTTACGGCATGATGATTTTCTAATTTTTTTTTCAACTTTAAACAATTACTATTTTGATTAATAACTCTAAACTCAATATCTCTGCTGCATTTTTCTAAACTTACTAAATCATTATCAGATAATTTTGGAATATCTATTTCATTAAGTGCTTTTTTAAATTTATCAATCCACTTACTTTTAGGATTGAGAATAAGAGAACCTGCGAGAATATCTCCACTTCCTGAAAAAATTTTAGTTAATGATGTAAATACGATATCAGAATAATTAAGAGAATTGATATTCAAATTAGAGCCTATAGTATCATCAGTAATCAAAGGTATATTATATTTTCTTGCTATTTTTGAAATTTCAATAATGTTAGTGCATTTAAGTAAAGGATTACTAGGTAATTCTATGATTATGGCTGCAGGATCTACTCTTTTTATCTCAAATTCAATTTTTTGAAGATCATCTTCAATAATTAAATTTGCCCCATAAAAAATATTCTTTGGTAATTTAAGAACATCAACATATGGAAATCCAATTTGTAGGGTTGGTTTTTTGGGAAGAATTTTATAAATAATCTCTAAAGCACTATATAAAGCTGACATCCCTGAAGAAGTAATATGAATCAACTCTGAATTTGATTGAACATATTTAGAAATTCTGTTTATAATTTTTCTTTCTGAATCTTTAGCTAAGTCATTTTCAGCTCTAGGCTCTAACTTTAAATTAATTGCAGCTTCTCTGGATGATGCACCTAGACCAGTATGCTGCCAAAAAACTTTTGCGAAATTATTTGCTTCATCTTTAGTGATTAAAAAAAATAAGCTTTGATATTCTTTTATGAAAGAATTAGACGGATCAGTGAATTTATCACAATAAATTTTAGCTTTTAAAACACAATTTCTACTTGAATAAGGCCATACATTATGGTCTTGCAAATTATTCTGCTTAAGTACTTCATTAGATAATTTTTTTAATAATGGATTTATACCAAATCTTGGATAAATTGATTTTAAAAAATTTATGCATTCTGGTTTTTTCTCCTCATAGGCAATAACATCATTCCATTCTGGGAGAGCGACTGAAACAGCATGTTGGCTGTCAGGTATGGGTAAACCAAGCTCTGATTTTTTCCATATGGGATTTTTTATTAAATCTCTCACATCTAAAGGGATTCAAAAGAATTAAGGATATCAGATATAAGATCATCGCTATCTTCACACCCCACGGATAATCTTACAAGAGAATCATCAATTCCTAAATTATTCTTTGTTTTTTTATCAATTGATCCATGTGTCATTGATGCGGGATGACATATTAGACTTTCCACTCCACCAAGACTTTCTGCTAATGAAAAATATTTAAGCTGTTTACAGAACTTGAATGTTTGATCTTTATCTAAATTTAGTTTAATAGAAATCATTGATCCACCTAATTTCATTTGTGATTTAGCTAGTAGGTATCCAGGATGATTTTTATTAAAAGGATAAGTTATTTCTTTAATCAAATTATTCGTTAATAATTCCTCAGATATTAATTCTGCATTTTTTGATTGCTTTTCAACTCTTAAAGGAAGAGTTTTGAGGCCTCTTGTAATAAGCCAGCAATCAAATGGTGAAGGATGAAGACCTAAAGCCTTTTGAGAAAAAATCATTTTTTCTTGCCACTCTGCATCATTTGTAAGTACTGCTCCACCTAATGCATCGCTATGTCCATTAATCAACTTTGTTGTGCTTATAAGAGATATTGTGGCACCAAGTTCTAATGGCCTTTGAATCATTGATGTGCAAAAAGTGTTGTCCACTACTACTGGGATCTCATTTTTTTTAGCTTCTGAGCAAATTTCTTGGATATCAAGTATTTTCAATAAAGGATTAGTAGGGCTTTCTAACCAAATTAAAGTTGGGTGAATTTCTGAAATTTTTTTAATATTATCCTTATCGGTAAAATCACAATAAAAAGTCTTGATATTAAATTTTTTAAAAATTTTTTCAAACATCCTTATTGTGCAGCCGTAAAGATTTGATTCACAAAGAATTTTATCTCCGGACTTTAAACTTGATGCAATAGCTGTGACTGCACTTATACCTGAATTAAAGACAGTACAATACTTTGAATTTTCTAACGCTTTAAGGATATCAGCTAGGATTCTAAAATTTGGATTTCCTGATCTTGTATAGTCAAAATTTTCTACATTGCCATGTTTAAACGTAGATGTAGCAAAAATGGGTGGCATAATACACCCTGTCTCTTCGGCAAAAGATTTCCCATGATGTATTGATAAAGTATTAAAACCTGGGATGATTTTTTTATTTTTATTGAGTTCCATTTAAATAACTCTTTTAATACCCATATAAGAGATGGAGCAAAAACTCTAATAAAATAGAAGTTAAACTTTCCTAGAGTAGTATTCCACGACTAATAATTCATTTATTTCAATAGCCACCCATTCTCTATCACATTTGTTGATTACTTTGCCTGATAATTTTGGTTTATCTAATTCTAAATGTGGTGGAACATTTGCTAAACCTGGAAATTCAATATTCCCTTCAACAAGCTTTTTACTTGCTTTATTTTCTTTAATGCTGATAATGTCATTTGGTTTGCATTGATATCCTGCGATATCTAGTACTTTGCCATTCACAGTTACATGTCCATGATTCACTAATTGTCTTGAACCTGGAATAGTGGGACCAAAACCTAATCTGAAACAAACATTATCGAGTCTGTTCTCTAAAAGTTTTAGTAAATTCGTACCTGTAGAGCCTTCTTGAGCTCTAGCTTTCTTTACATAACGAACAAGCTGTCTTTCGGATACTCCGTAGTTAAATCTTAGTTTCTGTTTTTCTTCTAGACGAATTGCGTATTCTGATCGCTTGCGACGGGCTTGGCCGTGCTGACCTGGAGGATTGGACTTTTTAGAAGCCTTCCTAGTGAGACCTGGTAGTTCTCCCAAGCGACGCGTAACCCTCAATCTAGGCCCGCGGTATCTTGACATAGTTTAAAATTAATTGAATTATGCAATAAAAAATTGAAATTTCAATTAGAGTAATTATTGCTTGATATTTTATCTTACATCATCAACGTGATTAAATTTATCAATTCTCTGTTAACTTCAATATTTCTTTTCTTAATATCTTTTTATAGAAAGTGGTTCTCTCCATTTTTTGGACCAAGATGTAGATTTATCCCAAGTTGCAGTGCTTATGGATATGAAGCTATTACAAAGCATGGCCCATGGAAAGGAGGATGGTTAACTGTAAAAAGATTAAGTAAATGCCATCCATTTACTCCATGTGGGTGTGATCCTGTTCCTGATTGAAGAAAATGATTTTATATGTTTTTGTTAGAAAAGGTTGCTGTCTCTGTGATGCAGTAAAAAATAATTTGCTAAAGATTAATATTAAAAATATTCAATCTGAATTAATAATTAAGGAAATTGATATTGATAGATTTGATCTATATCAGGATAAATTTAGAAAATATGATTATAAAGTTCCAGTGCTTGCTTTACAAAATAACTTAACTAATCAAATGCACGAGCTTCCACGGATTTCTCCTAGATTAAAAGACTCACAATTACAAAATTGGTTGCAAAAAAATATTTTAAATTATCAAAATATTTAAAAATTAATGCCAAAAATTACATTACATAAATTATTGGATTTAGTTGATATTCAGCCCACTGAAACATTACTTAATCCTCTTATAAATAATATTAGTTTTAATTCTAAAGAAGTCACAAAAGGAACTTTATTTTTAGGACTGTCTGGATCAAGATCTGATGGAGGTATTTATTGGAGGGATGCAATTAAAAATGGTGCGGAAGCGGCAATTATTAGCAAGCGAGCAGCAAAAATTTCAGGAGAATTAGATCATAAAAAAGTTTTAGTACTGAATAAAAAATTGGATTATCTTTTCGGTCAATTAATTTCAGAATTTTGGAATCGACCATCAAGACAACTTAAGCTAATTGGAGTAACAGGTACAAATGGGAAAACTACAATTAGTTTTTTATTAGAGTATTTAAGTAGTAAATTAGGAAACAGAACGGCATTATTCGGTACTTTATTTAATAGATGGGAGGGGTATTTAGAAAAATCATCACATACAACTGATTTCGCAGATAAGTTACAACCAAAATTAAGTGCTGCTTTAGAAGCAGGAGTAGAAGTAGTGATTATGGAAGTTAGTTCTCATTCAATATCTCAAAAAAGAATATCAGGTTGTGAATTTGATGTAGCTATATTTACCAATTTATCTCAGGATCATTTGGATTATCACAGTGATATGGAAAATTATTTTCAAACAAAAATGGAATTATTTAAATCTCCATATCTTATAAAAAAAGGCTCTTATTCTGTTATTAATGTTGATGATAAATGGGGATTAAAATTGTTAGATAATTTAAATTCTAATTCTTTGAAAATATCTACTAAGAATCGCAAGTTAAAAAAAGATAATTTTTTCTATACCACTAATATTCATTTCAATGAAAATGGTTCATATTTTGTATTGCATACACCTTCTGATTCAGTGGAATTTTTCATACCATTGATAGGTGAATTTAATATAATGAATTCATTACAAGCAATTTTAGTTTTTTATAAGCTCGGTTATTCTCTAAATAAAATATCTGAAATAATAAAGAATTTCCCAGGAGTTCCTGGTCGCATGGAAAAAATAAAAATTAATTCAAGCCACACTGAAGATGAATTACCCCAAGTTATTATTGATTATGCACATACTCCAGATGGGTTGAAAAATGTTTTAGAGGCGATAAGGCAATTTTCTAAAGGGAAATTAATAACAGTTTTTGGATGTGGAGGGGATAGAGATTCAAATAAACGACCAAAGATGGGATCAATTGCGGAAAATCTATCAGATTTCATATTTATTACATCCGATAATCCTCGTACTGAGAATCCAATAAAAATTATTAATGATATTTTATGCGGCATGAAAAGTAAAAATAATATTATTGTTGAGGTTGATAGATTTAAAGCGATACAAAAAGCCATTGATTTTGCGAAGAATGAAGATATTATTTTGATAGCAGGAAAAGGACATGAAGATTATCAGATTTTGTCAGATAAAATAATAGATTTCAATGATAGGGAGATTACTAAAGATTTATTAAAAAAAAAGCAAAAGAAAAAACAATAAATTTTTAATGGAATTTAAGACACGAATAACCAAAAAATATATTTAAATATGTTTAATCTTAATTTTTAATATGAAAGGTTTAGCTTTAGTAGTTGGATCTGGGGGTATTGGCACAAAACTTGCAACTGATCTATCAAATTTATTCAAGGATCTAGATGTTATTTTGTGTGGAAGAACTAAAACTCATGATTCATTTTGGGAATTGGATATTGAAAATGATAATTCTTTAATTGATTTAAAAAATAGAATTAAAAGTCATCCAGATAATTTAAGGTTAGTAATTAATGCTACGGGAAGATTGCATAGCGAAACCCTCAATCCTGAAAAAAGATTACAGCATATATCAAAAGAAAATTTAATGCAAAGTTTTTCAATTAATGCTTTTGCTCCAATATTGCTTGCTAAAAATATTGAGGAATTTATTCCAAAAGATTCTTCTTTTAATTTTGCCAGCATAAGTGCAAGGGTAGGGAGTATAGGAGATAATAAAACAGGGGGGTGGTATTCTTATAGAGCTGCAAAATCAGCTCAGAATCAGCTTCTTAAATCATTAAGTATTGAGTGGAGAAGAAAGTTTCCAAAATCAATAATTACTCTGCTTCATCCAGGCACTGTAAATACTAATTTATCTAAACCATTTCAAAAATTTGTTCCTGAAAATAAATTATTTTCTACCGAACGTGCATCTAAATATTTAATAGATTTATTAATTAATCAAAAACCTGAAGATAGTGGTAAATTTTTTGCCTGGGATGGTTTAGAGATACCTTGGTAAAGAATATTTATAAGATAATTGATTTAATCTCATCAACTAACAATTCAATCTCATCCTCCGTTGTCATCTGATGTATGCATACTCGAAACCATTGAGGATCTTCTATGACTCTTATCCAGATATTTTTTAATCCAAGTTTATAAACAAAATTATTTTTATCATCTATATCTTTTATGTCAAAACTAACTATTCCATTTTGTATTGGATTATTCATAATTAAATTAACTTTATCAATCTCTTTTAAATGATTCCATAATTTATTGCTCATAGATGTGATTAAATTATGTTTTTTAAAACCACTGCAATCTTTTTCAATTAAAGAAATTGATTGCCTTAAACCAGTTAATAATGGGATACAAGAAGTTGCAATTTCAAATTTTCTTGCATCATTATGAAATAAGTTTTCATGAGGTTCATAAATGCCTTGTTCTCTCTTCAGGGATTTCCAACCTACTATAGTTGGATTGCTATTTTTAATAAATCTTTCAGAAACATAAAATGCTCCTAATCCTTCAGGCCCGCATGCCCATTTATGTGATGTGACTGCATAAACATCAGAGAACTTAACTTTCTCATTGATTTCTATATGGCCGAAGCTTTGTGCGCCATCTACAAGTAGAAAAGGTTTTTTTTGTAATCGGTTGAGTTCAATGCTTATTTCTTTTAGAGGCATTTCATAGCCAAAGTTCCATAATATGTGAGATATTATTAGAATTTTTGTATCCTTATTTATGTACTTCTCAAGTTCATTTATTATTACTTTTTTATCGAGAAATTTTATTTTTTGAATTGGGAAAATTCTAAATTTCAGATTATTTCTTCTACAGAATTCTCTACTTGCCGCTACGACCCCAGGATGCTCACAATCACTTATTAATAACTCATCGCCCCTATCTATATTGATTCCCCATAGAGGTAATATCATCCCGGTTGATATATTTTCAGAAAGAGAAATGTATTTTGGTTTAACTCCAAACTGTTCTGCTAATTTTTGTTTTGTTTTTATTATCTCTTTATTAATGTAAGGCCAAACATTACTTGTAAATGGCCCTAATTCTTGAATTTTTTGCCAGCTCTTAGTAATTTCATTCAAAGATTGTGAGGGTAGAGGACCTTGCCCACCATAGTTGAAATAAAATTTATTTTTTAAGCCAGGCATTTGGCTACGTAAACTATCGCTCATAAAAGCAGATTTTTTTAAAGATTGCCTACTAAAGTTACTGTTCTAAATTCAATGTCTTCAATCACTTTCCAAGGTTCTGAACTTCTTTCAGCAAAATTTAAATTTTTAAATCCTAGCTTTTTAAAGTCCTCTATAAATTCTGGCTCGTACCATGCTCCACTTATACATCCACTCCATAAATCTGGATCTTTCTGTAATTCAAGGGGTACTTTTTTGTTAGAGACAATATCGCTGATTGCAATCCTACCATTACTTTTAAGTACTCTTTTAATATTATTTAAAAGATTATTTCTTGAATCAGGATTTACTAAATTCAAAACACAATTACTTAAAATAATATCAATTGAATTATCTTTAATAATCGGATTCAAATTTATATCTATTTCATCTAACTTCTCAATGGAACCTTTAATAAATTTTGTATTTTTATAACCAATTTTTTTGGCTACATATTCAATTGATTCTCTTGAAAGATTAAGCATATCTTTATTTTGATCAACTCCAATAACTTGACCTCCCTTACCAACAATTTGAGCACAAATAAATGCATTTTTGCCACTGCCGCTTCCGAGATCTAAAACGACATCGTTTAATTTTACCCATTTAGTTGGATCTCCACATCCGTAATCTCTTTCAATAACTTCTTCTGGAATTGCCTCTAGATATTTTGGATTAAATGAGACTGGTGTACATAGGCAGCTTTCTTTTTCAATCGCAGCTGCTCCATATCTTTCCTGTATAGCAGTTTTATGATTAGGATTATTTATTTCACTACTTGTGTTTGAAACACTGCAACAATCTTCAGGCATAATTTTTAGCTTTTGAATTAAATATAACTAAAAAAAATCCCCCCAACCGGGAGGATTAAAATTTTTTATGTTTATTTTTCGTATTCAATTCCTCTGTATTTGAGAGTGACTAAATCTTGTTTTGCAGAGGCTTCTTTTTTTCTATTTGTATAAACATTCCTTCTATAGGTTAGTTCAACAAATGAATTTTGGGAATTTGAATTATTTTGGGTATAAGATTTACCTCTATAAGTTAATGAAGTCATAATTCGATTTAACAACACGGCTATCCCCCGTTCCATGGTATAGCTCGGACTGCGCCCAGTTTAGGGTGAACGAATAGTAGTAACACTACATCTTCAATTATAAACTAGAGTTTTTGATGTTGTCTATAAGATTATTTTTGAAATATAATTTTAATATTTATTTAATTATTATTTTAAGTAAATTTTATTTATATAAATGCTTCTTAAGGACTAACCTTAGTTTTGTGTTAACAATTTTTTTTCAAGTATGACAGGTTTTTTATATTTTTTAGGAAATACCCTTAGATGGCCAGCTCTCAAGCCTAAAGAATTTTTCTCACTGCACGCATATTTAATAACAATATATTTAATAAGCTTTATCTTAAACAAAAGCGGTGTCAGTTTATCTAATTTTGTTTTTACATTAGGTATTCTAGCTCCACTTCTTATAGCTATTGGTCAAGGATTACCTATTGATTGCTTAGATTACAAAACTGCTTTAAACAAAGAATTAAAGAGAGAGTAAGTTTTAACTTTATAAAACTTGAACAACTTCGCTGATCTCTGGAATCATTTCTTTTAGCTTTCTTTCAATACCCATTTTTAAGGTCATTGTGCTACTAGGACAGCTTCCACAGGCTCCTTGAAGTCTCACCTTAACAATTGGGCCGTCAATTTCAGCTATCTCTACATTCCCACCATCAGAGATTAAGAATGGTCTAAGTTCATCAAGAACTTTTTCTACGTTTTCATTTGTTAATGGAAGAGTCTCAGTGCTCATAAAATTTACAATATCTTATTGTTAGACTAGAAAAGAATTTAATTCTTTGCAAAAAAGAATAATGATTTTTTAAAGTGACTAATCTTAAAAAGAGCACTTCAGATTACGATGCCATATTTGTTGGTGCGGGAATAATGAGTGCAACTTTAGCAATTTTACTTACAGAAATATATCCAGATATAAACATCCTCATAGTAGAAAAGCTTGATAGTGCAGGAAAAGAAAGTACAAGTGCATTTAATAATGCGGGAACTGGCCATGCAGCTAATTGCGAACTAAACTACACTCCTATAAATCATGAAGGAGAAATTGAATTCAAAAAGGCTTTATCAATAAATAATTCATTTGAAAAATCGTTAGAACTATGGGCATCTTTGTATGAAAAAGGCAAAATAGATTGTAAGAAATTTTTAAGATTTACTCAGCATATTAGTTTTGTAAGTGGTGAGGAAGATTGTAATTTTTTAGAGAAAAGATATCAATTACTCTCCAAGTTTAATGAGTTTAAAGATATGGAATTCTCATCTGATTTTTCTAAAATTTCCTCTTGGGCTCCTCTCATAACTAAAAATAGAAATAAAAATATAAAAATTGCTGCAACTAGAGTTAAACGAGGAACTGATATAGATTTTGGATCATTAACCAATGAATATTTAAAATATCTTGTTAAAAATAAAAATGTAGAATTAAATTATTTAACTGAGGTTGTTGATTTAAATAAGCTCGATAATAATAACTGGTCAGTACATTTGAACAAAGATGGTAAGAAAAAAACTCTTGTTACTAAATATATATTTCTAGGTGCTGGTGGAAAATCTATAACTCTCCTACAAAAATCAAAAATTCCAGAAGGTAAGTTATTTGGAGGCTTCCCTGTGAGTGGTAAATGGCTTATTTGCGAAAATAATGAATTGACAATACAGCATAATGCCAAAGTTTATGGGAAGGCGGCTATAGGATCACCACCAATGTCAGTCCCACATTTAGATGCAAGGTGGATAAGTGGGAAAAGATATCTATTATTTGGTCCATTTGCAGGTTCTACTACAAAATTCTTGAAAGAAGGTTCAGTTTTTGATTTTTTTAATTCTCTAAAAATTAACAATATTCTTCCTGCTGTTGATGTTGGATTTAAAAATTTAGATTTAATTAAGTATCTTATTTCTCAATCCATACAAAATCATTCATCTAGGATTAAAAGTCTTAAAAAAATGATGCCCTCAGCTAATTCAAATGATTGGTATTTAAAAAGTGCTGGACAACGTGTTCAGATTATTAAAAAAACAAAAAAGGGTGGTGTCTTAAAATTTGGTACTGAGATTATTAATTCTTCTGATGGTTCTCTCTCTGCATTATTGGGAGCTTCACCTGGTGCGAGCACAGCTGTAAATATAATGACTGAGGTTTTAAGAAATTCTTGTTTTTTAAAAGATGATAAAGAGTTTTTTGAAAAAAGGATTTCAAATTTGATAACACCTGATTGTAAATATCAAGAAAATATTAAAAGTAGAAATAATTCAATTCTAGGTTTCCATCAATTTACTTAATTAGCTAATATCTAATTAAATATTGAAATGTTTAATTAGTTTATATGACTGATGTACCCGTATCAAAATTAAGAAATTTTTGCATAATAGCTCATATAGATCATGGTAAATCAACTCTTGCAGATAGATTACTTCAAGATACTGGAACGGTATCTCAAAGAGATATGCAAGAACAATTTCTAGATAGTATGGATCTTGAAAGAGAAAGGGGAATTACGATTAAATTACAAGCTGCAAGAATGAAATATAAAGCTAAAGATAACGAAGAGTATGTTTTAAATTTAATTGATACTCCTGGTCATGTTGATTTTTCGTATGAAGTCAGTAGATCATTGCAAGCTTGCGAAGGTGCTTTGTTGGTTGTTGATGCAAGTCAAGGAGTAGAAGCTCAAACCTTGGCAAATGTTTATCTTGCGATTGAAAATAATCTAGAAATTATTCCTGTTTTAAATAAAGTTGATTTACCTGGAGCCGAACCTGAAAAAATAAAAAAAGAAATTGAGGAAATTATTGGTTTAGATACATCTAATGCTATTTATTGCTCAGCAAAAACAGGTATTGGTATTCAAGATATACTTGAGACTATTGTTAAAGATATTCCCGCACCAGAAGATCATATTGATAATAAAACAAAAGCTCTTATCTTTGATTCATATTACGACCCTTATAGAGGAGTGATTGTATATTTTAGAGTTGTATCAGGGAAAATATCATTAAGAGATAAAATCCTACTTATGGCTAGTAATAAATTTTATGAATTAGATGAGATTGGAATTATGGCTCCAGATCAGCAAAAAGTTAATGATTTACATGCTGGAGAAGTCGGTTATCTAGCCGCATCAATTAAATCTGTTGCTGATGCAAGAGTTGGAGATACTGTGACTATATTTAATAATCCTGCTACAGAAGCTTTGCCTGGATATAAAGAAGCAAATCCTATGGTATTTTGTGGATTATTTCCAACTGATGCAGATCAATATCCTGATTTAAGGGAATCCTTAGAAAAATTACAGTTATCAGATGCTGCTTTGAAATATGAACCTGAAACTAGTAGCGCAATGGGTTTTGGATTTAGATGTGGTTTTTTGGGATTACTTCATATGGAAATTGTTCAAGAAAGGTTAGAAAGAGAATATGATTTAGATTTAATTGTTACAGCTCCTTCTGTCATTTATAAAGTAAATCTTAATGAAGGTAATCATATTCTTGTTGATAATCCATCAACGATTCCTGATCCTCAATCAAGAGAATCAATAGAGGAGCCTTATGTAAAAATGGAAATTTATGCACCAAATGAGTTTAATGGAACATTGATGGGATTATGCCAAGAAAGGAGAGGCCTTTTTGTTGATATGAAATATATCACTACTGATCGAGTTACTTTGATTTATGAAATTCCCCTCGCTGAGGTCGTTACTGACTTTTTTGATCAAATGAAAAGTAGAACCCAAGGTTATGCTTCTATGGAATATCATCTCATTGGTTATAGAAAAAATGATCTTGTTAGACTTGATGTACTTATAAATTCAGAAAGAGCTGATCCTCTTACTTCGATTGTTCATAAAGATAAAGCTTATGGAATAGGACGAGGTTTAGTAGAGAAGTTAAAAGATCTCATCCCAAAACAACAATTTAAAATTCCAATTCAAGCATCAATTGGCAGTAGGATAATCGCTAGTGAAAGTATTAGTGCTTTAAGAAAGGATGTTCTTTCAAAATGTTATGGAGGCGATATCTCAAGAAAGAAAAAATTATTAAAAAAACAAGCAAAAGGGAAAAAAAGAATGAAAGCAATGGGTAGGGTAGATGTCCCCCAAGAAGCTTTTATGGCAGTCTTGAAATTAAATCAATAATAGCTTTTATTAAAAAAAAAACTTTTTTCTTTAGAGGTTGTAGTTATATTGATATTAGTATTTAAGATAAGTTTTGATTAAATCTAAGTTAAATGATAATATCTCAAAAAATATAAGAAAAACTGGTTTTATAATATTAAGTTTTTATATCATTGCAGTATTATTAATGATACTGTTTGATTTTTCTAATTTGGTTGATTTCTCACAAACAGCCTTAAATAATCAAATATATGCTCCACCCTCAATAAGTCATTTATGTGGAACCGATAGATTAGGGAGGGATGTTTGCTTAAGAACTTTGCAAGGAACAAATATTGCATTTGAGATAGTATTTTTATCCTTATTCTTTTCACTTTTGGTTGGTTTACCTTTGGGTTTAATAAGTGGCTATTTCGGTGGAAATATAGACAAGTTTTTATCTATAGTAATGGATACAATTTTTTCAATACCAGTAATTTTACTATCTGTGGTAATTGCTTTTATTTTAGGAAGAGGGGTATTAAATGCTGCATTGGCATTATGTATTGTTTATTCTCCCCAATACTTTAGGCTAATCAGAAATCAGACTCTTTTAATAAAGTCAGAAAATTATGTAGAGGCCGCTAATATCTCTGGAGTGAGTACTTTTAAAGTGATTATCAAATATATATTCCCAAATGTTATTACTCCTTTACCTGTCTTATTAACTTTAAATGCAGCAGATTCAGTACTTGTCCTTGGCAGCTTAGGTTTTTTGGGACTAGGTGTCCCTGTTAATGTACCTGAATGGGGAAGTGATTTGAACTTGGCTCTAACAGCATTACCAACAGGAATTTGGTGGACAGCTTTATACCCTGGCTTTGCAATGTTTTTTCTCGTTCTAGCATTATCTTTCATTGGAGAAGATTTAGAAGAAAGTTATGGTAAGTAATAAAAATAATTTTATTTCTCAATTTCTCCATCTTTATTAAGACTAGGATAATCTTTATTTGATTTTTTATAAGAATCAATAAGTTCTGGATATGTCCATTCAAATAAAGTCTTTTTATATTCCTCCTGATTTAACCCTTCTCCTTCAAAGGGTATTAAATCATTATTTTTTCTTTGGCGTATTGCCTCAAAAAGTAAAATAGCACCAGCGACTGAAACATTAAGGGATTGAACCATTCCATTCATTGGGATATAAATTGATTCATCAACTTGGTCAATTAATTCTTTACTTAAACCCCACTTCTCAGCACCAAGTACAAAACAAGTATTTTTTGTAAAATCTAAATCTCGATAATCAATAGAATTTTCATTTAAAGATGTGCCATACAATTTGAAACCTTCCTTTCTCAATGCATTCGTTGCTTCCAAATAGGATTCATGGTTTCTTAATTTGACCCATTTTTGACTTCCTTGAGCAGTGCTGTTAAAAGTTTTTACATTACTATGATCACAAATAAAATTAGCTTGAAATACTCCAGCTGCATCACAAGTTCTAATTATCGCAGAGAGATTATGTGGTTTATTAACTCCTTCTATTAGAACAGTTAAATCTTCCATTCTAGAATTTAAAACATTTTTTATCTTTTGAAATCTTCTAGGCAAAACTGACATTTATTAACTTTAACGTGTAAAAATATTATATTATTTAAAAGAATTTCAAAATAATAAAAAATTATTTTATGTAAGATAAATATTTAAAATTATTTTGAAGTTTTGGTGATTATTGTGTTCTATAATATTTAACTAAACCAATATTGAATATAAATGGCTTACATTGAGTGGGACTATACAGTAATTACGAGTATGGTTGAAAATCAGGGTTGGTCACTACCTGATAAAAATACTAAAGATTGGGAAAAATTTAATGATGAATTAGGAGAATGTATGAGGAAAGTTGGGATAGTTTTTGAAACATATTGCGACTTTAAGCCTGATGTTGGAGAAGGTATGCACTTATTAGATGAGTAATTATTAAACCATTGATGTATCCCTTTATCAATGGTTAGTATTTATAAGTTAATGTAATTTTTTTTAAAATATAAGGAAAGAATATTAAAGCTTTATAAAGCTTATATTAAATTAGATATAAGTTTAAATAATTAAATACTGGAATTTACAAGAATAAACTATAGACTTTTCCACGAACTATTCACAATCTTTTTATATTTAAATAAAAATATGAATTACAAATTAACGTTCTTATATGACGGAGGTTGTCCTCTTTGTCTAAGAGAAACAAACTTCCTCAAAAAAAAAGATACAAAACAAGTTATAAACTTCGTTGATATTAGTGTCAATTATATTCCTGAAGATTTTAAAAATATTTCATATAGACAAGCCATGGCAAATCTGCATGGAATTCTTGGTACTGGAGAAATTATCTTTGGTATAGATGTCTTAGCATATTCATATGAATTAGTAGGACTTGGATGGATTTATTTCCCAACGAAATTACCTATTCTCTCAGAGTTTATAAGATTTTTATATAAATATTGGGCTAAATATAGATTGAAATTAACAGGTAGAGATAATTTAGAAAAAATATGTGAATCAAAATGCAAAATTCAATAATAAAAATGGATATTAAAGATATCGATAGAATCATAGAAATGTGCTGGGAGGATAGAACTCCATTTGAATCTATAGAGTTTCAATTTGGATTAAAAGAAAAAGATGCAATTAAAATTATGAGACAACATCTAAAGAGAAAATCCTTTAAAGTTTGGAGGGAAAGAGTTAATGGTCGTAATACAAAACATATGAGATTAAAAGATTCTTCTAGATTTAAGTCAACTCATAAAAGAAAAATTTAATTAGTGAAAAATTTACCAAATAAAATCTGTCCAGTTTGTAATAGATCATTTGATTGGAGAAAAAAATGGCATGATTGCTGGGAAGATGTTAAATATTGCTCTAACAGATGCAGAAAAAGGAAATCGAAGATATGAAGCAAATATCTATAATTTTCCCTAATCAATTATTTGAATTGAGTCCGATAATTAAATGTGGTTGTGATATTTTAATGATTGAAGATTCTCTCTTTTGGGGGAATGATAAACATGTTCAATTTACAAATCACATCAATAAGATAATTTTTTTAAAGGCTAGTATGTATTCTTACAAAAATTATTTGGAAAGAAATGGTAATAAAGTTATATACGCTTCAAATCAAAAAGACTTTTCAACCCAGGACTATTTACAAAAATATTTAAATCATAATTATCAAATAATCAATGTAATAGAGCCTCATGATTATTTAATTAAAAGAAGATTAAATAGATTTGTTCAAGAAAAACAGTTGCAAATAAATTACTTAGAATCACCAATGTTTCTTACAAAAAATAAAATAATAAATAAGTTTAAAAATAATTCTAAGAAACCTTTAATGGGAAGATTTTATGAGGATCAAAGACGAAGTCAAAATATATTAATTAACGATGACGGATCACCATTTGGAGATAAGTGGAGTTTTGATGAATTAAACAGAAAAAAAATTCCTAAAAATATAGATATACCAAATATAAATAAATTATCTAAAAATAAAATTGTCTTAGAAACTGAAAAATTAATTTTAAAAAGTGATATTAAATGTTTAGGATCAAGTCAATACTTTTTTTATCCTACAAATTTTAAAGAAGCTAGAAAATGGTTGGATGATTTTTTGGAAGAAAGACTCTTTCTTTTTGGTGATTATGAAGATGCTATTTCTAAAAACGATAGTTTTTTATGGCATAGCCTTTTATCATT
This sequence comes from uncultured Prochlorococcus sp., assembly GCA_902628235.1. Taxonomy (GTDB): domain Bacteria; phylum Cyanobacteriota; class Cyanobacteriia; order PCC-6307; family Cyanobiaceae; genus Prochlorococcus_A. Next base: position 67,749 of record CACOMD010000001.1, on the reverse strand, counting down.
ATTATTAAATGTTGGATTATTAACTCCTACGGAGGTTCTTGATAAAGTCATAGGTTACAGTAAAGATAATAATATTCCATTGAATTCTTTAGAAGGTTTTATTAGACAAATTATTGGTTGGCGAGAATTTATAAATCTTTCATATGAGAAGTATGGTGTGAAAATGAGAACTACTAATTTCTGGAATTTTGAAAATAAAAAAATTCCTAAATCTTTTTATGATGGAACAACTGGAATTGAACCTGTTGATAACGTAATAAAAAATATTTTACAATCTGGATATTGTCATCATATAGAGAGATTAATGGTTCTAGGAAACTTTATGCTTTTATGTCGTATTCATCCTGATGAAGTATATAAGTGGTTTATGGAAATGTTTATTGATTCTTACGATTGGGTTATGGTTCCAAATGTTTATGGGATGAGTCAATTTAGCGATGGAGGTATTTTTTCTACAAAGCCATATATCTCTGGTTCAAATTATATTAAAAAGATGTCAAATTATAAAAATGATAGTTGGTGTATAATTTGGGATGGTTTATTTTGGAAATTTATTAATGATTATAGAACTTATTTTAGTAAACAATATAGGCTCGCAATGTTAACAAGAAATCTAGATAAAATGAAAACTGAGAAATTAAATAATCATTTCGAAGTGGCAAATAAATTTTTAAATGAACTTAAGTGATGAAAAATATAAAATCTTAAAAATTAAAATAATATAAGATTATTACGAAATATAACAAAAGAGTGTTAAATTTAAACATAACTATTTATTTCTTATCAAAGAATTATCTAACTCTTTAATCGTTTCAAATACTGATTTCTTAAGTTTGAAAAATTTATAAATTTCAAATTCAAATTAATAAATGAATATTGATTAAACATTTTATTTATGAGTTTATGAAAAAAAATACAAACAAACCCAACTTTAAACTGACCAGTGAAAAAATCCACTCAATAAATATTTATCTGTTTTTAGGTTTCAATCTAACTTTAGTATCTGTGTTAGGTTTTATTTTGATGAAATCTTCCGTAAATAATATTGTTTAAAATATTTAATTATCATATTAAAAGTAATTGAAAAATATTTTGCTTGAGGGATGTTTACAAAGAAAAGCAGCTTGGGAAATTTTGTTAAAAGTAAGCTCAGGTATGTACTCAGATTTAGCTCTAGAAAAGGCATTATCAAACTATAAATTCACTTCACTTGATATCGCATTTATCACTGAGTTATCATTTGGATGTATTAGATATAGAAAGCTTTTAGACCATTGGATTGACCATACTTCAAAATTAAATCATAAAAAACAACCGCCTAAATTGAGATGGTTACTTCATGTAGGCTTATATCAAATATTGAAGATGGATAAAATACCTGATTCTGCATGTATCTCTACAACTGTTGAAATAGCTAAAAACTCCGAATTAAATAAACTAAGCGGAGTGGTTAATGCAGTACTTAGAAATGCAACTAGAAAATTAAAGATTAATAATCTTCCTGCATTTCCCATGAATCAGGCAGAAAGAATTTCTTTAAAAGAATCATTGCCTATTTGGCTTGTTAATGAAATGATTATTTGGTTTGGAATTACTGAAACTAAAAAGATTGCTGAGGCATTTAATAAAAAGCCCAAAATTGACTTTAGAGTTAATACTTTGAAAACAACAATGAAAGAATGTTTAGAGATTTTTAAAAATAATAATATTGATGTTCAACCTATAAATAAACTAGAAGATGGATTTGTGTTGAAAAGTAAACCAAGATCAATTCGAAAACTGCCTGGTTATTTTGAAGGAAAATGGTTAATTCAAGACAGATCTTCACAATGGATAGCCCCTCTTTTGAGTCCAATAAAAGGAGATAAAATTCTTGATGCTTGCGCTGCTCCAGGAACTAAAACAACGCATTTGGCTCAATTAATTAAAGATGATGGAGAAATCTTAGCTATTGATAGATCGGATATTAGATTAAATTTATTAGAAGAAAATTTGAAAAGATTAGATATAAAAAGCGTAAAATCTTTAAAAATTGACGCTACAAAACTTTTAGATATTAAGCCTGAATATATCAATTACTTTGATAAAATTTTAATCGATGCTCCTTGTTCTGGTTTGGGAACTTTGGCTAGAAATCCTGATGCAAGATGGAAGATAACAAAAAAAACTATTGATCAAATAATAACTATTCAAGAGAAATTATTAGAAACTATTGTGCCTTTACTTAATAAAAATGGTATTCTAGTTTACTCAACTTGTACAATTTGTCCAAATGAAAATAATTTACTAATTGATAAATTTTTAAAGAAAAATAATAAATTAGAATTAGTTTTTGATAAACAAATATTGCCTAATAAAGATGATTCAGGTGATGGATTTTATGCTGCAATTATTTCATATAAAAAATAATTTTTTATGTTTTATTTTATATATTAATTGATTTAATAAAACTCTTCCAAAAATTAGCAGAAGTTCCACTAGAAAAATTTGTTGCTCTATTATCATCAAAGCCAATCCATACCCCAGTAGTTAAATTTTTAATGGATCCAATAAACCAAAGATCTTTATTTAGATCTGAAGTACCTGTTTTACCATATATTTTTCTGCCATCAATTGAAGCTGCTATACCAGTTCCGCTTTCAACCGAATTTTCTAAAAGATAATTTAATTTATTTGCTATTTTTTTATCAATTATTTTTTTTGTTTTAAATTTATTTTTCCAGATTATTTTTCCTTTTTTCGATTGTATTTTCTTTATAACGCTAGGTTTTATTAATTCACCTTTGTTATTAATTATGGAATAGGCCTTCGTAATATTATAAAGACTGTCACCATAGGCTCCTATAGCAATAGGCAAATAAGAACTAAGTTCTTTTTGATATCTTATACCAAATTTATTTGCTAAATTTACAATCTTTTTTAAACCAAATTGATATGAAATTTTAATGGGTACTATATTTGAAGAATTTTTAAAAGATTCAATTAATGTAGTTTCCCCTTGATAAAAGTTAGAGAAATTTTTAGGGCAATATTTATCCCAGCAAGTGGGAGAATCATCATAAGTATCTAAAAGACTTTTACCTTCTAAAAATGCTAAACAATATGGAATTATTTTAAATGTGGAACTTAAAGGTCTGATAGCGGATGTTACTCGATTAAATTGATTATATTTTGGATATCTACCGCTTATCATAGTTTTGATAAGTCCTGTATCTGATTCAATTGATATTACCCCCACCTCTAGTCCTTCTGGTAATAATTCTTGAGATAGTTTTTGTGCTTTCTTTTGCCATTCCTTTTCGATACTAGAATTAATTATCAGATGATTATCAATTTGATAGTTTATTTCTGTATTAATTTTATTTGCTGCTTCAGACAATATAAAATTTATTAAGAGTTTATCTTCATTATTTTTTTTATTAAGAACTTTAATTTTTTCTAATAAAGCTTTTTCATAATTGACCTTATCAATATAACCTTCTATATACATTAATCTAAGAATTTCATCTCTTCTTTGAATAGCTAAATCATAATCTTGATAAGGTGAATAAAAGTTTGGAGCAGGAGCTAATCCTGCTAACATCGCTACCTCTGATAATGTTAATTCAGTAATAAGTTTGCCAAAGTAAATTTGTGATGCTTCATTTATTCCTTTTGCTCCTTCTCCTAAATAAATTTCATTAAGGTAGATCTTAAGAATTTCATTTTTACTATATTTGTAATCCATAATTATAGAAATTATTATTTCTTTAATTTTTCTTGCAATGCTAATTTTATTATTTAAGAATATTAATCTAGAGACCTGTTGAGTTATTGTGCTACCTCCCTCTCTTATGTATCCACTTTGAACATTATTTATAAATGCTCTCATTGTTCCAAAAATATCTACACCATTATGTTTAAAAAATCTTCTATCTTCAGCAGAAACAAATGCATATTTTATTGGTTTAGGTATTTTCTCTTTTTCATCTTTAATATTAAATTTCTGGCTTAATTTACTAAGTATTTTATCTTCAGAATATTTAATCTCATATGAAAAATTATTTATTAATTTATATTTATCATTAGGTTCATAATTAAAATTATTTTTAATCAAATTACTTATATAAAAGAAAATTATAAAAATAAATAATGTTGGAGAGATTAATAAAAAAATGTGCCTTAATTTTAGCAATTTAGGCTACTAGAAAACTATGTCCAATAGCCAATGCAGTTACTAGCATTCCAGTAATTAAAAATGGTTGTGCGCTTGCTTGATATTTTACATCAAATTTAAGAGGATCTCTTAATAACCACATTTCTTGGAATGTTATTTGGGGAATAATTAATAAAACTAAAATTACTGATGCTAAATGTTGACCAATAATTATAAGTACTCCTACCATCGCTAGCTGAAATATATCAATTAGACCGGCACTTATTCTGCTGGCATTTTTAATCCCAAAAATTACTGGCAAAGAATTTAATCCTAATTTTGAGTCTCCTTCTACACTTTTAAAATCATTTATGACGGCAATACCTAATCCAGAAAGACTATAAGCGAGAGTTAATAAAGCAGTTATGATTGTTAATTTCCCAAATAGAGCTTGACCTGCCCACCAAGGTAAAGCGATATATGAAGCTCCTAATGCATAATTACCTAACCATCCATTTTGTTTTAGTTTTAGCGGAGGAGCAGAATAAATATAACTTACAAAAGATCCTCCTAGAGCTAAAAGAAATACAGAGGGAAAAGTATGATGCGCATACATATCTAACAAATATGCAACAATTAATCCTAAAATTAGTAAAACCCAGATTTGCAATTTCACTTGTTTAATTGATATTGCACCAGAAGGAATTGGCCTATTGGGTTCATTAATGGCATCTATTTCTCTATCAAAAAAATCATTAATTGTTTGTGTATATCCTGCAAGTAATGGTCCACTCATTAACATACATGCCATTGATGCAAAAACATTATTAATCGTCCATACAAAATTTCCACTTGCTGCTGCGCCACAAATTACTCCCCATATTAAAGGAATCCAAGTTATTGGCTTCATTAATTGTATTCTGAGTTTCCATAAACTAGAAGTCTCAGATGCGCCTTTGATTCCTAATAATTGTTTTGGATCATTCACTTAAAATTAACCTCGTTCGATTTCTTCAGGGAAAAACCAATTTTCTTGTCCAGAATCAAATTTTAGGATCAAACCAATGCTTCTTCCATCAGTCATTTTATACCCTATTATCACTGCTTTAGGATTAGTATCAATTTGTTGTACAAGTTTTGTCGGTAATCGATCTTTAACTTTTTCAAAATTGATTTTTACTTTACTTCCAATTTTTGGTAATAATTTTGTGTTGGCCATAACAGTTTAAAATAGAAGCTATTATGCAAGATTAACAGCATTTGGACAATTTTTTTTAAAATGGTTGCTCTTCGTTTAATACCCTGCCTTGATGTTGCCAATGGTCGAGTTGTTAAGGGTGTCAATTTCATAAATCTTAGAGATGCTGGTGATCCTGTTGAACTAGCATGTTTATATTCAGATGAGGGAGCTGATGAGCTAGTCTTTTTGGATATTAAGGCAACTTTTGAGAATAGAAAGACTTTAATAGATCTTGTTTCAAGGACAGCCAAAACTGTTAAAATACCCTTTACAGTGGGTGGTGGAATAAGGTCAATTGAATCTATTAATGATCTATTAAGAGCAGGGGCAGATAAAGTTAGCTTAAATTCCTCTGCAGTAAGTAATCCAGACTTAATAAAGGATAGTTCCAAAAAATTTGGCAGTCAATGTATCGTTATCGCTATTGATGCTAGAAAGAAAATTAATCAAGATAATAAATGGGAAGTCTATATTAACGGAGGTAGGATTAATACAGGTATTGATGTAATTAGTTGGTCTAAAAAGGTTGAAGAATTAGGGGCAGGTGAAATATTATTAACCTCTATGGATGGAGATGGTACACAAAAAGGGTATGATTTGGAATTGAACAAGAGTGTTTCTGAATCAGTCAACATACCTGTTATCGCATCAGGCGGAGCAGGCTCTTTAAATGATATATATGAAGTATTTACTGAAGGTGGGGCATCTGCTGCTCTTTTGGCCTCTTTGTTGCACGATAAAATATTAACTATTAAAGAAATTAAGTCTTACTTAATAGAAAAAAATCTATTAATAAGACCAAATGAATAAATGACTTTTAAGATAATATTTTCAAATGATTTATAAAAATTCAAAATACATTAATAATATTTTTGATAACGTTTCATATAAATATGATTTCTTTAATAATTTATTCAGTCTAGGATTACATTTTTTATGGAAAAGGAAATTAATTAGTTTATTAAAGCCAAAAAATGGAGAGGAATGGGCTGATTTATGTTGTGGAACAGGAGATATGACATTTCTATTAAATAAATTAGTTACTCCGAGGGGTAAGGTATTTGGAATTGATATATCAGAAAAACTTTTGAAAATTGCACAAAAAAAGTCAAATAATTTAGGAGATACTAATATTTATTGGAAAAAAAAAGATATTTTTGATTTAGATGCAAAATCAAGGAAATTTGACGGTATTTGTATGTCATTTGGCTTAAGAAATTTAAAAAATGTAGAAGATGGTATTCAAAAGGTTTTTCTGCTTTTAAAAGATAATGGCAGAGCAGGATTCTTAGATTTTAATCATTCTAAAGAAAATTCTCTTTCTTCAATATTTCAGAAACTATATTTGCGTTTTATAGTTGTACCAATATCTAGTTTATTTAATTTAAAGGAAGAATATAGTTATATTGAAAAAAGCATAAAGGAGTTTCCAAAAGGTACAAAATTAATTTATCTAGCAAAGCAAATTGGATTTAGAGAAGTAAAATACATAACTTTATTTGGTGAACAGATGGGTATATTTCTTTTGAAAAAATAAAGATCTAAATAGTTTCTCTCCAGCAAAAAGTACATTTGCCCCATCTCTCAATTTCCCTTAATGGAGTTGGTCTCCCGCATACCTTGCAATTTTGTATTTGTTGATTTTTGACCCTACTAGGATGATTTTCCCATATTAATTTATTATTTGAAATTTTATCTTTATTTGATTCATCTTCATAATTTTGAACTATACGTATATTTTTTAAATTTATGCCTAATTTTAAAATTGATTCTTTTAATTTGTGTTTGTTATAGATTAATGCTTGTCTCCATTGTGGATGATTAGCAACAATGGTTAAAGTATTATTTTCAATTTTTAACGGTTGGCATTCTTTAGATAATTCTTTACCAACAACTTTGTCCCAATCACTTTTTAAATTAAGCAATTTATCAAAATCAGACCAAGATTTCCTAAATTTTATAAGACAATTATTTAAAGCTTCAGGATTTCTTTGTAACAATTTCCTTAAAGAGATGAATTTAGATTATGTATAATTACAGAGACTGGAATTACTTATTAATAATAAGTATTTAGAACTCATTTGATTATTAAAAGTTTGTGAAAGTTATTGGTTCTTCAGCAAAAACATCATTTTTTTATAAAAATGGCTTGAATAATTTTCCAAATTGGAAATTGATGTATAAATATCAATGTTCTAGTACTGAAATAGAGCTTAATAAATATCTAAAAAAAAATAAATTAAAAAAATTCCAACCTATTGCTATCTTCTCAAGAAAGCAATCAAATGGGGTTGGACAGAATGGAAGAAAATGGATTTCGCCCCAAGGAGGTATATGGCTTAGTGCAGCATATCCAATATTTTCGAAAGATTTTTCTACTAATATTTTTCCAATTTCAATAGCCTTTTTCATATGTGAGATGTTTTATAAAAAATCTATAGAGGTCAAGATAAAGTGGCCTAATGATATTTTTTATGGTTCAAAGAAATTATTAGGATTTTTGCCAAAATTAATAACAAGGGGTAATGAAGTACTTTATGCAAAAATTGGAATTGGCATGAATTTAAATAATTTTACTCCAGATGAGGGTATATCTCTTTCAAATATTATTAGAAAAAAAAATCTATCTGAATCCTATTGGTCTTCTAAAATTTTGAAAGTTTTAAACAAGGCAATTTTGCACAATAAAAATAAAAAGAAAATTATATATGGTGCTAATAAGTTTTTAAATAAGAATTGCTTACCAAGCGGTTATGATAATTTGTGGAAAATTAATAAAATAGATGAGATGGGGAGCTTAATAATATTTAATCATGATCATCAAAAAACTTTAAAATTAAATATTTAATTGATTTTTTATTTCAATAATCTTTCCATCTTTAAATCTAGCAATTTTTTTAGCGCGACTAGCTACTTCATCCTCATGAGTAACTAAGACTATAGTAATTCCTGATTGATGTAATTTATCAAATAAATCTAGAACATCCTCAGTTGTTTTAGAATCCAGTGCCCCTGTTGGTTCATCAGCTAATAAAAGTGAAGGTTTATTAATTATCGCTCTCGCGATTGCTACCCTTTGTTGTTGACCTCCAGATAGTTGATTAGGTCTATTATTTATTCTTTCGTTAAGACCTACTTCACTTAAAGCTTGCTTAGCTTTTTTCTCTCTCTCTTTAGTATCAATTCCTGCATAAATCATAGGAAGCATAACATTCTCTAATGCGGTCGCGTCCGATAGTAAATGAAACTGTTGGAAAACAAAACCAAGATTTTTGTTTCTTAAGTCTGCTAATTCATCGTCAGATAAATTTTCAACTGCTGATCCATTAAGCATATATTTACCTTGAGTAGGACGATCAAGACATCCTAAAATATTCATTGCGGTACTTTTACCTGAGCCGCTGGCTCCCATAACGGCTAAATAATCACCTTTAATTATATCTAAACTTATATTATCTAAAGCTTTTACAACTAAATTATCCTTGCCATAAGTTTTTGAGACTTTGTTAAGCGAAGCGACTATACTCATTTTAATTAATAATATAAATAAAAGCCATAGATAAGATTTCATTAAGAGAAGGAGTTGCAGTTACTGCTGTATTCGCAAGTTTAAAGAGTGGATTAGATAATATTCCTCCTAATGCAGTTACGGCTACACAAGTATATAAAGCAATTCTTAAAGGAGGTAAACCAACAATATTCCAGTTAGTTTCAGGATAAGATTTAACAATTTCAGAAGCTTCTTGAGGCTCTTTTACTACCATCATTTTTATAACTGAAATATAGTAATATATGGAAATAACAGAAGTTACAAGACCAATAATTACTAAGGCGTATTGGTGATTAGCCCATCCAGCAAAAAATAAGTATATCTTTCCAAAAAAGCCTAACATTGGAGGTAAACCTCCTAAAGAGAGTAAACAAATACTTAATCCAAGAGTTATTAAAGGATCTTTTTGGTACAGGCCTGAATAATCAGAAATCTTATCAGATCCTGTTTTTAAAGAAAATAGGATAACACATGAGAATGCTCCAAGATTCATGAATAGATATGCCGCCAAATATAGTACTGCAGCAGAAAGTCCATCCTGCGTTCCAGAAACAATACCAATCATTACAAAGCCCGCTTGCCCAATTGAGCTGTAAGCTAACATTCGTTTCATTGAAGTTTGCGCTAAAGCTACAACATTTCCAAGAGCCATACTTAAGATTGCTAAAATGGTGAATAATAACTTCCATTGATCATCAAAAGCAGTAAAAGTTGTTGTTAGTATTCTTATGGCAAAAGCAAATCCTGCAGTTTTAGATCCTACTGATAAAAAAGCAACTACTGGAGTGGGCGAACCCTCATAAACGTCAGGTGTCCATTGATGAAAAGGGACAGCGGCAATTTTGAAAGCAACTGTAGATAATACGAAGACGAGGGAAATAGATGTTATGAAAGAGGGTTTGCTTATTATCTCTATACCAATTGTGGTCAGATTTGTAGAGCCGCTTAGTCCGTATAAAAGTGATGATCCGTACAAATAAACTGCAGCAGCAGCAGAACCTACTAGAAGATACTTTAAAGCTGCTTCTGAACTTCTCGGATCTCTTTTTAAATAACCCGAAAGTAAGTAGCTTGCTACAGAAAGCGTCTCTAAAGAGATAAAAACACTTATTAAGTCTGTAGACCCACATAAAAGCATGGCACCCAGTGTGGCTGATAAAACTATTGCTGCGAATTCACCAATAGGGCTTCCACTTTGCTCCGTATATCTCCAACTTATTAGTAAAGAAACCAATGTTGAAAGTGCAATAATAGCTCTAAATGCTAATGAAAGATTATCTGAGTAAAAAGAACCGAAAAAAGCCTTCCCTGCGGGATTGTTCCATTGCAAAGATATGCTCAAAAGAGCTGAACTTATAGATCCGTAACATATTATTGGTGCTAATCTAGAGGCAGTTTTTTCTCCAGCAAGATCTACAATAAGAGTACCTACGATTCCTAGCAAAATAAAAGCTTCAGGAATAATTGCTAGTGTATTTAAATTTGCAGTAAGGATTTCGTTAGGCACTTTTTTTTAAAAAATAATAGATTTAGTTAGTAATAGATAATAATATCTAGATTATAATTTGTGGGCGGGTTAATTGTAATTCTCAAGAAGTTTTGCTTGAAAAAGACTCAATTAATCATATTATGCCCTAAGGAATAAAAAAACTATTTTATTGAAATTCCCTTGGAACACACACTCGTTATTGTAGAAAGTCCCACTAAAGCAAAAACCATAAGAAGATTTTTGCCCTCCAATTATGAAGTATTAGCTTCAATGGGACATGTAAGAGATCTGCCTAAAGGAGCAGGTGAAATACCAGCATCTTTAAAAAAAGAAAAATGGTCAAGAATTGGTGTAAACACAACCGAGGATTTTGAACCTCTCTATGTTGTTCCAAAAGATAAAAAGAAAGTTGTAAAAGATCTAAAAAATGCATTGAAAGGTGCTACAAAATTACTTCTTGCAACTGACGAAGATAGAGAAGGTGAGAGTATTAGTTGGCATTTGATGCAAATTCTAAAACCTAAAATACCAACTAGAAGAATGGTTTTTCATGAAATAACGAAAAAGGCTATTAATAAAGCTCTTGATCAAACAAGGGATATTGATATGGAATTAGTTCAAGCTCAAGAAACAAGAAGAATACTCGATAGGTTATTTGGTTATGAATTATCCCCCCTTTTGTGGAAGAAAGTTGCTCCTAGATTATCTGCAGGAAGAGTTCAGTCTGTTTCTGTAAGATTGTTAGTAAAAAGAGAAAGAGAAAGAAGGTCATTTGAAAAAGCCTATTACTGGGATTTAAAAGCAAAATTAATATGTGAAGGTAAAACCTTTGAAGCCAAGTTATTTAGTTTGGAGGGGATAAAGGTTGCTAATGGTTCTGATTTTGATGAAAAGACTGGGCAGTTAAAAAAAGGAAATAAATCAATAATTTTAAATGAATTTAAAGCCTCTAAACTCGTTCAATCCTTATCAAAAGTTAATTGGAAATTGGAAAAGTTAGAGAAAAAGCCATCTGTTAGAAGACCAGTGCCTCCTTTTACAACAAGTACTTTGCAACAAGAAGCCAATAGAAAATTAAGACTTTCTGCAAGAGAGACAATGAGATGTGCACAAGGCTTATACGAAAGAGGTTTTATTACCTATATGAGGACTGATTCTGTTCATTTATCTGAACAAGCAATTAAAGCAGCAAGAAATTGTGTTCAATTAAAGTATGGGAAAAATTACCTTTCTGATAAACCTCGTCAATTTAGTTCAAAAGCAATTAATGCACAAGAAGCACATGAAGCGATAAGGCCTGCTGGAGAAAACTTTAGAACACCTAAAGAAACAGAATTATCAGGAAGAGATTTATTTTTATATGATCTTATTTGGAAAAGAACTGTAGCCAGCCAAATGGCTGAGGCTAAGCTAACAATGATTAACGCAGAGATTTCTGCAGATAAAGCTATTTTTAAATCAAGTGGCAAAAGTATCGATTTCCCAGGCTTTTTTAGGGCTTACGTTGAGGGTAGCGATGATCCAGGAGCCGCTCTTGAGCAACAAGAAATTATACTTCCAAATTTAGTGCCTGGATCTAACTTGGATTTGATTACTAATGATGCAATCTCACATGAAACAAAACCTCCTTCAAGGTATACTGAGGCCGCGCTTGTAAAAATTCTAGAAAAAGAGGGAATTGGGAGACCCTCTACTTACGCAAGCATAATAGGAACAATTGTCGATAGAGGTTATGCACAGATTACTAATAATTCTTTAGCACCAACTTTTACTGCTTTTGCAGTGACTGCACTTTTGGAAGAACATTTTCCTGATTTGGTTGACACTACATTTACTGCAAAAATGGAGTCCTCTTTGGATGAAATATCTTCAGGTAATTTGGAGTGGTTACCTTATTTAGAAACATTTTATAAAGGTAAGAATGGTCTAGAAATTAAAGTTCAAAAAACGGAAGGAAATATTGATGGTAAAGCTTATAGGCAAGTTGATTTTGATGATTTACCTTGTGTTGTAAGGATAGGATCAAATGGGCCATGGCTTGAGGGTACAAGATTAGACGCTTCTGGAAATGAAATTCAGGCAAAAGGTAATTTGCCTATGGATATTATTCCAGGTGATTTAGATGAAAAAAAGGTTAATCAGATTTTAAGTGGACCTTCAGATCTGGGCCAAGATCCAAAGACTGGTGAAAAAGTTTTCTTAAGATTTGGACCATATGGACCTTATGTGCAATTAGGTAATAATGAAGATAATAATGAAAAACCTAGAAGAGCGTCATTGCCAAAAGAATTGAAAACAGATGATCTTACATTAGATCAAGCTCTAGAATTGCTTAGCTTACCTAGGCTTTTAGGTGAGCATCCCGAAGGTGGTATTGTAGAAGCTGATAGGGGTAGATTTGGTCCATATTTAAGATGGATTAAAAATGAAAATGATTCTGAGAATAGATCCTTAAAAAAGGAAGATGATGTTTTTAAAGTTGATTTACAAAGGGCAATAGAAGTTTTAGCTATGCCAAAACTTGGAAGGGGCGGCAAAGCTGTTTTAAAAGACTATGGAAAGCCTGAAGGCTATAGTGAAAATATTCAAATTTTGAATGGACCATATGGAATGTATGCTAAATATGGAAAATTAAATATCTCTTTGCCAAAAGAAACAGATTTAGAAAAATTATCAATTGAGGACATATTGAAATTGATAAATGAAAAGTTAAAAGATGGGGATTACCTTAAAAAGAAAAAATCAAATGCCTCTAGAAAAAAAAATTCTAAGGTAAAAAGCTCTAAGAAAGCAAAGAATTGAATATGGTAAACAAAATCACTAATTTTGTTTTTTTGATTTTATTATTTTTATTACAATCATGTTCTGGTGGTAAGATAGGAAATTTTTTAGAATCTAGTTTTAAGAATGATAATTTTAATAAATCATCCCAAAACGATATTAATAAAAAAATAAAAAGCAACATAATTTCCAAAGATAAGGAATTAGTAAACAATAAAAATAAAAACAATAAAATAAAATCTAATGATGATACTAAACCACTAAATATTGTTAATTCAGTTTCGATTAAGACAAATGATTCAAAAAAAATAATAAAACGAAATCAGATCTTCAAGCCCAAATCATATAGAGTTTTTGTAATCTTAAAGGAAGTAGATCCTTCTTCCCCTACTGAAAATTTTTCAAAGGCATTGAGAAATGGATATATTAATTTTGAGATTGAAAAAATCGAGTTAATGCCCGAAATAAATCAAAATAAAAAATAAATGTGAGAGTTTTTTAAAATCAAATCCAATGAAAATAACAAAGAAATCCCAAGCTTTAGATTTAATTGAACCTTCTTATCTTGCATCACTTGCTTCTTTGCTTTGGATTGCGCTTTATTATTTGCCTATTGGAGGGGCTCTTTTAAGGCTTATACTACCTTTGCCCATATCTTTGCTTCAATTAAGAAGAGGAACAAGGGTTGCTCTGGATGGTATTTTTGTTCAAATTCTTTTATTAATAATCCTAATGGGGCCAATAAGAGGTCCTTTATTTTTATTTCCTTATGGAATTTTGTCCTTCTGGTTAGGTTGGTGTTGGCTCAAAAATAAAACTTGGTGGTTTAGTTTATTTTCAGGAATTTTAATAGGAACTTCTGGATTCTTGATAAGAGTCTTTGCTATTTCAATTTTGGTTGGAGAGAATCTTTGGATTTTAGTTACCCGTGCTAGTTATGGTTTAATTCAAAAATTTGCTTCAATAATAGATATTTCTTGGTCTCCTTCTTTAACATTAATACAAGTGGTTGCAATATTGTTAGTGATTTTTCAGGAATTTGTGTATGTTTTAACTATTCATATAATTGCATATGCAGTTTTTCCTAGACTAAAATCATCTATACCACAGCCTCCAAACAGAATAAGTGGCTTTGTAGATTTAAGTCTTTAATTGCTTTAATAAACGATGGAAAAATTAAATTATGATATTAAATATTTTGGCAGTGATATAAGTAATAATGAAATTCAAAATAAGATAAATATTATTAAAAATGATATTGATATTTTTTTATACTATTTAATTATTGCAGGAACACATACTTCCCAAATAACAGGAATTTCTGCAGCAGGTATTGATTCTAATTCTAGAAAAATAACTGCATTAGCTGATGCAGAATTTTGTTTACTCGGAACAATTAGCGACTATAAATATAAGTTGCCAACTCTAAAAGCAGGGGTTACTCCAGCTCTTATAAGTAATGTCTGCAAAATACTTTTAGACGCAAGTTTAATAGTTGTTCCTATTGGTGTTTATAAAAGACCTTACTTTAAACATATATTGGTTGAAAAGACATATGGAAATCCATCAAATTGTTTAAGCACTGGAAAAAGCATGGATAAATCTAGGGTTAGTAATCTTTATGAAAAAGGACTTTCTATTGGACTTACGACAAATAAACCTATAGTAATATCTGAATCAGTTCCAGGCGGAACTACTACTGCTCAAGCAATTATGGAAGCTTTTGGTCTAGATGTTGCTGATTTGGTTGGAAGCAGCCTTTTAAAACCTCCAAGAAAATTAAAAGCAGAAATTGTAAAAACTGGTCTTTTAAATGCAAATTTAGGTCCTAACTTTACTTCTATAGATGTAATCTCTGCCTTGGGTGATCCATTCCAAGCTTTCTCAATGGGACTTTTAATAGGTGCAAGGAAGTCAAATAATACAGTTATATTGGCAGGCGGGAGTCAAATGATTGCCATATTGTTACTTGCTTTAGAATTTATGTCCTTAGCCGAAAAGCAGTTTTTTTCGGAGAGAGTATTTGTCATTACAACTGGATGGTTAGCTTACGATGAATCATTAAAAAAACTTTTAAAGAAAGTGTCAGATAAGCATAATGTTAAATTATTTGGTTTTGCTAGTGGTTTAAATTTTCATAAATCAAAGATTGAAGAATTAAGAGATTATGAGAAAGGTTATGTTAAGGAAGGGGTTGGAGCTGGAGGGCTTTCACTCTTAACGTATTTAAAAGGTTTTAAATATGAAGAGATAGTTTCAGAATGCGAATCTACTATTAAAAGAATGAAAGACGTTGGCCAGATTTCCATCTACAAAGAATATCAATGATCAAAAACCATTTAAATAGAAGGAAGTTCTTAAATATTGCAAAATTAGCTGCTTTGTTTCTTTTGACTTCATGCAAAGGATTCTCTAAAAAATTTACAATAGGTTTTTATAAGAATTTCTTTCCAGTAAGTTTTATAAACCTATTACCTAAAAATTGGAAAAAAGAATACTTAAATTATAAAGAAGATAATTTAAATAAAAATTTTAGAGATAAAGATATTATTCTAATTAATGATGGTTGGCTAAGTAGAGTAGACCTAAAAGAATTTAATGATATTGATGATACTTTATTAGAATATCTAGATGAAAGATCTAAAAATTATTTAAATAATTGGGAGTTATTTGAACGAAAAAAACTTTTTCCAATTGGTGTTATTCCATATGCTGTGATTATAAAAAATAATCAACGTTATAAAATTACAAAAAAAAATAATTGGGATTTCCTTTTATCAAAAGATTTAATTGGAAAAATGATTTTGCCTAATAGTCCAAGAATCTTGATTTCAATAGCTGAAAGAATAAACAATAAAAATGCATTAAAGGCAATTATCAATCAAGGCAATATTTACGATGATATAAATGCGATTGATTGGTTAATAAATACAGATGCTGTTTTAGCAATTCTCCCTTTAACAATTTGTGAAAAATATTTAAAAATTGATTCTAGGCTTTCAATAGTTTTCCCAAATCAAGGGGTTCCTTTAATGTGGAATTTTCTTTTAATTAATAATAACTTTAATCAAACTCTATTAGTGAATTGGATAGATAATTTATTAGAAAGAAGTTCTTTAAATAAATTAATCAAAGATGGATTATATTTACCTTTTAATAATCAATATATTCATAGTAAATATAACGATAGAATTAAATTTGCAAAATTATCCAATAGACCATCTGAAGAATGCTGGAGAAATAGTTGGTCTTTTAATTCTCTAAAACAATCTGAAAAAGTTGAGTTAAAACAAATATGGCAAAAATCATTATCCCCATAATCGCTTTTTAGGTTTATCAAGAAGTAGATGATGAGTTTCCTTTAAAAGATTTGGGATATCAAGTTTATGAGGACATCTTGGTACACAATAATTACAGCTCATACAATTATTGGCATTATTTGTCTCCCACCAATGTCCTGCTCTTCCAATTAAGTTATATCTCTCTTTTGCAAATTCTTTTTGTCCATTTCCAATATACATATTCCTTAATCTTAATATTTCAGGGATAGGGACTTCGCTTGGACAGGGAAGACAAGCTCTGCATTGTTCACATTTTGTGATACCTAATCTTTTATTGGATTCATTTTCAATATTTGTTATTATGTCAGTCTCTAATCTCGATAGTTTTTGAGTAGAGTTAGCTAATTTAATAGGTATATCAAAATCATTAGGTTTGCTAGCTCCCAATGATAAAGTTGTTATTCCCTCTGATAGTAGAAATCTATAAGCGATCTCAAGAGGATGATATGGTTTTGAAGCTTCTTTTAAAATATCACTTGGTAAATAAAGTTTACCCCCTTTATCAGCTGGAGAAATAGCCATAACTCCCATATTTTTTCTTAAAGCTTTCTTCGCCAATGGAATTTTTGACTGATCAAAAAAATGCAAATGTAAACTGCAAAAATTAAAAACATCAGAATTAATTGCAGTATTAATTAATGGGAAGTCTCCATGGGAGCTAAAACCAATCTGATCAATTAACTTTTGACTCAATAGCCAATTAATAAATTTCCTCCCTTCCCCATCAAGAACCCATTCAAGATGTTCAAAAAGATTAAGACCATGAATCGCTAAATTATTAATTTTTTTGACATTCAATTTCTGTAATGATTCAAAAAATTTTTCTTTTAACTCGTTAAAATTCCCTTTTGGCAAAACTTTGGTTGTTATTACCCAATTTTCTTTTGATACTTTTTCAAATTGATCTAATTTATCGAGTGCTTCGCCAATCAAGATTTCTGCTCTCCCATAAGATGGAGCTGTTTCAAGGTGATTTATTCCAGCAAAATGAGCTAATTTGATAATATCGTACATTTTTTTTGTACTTTCTATGGAACGCATTGTTCCTAATGTAAATACACTTACTTTGGGACCTATTCCAAACGATCTTTTTTGAGAATTAATAATCACTTTTAACTTATTCTAGTTTTGAAATTATCCCTTAATATATATTTATAGTCATTTATATTTTTATGTAAATAGTAAATGATTTTTTAAAAGATTTATCACTTAAATATGTTTACTGGAATAATACAGGCAACTGGCAAAATAAAAAAAGAAAATAATACGTATTTGATTCAAATTTGCGATAATTTATTCGATATAAACATTGGCGATAGTATTGCTGTTGATGGAATTTGTTTGACAGTTAAAGAATTTTTTAACAAAACCTTTACTGTTGATATAAGTGAAGAGACCATGCAAAAAACTTCTCTGGGAGGGAAATCTATCTTAAATGCAATTGTTAATTTAGAACCTGCTTTAAGAATTTCAGATAGATTAGGAGGCCATATTGTTAGTGGACATATTGATGGCCTTGGCGAAGTTGTTGATATCGAGAAATTAAGTAAATCTTGGCTTCTTTCTCTAAAATGGAAAGATAAAAAATTCTCAAAATATATTGTAGAGAAAGGTAGTATTTGTGTGAATGGCATTAGTCTTACTATTGCGGAACAGATAAATAATGGGGAAATATTTAAAATTGCTGTTATCCCGCATACTTGGAATAATACAAATCTTAAACTTCTCTCTAAAGGCCAGGATGTGAATCTTGAGGCTGATGCTCTAGTAAAGTATGTTGAAAAACTTTTATTATCAAGTAATAAAGAATCTACAAATGAGAAAATAAATCTTCTTTGGCTTCAAGAAAATGGATGGGCAAAATAAATTATTTAATAGGTATCAGATGTATAATCTTTGATTCTTTTTTGATATGAATTTGAAATTCTTGCCCTGGAATTAAACCTAACTTTTTTGTATAAGAATGTCCTATTAATAGATTACCGTTCCCATGAACCTTAGTTTTAAATTCTGCTTGCCGACCTCTAGATGATCTATTACCAGACCTTCCAGCACGAGTTCTTTTTGATGACTTGCCATATTTTGCTTCTATATAAGCCTTATAAAAACTCTTCCTTAAAACTCTTCCACTGGGGCCAATATAGCCGCATTCTCTTGCGATTTCTTCTTCAGATCTCTTACTTAACAATTTTGATTTTTCTAGTAACTCTTTTCCAACAAGCATTATTTAATCAATTTAATATTCTTGTTAATTATCATAATTGTGGTAACTAAATTTAAAAAAAAAACTATTGATAAATTAATAATAATTATCAGTAAAGATAAAGAATAATAAATAAAATAACCCATATACCATCAACAAAATGCCAATATAATTCAACTGCTTCTAATGGGAACATATTCTTATAAGTAATTCTTCCTCCGTTAATTCTTATTTGCCATGAAATTATAAGTATCATAAGAGTTCCAAGAGTAACATGTAATCCATGAAAACCAGTTAAGGCATAGAAAGTACTTGCAAATAAATTATCAGTGAGGCCAAATGGTAGGTGAAAGTATTCAAAAAGTTGACATATTAAAAAAGTAATTCCTAATGATGCAGTTATTATTAGCCATTTTTGTGATAGATCATTTTTTTGATTAACAAGAGCTTTCCCTGCTTTATGAAAGGTTGCACTACTAATAAGCAAAAGGATAGTATTTAAAGTTGGAATTGAGAGTTCAAGTTCATATATTGATCCTTCTGGCAATGGATTTACAGCTTTATATGTAAGGTAAGCTGCAAAAAACCCAGCAAAGGTCATCCCATCTGCGATTAAAAAAATTATTAAACCAAAAATCCTAAAATCCTCGTGATGATTATCTAAATCATCTTCTCTTTTTTTAATCTCATCAGAACTATTTAGTATTGTCATAGGATTATTTAGAAATTTTTTTCATGAGAGATAATCTTTTCCGTATCCATAAGGTTCACGTACTAATGGAGCCTCACCTTCCCAATTTTCTACAGGAGGAGGAGAAGAAGTTAACCATTCTGGGGTAAGAGCATTCCATGGATTGTTTCCTGCAATTTTCCCTTTTTTAAAGCTTACAAATATATTAACTAGAAAAGGTATAGTGCTAATTGCCATAAATAAGGCTCCAACACTACTAATTTGATTTACGAATTGAAATTGGGGATCATACTCGGCAACCCTTCTGGGCATTCCATTTAATCCAAGCCAGTGTTGTGGGGCGAAACATAAATTAAATCCAATGAAGGTCAGAGCAAAATGCAAATAGCCTAAATTCTCATTTAATAATTTTCCTACTACTTTTGGATACCAGTGATAAATTGATGAAAATATGACAAAAACTGAACCTCCATAAACTATGTAATGAAAATGGGCTACTACAAAATAAGTGTCATGTACATGAATATCAAAAGGGACCTGAGCAAGAGCAACACCAGTAATTCCTCCAAATACAAAATTTATTATGAATCCACATGAAAATAACATTGCACTATTTAGTGAGATTTTCCCTCCCCACATTGTGGCAACCCAGTTAAAAAATTTTATTCCAGTAGGAACTGCAATAAATGCTGTAGCTATTGTAAAAAATAATCTCATCCAAGGAGGTGTCCCACTTGTAAACATATGATGAGCCCAAACCACCAAACCAAGGACAACTATGCCCATAATTGAAAAGACCATGGTTGTGTATCCAAAAAGTGGTTTTCTGCAATGTATGGGAAGTATTTCGCTCACCAATCCAAACGCAGGGAGAACCATTATGTATACAGCTGGATGAGAATAAAACCAAAATAAATGCTGGTAAACAACAACATTACCTCCTAGAGCAGGATTGAAGAATCCGGTGTGTGCAACAATATCAAAACTTAATAATATTAAGGTTCCGGCTAAAACAGGAGTTGATAAAACGACTAAAATACTTGTACCTAGCATTGCCCAGCAATACATTGGTAAATTCATAAGTTTTAATCCTGGTCTTCTTAATTTTAAAATTGTAACTATAAAGTTTATGCCGCCAAAAATAGAACTGCCTCCAAGCAGTAAAACACTCAATATCCAAATTATTTGTCCAGATTGAGGGGTCGTTATGCTTAAAGGAGGGTATGCCGTCCAGCCTGATTGGGCAGCACCTTCAATAAAATAACTTGCTATAAGCATTAAACCTGATGGTGGAATTAACCAAAAAGCAACTGCATTTAACCTTGGGAAAGCCATATCCCTCGCACCTACGTAAAAAGGTATTAAATAATTCCCAAAAGCACCATTCACTACAGGTACTATCCATAGGAAAATCATTATAGTCCCATGAAGAGTAAGAACCTGATTATAAACATCCCTTGGTAAAAAGTCCGATAGAGGGCTTATAAGCTCTATTCTTATTGCACTTGCAAGAGTTCCTCCAACTAAATAAAAAAGAAAACCACAAACCAAATATTGAATACCAATTACCTTGTGGTCTAGGCTAAAACTGAAATATCTTAGTAAACCTTTTGGTTGGAGACTTTCTTTTACCTTGGCTTTATTGTCTATTAAAATTGTCATTTCTTATAGGTTAGTTTTGTTATTTTGGTTAAACCATTTCTCATAATCTGATTTATCTTCAACAATTATTGAAGCTCTCATTCCTCCATGGTAAGGTCCACAAAGTTCGGCGCATATTATTGGATATTTGCCTATTTTTGTTGGAGTAAAATTTAAAATAGTTGGCTGACCAGGAATTATGTCCTGTTTAATTCTGAATTCAGGGATCCAAAAAGCATGAATTACATCTTTCGATTCCATTTTTATTGAAATTTTTTGGTCAACTGGTACGTGTAATTCTCCAGAGATAAATTCTCCCTGTGGGTAATTAAATAAAAATGCAAATTGCATCGCTGATACTTCTATAGCAGTTTCATCTAAAACAGAATTACTATTATTAGTTTGACTAATTCCCGCCCATATTTTTTCAGAATTTGTATTCATATTCTCATGGTGATGATTTAACTCATTCATTCCTCCCATTCGGTCATAAATGTTGTAACTATAAATACCTACAAATAAAACAATAATTGATGGAATTACCGTCCAAATTATTTCTAAGCTTAAATTTCCCTCTAATGCAATTCCATCTCCAAATTCTCCTTCTTTTTTTCTAAATTTAAATAGGCTATATATTACTAAAGCTGTCATACCTATAAATAGTATTAATCCAATAATGAAAAGAAGTTTAAATAATTCATCGTATATAGGTGCATTAATACTAGCTTCTTCTGGAAGTAAATTTACATTAAAGCCGATCCAAAAAGATATACCAATTATTATCGAAATGATAAGAATTAAATAATAAGATTTATTTAACAATTTTGAATAATTAGTTTATATTTTCAAGATATTACCTTTTAAGGTTTTTGCATTATTTGTTTAAGGAATATTCTATAAATTCATAACTTCTTAATAATTAAAAGAAAAATATGTAAGTAAAGTTACTTTTATCGATTTTTTGTTAGGAAAGTACAATTTTTTATTGAAAAATTAGTTAAATAAAAAACATTCAGTTTTTATTAATGTTTGTCTTTAAAAATTAAATTAGTATTCAAAATAATATGTTTAATTTCTTGAATCAATTCGAAATTAATCAAAAAAAATATAAATCTTCATTGCTTAAGCTCGGCAATCATACTGTACTGGCAATAATAGCTCTAATTGCCATCGGAAGTGCAACTAGGGTTATGGAGGCAGGACTTGCTTGTCCTGACTGGCCTTTATGTTATGGAACTTTTTTGCCTCTTAACCATATGAATTTAAGAGTATTTCTCGAATGGTTTCATAGATTAGATGCTTTTTTAGTGGGTATTTTAATTGTTATTCAATTCGCTTTATCTTTTCTCTGGAAAAAATTCTTGCCAAATTGGTTACCAAAGATATATTCATTTTTAGTTTTTTTAATTATTTTGCAAGGGACATTAGGAGCACTGACAGTTATCAATATGCTTTCCTCTTTCTCTGTAATGAGTCATCTTTTAATAGCATTTATTATTTTGATAACAGCTATTTATGTGAATCAAGCTTTAATAAATAAAGAAATGGATAAAAATATTCTTTGGTGGAAATATCTTTTGTCTATACCTCTTTCTCTTACTTTAGTTCAATCAGTTATTGGAGTAAGACTTTCTTCAACATGGTCAGCACATCTATGTTTGTCTTTGAATCAAAATTGTATTGTATTAAATACTCATAAATTATTCGCGATTCCAGTTTTTATTACAATTACATCAATAATATTGGTTTCACTTTTAAAATTTGATTTATTTAAAAATAATTGGAAATTCCTAGTTTCAGTTTTCTTACTTTTAATATCTCAAATAACTTTGGGGGTAATAAGTTTAAAAACAAACTTAAATGAACCTCTCATAATTATTAGCCATCAAATTGTGGCTTCCCTTATGGTGGCAATTCTATCAACTTTAATATTTAAAAAATCTTCAGAAAATATACTATTTAACTCAACTAAAAGTAATGTAATTTTAAGTTTCAACTAATGAAAAGTAATTTTGAAAATATAAGTGTTCAACCTTCCATAAGAGAAGATGTTGTCCCTTCAAGAAAAAAAATAAAACTTCCACCATGGTTAGAAGTCGCTAAACCTAGGCTGATTCCTCTTCTTTTAGCTACAACCTTAGGGGGTATGGCTTTAAGCGAAGAGTGGCCTTTGGCTTCTCCTAAGTTGGTTTGTACTCTTGGAGGTGGAGCACTAGCAGCTGCAGCTGCAGGTGCTCTAAATTGTCTATGGGAAATGGATCTAGATAAGAATATGAAAAGAACTAGTGGTAGAGCATTGCCAGCAGGTAAATTATCATTTAATACTGTTTTCTTTGGAGCAATTTCATGTACATTGGCAGCTGCAATGCTTTTAGTTAGCGGTGTAAATTATCTTGCTGCGGGCTTAACACTTTTAGGTTTGTGTAGTTATGTGCTTCTCTATACCATAATTCTTAAACCGAGAACTACTCAGAATATTGTTATTGGTGGAGTAGCAGGTGCAATACCTCCTTTAGTTGGGGCATCTGCAGCTACAGGGCATATAGGTTTAAGTGGATGGTGGCTTTTCTGTTTGGTGATGCTTTGGACTCCTGCTCATTTCTGGGCATTAGCTATTTTACTCAAAGATGATTATGCGTCTGTCGGTATACCCATGCTCCCTGCGGTAAAAGGTTCTGCTTTTACTGTCAATGCAATTTCTAAATATGGATTAGCAACTGTTGTTATGAGTATCTTTGGAATTTTTGCACTTCCTGAAGGTGGACTTTTATATGAAATTATGGTTATACCATTTAACGCTAGATTATTACAATTGATTTCTAGATTGAAAAATTCTCCAGATGATTTAATACTAGCCAAAAGTTTATTTAGATGGTCTATCCTGTATATGTTTGGAATTTGCCTGTTGCTGTTATTAGCAAGAACTAATCTTTCGGTTGAATTTGAAGAACAAACATTAAAAATTGCCTCATCAATTTTTTCACAATTAAATTATTTAATAAATTTCTAGTTAAAAAAAAATTCAACTTTGATGAATCAAATTCAAATTAAAAATCTATCAAAAAATTATTTAGATGTTAAAGCTCTCAAGAAAATAAATATTAACATCGCAGAAGGCAGTTTATTTGGAATCTTAGGTCCTAATGGAGCAGGTAAAACAACTTTACTCAGGACTTTAGCAACTTTGATTTCTCCAGATGAAGGAACAATTAAAATAAATAATATTGATGTTATTAAAGAGCCAAGAAAAATTAGAGAATTAATTGGATATGTGGCTCAAGAGATTGCCCTTGATAAAATCCTCACCGGAAGAGAGTTGTTAGATTTTCAAGCGGATTTATATCACATAGATCAATCTAATAAATTAGAAAGAATTGAATTATTAATTAATCAATTAGATATGCAAAATTGGATTGATAGAAAATGCGGAACTTATTCAGGAGGGATGAAAAGAAGAATTGATTTAGCCGCTGGACTTTTACATTTGCCAAAAGTTTTAATACTTGATGAACCGACAGTAGGTCTTGATATTGAAAGTAGAAATATTATATGGGGCTTATTACATGATTTAAAGAAAGATGGGATGACAATAATTTTAAGTAGTCATTATCTTGATGAAATTGATAAACTAGCGGATACAGTTGTAATAATAAATGATGGGAAAATAATTGATCAAGGTAACCCCACTCAATTAAAAAGCAAATTTGGAGGAGATAGAATAATATTGAAAGTTCGAGAATTTAGTGATTCTCTTGAATCCGAAAAAGTTAAAAAAATATTAGAAAAAATTGATGGGATTAGTCAAATTGTAATTAATGCCTCACAAGGTTATTCTTTAAATTTTATTGCAGATAGAGATAAAGATTTAATTACAAAATTAAAAGTAGAATTAGCATTTTCAAAATTTAAAATATTTTCTTTATCTCAAAGCCAACCTAGTCTTGATGATGTATATCTTCAAGCCACGGGAAAAACTCTTCAAGATGCAGAAATATATATGACAGGTAAAAGAGATCTCAAAAAAGAATCAAAACAATCTATGAGGTAATTTAATATTTTAGGTATATGATTTACTTATAATAAACTTTGTAAACTTAACTGTTAATGGAAATAACAAAAAATAATTTTATATTCCTTTATCAGGAAACTGCGGCTTTAACCAAGAGATTATTTATCCAATTAAAAAGAAGACCTTCAACATTTTTTGCCGGAATATTGCAGCCAATTATTTGGCTGTTTTTATTTGGAGCTTTATTTGCGAATGCCCCAAAAGATTTCTTACCGGGAGTTGATTCTTATGGGAATTTCTTAGGAGCTGGATTGATAGTTTTTACAGCGTTTAGTGGAGCTTTAAATTCTGGTTTACCACTTATGTTTGATAGAGAATTTGGATTCCTAAATAGATTATTAGTAGCCCCTCTTGCTAGTCGTTTATCTATAGTTTTATCTTCCTTCTTTTACATCACAATACTTAGCTTTGTTCAAAGTTTGGCAATAATGTTTATTTCTTTTTTACTGGGTTATGGATTCCCTAATTTTTATGGATTAGGTATTGTTTTCGCTACTTTAATACTATTGGTTTTATTCGTCACTTCAATAAGTTTATGTTTAGCTTTTGTTCTTCCAGGACATATAGAACTAATTGCCCTTATTTTTGTTGTTAATTTACCTCTCTTATTCGCTAGTACTGCCTTGGCTCCAATATCCTTTATGCCTTCTTGGCTGGGATGGATTGCTTCATTTAATCCATTAACGTTTGCAATTGAGCCAATAAGAATTGCATATTCTGCTAATTTTAATTTAGATTTAATAGCTTTTAATGCACCTTATGGTGATTTAACTTGTAGGAATTGTATTAGTTTATTATTTCTGTTAACTATTTTATCTTTAGTGATTATCAGGCCACTATTAAACAAGAAATTAACTTAGGAAAAATATAAGATGAGTATTTTTAATCTAAATAAATAAAGGTTTCTACATCATACCAGGCATACCCATGCCACCCATACCAGGCATGCCCATGCCACCCATTCCTCCCATACCAGGCATACCCATGCCACCCATACCGGGCATGCCCATGCCACCCATTCCTCCCATACCAGGCATACCCATGCCACCCATTCCTCCCATGGGATCTCCTTCTGGAGATGGAGCCTCTGGCTCGGGAATATCTGCAACTGACACTTCTGTTGTTAAAAGCATAGAGGCAATTGATACAGCGTCTTCTAGTGATAAGCGAAGCACTTTTGAAGGATCTATAATTCCCGATTCATTAAGATCCTCATACTCGCCAGTAACGACGTTGAATCCCTTTTTTAGTCTTTTAATATCTGCTGCTACGACTTCTCCATTGAATCCTGCATTTTTTGCGATCTGTTTAGCAGGCTCTTGAAGTGCTTTTGCGACTATATCAAGACCTGTTTTTTGATCTGGGTCTAAATCATTATTAAAACTTTCAAGATGCTCTGAAAGTTCAATTAATGTTTGCCCTCCTCCAGGCACTACACCCTCTTCAATAGCTGCCCTTGTAGCATTTAAGGAATCTTCTATTCTTAATTTTTTATACTTCATTTCAGTTTCTGTGGCAGCTCCTACTTTTATTAAGGCGACTCCTCCAGAAAGTTTTGCGATCCTTTCGTTAATTTTGTCTTTGTCATAATCAGTTTCAGTTATTTCTACTTCATTTTTTAATTTTATAACCCTTTCTTTTACAAGATCTTTGGTATCTTCAAAAGCAACAATTGTAG
Organism: uncultured Prochlorococcus sp.; assembly: GCA_902628235.1. Lineage (GTDB taxonomy): Bacteria > Cyanobacteriota > Cyanobacteriia > PCC-6307 > Cyanobiaceae > Prochlorococcus_A. Next base: position 40,931 of record CACOMD010000001.1, on the reverse strand, counting down.
TTTTATCTTTTGTTATGGTGATTTTTCTAGCTTTGCCAAGATCATTTAAAGTTACTTTATCAAGAGTCATAGATTTATCTTCACTAATTAAATTACCGCCTGTAAGTATTGCAATATCCTCTAGCGCTGCTTTTCTTCTTTCTCCAAAGGAAGGTGCTCTCACTGCAGATACATTTAGAACTCCTGCATTTTTATTTAACACAAGAGTTGTAAGAGCTTCCCCTTCAATATCCTCAGCAAGAATTAGAAATGGTTCTCCTGATTTTTGGATCTCTTCAAGAATAGGAACAAGATTATTTAGATTTGATATTTTTTGGTCAGTAATTAATATCTTTGGATTTTCGAGCTCACATATTTGTCTCTCTTGATCGGTTATAAAGTAAGGTGAACTATAACCTCTATCAAAAGACATGCCTTCAGTAATATCTAATTCAGTTTCTAATGATTGAGATTCTTCTACAGTAATAACTCCGTCTGAAGTAACAATATCCATAGCTTTAGTAATAATTTGTCCTATTCCCTCATCTCCGCCAGCACTAACGGTAGCTACTTTTGCAATATCAGTACCACCTATTTGAATGCTTTTATCTTTTAGTATCTTTAAAACGTAATTTAAAGCAATTTTCATTCCTTTTTTAATCTCAATGGGGCTTGCACCAGCAGCAATATTTTTTAAGCCTTCTTGTACCATCTTTTGAGTTAGAACCGTTGCGGTTGTGGTACCATCTCCTGCTTTCTCTTTAGTTTTAGAGGCTACCTGTTCTATTAATTTTGCTCCTAAATTAGCGAAAGGATTCTCAATATCTATTTCCTTAGCAACTGTAGAACCATCTCTTACAATATCTGGAGCACCAAATTTTCTCTCAATCACAACATTTTTTGCTTTAGGTCCAAGAGTTACTTTGACAGCATTTGCAACTGTATTAACTCCCTTTTCTAAAGATTCACGTGATTCATCTGAAAAACTTAATTGCTTTGGCATTTTGTACTAATTGCTTAATCTATTCTAATTTCTCACAGAAATTATGCTTTATAATATGGACTAAAGTGGGGAAAGCCGAATTTGTTGCTATCTATAATCCACATTTAATCAAAAAAATAGTATCTTAAAAATATGGAAGATACTGGAAACTTTATTTTTACTTTAACTGCAACTCTTGCAGCGGGTATGACCTTAGTTTATTTTCCACTAAGATTTTTTTTAACATTGACAGCCAGAAGTAGAAGATTGAAGCTTTTACAGAGGATCAGGAGATTAAGAGATGAGTTAGGTCAACCTTATGAAGGTACTTAAAATACTAAATTAATTAATGGCATCAATACTTACACATTCATACCTCCATCTATACTGATAGTTTGTCCTGTAATGTATTCACTTGCCTCGCTTGAAACTAAAAAATTAACCAAGCTTGCAATTTGATCAGCTGAACCGAGCTTACCCAAAGGTATCATTTTCAAAAGATCATCAGTCTTCAAGTTTTCTGTCATTTCTGTTTCGATAAAACCCGGTGCTATAGCATTTACTTGTATTCCTCTAGAAGCAAATTCTTTAGCACAGGTTTTTGTAAAACCAATAACACCTGCTTTAGAAGCTGCATAATTAGCTTGTCCAGGATTACCTATCAAACCAACAATGGATGTGATATTAATGATTTTCCCACTACGTTGTTTCATCATAAATTTAGATACATTTTTTGTACACAGGAAAACACCTCTCAAATTTGTATTTAATACCTCATCCCATTGAGATGCCTTCATTCTGATTAAAAGACCATCTCTTGTAATACCAGCATTATTTACAAGAATATCAATCTTTCCACTGTCTTTAATAATTTGATTTATTCCATTATTTACAGACTCTTCATCAGAAACATCAAATCTTAATTTGTAAGAATTACCTCCTTTCGCAATAATTGATTTAACAACTTCTTCTGCTGAAGCGTCTGAGGCAGAGTAATTTACAATAACTTCTGCACCTAATTCCCCAAGAGACAAAGCAATTGATTTACCGATACCTCTGCTAGCCCCCGTAACTAAAGCAACTTTACCTGACAACATTTTATTTTGAGTCATTTTAAATTTATTCTCAATTTAGATCGTAGTACTAATTGTGCAAACATTAATGTTTTATTTATAATTATTAGAATCTAAAGAAATTTTTTAATTTTGCATTTACTAATTCCAGCAGCAGGCAGTGGCAGAAGAATGAAAGCTGGAAAGAATAAATTACTTCTCAAATTAAATGGCGAGTCTATTTTATATTGGACACTTAAAGCAGTCTTTTTATCTCAAAAAGTAAGTTGGGTTGGTATTATTGGGCAACCTCATGATAGATCTGAAATTATGAATTCAATTAAGGAATTCTCAGATAAAATACATTGGATTAATGGAGGAAACACAAGGCAAGAATCAGTTAGAAATGGTGTAAATAATCTGCCTAAGAATGCAATCAAAGTTCTCATTCATGATGGTGCAAGATGTTTAATTAAACCGGAATTAATAGATAAATGTTTTACTGAATTAGAAGAGAATGATGCGGTTATATTAGCTGTAAAAGTTACCGACACTATAAAAGTCGTTAATGAGAATCAAATTATTCAGGAGACTCCAAATCGCAACTCTTTATGGGCAGCTCAGACTCCTCAGGGTTTTTTAGTGACACAATTAAGAAATGCTCATCAAAAAGCTAAAGATAATAGTTGGAATGTCACAGATGATGCTTCATTATTTGAACGGTTAAAATGGCCAGTAAAAATTATTGAAGGTAATGCAACTAACATTAAAATTACAAGTCCAATTGATTTAAAGATTGCAAGTTTATTTTTAGAAAATAGTTAGATATAGATTAAATAATGGATAATTTACCATTATTTCCATTTAACATCCCTCTATAACCGTAAGGAATGCAAGCATTGCCTGTTAAATGACCTACCGGAAGATTAGTAATTATTGGGATATCAAATTCTGCAAATCTATCAATAATTAGTTTTTCTAAATAGTCTATTTTATCTGTTTCTTTCTGATCGAAAAAATTACCAAAACCTATCCCGACAATATTTTTTAGTACCTTTGTCATTCTTATATATGTAAACATTCTATCTATTTTATAAATATCTTCATTTATATCTTCAAATATAATAATTTTCCCATCACAATTAGGCATATCATTAGTTCCAATCAAAAAACAAAATATTGTTAAATTAGAAATTAAAATTTCTCCTCTAGCTATTCCTTTTTTTAAGGGGAAACCAATAATATCCTCTAAATAACCTTCAAAAAGAAAGGTTCTTAATCTATCAAGGCTCCAATTTGGTTCCTTGGATAAAGTTGAAATAGTAGGCCCATGAATTGATCCAAATGAACCCTTCGAATATTTTGATAGTAATAAAGAACAATTATCAGAGAAACCTAATAACCATTTGTCTTTCCATTTTGGAGCTTTTTCCAATATCCTAGATGCTCCCCATCCTCCTTTTGCACAAATAATAAGTGCACTATCTTGTGCTTTCTCAATTTCTGTAAATCTTGTATTATCGTTACCCGCAAAGTATCCAGATTTTCTATTAATTAAATTACTAAACTTAACATTAAGACCCCAATTTTTTATGATTTCAATTCCACTAAAGAATTCTTTTTTATTCTCTATATATGAACTTGGAGCTATTACTTTTACAATATTTCCTTCCTTTAATTTATCAATCATTTTCAGTGAAATTTATCCTATTATTATTCCAATTAAAATAAGAGTCCCATAAATAACTTGATTTTTGAAGTGGTTGCTAATTTTATTTAGTGATAAATCTTTTCTTTGAAATATTTTTCTTACATCTTTCTGCATAAGAATTGAAGTAATCATCCAAATTGGCCAAAAAATATAACCTAATTGAGACAAAATTGAACAAATAGCTAAAGAGACAGAAGCTATTAAATAACAAATTTGTATTGCTATTTTGGTGTATGATCCTAAATTAATAGCAGAACTATTGATACCAATTTTTTTATCATATTCTTTGTCTGCTAAGGCGTATACGGTGTCAAATCCAAATGTCCAGAATACAGTTCCGAGCCAACAAAAAAATAGAACAGGACTATTTAAATTCCCTTCATGCGCTGCCCATGGTATCAAAACCGAAAAACCCCAACAAATGGATAAAATTATCTGAGGAAATCTAAACCATCTTTTCGCGGATGGATAAATCAAGATTAAAGGTAATGCTATTAAGGCTAAAATGATTGAAAGCAGTCTGCCCTTCTCTGGTAAAGAAAGGGTTATCAAAAAACTTCCTAATAAAAATAAGAAAAGTATAAGATAAGCATCTTTTATTTTTAGTTTATCATCAGCTAGAGGTCTATTCTTTGTCCTTAAAACTTTCTTATCAATATCTTTATCCCAAATATCATTAGCAATACAACCAAAACCACTTACAAATAATCCGCCAAATAAAATTTTTATTATTAAATATAAATTGGGACTATTATCTGGAGTTAACCATAAACTCCAACCTGCTGGAATAAGTAATATTAATCTTCCGGTGGGTTTATTCCAGCGTAATATTGAAAAAATTGGCTGTAAATATGTTTTAAGTTCTTGAAAAAACACGAAATTTTATTTCATAAGTTTAAATAATTTGCCTAGATAAGTTTAATTAAAAAATAAGCAAACAACCTTAAGTATATTATCTATTGTGTCTATTATCTTTAGGGATTTAAAATTATAAGATAATGCAAAATAACTCAATTAATATTATTGATAAAAATGTTTGTGTAGCCTCAATCGATATAGGAACAAATTCAACGCATCTTCTAATAGCCCAAATTAATTCAGATTTAAAGTCTTTCACTATTAAATTTACTGAGAAATCAACTACTAGACTTGGAGAAAGAGATGATGATGGTAATTTGACAGATGAGGCAATGGAGAGAGTAATTGAGACCTTAAAAAGATTTAAAGAATATTGTACAAGCTATAGTGTCTTAAAGATTTTAGCTGCAGCTACTAGCGCCGTTAGAGAGTCTCCTAATGGAAGAGATTTAATTAAAAGAGTTAGAGAAGATATAGGTATTGAAATTGAATTGATAAGTGGCGCAGAAGAAGCTCGTCTTATATATCTTGGTGTTTTATCTGGAATGTCCTTGGGGAATAAATCCCATGTTATTTTAGATATTGGTGGAGGATCGACAGAATTAATACTTGCTAATAGTGAAGATACTCGTGCTTTAACAAGCGCAAGTATTGGAGCGGTTAAACTTAAAAATGATTTTTTTAAAAATGAGCTATTAACTAATTCTAGACTTGATTTTATAAAAACATTTATTCAAGGTTCATTAGAGCCCTCTATCGGCAAAATCAAAAGGAGGTTAGTTAAAAATGAATCAATTTCGATGATAGCAACAAGTGGGACTGCTATAGCTTTGGGTAATTTAATATCATCTGAGATGGGTGAACCAAAACAAAAAATGCATGGTTATAAAATTGAAAAGTCTAACTTAGAGACTATGCTTTTAAAGTTAATTAAATTGACGCCTTTAGATCTTCGTAAGATCCCATCATTAAGTGAAAGAAGATCTGAAATTATCATTCCAGGAGCTTTGATATTAAATATATCGATGGAGATGCTAAATATTTCTCAATTAACAATAAGTGAGAGAGCATTAAGAGAGGGCTTAGTTATTGATTGGATGATTAGGAAAGGAATGCTAACTAGTAGATTTAGTTTACAAAGTAATATTCGTCAAACTACAGTGATGCATCAGGCAGATAAATTTTCAGTTGATAAAGCACGCGCTGAAGGAGTTGCATCTCTTGCTCTACAAATTTATGACCAAACAAGAAATGTTTTGCATAATGACTTAAAAAATAAAGGAAGAAATCTTTTGTGGGCAGCATGTTTCCTTTGTAACACTGGTAAACAAATTAATTTAAGTGCTTTTCATAAACATTCTTGGTATTTGATTAGAAATTGTGAATTATTAGGTTATTCTTTATCTGAAAAAAACATAATTGCAGCGATAGCAAGGTATCACAGAAAAACACTTCCAAAGAAGAGACATGAATCTTGGCAAATTCTAATTTCTAAAGAAGATAAAGAAATTGCTCTAGATATGGCTTTAATCTTAAGATTGGCTTCCTCTTTAGATAAAAGACCTAATCCTGCAATATTAAAAGTAAATCTTAAAATTTCTGATAATCAACTTCTTTTTAATTTAATTACAGTTAATTCAAATATTCAACCTCTTTTAGAGAAATGGAGTTTGAGATCTTGCAGCCAAATTTTAAAAGAAAGCAAAGGTTTAGAATTAAAAGTTACTTAATATCTTTAATTAGATCTTTTGTATCAGATTCATTAGTAATATTTGAGAAGAAATTATAAATATATGAAGATGCTATAAAACCTATTAAACCAGAAATAAAAATATTAAAAACGAAAATTAAAGTAAATGAATTCTTAATATTTCCCTGCTTTGGTTCATCTTCAACAATTTCTTGAGTTTTAATTTGTTCTTTTTGATGATTGAATTCGTTTATCAGGTCATTTGTATCGATTTTAAGTTTTTCTGAGATTTTCTTAATCATGGCCTTTACAAAAACTTTTTCGGGCAATAAATCATCTCTTCCTTCTTCTATCGCTTTTAATTGTTGTTCACTAATTCTTAAGTTTGAAGCTAGTTCGTTTACTGATTGATTTTTACTAATTCTAGCTTCTTTTATAGTATTACCTATATTTTTTAAAGACATATCCTTATCCGTATAAATGTTTATTGTTTTCAATGAATAATTTTTTTAATTATACCTGTTAATTTTTAACTAACAACTTTAAATCAAATTAGAAAACTATTTAATCTTCAAACTAATTAAATTTTTCTAAATAGATGTTGATAATTAGGATTATATAAATTAGAAGTTTTATTTAACTTATCTAATGCCGGACTAATTATATAAATTGTTGTACGAATAAGTTTTTTTTTCTTTGAAAATATTTCCATATCTTTTAAATTTATTATTTCTGTCCAGCCATCATCCCAGGAAACTCTATGCCCAACAATAACTTTAGTTAAAGGATCATAAAACTCCAACAAAGTTTTTTGCGTAATACCTACATGCCTTGCACTTAGATAAAGACATAATGACGATTTTAATTTAGCTAAGTTTTTAAGTGACTCTTTTTCTGGCATGCCAGTTCGCCCTTTATATCTTGATAAAACTATTGTCTGCGTTACCTCTGGAATAGTAAGTTCTGCCTGATGACAGGCAGCTGTTATTTGAAAAGCGCTTATTCCAGGAATTACTTCAATTTTAATATTTTCTTTCTTCAGTATACTAATCTGTTCATTAATCGCTCCAAATAAACAAGGATCACCATCATGCAATCTAATAACTCTTTTCCCTTTTTGATATTTATCGATCATTAGTTTCACTATCTGTTCCAAATTCATACTGCTTGTCTTAATCCTTTCAGCATTTTTTTTAGATAAACTTATAATCTTTTCAGGTATTAATGAATCAGTCCATAATATGACTTCCGCAGACTTTATTTCTTTCATAGCTTTTATAGTAAGTAATTCTGGATCTCCAGGGCCAACGCCAATAAATGATATTTTTCGTTCCATAATTTAATTATTTTTATTAAGTTTAAATTTTAAAAAATACAACCATATTAATCCAGAAGAAAATAAAAATATACTTATAAATTGTGCTATTCTCAAACCTCCTTCACAATATGGTGGATAACCTCCAAGACACAACGAGTCTATACGTAAACCCTCAATCCAGAATCTTCCAAAACTATAAGTTATTAAATATAGACAAGTTATTAATCCAGGTGTAAAAAAATTATTTTTACTTTGTTTCTTAAATACATAAATTAATAGTATAAATATTATTAAATTCCATAATGATTCATATAAAAATGTTGGATGGAAAAACTGAGAGTCTGCAAAAATAATAGGTCTATTACTTAATGGGATAAATACTTTCCAAGGCAAATTGGTTGGGACCCCAAAAGCTTCATTATTAAAAAAATTTCCCCATCTACCAATTGATTGACCAAGGATAACTGATGGCATTAATAAATCAAGAAATATTCTTAATGGGATTTTTTTTGATTTACAAAATAAATAAATAGAAATAAATCCTCCCAATAAAGCACCATGTATTGCTATACCCCCTTCCCAAATTGCTAAAAATGAAGGGATATTTAAATAATTATTGAGTATTTTTATAGGAGTAAAAAAATTATCTCCACTAAATTGTCGATACTCAAAAATAACATAATAAATCCTAGCTCCGATTATTGAACTTAATACTAGAGAAGGTAATATCTCACTAAAAAAATGTGGATCAATCCCTCTAGATCTAGCAAGTTTTTTTGATAAATTTAGGCCTAACAGTACTGATATTGCAATTAATAGTCCATACCATTTAATACTAAAGAATCCTAAATTTAATAATTGCGATCCTGGAGATTTTAATAAAGCAGGATAAAAATACATTACTGATATTATATTTTATATCCCCTCAGCAGCTTGTACCTTTTCAACCTGTTTCTTTTTCAGAACTAATAATATTTGCGTTAAACCTACACCAATAAAGAATGCTATTAAACCAATAACTCTCACAGGACTTTGTAATACAACTTCTTTATCTAATTGTCCAAAACCTCCAACATTTGGATCAGAAGTAAGTGCATCCCCTGATTTAATTTCATCATTCTCACTTACAATTATTTGGGAACCTATTGGCAAAACTTCAGTAGAAATATCCCCATCCTCATTTTTAATATCTATGTTTATAGTTCCGTCTTCATTAGTATTTATTTTATTTATTATTCCAGAAGAACTTGAAGTAAATAGTGCATTATTACTCTTATCACCATTTGGGTAAACTTGTCCCCTTCCTCTATTAGCTCCAACATGTATTGAATATTTGCCATAGTGATATTCTTTATTTACAGATGGATTTGGTGAGAGAACAGGAAATATAATTTCTTTATTAGAATCTCCTGGTAATGGACCAACAATAATAATATTTTCTTTCTCATCACTGTAGTTTGAAAAATATACTCCCTCTGTTTCCTCTTTAATTTCTTCTGTCCACCTTTCTTGGGGTGCTAATTTAAAACCTTCCGGTAGCATTACAACTGCTCCAACTTGTAATGGGACATCAGACCCATCAGCCCCGACCTCTTTTAAATCGTTCTTATAAGGAATCTTAACTATAGCTTTAAATACACTATCTGCTCCAACTGATTGAGGTACTTCCGCAATAGTAGGCATTTGAGCAAGATGACAATTCGCACATACAATTTTGCCGGTAGCCTCTCTTGGGGATTCATAATTTTGTTGTGCCCAAAATGGGTAGGCGTTTAATGGTGTTGAATAAAAAAATATATTGAATATTAGGAAGAGAAAACAAAAGTAAGAAAAAGTTTTATTCATGATAGTTTTTGTTAGGTTGTTCATTATCTTTAAGCCCACCATGGGTTCTCATTGGTCCTGAAATCTGTTTCACTCCATTGTTTAACGAGAACAGCTTCTTCGTCAATATCTACATGAGCTAAAGCTAGCGATAAAGGAGCTGGACCTCTAACAACCTTTCCATTTGTATCATATTGACTTCCATGACATGGACAAATAAATTTATTTGCACCACTATCCCAAGGAACAACACAACCCAAATGTGTACAAATTGCATTCAAACCAAAATTACTTATCTCACCATCATTTTGAACGATTATATAAGTTGGATCACCCTTAAGTCCTTGAACTAAGCTTCTGTCTCCAGGCTGATGATTAGCTAACCAACCAGTTTTGGTTATTGGATTACCTAACTCGTCTTTAGCAGAAGTACCTCCTCCAGTTCCACCAGCCCTTAAAGGCATAAAGTAATTAGCAACTGGGTATAAAGCTCCAAGGGCTACTCCTGTTGCAGTGCCAAATGTAAGAAGATTCATAAATTGCCTTCGCCCCATTGAAGGGACATCATTGGAACTTAGTTGAGTCATTCGATACTCTGGACTGTTATTTATTAGCTATTATGATCTACTTTGCAAAAAATTTCCTCATAATAGAATTACTTTTAATAATTTGAGAATTAAGTTTACTTTTGAACATCTTTATAAATTTATGAGACCATTGGAAATTGATGAAATAATTTATTATTTAGATAAAAGGTGGGGTAGAAAATATGATTTTAGACTTTTTAAAAGAAAGGACTATTTATATTTTCAAATGATGTGGAAATATTTAGAGCAAGAGTCATTTCCTATGTCAGAAGCTCAATATAAAGAATTGTTGGCTGAAAAAATAGAGATTCTCAATAGAGGGGGATATGCAGATTTAGTTAGGGAATGGCTAAGAACTGTAAATTCTAAGCCTAGATTGGGAAGGGCAGTAAGCCTTCAATTGAAAATTAATGAAAAGATGAAAGAGTTCTTGATTTAAAAGTTTCAGATAAAAATGTAAGCCCAGCTCCAATAAAATACAATAAAACAATAGATAATGACAAAAGTGACATTGTTAAAGGATCAGTCGAGGGAGTTATAATGGCTGACAAAATTGCTGAAGAAATTACTACAATTCTCCAATTAGAAATCATTTGCTCTGTAGAAATAATTCCTAGAGATCCCAGGATAAACTGCAAAACTGGCAATTGAAAAGCTAAAGCAGTACTAGTCATTAATAATAAAATAAAATCAAAATATCTCTCAATAGACCATAAAGGCTCAACTATCTCAGCACCAAATCTTACGAAAAAACTTATAGCAGCTGGTACTAGTATCCACCATGAGAATATCAATCCTATTAAAAATAAAAAACCTGAACCTATGAAAGCTGGTAAGAGAAGGCTTTTTTCTTTATTTGTTAATCCTGGGGATATAAATAAGATTATTTGATAAAAGATATAAGGCAATGAAACAATTAATCCACTATAACCAGCAACTTTAATTGCAACAAATAAAAATTCACCTGGTGCAAGTTGTAATAAACGAATATCTTTTGCAGGAATTTCTAAAAATCTGATAAGTGGCTTAATTACTATTAAGCTAATAAATATACAAATTAAAACTGAATATATTGAATTAAGAATTCTGCTACGTAATTCTTCTAAATGATCCATAAAAGACATCGATCCTATCTCATCTGCACTTCCCTTTATCTTTCTCGTGACATTATTCATATCTTTTTATAATTCTGATCTAATTTCTTAAACACTAATAGATCAATCATTATTTGTTATATTTTGGACTTGTCGGATCAGGTAATAGAAAAGGTGGACAATCATTTAAGGTTGATTCCCCATAGGTTTCGTATTCTCTATATCCACCCATTTTCCCGTTTGTTTTCATAAGAGCACTTACAAAAGCAAGTAATAAAAATACTGTAGGAGCTCCAATTATTAATGCTGCTCCAAATAAATATCCCACTAGAAATTCTGGAATACTATGGTTACCTAAAAATTCGTGAGACCCTAAAAGAAATTCAACCATAATCAATATTTTTTTTAATTATATATCATAATTATTTTTGAGTATTTTTTTTAATATATTCTTTGCCTCTTGTTGGATTTCCCCATATAATTTCACTATTTTTGAATGAAACGCATCCAAGACCTCCCTTTTTAATTTTTTGTAAGTCTTTAATTTTTACTAATGTAATTGGAACTTTGATGTTACCTTTCGCTTTACAAAAAAACGCTGCAATATCAGCTGAGATTTGAATATCTGCTTCTTTAGGAGTTTTAGTCGATGCTTTTAAAATCACATGACTACCAGGTGTCTCCTGAGCATGAAACCATAAATCTTGCTTCTTCGAGAATTTAAAGCTTATTAAATCATTTTGTCTCATATTTCTACCTATTTGTATGACAATTCCTTCGGGGGAATTTATTTCTATTGGATTAGAGTCTTTATTAATAGTATTAATTCTTGTTTTATTAACTTTAGTTGTATTTATATTAAATTCACTACACAATTCTTCTTTTAATTCATTTAATAAATCTAGTTTGATTTTTAAAGTCCCAATATTAATGGAATTAAGATTTTCCAGCATTACACTAAATTCATCGAGCCTGCTTAGCTTTTCAGAATAGATTGAAAGCCTTTCAAAAATTAGATTTTTAGATCTTTTTAGTTTCTTAGATTTCTTATATAATTTTTGTGCTTTAATTACATCTTCTTTATTAATTTGAAAGTTTAGAAAAATGTCATCTGCCTTTTGCTTATACTCTTCATGATTTTCAGAGTTTTTAAGAAGTTGTTTTTGGATATTAAAATTCTTTTTTTCAATATTTGATTGTTTATAAATTAGTGAGTCTATTTTTTTAACGAGTTCCTCAATCTTTTTAAGTTTTAAAAAATTATCATAATAATAACTCAATTCTTTTGATAAATTAATTTGAGCATTTGTTTTATTCTCTGGAAACCAAACACTGTAAAAATAATTATCGAAAGATGAATAATAAAATTTGTTATTTACAAAGCAATTTATCCATTTTTTCCAAATAATAAAAATTTCTTGTAAATATTTATCATCAATTAAAAGTATATTTTTATTCATCAAATCATATTTTTTTAATTTTGCTAAATGCTCTATTTGTTTTATTAGAATAGGGCTAACACCTTGATATGTGTTCAAAAGTGAATTTTTAAGAGGTTCAGGAAATGATGATAAATTTTCTTTCCATTTTTCGAAAGTTTCATTCTCATTAGGTTCCTTTTTGAAATTATTAGGAGGAGGTGGTGAATAATAATTTCCTGTTGAAATTTTTCTGAAACTTGATTGAGATAATTTAATTTGTTTCCCTAAAGCTATTATTTTTTGATTTTTATCTAAGTAGAAAATATTACTGTGTTTGCCCATTAATTCAAATATTAAAAATTTACTTATTTCTTCTCCAGGCCTTTTTGCAAATTCTAGTTGAATAACTCTTTCAAATTTATCTTGTTTTATTGAGACTAAGGCCATATATTTAAGTCCACAACTAAGTTGTCTTGCAAGAGTGCTAGTATTACCTTGCTTCTCAGGCCTATCAATTTTGATGATTCGTGCGCAATCCCCTTGCCAGCAAACTTCTATCCAACTTATATTATTTATTCCTCTAAAACCAATTTGTATTGTGTTTGGCTCAGGTTGTTGTGCAGTTTCAAATTTGGAAGGTAAAATTTCATTTGATAGATCATGCAGTACAGCTTTAATGGATGTTATGTCCATTGTTTGAGGAATACCTTTAAGCATTATTTATCTTTTCCTAGATACTAATTTAACAGCAAAAATAAACATATGAAAAACCCTAAAAAACTAATCATCATAACTGGACCAAGTGGAGTAGGTAAAGGAACAGTTGTGAAGAATATCCTGAAAAAAGATAAAAATATATGGATATCTATTTCTGCTACGACTAGGAAACCTAGGGAGGGAGAAGAACATGGTAAAGATTATTATTTTTTAACCAAAGAAAAGTTTAAAGAAATGATTAGTAATGAAATGTTTCTTGAATGGGCAGAATTTGCTGGGAACTATTATGGAACACCAATAGATATTATTAATGAAAAAATCCAAAATGGTTATAAGGTAATTTTAGAAATTGAGGTTGAAGGTGCATGCCAAGTTAGAGAGAAACTTTCAAACATAATTTCAATATTTTTATTACCTCCTAATAAAAAGGAGTTAGAAAAAAGAATTCGAGATAGGGGAACTGATGATGAAAAATCTATACTTCAGAGACTTGAAAGGGCAGATTTTGAAATAAGTTCTTCAAAGGATTTTGATTATGTATTAAAAAATTATGAAATAGATAAAACAGTTGATGAGATTTTTAAAATTATTAGTTAATTAGATTTATTTACTAATTTAGCTCATTGGATGGAAAAGAAGATCAGGGAAAAATCTATTGAATTCAATAATAATTCCAGCTGTAATAGTAAGCCAAATAGCAGCTATTATTGGAGCTGATCTCATGAATTTCGTATTGAAAATTTTAAACATTGTTTTAATTAGAAAGTGTTAATTAATTTAGCGTGGTCCATTTACAGTAATGTTTTTATCTTTTTCTCTTAAATCACCATTTCTTCCTTGCCTATTAGCAAGTAATGGCCATTGAGCTCCTTTTATAAGACATCTTCTAGCTAATTTAAGATCAATAATAATTTCCATATCAGCAGGATCTTTAGTTTTCTTAGACTCTATAAGGTATTCTCTTCCCGACCATCCAATTATCCCAGCAATGTATATGAAAAGAACTCCTGGGATAAGGAGATCTCCTTCATGTCCTCTATTCAAAAGAGCTCCAAATGGTTCTAATGGTGGCCCAATAATAAGATGAGGCAGTCCGTCATCTCCGCATAATGCTTTACCATATCTATTGAAACGAGTTATATCCTTGGAGGTTTTTGCTGCACTGGCCCTTTCCATGAACTTCGCATTCTCAGAACATTTTTGAAGAGCTGAAGCGGTATATTCTGTACTAGCCCTATCAGCATTAAGTACAGCACCTTTTGCAGCAAAAGCTGATGGAGCCATTCCAATAATTAGTAAAATTGAAGTTATAAATGAAAAAAAGAATTTCATAAGTCGCAATCTTTAATTCTCTTAGGTGATAAGGAAATTATTATTAAGTTAAAGTATTCTAGAACAATATATGGCTTTAGTCCTTGCTATTGAAACAAGTTGTGATGAGACATCAGTTTCTGTAGTATCTAATAATGATGGAACTTATAGAATTCATTCAAATGTTATTGCTTCACAAGTTAAAGATCATTCTAAGTGGGGTGGAGTCGTTCCTGAATTAGCAGCTAGAAAGCATCTAGAATTAATACCTTCTGTTTACGAGCAGGCACTTAAAGATGCCAATCAAAATATTAATCAGATTGATAGTATCGCCTCAACTGTTGCACCAGGTTTGATTGGATGCTTAAGGATAGGATCTATATTTGCTAGAACATTATGCTTGATGCATTCAAAACCATTTTTAGGCATTCATCATCTTGATGGACATCTTTCTTCAATTTTTTTTTCTCAGGATTCTCCCAAGCCACCTTATCTTGTCCTCTTGGTTAGTGGAGGGCATACCGAATTAATTAAGGTTGAGGAAAATAAAAAAATGTTCAGAATTGGAAGAAGTTATGATGATGCTGCTGGCGAGGCTTTTGATAAGGTTGGAAGATTGTTAGGTCTTGGGTATCCTGGAGGGCCTGCGATAGAGAAAGCCGCGAAGAAAGGAGATGCCTCGAAGTACGATTTGCCAAAGTGTAAAATCTCGGATAAAAAAGGTGGTTTTTTGAAATATGATTTTTCTTTTAGTGGATTAAAAACTGCTGTTCTACGGCTTGTAGAGAAATTAAAAGACAGCGAAGAAAATGTTCCTATTAGTGATATAGCTGCCAGTTTTCAAAGAGTTGTGGCTGAAGTACTTGTAGAAAGATCTCTTAATTGTGCATCTGATCATAAATTAAATGATCTTGTAGTTGTGGGAGGTGTAGCTGCAAATAATATGTTAAGAAAAATGATGATTGAGAAAGCTTATGAAAAATCTATTAAAGTTCATTTAGCACCTTTATCTCTATGCACTGATAATGCTGCGATGATTGGTGCAGCAGCTCTCTCAAGACTTAGTTTAGGGGATTTTCAGAGTTCTTTAAATCTTGGAGTCGCAGCAAGGCTACCAATAGATCAAGCAATGTGTCTTTATGATCAAAATCCACCATTTTAATTTAATTACTAATGAATAAAAATGTTAACAATTTGGACCAAGATACAAGAAATCTTGTTGATAAAGCAGAATTAAACCTTTGGAAAAGAGGTTTTACTCCTCAAGCTGAAATCTGGAATGGGAGGATGGCAACTGTTGGAATAGGCTTCTTATTAATATTTATTACCCTTTTAAATAAATTTTCTTCTTGAAAACTTTTATTTAGTAGGACTCTTTAAGATTAATAAATATTTTGTGGTGTAGACTAAAATTATATTTGTTGATTTAATCAAATAAATTGATATTATTTATTATCGGAAATTTATATGACGCCTGAGAGGCTTGGATTACTTTGGGGTATAACTGTATTTGCAGGGGCAATAGCTCGTTTAATATCTTCTATTACAGGATTTCCTAGCGTAGTAATTCTTTTATTATCAGGTTTACTGATCGGGCGCTCAGGATTTGGATTAGTTGAGCCTTTGGATCTTGGGCAAGGATTGGAGACAATTGTCGGATTATTGGTTTGCTTAGTTTTATTTGAAGGGGGCTTAAATCTCAAATTGCCTGAAGGTAACGTAAGATCTACTGTTTTAAGAATATCGCTATTAAGGTTAATTATTTCTTTAGCTGGAGGAGTATTAATAGCGCATGTGTTTGCTGGTTTATCTTGGCCTATAGCAGCAGTCTATAGTTCAATAGTTTTAGCTACTGGACCAACAGTAATATCTCCATTAGTGGAACAAATAAAACTTGCATCACCTTTGTCAAGTGTATTGAAAGCTGAGGGCTTAGTTTTAGAACCCATAGGAGCTGTACTGGCATTATTAATTTTAGAACTTTTATTGGGTGATTTGCATGGAATAAAAGAAGTATTTATTGCTTTAATGCAGAGATTAGGAGGAGGAGTATTAATTGGACTTGTCGCTGGCTGGCTCTTATCTGAAATCCTAAAAAAAATTAAAAGTGATTCTTCATTGGGTATAGAACTTCAAGTCACTGTTGGCATAATTTTTCTGGTATATGGCATCTGTGAATATTTTCTTCCTGAATCAGGTTTACCTGCTTCAGTTGCCGCGGGATTTATTGTTGGTAAAAGAGAAGTAATTGATAAAGAGAGGTTAGACAATCTTATTAGCGAATTAGCTCAATTGGCGATTACAGTTCTTTTTCCTCTTTTGGCTTCTGATGTCTCTTGGGGCGAATTAAGTCCTCTGGGTTGGGGAGGAGTTATTTGCGTGTTTATGATGATGATTGTGGTAAGACCAATTTCGGTTTCCTTAGCAACTATTGGTCAAGAATTAGATATTAAAGAAAGAATATTTTTGGCTTGGCTAGCACCAAGAGGTATTGTCACAGCTGCAGTGGCTTCATTATTTTCAATTAGATTAGAGCAAGCGGGAGTACTGGGTTCAGGAAGACTTCAAGGCTTGGTTTTTCTAACAATCTTAATGACTGTAGGTATACAAGGTCTAACAGCTAAACCACTTGCAAAATTTTTAAACCTTATAGATTCAGAAAATTTAAATAATGTCTAAACATCTCTTAATCCTTGAAAGGTCTTCACCTTTCTCGGATAAAAGTAACCAACTTTCTATTAAGTCTGGACCGCTTAAACATCCAAAAAATGCAATCCTAAGCGATTTCATTAAGATACCTTTTTTGATTTTATATTTGATAGAAATCTCCTCAATTATTTCCTTTATATTATTTCGATCAATAGTTTGATTTTCTTTACTAATTAACTCAATTACATTTTTTAACAGAGGTTTTACGTTGTTGCTTTTTAAAAAATCAATACTTTTATTATCAACTTCTTGTAATTTAAAAAATGGTTTTGACTGGTCTAATACGTCTTTGAGAACGATAATTGAGTCCTGAATTAAAAGTGTTAAATTTAAACCCCATTCTCGAGAAGGTATTTCCCAACCTTCCTTTTCCCAATAGTTTCTAAAGATAATAAACAAATTATTAGAATCCATATTTTTAATGTATTGAGAATTGATCCAATTAAGTTTTTCCCAATTAAATTTTGCACCTGCTTTATTAACGTCTTTTATATCAAATATCTTCGAAATATTTTCTAGGGATTGTATTTCATTCTCACAGGATTTAGGAGACCATCCTAATAGGAGCATGTAGTTGGCAAGGGCATCAGGGAGATAACCCATTTCTTTGAATTCATCAATAGATGTTACAGAGTCCCGTTTTGATAATTTTTTCCCTTCAATATTTAAAATTAAAGGGGCGTGTGAAAATTTAGGGAGTTCATACTTTAAAGCTTTATAAATTAAGATTTGTTTTGCCGTATTAGAAATATGATCTTCTCCCCGAATAACGTGAGTAATATTCATAAAATTATCATCAATAACAACTGCTAAGTTATAAAGAGGTGAACCTATATCATCCCCATTAGCCCTTCTTGATAAGACCATATCTCCTCCAAGGTCTTTCCCAAGCCATTTAATTTCACCTCTTATCTCGTCATGCCAATTAATTTGTGCATTATCATCAATTTTGAATCTAATGACTGATGACTTACCTTCACTTATAAAACTTTCAATTTCACTTTTAGATAGGTCTCTATATCTATTGTCATGTTTGGGAGGTAAACCGTTCTTCTTTTGAGTTTCTCTTAATTGTTGAGATTCTTTTTCAGACATGAAACATCTATAAGCCAGTCCTTGATCTAGAAGTTTTTTAATAATTAACTTATGTATATTAATCCTTTCACTTTGATTAATTGGATCTTCATCCCAATTTAATCCTAGCCAACTTAATCCCTCTAATATATTTTTTGTGAATTCAGGTTTAGAACGAGATAAATCTGTATCTTCAATCCTTAGTAAAAATTTGCCATTAGTTTTCTTAGCATATAGCCAGTTAAATAATGCTGTTCTAGCGGTACCTATATGTAAGAGACCTGTGGGACTTGGTGCTAGTCTTAAACGGTTTTTCAAGAATTTCTTTTTGGTACGGGACCGACGGGATTCGAACCCGCAACTTCCGCCGTGACAGGGCGGTGCTCTAACCAGTTGAACTACGGTCCCAAAATTATAATGGGATATTACTTAACTAGTATAAATTAGAAGATGTTAAAACTAAAGATTTTTGTTGTAATAAAAAATTTATTTTGTTTGTCAAACAATTTAAATTTATTTGAGTAGTGCATTAATTATCTTAAAAGATTAAGGTCTAAAACCAGCTGGTTCAATAAGTCTTACTTGATTACCTCTAGCAGTAAATTCTCTGCCTTGATCACTTTGTACTACAACTCTACCACCAGATTTTACTCTGATAACTCTCGCTCTTACCCATCCTAGGGCGGCTGATTCTAGGACTTTTACTACGTCCCCTGGTTGAAGATCTAACTCCATCACAAAAAAAATAAATTACATAATGTTGATTCAAACGCGCCGTGGAGGACTTGAACCCCCGACATCAGGTTTTGGAGACCTGCGTTCTACCAACTGAACTAACGGCGCATAATTTTGATTATAAGCGCCTTTTTGACCGATAGGGTGAATTTATTTCACAACTCTAACGGTCGAAGCGTTGTTTAACACGAGTAGCTTTACCTACTCTATCTCTTAAATAGAATAGCTTAGCTCTCCTTACTTTACCTCTACGTTCAACTTTTAGAGAGGCAACTTGTGGACTATGTAGCATAAATATTCTTTCTACCCCAATCCCTTGAAAAATCCTTCTGACAGTTATTGTTTGATTTAATCCACCATGTCTCTTTGCAATTACTACACCTTCGTAGGGTTGAACTCTCTCTTTGTTACCTTCTGTAATTTTTACACCAACTTTTACAGTGTCTCCAACATAAATTTCAGGTAATTCTTTTTTTAATTGCGATTCCTCAAATTCATGAACCAAATTTCCAGAATTTATTATTTTATTCAATTCAGTTTTAGAATCATTAGAAGTTACTTCAGGTGAGGAATCAGCTTCACTTCCTTCGTCAACACTAATGTTTTTTGAATCAACAGATTTACTATCTTTTGCCATAGGACTACAAAAAAACCATAAGTATATATCTTAACCTTTCGACTCGATTTTAGAAACCTTTAAGTAATAAGGATTTGTTTTTTTAATTTTATAGGTAACTTTATTAAACAATTTCAGTATTTTATCTAATTGTAGAAATTAAAATCCTATTAATATTGATTCTTAAAAACAACTAAATTTAGTAAATTTTAAAAATCTAGTAATAAATTTCATATCTTTTTCTCGTAATGGTTTATGAAAGGTTTAAATTATATAAAGAGTATTGTGAATTAAAAAAAATTTGCTTAAAACGATGAAACATTTTGCTGAACTTTTACTAAATAAAAAAATGTTTAAATCTCAAGATCAAGTACCTTTTATTGAAGGTAAAAGAGGAATTGAGATAAAAACTTCTAGAGAAATCAAATTAATAAAAAAATCCAGCAAAATTGTATCAAAAGTTCTTAGTGAGATAATTGATTTAATACAACCTGGAATGAGTACAAAGGATCTAGATATCTTTGCAGAAAAAAGAATCAGAGAAATGGGAGCTACTCCTAGCTTCAAAGGATATCATGGTTTTCCAGCAAGTATTTGTTCAAGTATAAATAATGAAGTTGTGCATGGTATCCCAAATAAAAATAAAATAATTAAAGAAGGCGACCTTGTAAAGATTGATACAGGTGCTTATATGGATGGTTATCACGGAGATAGTTGTGTTTCTATTTGTGTAGGTTCTGTAGATAAAGAAGTAGAAAAACTTTGCAATGTTGCTTATGAAGCTTTATATGCTGGTTTGAATAAAATAAAAGCTGGGAATACTTTGTTGGATATTGCAGGTGCGATTGAAGATGTAATTAAAGAAAATGGTTTCAGTGTCGTTGAAGATTATACCGGTCATGGTGTGGGAAGGAATCTGCATGAAGAGCCGTCAGTTTTTAATTTTAGAACTAAAGATCTCCCCAATGTCGTTTTAAGAGAAGGTATGACATTGGCGGTTGAACCAATAGTTAATGCTGGAACAAAATACTGCAAGACTCTTAATGATAGATGGACTGTTGTTACTAAAGATGGTAAATTCTCATCTCAATGGGAACATACAATTGTTGTATTAAAAGATGGGATAGAAATACTAACTGATAGAGATTTTTAATTTGAAAATCTTCCGTTGAAAAATTTTAAAAATTTATAATATACAAAAAAATAAAATTCTTTTAAAGGAAATAATACATAAGTTAAAGGATTTGGACTGATAATAATTAGATAATTACTAATTCTAGAAATATAGAAAATTAAATTTGCTACTAATTTAGGAGACATAATCCCAATTGGATTTAATTCAGATTTAAATGGTCCAAGAATAATTTTTTTGATGATTAGATTTGATGACTCCTTTTGATTATTGAAATTTTTTTTAAAAGTTACTACTTGACCTATTAAAGATTTACTTATTTCATAACAAGGATTTAAAGCAGGCAATATTTCTGCTTCAGAAGTATTAATCCAGATTTCTTTTGGTGAAGAATCAATCGGTTGTGAAAGCGAGATTTTTTCAAATAATCTTAAAATTTTAATTTTACTAATGGCATTTATTTCGATTGATTGTTCTAAATCATTTGTAGAGTCATAAATTCCATGATTCAAGATTAAAATGTCTATCTTATCTAGGCTATTTTCAAGTAGAAATTCTTTTCCGCACTCCCAATAAACCCATTCATTAGTTCCTTTTTCGTCTTGCTTTTGAAAATTTCGATTATGAGTAAAACCAATTATTTTATGCCCATGAGAACTAAATTTTATTGTTAAGGCTTTTCCAAGGGATCCTCCTGCTCCTGTAATTCCAATTGTCTTTTTATTAGGCATAATTAATTCGGTAAAATCAATCTAAGTTTTAATTTATTTTAATAAATTAATTTAAGAAGATTTCTACTTAATTTTCTCTCCCAAATAAATAATTGAATACTAGTAAAAAAAATACTAATCTAATTAAAGGACTAATTATTACTTATGAGTCATATATTATTAATTGGATCTTGTGAACCATTTAGTGGTAAATCTGCATTAGTTCTTGGAATTGCAAAAAAAATTATTGACCATAATAAAAAAGTCCGCATTGGTAAACCATTAGCTACCTGTATAGAACTAACTAATCTTCCATCAATGGCTTATGAAGGACTTATTGATGATGATGTAAAATTTATAAGTTCTACTTTAGGGATCGACGAAAAAAATTTAATATCATCAGTAGGTTTATTAGATAATATTTCTTCAGCTAAAAGAATTATAAATAAAGATATTACTCCTGGAAAAGCTTTTGAACAAATAAAAGAGCTTAAAAAAGATAATTTTGATGGCCTTAATATTCTTGAGGCTGCTGGAAGTCTTCATGAAGGATTGGTTTATGGTTTAAGTCTTCCTCAGCTGGCAAAGACTTTAGATTCAAAAGTTTTAGTTGTTAACTTATGGGAAAATAGTACAAGTGTTGACGCACTTTTAAATGCAAAAAAACAATTAGGTGATCATTTTGCTGGGGCTATATTGAATTCTGTAGTCCCTTCAGATATTGAAGATATCAAAACTACAATCATTCCTGCTTTAAAAGAATTAGGAATTGAGATTTTTGGTGTCATGCCTAAATCCCCTTTACTTAGAAGTGTTACCGTTGGAGAACTGATTAGAAGATTGGATGCAAAAGTGATTTGTTGTCCTGATAAGCAACAATTACTTGTTGAAACTTTAAGTATTGGTGCAATGGGAGTTAATTCTGCAATGGAATTTTTTAGAAGAAGAAGAAATATGGCTGTCGTTACTGGCGCCGATAGAACTGATATTCAGTTAGCAGCCTTAGAGGCCTCAACTCAATGTTTGATTTTAACTGGCATTGGCGAACCTTTGCCTCAGCTTATTCACCGAGCAGAAGAATTAGAAGTACCAATTTTAAAAGTTGATATTGATACTCTTGCTTCAGTTGAAGTAATAGAGCAAGCTTTTGGACATGTCAGATTACATGAATCTATAAAGGCATCTTATGCCATCCAATTAGTTCATGAGAATGTAAATATTAATGGAATTCTTTCAAAAATTGATTTTGACTGCAATTTCTGAGAATATTGCTAATTTCAAAATATGGTACTTAGATTATTTTGAGTCGCTCTTTAGATCTCCCTTCAACTGAAAGTGTTGATACACTCGCGCAAGAACTTGCAAAACTTCAAGATAACAGTAAAAGAAGAATCGCTTTTTTGGGAAGTAGACATGTTCCTGTTGTAGATATTCATCTTATTGAACTTATTGCTAGGTCTTTAGCAGAGGAAGGCCATTCTATTATTACATCTGGTTCTCAAGGAGTTAATGCAACGGTTATTAGGGCAGTATTAGAAATTAACCCATCTTTGCTAACAGTATTACTTCCACAAAGTTTAGATAAACAAATCCCAGAAATCAAAGCTCAGCTTGAGAAGGTTATGCACCTTATTGAAAAAACTGAGAATGATAATTTACCTTTACCTCTCGCAAGTAGTTTATGTAATCAAGAAATAATTAATAGATGTGATCAATTAATTTGTTTTGCCTTTCATGATAGTGAAACTTTGTTAAATAGCTGCAGATGCGCTGAAGATATGGGAAAAGTAGTAAGTTTATTATTTTTTGATTAAATTTTTATACTAACTTTTGTTTAAATCTTTATAAAGAGATAATAATATTATTAATTAATTTACAATAATGGCTGAAAATTTTTCTTTTGATGTTGTATCTGATTTTGATAGGCAAGAGCTTGTTAACACACTAGATCAAGTTAAGCGTGAAGTCTCTCAGAGATATGATCTCAAAGGTACTGATACTACAGTTGAGCTAGAGAAGGAGAGCGTTTTTATAATCACTGATAGTGAATTAACTTTAAATTCAGTTATTGACATTATTAGACAAAAAGCTACTAAAAGAAAATTATCTTTAAAAATCTTCGATTTTGAATCAATTGAAGTTATTAGTGGAAATAGAGTTAAACAAAATATAAAATTAATCAAAGGTTTAGACCAGGAAATTGCGAAGAAAATCAGTAAAGAATTAAGAAATAATATTAAAAAAATAAATGTCAGTATTCAGGGAGATAGTTTAAGAGTTGCTAGCAAAAGTAAAAATGATCTCCAATTGGCTATTGGGATGATGGAAGGCTTTGAAGAAAAATTTAAAATTCCTCTACAAACAAATAATTATCGTTAATATTATTATTTAAAATTAGATTTTTTAATGGTAGATTATTCAGATTCATTAATGAAATTACTTATTTCTAAAGTTAGAAATTACCCTAATTTCTCAGAAAACGAGTTAGAAAAGTTTTGCTGGATGGCCGTTCATGAACATAAGCATGGAATGCTTCCTTCAGAATATGATGTAAGAGAAATTGATGAGAGTCTCTATCTTATACTTTTGAAGCAATTTAAAACAGAATAATAAATTTAATTATTGATCTAATAAAAAAGAATTATTAAAAATATATTTAATTTAGAGAATTTAACAATGCAATAATTAATTAATTTAAATAAGATAAAAAAAATTTAAATTTTAATGTCATCTTCTTTTAAAAATGTCACTCCGACAGGTCCAGGAGGAACAGCAACTTTATTAATTGTTTTATCTTTTACAGGATTTTTACTATTAACACAATCTTTATTTGTTGTACCATCAGGCCAGGTTGCCGTTGTAACAACTCTTGGAAAGGTAAGTGGCGGTTCCAGAAGAGCTGGTTTGAATGCCAAAATACCTTTTATTCAAAATGTTTATCCTTTTGATATCAAGACTCAAGTCCAACCAGAGAAATTTGAAACCTTAACTAAAGATCTTCAAGTCATTAGAGCAACCGCAACAGTTAAATATTCGGTCAAACCCAATGAAGCAGGTAGGATATTTGCCACAATCGCTAGTAGAAATAGTGATGTCTACCAGAAAATAGTTCAACCTTCATTATTAAAAGCTTTAAAGTCAGTTTTCTCACAGTATGAATTAGAAACAATAGCCACTGAGTTTAATGTTATTTCTGAAAAAGTTGCTGATACAGTCGCCAAAGAACTAAATTCTTTTGATTACGTTGATGTCAAGAGTTTAGATCTTACAGGATTAGAAATTGCTGAAGAATATAGAGCAGCAATTGAACAAAAGCAAATAGCTGGACAGTTACTCTTAAGAGCTAAAACAGAAGTTGAAATAGCTGAACAAGAAGCTTTGAGATATGAAACTCTCAATAAAGGTTTAAATGATCAAGTTCTATTCAAGCTTTTCTTAGATAAATGGGATGGCAGGACACAAGTTGTGCCTGGGTTACCAGGTACTTCAAGTAGTACTCCACCAGTAATTGTTAATGGGGACAGGAGATAACCTTAATTTTTTAAATTTTTAAAGGATTGTTCAAATGCTTCTATAGTTTGATCAATTTCTTCTTCTGAATGTGCTAGGGAGGTAAAACCAGCTTCAAATGAACTTGGAGCAAGATATACCCCTCTAGTTAGCATTTCTCTATGAAGTTTACCGAACAATTCAGAATTGGTAGATTTTGCTTCCTCAAAATTTCTAACTGGACCCTCACATAAAAAGAAACCAAACATTGCACTTACACTTCCACCATTAATTGAAATACCATTATTCATAGCAGCTTGAATAATTCCTTCAATGAGTCTAGAAGTTGTTGCCTCTAACTTTTCATAGGTTCCCTCTTGCTTTAATAATTCTAAAGTCTTAATTCCCGCGGTCATAGCAAGAGGATTCCCACTTAATGTGCCGGCTTGATAAACAGGACCTGAAGGGGCGATCATTTCCATAATGTCCTTCCTTCCTCCATAAGCACCAACTGGTAAACCTCCTCCGATAACTTTGCCCAGAGTAGTTAAGTCAGGAGTTACACCAAATCTTTTTTGGGCTCCTCCGTAACTAATTCTGAAGCCAGTCATAACCTCATCAAATACTAATAATGCTCCATTCTCTGTAGTTAACTCTCTTAATCCTTCCAGGAATCCAGGTTCCGGTTTAATAAAACCTGCATTACCAACAATCGGTTCTAAAATTACACCAGAAATTGCATCGGGATTTTCTGAGAATAATTTTTTAACAGCTTCAAGATCATTATATGGAGCGGTTAAAGTATTAGCCGTAGTAGTTCTTGGAACACCTGGAGAATCAGGAAGGCCAAGAGTTGCTACGCCAGATCCTGCCTTCACCAGAAACATATCGGCGTGTCCATGATAACAACCATCAAATTTGATTACTTTATCCCTACCAGTGAATGCTCTCATCAGCCTTAGAACTGCCATGCAAGCTTCTGTCCCGCTGTTTACGAACCTAACCATTTCTACTGAAGGAACAGCATCAATAACCATTTCTGCAAGCTTATTCTCGAGAACACATGGAGCACCAAAACTAGTACCTTTTTCAATTGCTTCTTGTAAGGCTGTTGTCACCTCAGGATGAGCGTGCCCGCATATTGCTGGACCCCAGCTGCCAATGTAATCTATAAACCTATTACCATCGATATCCCATGCAAATGGACCTTTAACTCTATCAAAAACAATAGGTTGTCCATTAACTGATTTGAAAGCTCTTACTGGTGAACTAACTCCTCCTGGCATAAGCCCTTGAGCAGCAGAAAAAATTTCTTGGGATTTAGAAATATTTAATATATCAGTCACGATATGAATAATTTAGAGAATTTGAAATAATGTATCATGATCTAAATTAGAAATAAGATTGAAATTTGTCAATTCGTATGGAATTCTACATTATGATGTTTTCTTTGCGATTTAGTGGATTGTAAATTGATTTTATTGAAAAGTAAGTTGCAAATTACAAATTTCGTTCAAATTTCCTATTTCAATAGGGGTTCTTAAGGAATTTTAATTTTAAATTTTTTATTTCTATAAATTAAATATGTCGTCATCTTCATCTTCAAATTCTACTAAATTTTCTTGAAAATCTAAATTAATCATTACTGGAGCATGATCGCTAGGTTGATTATATTCTCTTTGACTCCTTTCAATTACTGAACTTTTTAAACTGGATAAAAGATTATTACTTATGTAAATATGATCTATACGCCAACCTTTGTTCAATTCAAATGAATTATTACGGTAATCCCACCAACTCCAATGTCCAGAGAATTTTTCAAACACCCGAAATGAATCTATAAATCTTGAACCAAGTGCTTCTTTTAACATTTTACGCTCAACTTCTGATGCCATAATGCCGCCTGTAAACTTATCTGGGTCATGTATATCATCATCATTTAAAGCGATATTAAAGTCACCGAGAAGACATGTTGGCTCTCCCCTTTTTGATTGTTTGACCAAATATTTATAAAGCGTTGCTAGCCAGCTAACTTTATAATTGAATTTCTCAGAGTTTATTGAGGAGCCGTTTGGAACATAAACATTTATTATTCTAATTCCATTTATTAGCCCGCTTAATATTCTTTTTTGAGAATGTAATTGCTCAGAAATTTGTAATTCATTTAATTCACCATTAAAACCATATCTGGTATCACCAATTTTATCTTTACTAATAATCGCTACACCATTATATGATTTTTGTCCGTAAAACTTGACATTATAACCAATATTTTTAAAATCCTTAAGAGGAAAATCTTTGTCTGATACTTTTGTCTCTTGAAGGCAAAGCACCTCGGGTTGTTTATCTTCAAGCCATTTTATAACTTGTGATAATCTTGACCTTACTGAATTTACATTCCAAGAGGCTATTAACAATTTAGGATTAGTTATGTAAAATTAAAGTAGCAAAAAATTTAAAATATAAATAGTTTTGACTTTAAACAAGAAACAATCAAAAAGTACAATCAATAACTTTGGATATCTTATATGTTTATTCATATCTTGTAATTTTCTTATAAACTATCAATCGTTCGCTCAAGAGAGTTATAAATTAAATGAACTAGAATTAAATAGAACCATGAATTTAGAAGACAAAGATAATCTAGATTTACCTACTAATCCTTTCGAAATTGTAGATAGGATCAGAAGAGCTAATAGTATGAATGATGCGACAAAACCATCAGATGCAATTGATGATGCTATTAAATTTTTTGATATGATCAAAGAAGATAAGCAAATATAATCTTTTATAGCTTGGATGAATTTTATTTCAAAATATTTTTAAATGATTAAAAGCCCAATTCCAAAAGTTTCAAATAAAAAACAATTTAGAGCTATAGGAATAGTTTGCGGAATGTATAAACCTCATGAAAATAACTTATTAAATAAAGGATTTATAGAAGATTCAAATGGTCTCAAAATTGATGCAGTAGTTCTTGGAAAAGCTTTACCTATCATAAAAAAATTTATAAATTTTGAAAAACAATATTATTGGATTGTTTACCCAAGAAATAAAGATTCAAATAGTATTCATCTTCAAATTACAGGTATATGGGACCCAAGTAACTTCAAAAGTAATGATGATAATATTACTAAAACTCATGATGTATTACTATCAATGGGTTTAAAAGATAATTTGTTCTCAATTCGGGGTAAATTAATTTTTATAAATATTCAAGAAAAAGAATTAATTATCAAAATATGTCCTTCTAATCAAAATAAAAAAAATAAATCTTTTAAAATATTAGTCAAAGGAGAAATATCAATGAAACATATAAATTCTTTTGTAAGTCTTGAAGTCATGAGGATAGAGAATTCATTATTTTTGGAAGATTTCCAGATAATTGAAACTAAAACTTCTGAAATTATTTAATGTTTACTTCTTAATGCAAGTACATCTTTACGCAAAAAAGAGATATGGATGAAATTCTAATTGAATGTTCACCTGGGATCTCCGGTGATATGTTATTGGCTGCTTTATATGATTTAGGGGTGCCTCAAAATGTTTTTGAGAAACCTTTAATCAAGTTAGGATTACAAAATTCTTTCTCTTTAACCTTTAATGAATCTAAAAGTTATAACCTAAGAGGCATTAAAGCTGAAGTTAATGTTTTAATAAATAATAAAAAAAAGAAATGGAAGGATATAAAGTCATTGATATTTAGTGGCTTGTTAGATAAAGATTTAGAATCAATGATAATAAAAGTTTTTGAATTACTTGCAATTGCTGAAGGAAAAGTTCATGGTGTTGATCCTAATGAGGTGCATTTTCATGAAATTGGCAGTATGGATTCCCTCGTTGATGTTATAGGTGTTTGTGCTGCTATTAATTACTTGAAACCTAAAAATATTTTTTGTAATGCTCCTAATTTAGGAAAAGGCTTTATTAATTCAGAACATGGCAAGATTCCTATCCCTTCACCAGTTGTGCTTGAATTGTTATCAAGTAGTAAATTGAATATTTGTTCTAAATATTCTATAGATGAGGAGCTTTCCACTCCTACAGGGATATCATTACTCTTAACATTAGTGAATTTTTTTGAATTTCCACCTGAATATTCAATTAATTCATACGGGATAGGAATAGGTCACAAAATTCTCCCATCCCCAAATCTCTTAAGAGTTTTAGAGATTAATTCATCCAATCATAAAAAAAATTACTTTAAGAATGGTCTAGTATTTGAAGAGATTTCCATACAAGAAGCATGGATTGACAATCATTCTTCTGAAGACATAGCATCTTTTATCGAATTTATGAGACAGGAGGGTGTTTTAGATATCTCTTATAAAGCAATAAATATGAAAAAAAATAGAATTGGTTTTTCCCTCATAGCGATAGTCCCCATAGAAAGGGAAGAGTATTTTCGGCAATTATGGTTTCAATATACAACAACTCTAGGACTTAGAGAGAGAAGACAAGGAAGGTGGATTTTGCCAAGACAAGAAGGTGTATGTGTAACATCTATAGGTAATATTAGATGTAAGGAAATTACTAAGACAAATGGACAAAAATTTATAAAGCCTGAGCATGATGAGGTAATGGATTTGCAAAAAAAATATCAAAAATCGGCTCCAGAAATAAGAAAAATTATTAGTAATACTATGAAAGACTTTAAACCTTTTAAAGATCTAAAAGAATAGTAAATTATAAAAGTTTTGATAAAAAAATATTTTCTAAAAATGAATCTTAAAGCATTCAAAAATATATTTTTTTTCATAAGTATTTTTTACTTTACTTATTACTTAATATTTTATAAAGAAGATATTTCTTTTGAAATTAAAGCAGAAATTTATTATAGTTATATATTTTTATCATTTTTATTTTGCATATTGAGTATATGTTTAAATGGATTAGCTTGGAAAAATATTATTATATGGTTTGGTCAAAGTTTAAAAAATAATAATTTAATATCTTTTTATATATTAACAAATAGCTTAAAGTATGTTCCTGGTGGGGTTTGGCATTTTGTTGAAAGATTTACTTTTCTAAAAGGAAAACTAAATGAAAAGTTAGCTTTTTATGTAAATATTATTGAACCTTATTTTATGCTATCAGCATCTTTATTATTGGCTTCTTTAGGTGTAATTTATAATCCTTTTTTCTTATTATTCTTATTACCCTCAATATTTTTGCATAGAGATTTAATTTATATAATAATAATTAAACTTCAATCTTTCAAAAATAAAAGTATAAGACTCTTTAAAATAAACTATACAAAAAAACAGTTTGATGAAAAAATAAAAATTAAGTCAATATTTCCTTTAAAAATATTAAGTATTGAAATACTTTTTATTTTATTTAAGTTCTTCGGATTTATTTTCTGCTTTTACATCTTTAATGATTTAAGTAATATAGATTATATTTTTATATTTACGATATTTTGCCTGTCTTGGTCAATAGGTTTAATAGTTCCTGCCGCACCAGGAGGAATAGGAGTTTTTGAAAGTTGCTTTCTTTTTCTAATGGGTGATGATTACTCTCAAAGTTCTTTAATAATGAGTTTGATTATTTTTAGATTTGTTTCTTCATCAGCAGATTTATTATTGAGTGCTCCACTATTTTTTAAGAAGGTTATTAGAAGAAATTAATTATTTTTCTTATCTAAGCTGGGAATTAATGTACTTGATGCGATCAGTCCCAATAAAGTTATAAAAATGGCTGGCAAGATTGCTAAACCAAGTCTTCCATCAGTCGCATATTGATATATTCTCACTGATAAAGTATCAAAATCTAAGGGCCTAATTAAAAAAGAGACTGGTAATTCTTTTATAGTATCTATAAACACTAAGAGTGTTCCAACCAGTGCAGGTCCTTTTAACAGAGGTATGTGAATCTCTTTTATGACTCTAAAATTATTTGCTCCTAATCCTATAGCAGCTTCATCCATTGATGGAGAGATCCTTTCTAAGGCTGAATCTATTGATCCTTTAGAAATCGTTAGAAAACGCGTAATATATCCCCACATCAGTAAATAAATATAATAGTCAGGATTATTAATTACAGTAAGCAAAAATATAGCTAATACTGTTCCAGGAATAGAATATCCAATCCCAGCGAGGAAAGAAGTTATTCGGAGGATAATACTTTTATTATATCTTTTAGAAAGTGAAATAAGAAAAGAAAAAATTATCGCTAATAATGCTGTAATAGCTCCTAATCCTAAGGTTCGCAAAGTTAGAAATAGTAGATCTTCTTCAAAGCTTTGAGGAATTTGATCGATATTTAAAACAACCCATATTAGTGGAATCCCTAGTGAGAATATTGCTGGAAATGCAGTAAAAATTATAGCCATATATGCCCTTATCCCCTCTAATTCCCACCCTTGAGAATTACTAATAGAGGGATTATCACTCCAACGTTTTGACTTCTTTCTAGAAAATTTCTCAGTCAATACTAATGAAAAAACTATTATTAAGGCTATTAATGCTAATCCAATCCCACTATTGAGATCACCTTCAATGATCCAATTCTCTGCAATTCCTGTTGAAATTGTTGGAATATTCAATAATTCAAAAGTTCCAAGTTCATTCATTGCCTCCATGCACATAAGACTTATTCCTATTGCTAAAGAGGGCAATGACATAGGCAGTGCAATTCGAAAGAAACTTTTCCATGGACCTACACCTAAGCCCCTGCTAGCTAAAATCTGATTTAATCCAAATTTATTAAAACTTTCATTAGTTAATATGAATACATAAGGATAAGTAGATATGGATATTATTAAAACCCCCCACCAAAAACCAGTAATTTGATATCCAAATATACTTCCTAAATCTTGAAATATTGCTGTAACAAGATAAGCAGGTGAGGCTAAGGGTATTAGCTGTAATATCCTTAGAATTTTTCTAAACTTAAAATTACAATTTGAAAGTAACCAAGCGTTCAATACCCCCAAACCACCGCCAATAAGACTTATAAGCAAAAGCATTTTTATAGTTCCAATTATTTCTTCTTTGCCAGTTAATCCAACAGAAAAATTTCCATTCAAAATTATTACAAAACCTTCTCTCAAAAAGTTGAAAATTGGCAGAGTTATTAGTGATGCAATAATTAACGCAAAAATATCAATAATTTTTATATTTTTATTTATTAAATGTTTAAAAATTAAATGTTTAAAATATTTCAAAATTGTGACTAATTATCTATTAATTGGAGTAACACATGTTTCAAGTTGGTTTTGAATTTCTTTCTGACTTAAATTCTTTCCAATTAGAACTATCTTGTTACATTTATTATTTCCCCAATCTTCATCATCTATTGAGAATCTTTTCCCCGCTAAATGAAAAATATGCTTTCTTTCGCTTTCCACAAACCAAAGGATACCTTTTGCTCTAAATACATTTTTTGATAGTTGATTATCTAAAAAATATTGGAATTTTCTTAAAGAGAATGGTTCCTCAGATTGAAATGATACTGAACAAAAGCCTTCAATAGTATTACTTTTACCATGATCGTGCGAATGATCGTGGGAATGATCGTGGGAATGATCGTGGGAATGATCGTGCGAATGATCGTGCGAGTTACTTACTCTATAAGTTTTATTGTTTGCCATTATTTCACTATGCTCAAATTTATCAGTTTCAAAAAGTCCTACACTTATTATCGTTTCTAATTCAACTGAACTATTAGTGCATCTTAAAATTCTTGGTTCTGTTTTAATTGTAAAAATTTTTTCTTCAATTTTCTTTATTTTCTCTTCATCTACTAAATCGCATTTATTCAAAAGCAATATATCTCCATATAAAAGTTGAGCATATGCAATGTTTGTTTTTTCAATATCAAAATCAAAGTTCTCAGCATCAACTAATGTAATTATCGAATCTAATCTTACTCTTGAACGAAGACTACTCCCAGCAAAAGTCATAGCTACTGGTAATGGATCTGCAAGTCCAGTTGTTTCAACGATTAAATAATCAATTTTTTTATTTTTATCTAAGATTTTATTAACGGCTGTTAATAATTCTCCATTTATTGTGCAGCAAATACACCCATTGCTTAATTCAATCATATCTTCACTTGTTTCAATAATTAAATCATTATCAATTCCAATTTCACCAAATTCATTAACTAATACAGCTGTTTTGAGACCTTTTTGATTGGCTAGTATGTGGTTCAAAAGAGTAGTTTTACCAGATCCTAAAAAGCCACTGATAATTGTTACTGGCAAAAGCTTATTTGTCATTTTTTTTAAACCTTATACCTTTATTTTAATAAAGTTTATTTAAATATCTACTTTTGACTATTAAATAATGTATTTATTTAAGTAAATTGTTTATCTCTGAAGCCAGGACTTGATCTAGGCTTGATATCCCGCCTAGGTCATGAGTAAATAATTTAATTCTGACTATTGAATAGACATTTTCCCAATTAGGATGGTGATTATATTTTTCTGCAAGAAGAGCTACTTTAGTCATAAAAGAGAAAGCTTCTACAAAATTCTGAAAGCTAATATTCCTTTCAATATACTTTGATTCAATTTTCCACCCTGGTATTTTAGCTTGTAATTCTTTAATCTCTTCCTCTTTTAATAGATATGGTTTCATTTATGTAAGCTAATTATTTTTATTATAGTTTCTGTTTATTTTTTCACCAATGGCATGAATATTTACTAGACGTTCTTTTCTCTCAAAACGATGTTCCCACAAATAAATAGCC
Organism: uncultured Prochlorococcus sp.; assembly: GCA_902628235.1. Lineage (GTDB taxonomy): Bacteria > Cyanobacteriota > Cyanobacteriia > PCC-6307 > Cyanobiaceae > Prochlorococcus_A. The sequence goes on along the minus strand of CACOMD010000001.1, from coordinate 7,225 downwards.
TGCCAAACTCCGATAATAAGTTTTTCATTCTGAAAGCTCAATGATAAAGAGTTGTTTGTTAAAGCTGTTTTTATATGTGCAGGCATGTCATCTTCTCCCTCTTGATAGTGCTTATAAACTACTTCTTTAGGTTGTATATTTAAGTCTTGATAGGAGTTATATGGAACTATTGATTCAATATATTTACTTAGGTCATGAAGAACATTTGGATCTGCATTCTCATTTAACGTCAGACTACAGCTAGTATGAAGAACGTTTAAAATTAAAATGCCATTAACGAAATTATTCTCTCTAATAAATTTTTGAACTGAACAAGTGATGTCTGTAAATCCCTGCCCTTTAGTAATTACTTTAACTGATGAAATAACTTGTTCCATTTATTAGAAAAATTTTAAGTTATTCTTTAAAATATACTTTTTATATCTCTCGCTGACTATAAAAAATAGTTTTATCATAAAGATTTGTTGGGAGAGACTTTTGGAGGAGATCGCTTGGAATAGGTTAGGTGCTTATTTAAATGAAACGCAAATTTTAGGCTCTATACAAAATACTCTTTATTGGGATCAAAATACGATAATGCCTAGAAAAGGAGCGACTTGGAGAGCTGATCAATTAACTTATTTGGCAAAAATACTGCATGAAAGAACTTCTTCAAATCTTTTTTCTGATCTGATAATTTCAGCTGAAACAGAATTAAAAGGAATTAATGGGATTGATGAAATTCAATTTAATTCAAAAATGAAAAATATTGAACTTTTAAAAAAAGAACTTGATAGACAGAGCAGAATTGATCCAATTTTAGTTGAACACTTAGCTAGAGCTAAATCACGTGGTTATGAAAGTTGGCAGCAAGCTAAAGAAAATTCAGAATATGAAATATTCCTCCCTTGTTTCAAAGAACTTATTAAATTGCGTATTGAAGAAGCTAAGCAAATTTCAAATAAATTAACTCCTTGGGAAACTTTAGCTCAACCTTATGAACCTGATATTTCTAAAGAATGGTTATTTAAAATATTTAACCCTATTAAAGAAGCTGTCCCATTAATGTTAAAGAATACTAAAGAGGTCAAGAAAGATAATTGGGATTTAGATCATAATTCTCAGAAATATCTTTCTGAGAAATTACTTGATGTTTTTGGGAGAGATAAAAATCTGGTTGCTGTAGCAGAATCTCCTCACCCGTTTTCCATAACACTTGGGCCAAAAGATTTTAGAATAACAACAAGGATTGTTAAAGGAGAACCATTCTCAAGTTTCTTAGCAACTGCACATGAATGGGGGCATTCGATATATGAACAAGGTTTACCTTCGCAGAGTCATCAATGGTTTGCTTGGCCTTTAGGTCAAGCAACATCAATGGCAGTACATGAAAGCCAATCATTATTTTGGGAAAATAGGATTGTGAAATCGAAGGCTTTTTCTCAAAGTTTCTTTAAGTTTTTTATTGAGAAAGGTTGTCCTCTAAAAAATTATGAGGAATTGTGGAAATCAATGAATATAATTAAAGCTGGTTTGAATAGAGTTGAAGCTGATGAACTCAGTTATGGCTTACACATACTCATAAGGACCGAATTAGAAATCGAGTTGATTGAGGGGAATTTAAATCCTGAGGATTTACCATTTGAGTGGAATACTAGGTACGAAAATCTTTTAGGAGTTAAACCACCTAATGATAAATTGGGATGTTTACAAGATGTTCATTGGAGCGAAGGTGCATTTGGTTATTTCCCCTCATATTTAATCGGACATCTAATAAGTGCACAAATAACAAGTAAGTTAGAAGATGACCTTGGATTAATTGATAACTTGATTGCGAATCAGTCTTATGAGTTAATTATTAACTGGCTTAAAGAAAATGTACATAAGTACGGAAGATCTTTGAATTCAATGGAATTAGTAAAAGATGTGACAAAATTTGAATTGTCACCAAATTATTTCATTTCCTATTTAGAAAAAAAGATTAGTTTATTAAATTAAATATATTTTGAATAATAACTTTTAAAGTTTTTTGAATGATATAAGATTGTAAGATAAAAGAATTTCAAAAGAATATGGCAAATCTTAATCAACCACCAAGTAAAAGTACTCCTAATTTATTACATATATTAAATGCTTTTACAGATGAAACTAAATTGGTAGTTAATACAATAGTCGAATTAAATTCAAATACAATAAATAAATATGAATTAATTACTGAAACAGGTCATCTAAAGCTCGATAGGGTTGGGTATTCATCATTAGCTTATCCATTCGCATATGGGTGTATTCCGAAAACGTGGGATGAGGATGGTGATCCTTTAGATATTGAAATTGTCTCCGTTACAGAACCTTTGATTCCAGGATCGATAGTAGAAGCCAGAATTATTGGTGTTATGAAGTTTGATGATGGAGGAGAAGTTGATGATAAAATTATCGCTGTTTTATCAGATGATAAAAGGATGGAACATATAAAAACTTTTGAAGATTTAGGTCCTCATTGGATTAAAGAAACTACTTACTATTGGGAACATTATAAAGATTTAAAAAAGCCAGGAACATGCAAAGTAAATGGTTTTTTAGGACTTGAAGAAGCTATTAAAGTCATTGAAGATTGTGAGATGAGATATAAAAAAGATATTGAACCAAACTTAATTGATTAATTTTGACGAAATTTGTCGAATATTTCATTAAGTATTTCATTTGCTCCTTTACTTTTGAGTTTGTTAGCTAATATTTTTCCTATTTTTTCAGGTTCATTAATATTACCTTCTGAATAATCTTTAATAAGTCTTTTCCCATCAATGGAAGCAACCATACCTTTTAAATAAATTAAATCATTTTTTACTTCACTGTTAACACCTATTGGGACTTGGCAACCTCCCTCTAATTCTCGTAAGAATGATCTTTCTGCTAAGCATCTCTTATTTGTTTCCTTATGATTCAAAACATTTATGATTTTTATTATTTTATTATCATCTTTTTTGCACTCAATCCCTAAAGCACCCTGACCTACTGCATGTAATGAAATTTCACTTGAAATTAGTTGATGGATTCTTGATTCAAATCCTAATCTCTTTAAACCAGCTGCCGCGAGAATAATACAATCAAATTCTCCAGAATCTAACTTTTCAAGTCTAGTTAAAACATTACCCCTAATGTCTTTAAAGACAAGATTGGGAAAATTAAACCTTAATTGAGCAAGTCTTCTTAATGAGCTTGTTCCTACGATAGATCCTGAAGGTAAAGTTTCTAATTTATAAAGCTCATTCTTTTTGTTAACAACTAAAGCATCTGAAGGGTCTTCTCTTTCTGTAATGCAGCCTAGGGTGAGACCCTCTGGTAAGTTTGTAGGTAAATCTTTAAGAGAGTGAACGGCTATGTCAGCTTTATCTAAAAGCATTTGAGCTTCAAGTTCTTTCGTAAATAGCCCTTTATCTCCAATCTTAGCTAAAGCAACATCAAGTATTTTATCTCCTTGAGTTGCCATGGCTTCTATTGAGACCTCTATATCAGGGATATTTCTTTCTAGCTCAGCTTTAACCCATAAAGTTTGCACCATCGCTAACTTACTTCTTCTTGTGGCTATTCTTAAATTTGTTTTAGTCATTAAAAGATTATCTTTACTTAAGATTAAAAGAAAGAAGTAAACATTTAAAGATATTATTTAGCAACTTAATGAAGATAAATCTATCAGTTTATTTTATATATTCTTTTAAAACTCCGTTTCTGTTTGGGTGCCTTAATTTTCTAAGTGCCTTGGCTTCTATTTGTCTAATTCGTTCTCTTGTAACATCAAAAATCTGACCAATCTCTTCTAATGTTTTCATCCTGCCATCATCTATTCCATATCTAAGCCTTAGCACATCTCTTTCTCTTGGACTTAAAGTAGCAAGAACACCTTCTAAGTCTTCTCTGAGTAAGGTTTTAGAGACATCTTGCTCAGGATTCTCAATATCAGCCTCGATGAAATCTCCTAGTCTTGAATCTTCTTCTTTGCCAATGGGGGTTTCAAGGGATATTGGAAGTTGTGCACTTTTTGCGATGAATCTTAATTTCTCAATAGTCATTTCCATACTTTCTGCTATTTCTTCTTCAGAAGGTTTTCTTCCAAATTCTTGACTTAAGACTTTAGTAGTTTTTTTAATCCTTGAAATGGTTTCGTATAAATGTACAGGTAATCTAATAGTTCTACTTTGGTCTGCAATCGCTCTAGTGATTGCTTGCCTAATCCACCATGTAGCATAGGTTGAGAATTTATAACCTTTTTCATGATCAAACTTTTCAGCGGCTCTTATAAGTCCTAAACTTCCCTCTTGAATTAAGTCTTGAAAAGATAAACCTCTATTCATATACTTCTTAGCAATGGAAACAACTAGTCGCAGATTAGATTGAACCATTTTTTCTTTTGCTCTTCTGCCGAGTAATAACCTTCTTCTAAATTTTGAGAGAGGCATATCTATTAGTTCAGCCCACTCTCTTACTGAGGGGAAATGTCCTTTCTCAGATTCAAATTGTGTTGCTAATTCTTCAAGTTGAAGTAAATCTGCTATTTTCCTAGCTAGCTCAATCTCTTCATCTGGTCTTAGTAATCTAATTCTTCCAATTTCTTGCAAATAAACTCTAATTGAATCCTCAGTATAAGTACCTTTAGGTCCAAGTTTTATGTTACCAAGATTTTTTGCTTCTTCATCTGTAAGGCTATATTCACTGTTATCCAAAGATTCTTTTTCGCTATCAGATTTTTGATTATGTACTTCGCCTGCTAAATTCTTAACGCTTTCCATTTGGTTTACTGCAGTCAAATCAATATTCTTATTTATTTTTTTCTTAGAACGTGACTTAGGATTTTTAGACTCTGTAGCTATTGGACACATAGTGTTGTACTCCTTTCTAGGGTGAATTTAACTAAATAAAACTTTAATTACGGCTATTCCGTACATTTAGTAGCAAAAGTTAGCTTTGTGGTGAAGTTCATCTGTTCACAAAGGTTTTAAAAGTTAAAGTGCTTGAAAAATGTTGAAAAATTTAATTAGTGTTATAAATTACCTAGGGCAAAAAGTTTAGGGCTTTCTCAGACTGGCAGATCAAAATTGAATTTTTAAATCAATGATCAAAGCTTCATGTCTTCCCTCAGAACTAGATGCATACAATGTGCAAAAACACTTTGTGGAATGTTCAACAATCCAATACTAAGAAAAAGTTTTGAAGCTCGCAACTAATAATCAATCTTCGATGCTTATTAAATTAGGTGTTTTACTTGATTTTGGTAGATATAGCAATAGATTTGATTATCTTGATGATAAATATTTAGGTGTGGATATTGGTGATATTGTACTTGTAAGAATTAAAGGTCGTTTAGTAAATGGATTGGTGGTAGAAAAGAATATTTTTCATAATAATTCAAAAGCTGAATTTAAATATTTATCTATCGAAAAAATTATAGAGAAAAAAGTTTTTCAGCCTTGGTGGAGAGAATGGATAGAGCAGATGGCCATTTTCTATAAAGTAAGTGAATTAAAAATGTTTAAAACTGCCTTACCCCCTGGATGGATTGGAAAATCAAATATTAGATCAGAAATATCTACTAAAATATGGATAACTTTTAATAATGATGGAGATAAATCACAACATAAATTAACAAGTAAACAATCTTTATTATTAGAAAAAGTAAAAAGCCAAAAGGGCGTATGGCAAAGCACATTAATTAAACAAGGTTTTAGTTCACATCAAATAAATATATTAATTAGTAAAGGGATATTAAATAAAATAAAACGCCAAAAAACAGTAAATATTTCTTTAAATTCTTATATAAATAGCTCTCCACCCACCCCAATTCCAATACTTACAATTCAGCAAAAGAAGGCGATTAGAGGAATTCAAGATATGAAATATGGAGAAGCTTTATTACTTTGGGGAGAAACGGGATCTGGTAAAACTGAAGTATATTTAAGAATTGCAGAAAGTCAATTAATCCTCAAAAAGAGTTGCCTCATATTAGCTCCAGAGATCGGTTTGATTCCTCAATTAATAGATAGATTTGCTGAAAAATTTAAAAAAAACATATTTGAATATCACAGTAATTGCTCTCCAAAATATAGACAGACTGTTTGGCGTGAGATCTTAAATGCGAGTGAACCTCTTATAGTTATTGGAACTAGGTCTTCAATTTTTCTTCCAATAAAAAATTTGGGAATAATTATATTAGATGAGGAGCATGATAACTCTTATAAACAGGAAAATCCTATGCCGTGTTATGACGCTAGAGAAGTTGCCATAGATAGATCTAAAATGATTAATGCCAAAATTATATTTGGGACGGCAACACCTTCGTTATCGACTTGGAAAAAAGCTTATTTTGAAAAGAAATTCAAGATGATGCGAATGCCAGAAAGGATATCATCTACCAAAATACCTGAGATAAAAGTTGTAGATATGAGAGATGAATTTAAAAGAGGAAATGCGAAAATTTTAAGCAATGAATTATTAAATTCTCTTTCAAAGTTGAAGATCAAAAATGAACAGGCAATAATTCTTGTTCCTAGAAGAGGATATAGTGGTTTCCTTAGTTGTAGAAATTGTGGTTATGTCGTAAATTGCCCAAACTGCGATACTGCTTTAACTGTTCATATAGGTGAGAAAGGGGGTAGATGGTTAAGTTGTCACTGGTGTGATTTTTAAGAGGACCTTTATCAATTCATGTCCAGAATGTAATTCAACAGCATTTAAACCATTCGGTATTGGTACTCAGAGAGTAATTGAATTTCTTAGTAATGAACTACCACAATTAAGACTCTTAAGATTTGATAGAGATACTACATCTGGCAAAGATGGGCATAGGAAGATTTTGAATGAATTCGCCAAAGGGAATGCGGATGTAATAGTGGGAACTCAAATGATTGCGAAGGGAATAGATATGCCAAACGTTACACTTTCAGTAGTTTTAGCAGCAGACGGGCTTCTACATCGTCCGGATTTATCTTCTGAAGAGAAATCACTTCAACTATTTCTTCAATTAGCAGGAAGATCAGGAAGGGCTGATAAGAATGGTGAAGTAATCTTTCAAACATATCAGCCAAATCATCCAGTAATTTCGTATTTAAGAAAAAGAGATTATGAATCTTTTTTGTACGAAAATTTGAAGCTAAGAAAAGCATCAAATTTATTTCCTTTTTGTAAGGTATGCCTTTTAAAAATATCAGGTTTTAGTTATGAATTAACTGAACAAATAGCAAAAAATTTAGCAAGT